>PKVW01000035.1:28285-97336 GCA_003131585.1 Acidobacteriaceae bacterium
AAGGTCAACTTGGCGTCGAGCGCGAACAGCCGGCCATCGGTGGTGGTGATGAAGGGATTGATCTCGACGAGCGATGCATCTGTATCGAGAAACGCCTTGTAGAGGTTGGAGAGAAATTGCACCGCGGGATTAATCTGCTGCGCCTTCAGCCCAAGCGCGAAAGCCATCTTGCGCGCCTGAAACGCTTCCAGGCCCATGCCGGGGTCGATGTGCTGCTTCAGGATGGCATCGGGATTCTCCTCGGCCACCTGCTCGATCTCCATTCCTCCGGCGGCCGACGCCATGAATACCGGCTTGCCTTCCGCGCGGTCCACCAGTATCCCCAGGTACAACTCTTTTTCGATGGGCAGCGTTTCTTCGATCAGCAGGCGCCGCACCGTGCGGCCTTCGGGGCCCGTCTGATGCGTGACCAGCTTCATCCCCAGCATTTTGCCGGCGAGTTCTCCCGCTTCATCCACCGACTTGGCGATCTTTACCCCTCCGCCCTTGCCCCGCCCGCCCGCATGAATTTGCGCCTTGACCACCACTCCCGTCGCTCCGGCGCTGAACAATTCTTTGGCCGCCGAGTCAGCTTCTTCGCGCGAAGTCGCCATTGTCCCGCGCGGCACCGTCACACCATACTTCTTAAGAATCGCTTTTCCCTGGTACTCGTGGATTTTCATAATCGCTCGTCAGCTAAGAATCGGCAGGAACCCGCTTGCGGCTATCGACTGAGGGCAGCAAACCTTTAAGTTTATAGAAGGGCGATGGATTAGGGCAAACTAAGCATCTCGGTTTGCGAAGGTGCCCATGTGGGGACGGCCGCTCTCGGCTGTCCGGTCGAGCGAAGCCCGACGGCTAGAGTTCGAGGGTTATCAGATTCAGGAGTTCGCCCGCGCTCACGACCTGGGTAGCTCCAAGCTGGTCCTTCGGGAAATCCTTCTTATTGCCTGTAACCACGAAGTCCGCCTGTGCCGTTAGGGCGCAGGCCATGAATTTGTCATCCTTAGGGTCGGGAGAAATGCCGGGAAGCGGAGCAGGGTGCAGAAGATCGCCTTGGCGCTGAAGCAGGTCGATGACTGCCGTGATTTCATCCGGAGAAAAAGCAAACTTGGGCCGCGCCAACACCTCCGAGTATTCCTTCAGCACGGCGGGAGAAAAGCAAGGCCGCACCAGCCCTTGCTTGACGGCAAGCAGCAACAGGGCTTCATTGCCGGAAGGCGAGATCAGGGCCGATACGAGGACATTCGTATCAATGACAGCCCGAATCACTTTTTCTTCTCGCGCCTGTACGCCTTAATCTCGGCGTCGATCTCCTGCGGAGTGAGCTTGTCCAGGCCTCGTTGCTTTGCGCTTGCCCAGGCTTTCTCAAGCCACTTTGGCGGCGGCGCGACAGTTTTGATGAAATCCTCGACACTCATGATGACCACTGCGGGCTCTCCCCGCCGGTCTACGACAAAACGCTCGTTGTTCTCGACGGCGCGGTTCATAATCTGCCCGAACTGCGTGCGGGCAACATGGGCATCAACGCGGCGTTCCATAAAATAGTCTCCAATCAATTGATGAATCAATGCATCAATCTATCATGGAAATTGTCTTCTTGTCGAGAGAGCCGGCGCCCCGAAGGCATAATCTCACCGTAAGCGGACAGATTCGAGGTACCCTTTGAAAATCACAAAGAGTGAGGCAGCCCACTCCGGACAGTCGGCTTATCGCGCACGATATTGATTGATTTTAGCCAGCAAGCCTCGGACTCCTTTCGGCATTCTTTCCCGCTTGAGCTTTGGCTTGGCGCTGTTGGCCGTCGGCATGGCTGCAGTCAGGATGCCCTCAAGCTCGTCCCTGTGCTTCTGGTCGGCTACTGCAAATGCCTAGAAAAAGTTCCAGAAATGGTAATAGCGACCCCCAGCTTGTACGGCATGGCCCCATAGACGATTATGTAATTTCGTGGCTTGACCGATGTAGTGCGGCCTATCGTCCCTATAAAGAATGTACACGCCAGCATGGTTGAGAAATTCCAGTTCCTCCTTTTTTAGCCCGGCCCTTCCAAACACTTCACGTGGCCACATCCGCGCATACCCCGTGACAATGCCGCCTCGTTTAGCTGCCATCTCTCGCCTCCGTGTGGGTCAGTTCGAAAACGGCCTGTTTTGAAATTTGTCACCGGAGCGGATGAGGATGAGGGAAAACTACTCCGGCGTATCTATGAGAAAGTCTGCAGCCATCATGCTTAGGAAGATGCTCAAAGTGGGGAGGAGACGTGGGGCCGCCTTTCCGATGTAGGCGCACACGACCGCGGCACTCCGGGCAGCGTTTCGCCTCGGAACGATCTAGGCCCAAAGCCTTTATCACGGGCACTGTTTTCCAGCCTTTGCCTTCTTTGACCTGGCACTCCGCGTTCTTATTCTTCTGCTTCACGCCGCCGCTACCGTCGTTGCGGTGTCCATTAAACTAACTAACTCTTCGATTGTCCAATATGATCGGCTAGCCGGACAATCAGCACTCGCCAGCGACGAGTGCCAGCCTCATTCGCCGATTTTTTTCGCCGCTTTCCCTTCGCCCCACGATTTTCGTGCCGACATTTCGGCACTTGTCCAACTCCATTCAGCCCAGCCACTTCCAGCCCACCACCTATAGCTTTAAGGTGGTTTCCGAGATTTCCGAGTTTTCCACAGTGTTCCGGTAAAATCGCTCTAATGTTCCCATGGGAACATTTTGTACGTACACATGATCCTCGACGCCCTCCATCGCATCGCCAATCACGGCCAATCACTGGCGCGCACGGAAGCGCGTGAAGTGATGGCGGAAGTGCTCGCGGGAAACTGCACCGACGCGCAAATCGCCGCGCTGCTCGTGGCCTTGCGAATGAAAGGTGAAACGGTGGAAGAGATCGTCGGCTTCGCCGAAGCGATCCGCGCCGCGGCAACACCTCTACCCATTTCGGCGGCCGGACCTGGCGCTTCCGAAACCAGTGCGCTCGATTTGAGCGGCACGGGCCGCGACGCGCTGGCCGAGTCGTCTCTCTCTGACAGCAGTCTCGTCGACACCAGCGGCACCGGCGGCGACGCCTGTGGAACCTTCAACATTTCGACGGCCACAGCATTCGTGGCAGCGGGAACCGGGGTGCGCGTGGCCAAGCATGGCAACCGCAGCATCAGCTCGAAATGCGGCTCGGCGGACGTGATGGAGGCGCTGGGGGTGAACATCCAGTTGTCTCCAGAACGCGCGGCTCAATGCCTGCGCGAAATCGGAATCTGTTTTCTCTACGCGCCCGATCTGCACTCCTCGATGAAGCAGGTGCAGAAGGTGCGGCGGGAGCTGCGCCTGCGCACCATGTTCAACCTGCTCGGCCCGCTCACCAATCCCGCGCGCGCTTCGGGACAAGTCGTGGGCGTGTACGCGCTCGACATGGTCGAAAAGCTCGCCGAGGCGCTCAGCATGCTGGGACTGCACCGCGCCCTCGTGGTGCACGGCCTCGACGGCCTCGACGAGATCACCATCACCGGACCGACGCGCATAGCCGAAGCTCGCGAAGGAACCGTGCGGACTTATGAGGTTGATCCGGAAGAGTTCGGCATGAAGCGGGCCACGCTCGCCGACATTTCTGGAGGAGATGCGGGCGAAAATGCAGCCATCGTCCGCGAGGTGTTAAGTGGAAAGAAATCTCCGCGCCGCGATGTGGTCCTGTTGAACTCCGCGGCCGCGCTGGTAGCGGCGGGACGCGCCGATCATCTCTCGGATGGAATTCCCCTGGCAGCACAGTCGATCGATTCCGGAGCCGCCGCCGCCAAGCTGGCAGCGCTGGCAAGCTTTACGACATCACATCCGTAAGGACAACTACTTCGCAGCGTCGTCCTCGATCTTAAACACGTTGTTCGTCGTGTCGCGCTCGGGCACGCTGCCATCGTTGACCACGATTTCTTCCGGCGGTTTCGGAACCTCGACGCGAATGACGCCATTGCTTTTGCCGCGCACCACCAGGCGTTTCGTGATCTCTCCGCCGGCAAACTTTACCGTGAGCGGAACTTCGGCCCCTGCTGTGCCCTGGTTGGTGACAGTGACCGTCAGCATGTAACCCTCAGGCAAGGTCTTGTGGGTGAATGCGGACTCCACTTTGAAGTCGGGCAGGCCGCGATCGCGATAAACCCAGTCGTCGAAGAACCATTCCAGATCGCGCTGCGTCTGCGCCTGGATCAATCGTGGCATGTAAGAAGGTTCCTTGTCTTGCTCCGGATGGTAGGACGCGAGGGCTTTTTTCAACGCTTGATCGCCGAGCATGTCACGCAGCATCCACCACACACACATCGCTTTGCTGCGGTAGAGTTCCTCGTCGGAGGTGTTGACTAAAGACTGGTTCACCTCATCTTCGGATCTGAGAACGGTTGTCTGCTTCGCGGTCTCGGCAGCGCTGAATGCGGAGCGGTGCAACCCCATGTAATCCAGGGCAACCTGGCGTCCACTCTGGTGTTCGAGATAGAGTGCCTGCGCGAAGTGAGCGAGGCCTTCGTCGATCCAGGGCCGCGGCGAGGAGAAGGCGGCGTGGGTCAACTGGTGGGCAGCCGCAAGTCCCGTCAGTTTGGGATCGGTGCTGGTCAGCGGCGTCAGCAACAAAGGGCCGCTTTCAAAAGGAGCGGCGTTCGGATCACTCAGGTCCGCCGTTTCCGCTTTTCCTCGCGGCGCTCCGAACCATTCGGTAATAAACGAGATCACCTTTTCCGCAGCATCGGCGTAATTTACCGCAGACGCGTTGTGGCCCACCAAGAAATGTACTGCGATAGCGGCCCGGTTCACGACCTCATAATTGGCAATCACAAACGTCGGCATGACCGACCCCAGCGATCGATACGTGCAATCCGCAATGAACTGCTGGCCCACTTCGTGCGCTCTCGGGCACGTTGTCGCATTGACCAGAAGCTCCGGAGGTTCACCTTCATCACTCGGCACTGCGATCTGCAAGTGCACGGTGGAGGCGGCTTCTCGCGCTTTCCATCTGCCCAAAACCTCGAACAGGCTTTGGCCTTCAGAAAGACTCGCAGCTTCGGTGGCCATCGGATACCAAGCCACATACCCCGTCCCGCGTACGGCTGTGAAGTTCCTGCCGATCTGATCCCAGTCGGTGGTGTGGGCTGCCGCTTCGGGAGTTCCGATGCGCGTTAGCCGCGTCGCATCGAGCACGATGACGCCTTCGTAAGCGATCTCCAGCTCGACGGCGCTCTTGGACGGAACGGCCTCCGGCAAGGTGACGATGGCCTCGGAAAGCGTTCCGGTGTGATCGATGTCAGAGGTGTAGGGTTGCGAGACAAACTGCAAGGGTTTGCCGCCGGCCTTGATCGAGCGCCAGTCCAGCGACGAAGAAATCTGCAGCACTGCGATCTTCTGCGGCGCCGCCGAATCATTCCGAAGAGTAATCTTACCCCTCACACCGAGCCGCTGCTGCTCGGGCTCGACACGAACGTTCAGGTCGTAGCTGGTGAAGGTAAACGCTTCACGATCGAGAGAAAAGGCATTCACCGCCGAGGCACAGAGAAAAGAGAAGATGCAGAGTCGCAGGTTGCGCAACTTCATTTTGCACCCGAGGCCGCCTCTTTGTTCTGTGCTCCGCCTGGCGCGCGCCGCTGCCGCACAATTTCATACATCACGACTGCGCCCGCGACCGACACGTTTAGCGAAGGCACTTTTCCCAGCATCGGAATCGAAACCAGAAAGTCGCATTTCTTCTTCACCAGGTCATGCAGTCCCTTGCCCTCCGCGCCGAGAACCAGCGCGCAGTCCATGTTGTAGTCGAGAGCGTCATAAGTCTGCGGCCCGCGCTCGTCGAGGCCGACCGTCCAAATATTGCGCTCTTTCAATTCTTCCACCGTGCGGGCGATGTTGGTCACCTTCGCGATCGGCAGATGTTCGCTGGCGCCGGCAGAGGCTTTCGTGACCGTTCCGGTAACGGCTGCCGCGCGACGCTCTGGAATCACCACGCCGTCGGCGCCGGCGGCGTCGGCGGTGCGCAATAGCGCGCCCAGATTGTGCGGGTCTTCTACGCCGTCGAGCACAATAACAAAAGAATACCGTCCGCGCTTGGCGCCAAGTACATCGTCGAGGTCGCTGTATTGCTTGGCTGAAGTGACGGCCACCACTCCCTGGTGCGCGGCGTTGCCGGCCATGCGGTCGAGCTCGGTCCGCAGCAGAAAGCGCACGGGCACGGCGAGGCGCCGGCAGTCTTCGATCATCCGCTGCAGGCGGATATCGTTCCGCTCCTTCGCCATGCCGACCCACTGGAAAGCGCGTCCCCGCGCCTTGAGCGCCTCGGTGACGGCGTTGATGCCGTAGATATAGTTCATAAAAACAGTTGCCAGTTGCCGGTCGCCAGTTGCCAGTCTCGAACGCCGGAATCGACGTTATTCCCGAACTTCTGCCAATCGACTTACCATGCATTTCAAGTGTACCGAAAGCGAAGAGATCGGACAGTGGCGCTGCATTTTTCACGCGCGGAGGCGACCCTCAGAGGCTAAAGCCTGTCGCCTGCGGCACTTTACGGCACGACTGAAGTCGTGCCCTTCCCGAGCAAGGGTGATCGATTAGTTTTCCGCAGACTATGAAGTTGTGCCTTTCCCGACCCCCAGAAGGTGAAGAAGGTCCTGTGGTTCAGGACGCTCGGTGTAATCCTCGTTCGCGGAAGCGTAGAGCACGGTGCCATCGCGGTCGATGATGTAGGTCGCGGGAATTGGCAACTCCCAACTGTCATCCCCGTTGCCGTTGACCAAGGGGAGGTTGACGAAGACACGTTGATAGACCGTCTTCTGTTCCTCGGGGACGCGGTAGCTGAGGCCGAATTGCCGCGCCACCTTATTTCCGGCATCGGAGAGCAGCGGGAACCGCAGTTTGTGCTGGTCGCGCATGAAGAATGATTGCTGTACAGTCTGAGGAGAAATGGCTGCGAGCGTTGCGCCTGCCTCTGCGATCTCTGGCAGGACGAGGTTCATGGCCTCCATCTGACCGACACAGAACGGGCACCAGCGCCCGCGGATGAAACAGAGCACGAGGCGTCCCTTGGCGAGCAAGTCGGATGAAGAAGCGATCTTGCCGTCGTGATCTTGAAGCTGGAATTCGGGAACCTTCGAGCCGACGGAGAGAATATTCACGGCCAAGCGTCTTAGCTGGAGCTCAGCCACGGAGCGAGCGTGAATGGCCTGTGTCTCTGCCGGAACATATTTCGCAATCAATTCCTTGCGCTCGGCAAAGATTTCGCGCAGCGGACGCGTATCAGTCCCCGGGCTGGATTCTCCTAGAGAGCGCCATTTCATGGGGCTGTCCGAGGCGGGTACGTCTTAGTGGATTCAAGGGGGTAACACTTCAAACCGTGCAGTCTTGAGCCCTCGTGATCAAATTTATTGTTAATTAGTCTTAGATAAGCATCGTCCCCGTGTTCGTACCAGCGATACACGGCGTAGGCGGCAAAGTCGGCGATTTGCATGAGCCTCGACGATCTCGAATCAAAGAAGAAGGCTGTTTCGATAACGCATCCCAGCGACGCCCAGCGGGTTCCTCCGGATTGGAATTCTGCAAGCAGACGTCTGATTTGTCTGCTGAGTGAGGGGGTTGCTTCATCGAACACAACAATACCTCTTCCGACGCGTTCGGACTGCCTTTGTTTGCGCGCTAAGAAGAAATTGAACATGGTGGATAGGCCTTCGAAAGCACCTCGGTAAATATCCACTCTGTTGTCGTACTTCGCAACAAATGCGGACTTATCGATGACTGCGGCAAATAGCGTCAGGCCATGAGGTCGCGAGACAACGTCATAAACTTCTTGGATCGCCCTAGTTCGAGCCGGTCTAGGCAAGCCGCGGAAAGAACGCGACCCTGTTCGCATTTCGCTAGCGTGGAACTCCAGGAAAGCGCCCGCGGTGGGGAAGTTCTTGGCCTGCACTTCGTCGAGTCGTTGGGTGAGGCCTCGCCACTGACCCTCGTGCATCGCGGCGCCGCACAGGACAAGGTGATGAGAGCTGCCTTGCGCTGAGCCTCCATCGCCTGACTCATCGACGTACAAGATATGCATACAAATAAAAAGGCGGCTGAGCGGGATTCGAATCCCGGCGAGCCGCAAAGGCAGCTCTCTCAGTCGCAAACAATATTATACTACTACGTCGGTTTCGCCGGCAGACTGACGCGCCCTCGGTCGCTGCATCAAGAATCAATGCCTGCGGCGGTTTGTTTCCGGAAGCCCGCCTGGGACAGACCAAACCGACGTAGACTTGGACTTCGCCTTTCGCTTCTTCTTGCTGGACTTGAGCGGTTTAGCGGACTCTTGGGGCGGAATGTGCGGTGCTGGGACAGCCGGCTTCCCCAACTTGGGGTCGTAGATGTGCGGCTTCGTGCGGTCCCACGTCTTCATCCTGTGCTCCCGTACGCCAGCCAAATTCGACGAATTCACGACCTTGATTCCACCTTACGCTTACATTCCCGGCAGCTTCATCCCCGCCATTCTTCGCGCGAAGCTGGGCTTGCCCATCTGCTTGAACATTTTCTTCATCTGCGCGTATTGGCGGAGCAGGTTATTTACTTCCTGCACGGTGGTGCCGGAGCCGCGGGAGATGCGTTTGCGGCGGCTGCCGTTGATTACTTCGTGATGATTGCGCTCGTGGGCGGTCATCGAATTGATGATGGCCTCGACGCGGTTGATCTGTTTTTCGTCCACGTTGTCGGCGGCTTTTTGCAGGCCGGAGAACGGGCCGATGCTCGGCATCATGCCGATCAGGCTCTTGAGCGAGCCCATCTTCTTCACTTGCCGCAACTGGTCGCGAAAGTCTTCGAGCGAGAAGCCGTCGCCAGTGAGGGCTTTGGTGGCCATCTCCTGCGCTTTCTTCTTGTCGATCTGCGATTCGGCGCGCTCGATCAAAGAAAGAATGTCGCCCATGCCGAGAATGCGCGAGACGATGCGGTCGGGATGGAATGGCTCCAGCGCGTCATACTTCTCGCCCACGCCGATGAACTTGATGGGCTGGCCCGTAACCTGCCGGATGGAGAGCGCCGCGCCGCCGCGGGCGTCGCCATCCATCTTGGTGAGAATGATGCCGGTGAGCGAGAGCTTCTTGTGGAACTCATCGGCGGAGCGCACCGCGTCCTGCCCGGTCATGGCGTCGGCGACGAACAAAATCTCCGAGGGATTCAGCAGCTTTTTCAGCGACTGCATCTCGTTCATCAGTTCGTCGTCGATGTGCAAACGTCCGGCGGTGTCGACGATCAGCACATCGCAGCCGGAAACGATGGCCTCGCGGCGGGCTTCTTTTACTAGCCGCTCAACCGCTTGGGTGAGCTGCGCGGGCGTGTTCGCCTCGCCCACTTCGCCTTCGTAAATCTGCGCCTTGACGGCCTGCGCCACAATCTTCAATTGCTCGCGCGCCGCGGGACGGTACACGTCCACCGAAACCAGCAGCGGACGATGTCCGCCCGCCTTGAACCAGTTCGCCAGCTTGCCCGAAGTGGTGGTCTTGCCGGAACCCTGCAGTCCGGCCATGAGCACAACCGTGGGCGGCTGCGAAGCGAACTTCATACGCGCCGTGTCCTTGCCGAGAGTCTCGACCAGCTCGTCGCGCACAATCTTGATGACCTGCTCGCCCGGTGAAAGCGCGGTCAGCACTTCCTGGCCTACGGCCTTGGCCTGGATGCGGTCAATCAGGTCTTTCACCACTTTGACGTTGACGTCGGCCTCGAGCAGCGCCAGCCGGATTTCGCGCAGCGCTTCGCCAATGTTTTCTTCGCTGAGCCGGGCCTGGCCGCGAAGGCTCTTAAACGCGCGCTGTAGTTTTTCCTGAAGATTCTCGAACATAAGGGTAAGTCTGACTCAGTTCATTATATCGGTGCGGGGAGTTCGTCCCGTGTGCTTGCCATCTGAATCCCAACCCTGCCCGGCCAGAGGCTGCCCGCAATGGCCGTCTAACTAATGAAAATGGGTAGCACTTTTCATTAGTTACAATGTAGTAACTATATCATTACAAATAACTTGATCTTTCTCAATATCTAATGGTATGATTTAGAGCATTAGCGATATAGAGAAGCAGTCCAATTTGGCCGGGCGGGGTTGGGATTCAGATGGCAAGCGCACGGGACGAACTGGTAGAGGAGAAACTGGATTCTATCCTCCGATTGTTGGCGGTTGCGGCGACCAAGGATATGAGGCAGCGGGACCAAATTGCTCTACTCAGCCGAGCTGGTCTCCCACCTCGGACAATCGCGGAGATCGTCGGCACAAGCAGCAACACCGTTCGAGTGGAATTGGTCGCGATAAGGAAATCGAAGGCTCAGCGCAGAACCAAACGAATCGCGGAGCATTTTGCGGAGGAATAGAAATGAGCGGGAAGAAGAAGGCCTTGGAAATCGGAAACGACAGGGCAACGGTCGAACTACTTAAGGATTTGCTGATCGTAGAGCTCGGGCGTGCATCGGTGCCGCAGCTCGAAATACGAAAGATTGTTGGTTGCGACATTCATCGCGTCAGTCGCATCGTAAGGCATTTGAAGAAGGAGGTCTAAGGTGGCAGCCAAGGAGCGCAAGGAGGGAAGCGTCATCGAGGAGAAGCTCGACTCCGTAATCAAGCTGCTCCAGGATCTGTTCATCCTGGAGGCGACCCGGGGAGGATTGGGACAAGAACCGATCAGAAAGATTCTGGGCGTTCGAATGGCAAGGGTCAACGACATCAGCAAGCATATCGAGTGAGGCGGTGACGGATGGCGAAACAGCGGCTTGACCCCCGTCTCTTGGTGAAGCTGTCGAAAAAGACCGGGAAACCTGTGCAGTATCTGCGCGAGCAGATCAGCCGTAAGGCTGGTAAGCGAGGTATCTCGTCGGAGGCGGCACTCGTCCTGTGGTGTCGGCAGTTCGGTGTAGGCGCGACGACCTTTCTGAACAAGCAGCCGGCCTTCGTGCGCGACGAGGTACGAGGAGCGTCAGCCGGGAATGGTGACGGGTCTCCGCGCGCTCAATCCGCAGGAAGTCCTCCGTCGAAAAAAAGGAGCGCCTCTGGCAAGCCCGCTTTCGGGCCAATTGTCGACATGGTTCTTCAGGATGGGCAGCTCCGCGACAGGTGCAGAGACTTGCTAACCGCAAGAAAGAACTTTGACCGCGTGTTCAGGGAGGCAACTACGGTTTTCGACGACCGCCTGAAGAAGTTATCCGGTATCCAGAGGATGAATCCGCAGAGCTTGATTGGAAAAGCCCTAAGCCCGGATCCCCAAAAGGCGATTTTGGAGATCAGTGCAGAAAAGGAGGAGCAAGAGGGCTTTTACAGTATTTGCAAGGGCGTCATGTTGGTTTTTCGTAATACAACCCACCATGCTCTCAGCGATAAGATGACGCGCGAGGATGCGCTCAAGTTCTGTGGTTTCATTGACGCACTTCTAACGGTTTTGGGACAGGCAATCGTCCATCCAGACAGGGTGTAGGCAGGATCGACACGCTAAGGAGGATAGAAGTGGCTAAAGCCGAACAGGACGGAAACAGCAAGATATTTAAGGAGGCTAGGCAGATCCGGAATCTCCTGATATTGCTGGCTCTCAAGAGCGGTGCAACGTCGGACGAGGTTGACTACGCCACCGGGATGGGTGCAGCTAACATACGGGCGATGTTCCCGGTTAAGAGGGGCAGAAAAAAGTAGGGAGTGCGGGCCCCAATTCTAAGCCCCAAACACTTCCTTCGCCGCCACCACCGTATTGCAATGAATGGTCACGGTATCTTCGACATTCTGCGCGTAGCCGCCGGCGTAGGTCACCATCACAGGAATGTTCCGCGCCCGCGCCACGCGGAATACGAGTTCGTCTCGCCGCTTCAATCCGTCAATCGTAAGAGAAAGCCCGCCCAGTTGATCTTCGCGGTAAGGGTCGGCGCCGGCGACGTAGCACAGCAGATCTGGCTCAAACTGCCGCAGCCCGGAACTCAGCGCATTGTCGAGCCAGGCGAGGTAGTCGTCGTCCTCAACGCCATCGGGCAGGTCGACGTCAATCGACGAAGGCGGCTTCCACAGCGGATAGTTGTTGTGCTGATGCAGTGAGATGGTGAAGACATCCCCGGCATGCACCCCGCGCATCTTGCCTGAAGGCGCTGGACTTCGAGGCGCTGGACTTTGAGGCAACGAACTCCGAGGCAATGAACTCCGAGGTGACGGACGCCGCGTCGAAGGCCCCGCCGAAGGCAACGGTTCACTTGCGGTTCGTGTTCCGGCAAAGATCGCCGCCGTGCCGTTGCCCTGGTGTACGTCGCAATCCACCGTCATCGCGGTGCGAATCTTGCCGTCGCGCTGCAGCCGCCGGATGGCGACGGCCACATCGTGAATCATGCAGAATCCCTCGCCGTGGCCGGGGAAGGCATGATGAAAGCCGCCGCCAATATTGATCGAGACGCGGTCGGCCAACGACTGCCGCGCCGCCAGGATCGATCCGCCGGCCGCCAGCCAGAACGCCCGAACCAGTTCAGGCGAAAAGGGAACTTCGAGTTCCATCTCCTCGCGCGGGCTCAGAGTGCCGGTCTTCAGCTTGTGTACGTACTCTGGCGTGTGGACGAGCAGGATGTCCTGATCGGTGGCCGGCTCAGGTTCTAGAAAGTCTTTCGCATCGGCGATACCGTCCGCCAGCAGTCGGTCGCGGATGCGGCGATATTTTTCGGCAGGGAAGACGTGTTCGCCGATGGGCAGGTAGTAAGCGTCGCTGTAGATCAGCTTGAAGGGAAGCATTCAGCACCCAGGATTCGGCACTCAGCCAGCCGAGTGCTGGGGGACGTCATATGATACGCGAGGAAGCAATTGGCAATTAGCAGTTAGCACAAAGCGTCCGCGAGGGCTGGCCAATTGCTAACTGCCAATGGCCTGCAACCCTACCGCTTCTTCCCCGGCTGCACGGCTGGCACTACCATCGTCCTTCTCACCGGCACGATCGCGCCCTTCGCTGGATCGGCGGCGGCATGGGCGCGGGTGAGCACTTCCTGCTGGATATACTGCACGAACTCCTGGATCTGGCGCTGCATCTCTTCCATGCGCTCGCGCATTTGCAGGATGATGGCCATGCCGCTGATGTTCACGCCCAGATCGCGCGCCAGCGAGAGGATGAACTCCAGCCGCTGCAAGTCTTCGTCCGTGTAAAGACGAGTATTGCCCACCGTGCGCGACGGCTTGAGCAGTCCCTCGCGCTCGTAGAGGCGCAAAGTCTGAGGATGGATGCCATACATCTCGGCCACGGCCGAGATCATGTACGCGCCTTTGGACTTGCGTTTGGTCATCTGCGCAGAACGTCCGCCGTCACCAATTTACAACAAAAACAAGTCAGCCACGGATCATCACAGACTCTCACGGATCAAGAAAGCCAAATCCGTGTTCCTCCGTGCGAATCCGTGGCTAATGAACCTGCTACGCCGCTGGTTCGGCTTTCTGCCCGGCTGCCGCCCAGCCTGAGGGCTTCAACAAATGATTGACGGCGTATGCCACGAAGCCCGCCGCGATTAAAATCATGCCGAAGGCGAACGAGCTCATATTCCATACCTGCTCATGCTCGCTGCGGATGATGGAGAAGCCCAGCAGCAGCATGGGCGGGATACCAATCGCGATTGCTCCAAACAATCCGCCGGGAACGCGGAACGGGCGCGGCAGATCCGGCTCGCGGAAGCGCAAAACGGCCAGCGCCATAAATTCCAGCATCAGACTAAAACCGTAAAGAAGAATGTCGAGCGTCACCAGCCGGGCAAAGCCCAGCCCGAGACACATGGCCCATCCGATGGCCAGCGCCACAATGGCAACCCAGGGCGCGCGCGATTTCCGCTGGAGCTTGCCAAAGACACCGGGCAGCATGCCGTCCTGAGCCATAGCCAGCGGGAGCCGCGAATAGCTCATCACCAGGGCGTTGAACATGCCAAAGGCGCTGACGATGCCTCCCAGCACCACGCCGATGCGCAGCAGCGGTCCACCCAGAAGCCCGGCGATGTCGGCCCAAGATCCAGTCTCCCACGCGGTCGGAGTCAGTCCGGTCATCCACATGGCCGCGAAGGGAAGCACGTAGCTCAAGACCACAATCGCCACCGCAACCAACATGGCCCGGGGATAGGTTCGCTGCGGCCGCTCCACTTCCGTCGCGATGGTCGAGGCGTTGTCCCAGCCCATGTAGTTCCACATGCAGATGAGAAGGCCGCCGAGAATGTCCACGCTGGAGGTCGTCGGCTTGGTCACAGCGTTGGCCAGCGCACCTATCTTGAACGGCGCAAGCACTACGATCGCCACGAACGGCGCCGACAGCGCAAAAAACAACCACAGCGACGTGAGCGAAACCACCTTTACGCCGGCGATATTCAAGACCGCACACGCGATCACCACCGCCAGCGCCACCCACCATCCGCGATTTCCCTGCTGGAACCATGGGAACATGCGGGTCAGATAGGCCACGAACAGCGTGGGGTAAATCGCCATATCGAAAATTGACGCAACCAGCGAGAGCCAGGCTTCCTGAAATCCCCAGAAGTTACCCATGGCGCGGCGCACCCAGGCGTAGTAGCCGCCTTCACAGGGCAGCGCGCTCGAAAGCTCGCCGATCATGAAGGCCGTAGGCAGGCTCCAGAGCAGCGGCGTGAGCAGCAGAATCAGGATTGCGCGTCCATACCCGGCGCCGTGAACAATTTCTTCCGTGCCATAGGTTCCGCCCGACACCATAAAGAAGGTGGCGGCCACCAGCGGCCACAATGTGAGGCGAACGAATTTTTTCCGGTTGGGGAGGACGGCGAGAGGTTGGGGGTTCCCGGTTTGTTGGCGCGGGGTGCTAGCTGTTGCCAATTTCGATGTCTTCCTCCCTTGGGCGACTCACTCTCAGCTACTCCGCAGCAGGCTGGTCGTTCTTAGAAAAAGCGTGCTCGAGCTTTCTGGTTTGGTTAGATTCCGGAAATCGTGCTGGAGTTAGTTCGCAGAGTAGAGATTACGGGAATTTCCCCGCGATGCAAGAAAAATGTGGAATTTCTTTCAAGAAATGTTGCCAGGAAGGTCAGCGCCGGAGGTAACGGGAAATGCCAGATGCACGAGCACTCGTTGAAATCGCGTCCCAGACAGACTAAACGTTCTTGCCGTTGGCTCCTCTGCCGATTTATTATGCCGCCACCGCTCTGGAGGCGGATCTATGAGATCGCCGTTTCTCGCCGTTCTTGCTCTCTCGCTGGCTGTACTCGTCGCACCGACACCCACGCACGCTCAGAACGCTCAGAACGCTTTCACTCCCGATCAGGTGAAGTACGGCCCAGCCCCGCCGTTCCTGCCTCCCGGAGCGCAACTCGCCGTTCTGGAAGGCGACCCCATGGCCTCGTCCGGCGATTTCACCATCCGTCTCAAGATGCCGGACGGTTACAAAGTCGCTCCTCACACCCATCCCAACCGGGAGAACGTCACCGTGTTGTCGGGCACTCTCAAAGTCGGTATGGGCGATCAGTTCGACGCCGGCAAAATGATGAGTTTCGGAGCGGGCAGTTTCGCTTACCTCGATCCCACCGTGCACCACTACGCCGCGGCATCTGGTGAAACGGTGATCCAGATCCACGGCATGTCGCCGGCGAAGTTCAACTACATCAACCCGGCCGACGACCCTAGCCTCAAAAAGTGAAGAAGTAATTTAAAAGGGCCCGACCTTCGGCCGAGCCCTCCGTCGTTTCCAGAACCTGTCGGTCCTTCACACGCTCTTCCACAACTCTTCCCGCGGATCTTCCGGGTTGAGCTTGGCCAGTTCGCGCAGCAGTTCTTTGGTGCGCTCGTCCCGCGGCATGGGCACCGTCACCGTGATTTCCACGATCTCATCCCCGCGGACTCCGTCCTTGGTAGCCGAGGGCACGCCCTTCTCGCGCAGGCGCAACTTCTGCCCCGACTGCGTTCCCGGAGGAATCTTCAGCAGCGCCCGCCCATCGATGGTCGGCACCTCGATCTTGGCGCCCAGGGCGGCCTCCGTGGCGCTGACCGGGACGATCAGGTAGATGTCATCCCCGTCGCGCCGGAAGATGGGATGCTCCCCCATCCGGATGATGACATAAAGGTCGCCAGCCACGCCGCCGTGGGGGCCGGCGTTGCCTTTGCCGGCGAGCCGGATGCGCTGCCCATCGCGCGTCCCCGCCTTGATGCGCACTTCCAGCGGTTCGCTCCGGCTTAACGTACCCTCGCCGTGGCACGTGGGGCAAGTAGAAATGTTCTTGCCCGTTCCCTGGCAGCGCGGGCACTGGACATTGAACTTCATCCGCCCGCCCGTCTGCGTGATCTGCCCCGTTCCGTTGCACTCCGGACATTTGCCCGGCGCTTCGATGGAACCCTGCCCGTGGCAATTGGCGCAGACGTCCTGGCGCGAAATATTGAGCCGCATTACTCCGCCCCGGATCGCCGTCCAGAATGGCACGTTGACCTGGTATTCGAGGTCGGTGCCCGCCTCGGGTCCAGTCTCCGCCGTTGCAGCGCCGCGCCCGCCGCCAAAGATTCCCGAGAAAATGTCTTTGAATCCGCCGGCGCCGCCGCTTCGCCGGCCTCGGCCCGCATCGCCGAGATCCGAGAAGTCGAACCCGCCAAAATCGAAATGAACGCCCTGGCTACCCTCGTGCCCCGGACCGCCGCCGCGAAATCCCCCCGGCGAGCCTCCGGGAACCCCGCCCGATCCTGCGCCCGCCCGCGCGTAGGCTTCTGCCGTCGCCGGATCAATATGGTCGGAGTAGTAACCGACCTGGTCGTAGATCTTGCGCTTCTTGGGCTCGCTGAGGACGTCGTTGGCTTCGGAGAGCTGCTTGAACTTCTCCTCCGCTGATTTGTCGCCGGGATTGACGTCAGGATGGTATTTGCGCGCCAGCTTGCGAAACGCCTTGCGGATCTCCTCCGCCGAGGCGGACTTCTTCACGCCCAGAATCTCGTAGTAGTTTTTCTTGGGGGTCGTGGCCATGGGAAGCGATCAGTGTTCGTTCCTTCTTTACTGTGCTAGTTCGGCATCCTTTGCTTCTCCCCTTGTAACACGACCCATGGCTCGGATTCTGGCGCGTCCACGTATACCGGAATCGATCGCGCGCCGGTTGCCGAGGAGACAAAAACCAGCCACCGCCTCTGGTCTTCGGCAAGGCTTAGAAAATAAGTCCGCTCATGAATCTGAAAATCCATTTTCGATTTCTCCAAAGCTTGTGACGCTACTACAAAAACCTGTGCATGACGCCCCAAACGTCAATGACGCGGGCAAGACTGCCCGCGCCACGCGGTTCAAGCTGAAGGCTGACAGCTGAGAGCGAATCGCTTACTTTTTCTCCTCTACGTCCACGTACTCAGCGTCGATCACGCCTTCATCTTTCTTCTGCCCGCCGCCGTTGCCGCTCGAACCAGCGCCAGCCCCGTCGGCCGGCGCGCCGCCACTCGAACCGGCCCCCGCTCCCGGCGCAGCCTGCGCCCCCGCCGCCTTGTACATCTGCTCGGCCAGCTTGTGCGAAGCCTTGGTCAGGGTCTCGCGCGCCTTATCCATCTGCGCCTTGTCGTTCGATTCCAGCGCCTTCTTGGCATCGGCCACCGCGTTCTCCACATCGCCACGATCCGAGCCCGAGATCTTGTCGCCCGACTCGCGCAGCATCTTTTCCACGTTGTAGACCATGCTGTCGAGCTGATTCTTGGCCTCGATTGACTCCCGCTGCGCCTTGTCCTCGGCCGAGTGCGCGGTGGCTTCCTTGGCCATGTTCTCCACTTCTTCCTTCGACAATCCCGAAGACGACGTAATCGTGATCTTCTGGTCCTTCTGCGTGGCCGTATCTTTCGCGGTCACGTTCAGGATGCCGTTGGCGTCAATGTCGAACGTCACCTCAATCTGCGGCACGCCGCGCGGAGCCGTCGGAATCCCCGTCAGATGGAACTTGCCCAGAGTCCGGTTCTGCGCCGCCATCGGACGCTCCCCCTGCAGCACATGCACTTCAACCGAGGTCTGATTATCCGCCGCGGTCGAGAACGTCTCCGTCTTCTTAGTCGGAATCGTCGTGTTGCGGGGAATCATCGGCGTCGCCACACCGCCCAGCGTTTCGATCGAGAGCGAGAGCGGGGTCACGTCCAGCAGCAGCAGATCTTTTACTTCGCCGCCCAGCACGCCGCCCTGAATCGCCGCCCCAATCGCCACCACTTCATCGGGATTGACTCCCTTGTGGCCTTCCTTGCCGAACAGCTCTTTCACCAGCGCCTGAATCCGAGGCATGCGGGTCTGCCCGCCTACCAGCACCACTTCATTGATCTTGCTCGCGTCTACGCCGGCATCTTTCATGCACTGCTTGCACGGCCCCACCGAGCGCTGAATGATGTCTTCCACCATTCCTTCCAGCTTCGCCCTCGTCAGCTTCTTTACCAGATGCTTCGGTCCGCCGGCATCCGCCGTAATGAACGGCAGGTTGATCTCGGTCTCCATCGTGGTCGAAAGCTCAATCTTCGCCCGCTCGGCCGCGTCCCGTAGCCTCTGTAACGCCATCTCGTTACCCTTGCCGCGCAGGTCGAGACCTTCATCCTTCTTGAATTCATCGATCAGCCAGTCGACGATCCGTTGATCGAGGTTGTCGCCGCCCAAGTGCGTATCGCCATTGGTGGCCTTTACCTCGATCACGCCCTCGCCCACTTCCAGGATCGAAATGTCAAAAGTCCCGCCGCCGAAGTCGTACACCGCGATGGTCTCGTCCTTGCTCTTGTCGAGACCGTAGGCCAGCGCCGCCGCCGTCGGCTCGTTGATAATGCGCTTCACTTCAAGTCCGGCAATCTGCCCGGCATCTTTCGTGGCCTGCCGCTGGGCATCGTTAAAGTAGGCGGGCACGGTGATCACCGCCTCGGTCACTTTCTCTCCGAGGTAGTCTTCCGCCGCCTTCTTCAGCTTCTGCAAAATCAGCGCCGAGACCTGAGGAGGCGTGTACTCCTTGCCCTGCGCCAGCACCGCCACGTGGTCGCCCGACTGCACCACCTTATAAGGCACCATCTTGATCTCTTCCGAGACCTCGTTGTAACGCCGCCCCATGAAGCGCTTAATCGAATAAACCGTGTTCTCCGGATTGGTAATGGCCTGCCGCTTCGCCACCTGCCCCACCAACCGCTCCCCGGTCTTGGTAAACCCAACCACGGAAGGCGTAGTCCGCCCTCCTTCTTCATTAGCGATCACTTTGGGCTCGCCACCCTCCATCACCGCCACGCAAGAATTGGTGGTTCCAAGGTCAATTCCGATAATCTTAGCCATAATCGTCTCCTCTTATCTTTCCTGATGATAAGTGCTTTGTAATCAATGCTCTTATGATTGCCAACAACCCCATGCTAAGACCTGAGTGTAATGTTGTCAAGGTTTAGATGCGCTGGTACGATCATAGGGTGCAGGAGCAAGAAGTTATGAACTGTTACGTCCTAGGAGCAGGAGTCTCGATAGAGGTAGGATATCCGCCGGGGTCCGACGTTTTCGAAGCAATTGCGACGCATGTCGGCGGATGCGCCGAGTGTCAGGGGCGTGAATGCAGGGGGAAGGGCTGGGCTAGCACGGTCGAATGGCTCAGGAAAACCAGAAACCCGCTGATTCGACTCGTCTGGAATAAGGGGAATTGCAGGGATATCGAATACCTGTTCACGGTCTTGGATCTTGCAAACGAGCAGCGACTCGCCCCTGCTCACGCCGTCTTCGACAGGAAGTCCCAGGCCGGATGGCCAACCCCGAAGGAGCTTAACGACTACGCGGGATACCGGGAAGTGCTCGTGGAGGCGCTCGGACACTACTTCTTATGTCGTCACGTCGAGGACCTCCAGAATTCGAAGGATCCCAAGTGGGTCGCGCTCCGCAAGCTCGCCAACGTCCTTAAGAAGGACGACGTCGTCATCACCTTCAACTATGATGCGGCCGTCGAGAGGGTCTTGCACAGGGAAGGAAAATGGTCCGTCGAGGACGGCTACGGCTTCCGAGTCTGCATTCAGAACCCGAACGGCATCAGTGCGCCCTCGCCAAAAGGAGCCTCGGACGTGAAAGTCCTGCACCTTCACGGAGCAACCGGATGGTATCGCGCAGAGCTCTCTCCCGACTTCAAAATCTCCCTCGACACGCATCTGCTTACAGGACTTGGTATGTCGGGCGAAGATGAACACAAAGCGGCCCTCCCGCCAAATCGGCAGCTTATGCTGCATCCGAGCTATCTAAAGGACTATGAAGATGCAACGAGCGGGAACGCGTTCATCGGCCTCTGGCAGCAAGCCGCGGAAAACCTCCGGAAGGCAGAGCACGTCTACATCATTGGCTATAGCCTACCGAAGGCCGACGTGGCCGCCCTCACTCTGCTTCTCACCAACTGCAAGCCCGGAACAGTCACGACGGTCAACCGATGCTCCTATGACAGGAATCGTTTAGGGGATCTATTCCACGAAGAGACGCGCCTGAACCGAAAAGAGTTCGAGTTGCTGGACTGGCTGAACAGGGGCTGCCCCGACCGCACCTAGCCAGAGCCTTACTTCCCGGCCAGCTCGGCACAAAGGCGAATTTGGTCGCCCGGCTCTATCTTGTCATCAGCCCACACCCAGCACCGCCGCCCGGTGACTGTATCGAATCCTAGCTGTTTACCTGGCGTGTCAAGCCACTGGAACCGTCCGACCTGACGGCCCTGACGAAGTTGGGAATACGACTGCAACGCAATCACCACGCACAGAAGGACTGTGTTGATTTTCGATGTCATTTCGGCCTCCGTTGGACGCTGTGATTTAACCACAAAAAGGGAGACGAACGCGCTGGTCCTGCCCTGCATTCTCTCCGAAGCGGGGATTCCACGGTCCCATCCCTCCGAGGATTTTGTGACTCCAGCACCTCGCCGCCTCAGTACAAATCACTTGACATGTACGGTGTTACCGTACATACTTGGGAACAGCAAGGAACAGGGACAACATGCAGCTTGTCCGCTTTCGCCACAAAGGGCTAAGGCAGCTCCACGACGACGGAAGCGCCAAGGGCGTGCCGTCCGCGATGGCCGACAAGCTGCGCAAGCTTCTGTTCGCCCTTGAAACCGCCGAGACGCTGGAGCAGCTTCGCCGGTTTCCCGGCTGGAAGCTGCATCCTCTTAAGGGCGACCGGAAAGGATCATGGAGCCTGACTGTTACGGGAAACTGGCGGTTGATTTTCTGGTACAACGAACCAGCCAACACCGCCAACGACATTGACCTGATCGACTATCACTGAGAGGCCGAAATGCCCATGAAGAACCCGCCGCATCCGGGCGACCTGATAAGAACCGAAGTCATCGAAGCTCTCGGCCTCACCGTGTCGAAGGCGGCGGAGGTTTTGCAAGTGCGCCGCGCTACACTCTCCGATCTTCTGCACGGCAAGGCCGCGCTGACGCCGGAAATGGCCCTGCGCATCGAAAAGGCCTTCGGCCCAGACATGGATCACCTTCTCCGCATGCAACTCGCCTACGACGTGGCGAAAACACGAGAGCACGCACGCCGCATCCCGATCAAACGCTATGCCCCAGCTTGAGGCCGGACTTCCGCCCTGCGAGAGGGCGCACTCTTCCCGTCCCCTTGAACCCAGGGAGCGAACCATCGCCATCGAAATCCGCGACGCATCATTGGAGGCCAGAATCCAAAAGCAACTCCAAGCCGCCGGCTCCAGCAGTGTCAAGGAGGTGCTGCTCCGCCTGCTGGCACCCTAACCCCTCCCCGCGTTGACCAGCACTGGTCTGGACCCCGAGGCGAATGAGGATTTGCTGGAAGCACGGGCGTGGTATGAAAACATCCGTCCAGAGCTTGGCGAGCGTTTCGCCTTGGCGGTCGAAGCTATGGTCAAGCGAATAGCGGAACAGCCATTGCAATTCCCTGTCGTGTACCGGAACCGTCGCCGCGCGGGAGTGCGGCGCTTTCCGTACGGCGTATTCTTCGAGTTTCAGGAGCATCGGGTCGTGGTAATCGCCTGCTTCCGCGGCAGGCGTAGTCCGAGACGCTGGCAATCGCGAAGCCGGAGCCAACCATGACCATCGAAATCCGCGACGCATCGTTGGAGGCCAGAATCCGAAAGCAACTCCAAGCCACCGGCGCCAGCAGCGTCGAAGAAGTGCTGCTCCGCTTGCTGGACACGCAGGAAGAACAGGACCGCTGGCTTTTAGAGAACCGGGAGGAGATCAATGCCAAGATTCGCCGCGGCACCGACCAACTCGACCGCGGCGATGGAATCCCCGAAGACCAACTGGACGCTTACGTGATGAACCTGAAAGCTCAGCCTGAATGACATCGTAAGTCATTTGAAGTACAATGAGGCAGGAGCTTCCCTTCATGCCGGCAAACGCGTTAGTGCAAACCAGGATCGATCCCGCCGTGAAAGAGCGCGCGGCGGCGGTGCTCGAAGAGTTGGGGATCACCGTCTCGGACGCGGTGCGCATTCTGTTGACGCGGACCGCCAACGAAGGCGCGCTCCCGTTCGCACTGACCAGCGACGGCGCCGCGCACGATGCGTGGTTCCGCGCCAAGGTGCAGGAAGCGCTGAGCGATCCCGGCCCCGCCATCCCGCACAAGAAGGTCGAAGCGCACTTCGCAGAAAGGAAGAGAAGAGCCTCCGCGCTGCGCAAAATTAAGGCGCGATAGTGTATGCAGGTGGAGTGGTCCATCTTCGCGCAAGCCGACCGCGACGCCATCTTCGACTACATTGAGGCCGACAGCCCGCAAGCCGCCATCGCCGTGGATGACCGCACACGGACGCAAGTCGAAACCTTGGCGCAGTTTCCGCAGAGCGGCCGCCCCGGCCGCATCAAGGGGACGCGAGAGTTGGTAATTCATCGCACGCCCTACATTGTCGCTTATCGCATCGCGGGCGATACCGTTCGGATCTTGCGCGTATTGCACGGTGCCCGGCGCTGGCCTGAGGGCATATCCTAAGAACCGCAAGAGTAGTTCGCCATGTACATGTGCATCACATGAAAGTATACTAGTCACATGTCCAAGATGATTCAGCTTCGCAACGTGCCCGATGCCCTGCATCGCAGCCTGAAAGCCCGTGCCGCCATGGCCGGTACGTCCCTGTCGGACTATCTGCTCACGGAAATCAAGGAGATCGCAGAGCGGCCCACGCTTGCCGAATTGCGCGACCGTCTGCATACGCGCAAGGCGGTTACGCTTCCACTGGATACCGCACGCCTGGTAAGAGAAGAACGCGAGGCGCGGTGATCGTCTTGGACGCGTCCGCGGCGATTGACTGGCTTTTTCAGACCGCCGTGGGACAACGAATTGAGAACCGAATTTATTCGCGCGGCGAATCTCTTCATGCTCCGCACCTTCTGGACCTTGAGGTTGCGCAGGTTCTGAGGCGGCTGGTGCGGGAAGTTGCGGTTTCAGCACAGCGCGCCGATCAGGCTCTGCAGGACTTACTCGATCTTCGCGTAACGCGCTATCCTCACTTCGTTTTCCTGCCACACATTTGGCGGCTCCGGCATAATTTGTCGGCATACGATGCGGCGTACGTTGCGCTCACCGAAAAACTCGGCGCCACCCTCATTACGCGTGATGCCCGCCTCGCTTCCGCTTCCGCCCGTGGCGTCCGCATCGAGCTATTTTGAATGCCTTCCTCATGCGGGTTTTCCCCACCAGCCTAAATCGCGTGATGTGTACTGTCTCACCGTACATACTGGAAAAAGTAGTAGCAGGGATTCCACGGTCCCACTCCCATCGGGACCTCTTTCGTGATCTCTCTGGCATGACTACACCGTTTCAAATCAGAACCGCATTCTGCGAAAAAGTGCTTTTGGGTGGCGCGGCGCTTCCAGCGCTGCGATAAGTTGGCTATGAGAGAACGGCGGCCGCCGAGGTACTTATGGCCGCGCCGCCCCGATGAAATACCGGGCAGTCAGCGAGCGCGGACTGCCCATTTTCGCGTTCTTTGCGAAGCGCTGGATTCCACGCCCCATCCTCGGGGACTTGAGATTCGCAAACACGCTTACCTTCGCATCCCCATCTGCAGCAACACGGCATTCTCCACCGCCGTCACGTCGGTCCGCGACAAGGTTCCGAGCTTGCTCCTTAGTCTCTGCTTTGAGGCGGTCATCATCTGGTCTGCCATCGCCTTGCGCTGCTCGCCGTTGACGGTCACCAGCGCTTCCCCGGGATAGACCTTTGGCGACCTGGCTGGTAATAGGAACCACAATTACGCGGTTGAGCGCGGTATCCGCGGCGTCATTGCTGAGGATAATCGCTGGGCGGGTCTTTTGGATCTCGCCGCCGAGCGATGGGTCGAACGAGACCCACCAAACTTCACCCCTGCGCGGGTGCATCGCCGATCAATCCTTCGCCGACCGATTCTTCGGCCATCAAACCTTCCGTCCACTCTTCGGCTTCGCGCTCGCGCTCCGAGTCGCCGGCCATGGCACGGTACTGCGCGACCAGACCGTTCGGCGACGCTTCGGCGGCCGACCGTGCGGCCTGTTCCACACTGGTCGCAGCATACCCGTCGACCACAAACCAAGTGGCATGTCCCCGCGAAACAGGATTGCCCAACGGCTGTTCGGCGTTCCCGTTCCAGCGTGTGGCGATGACCTCCTCCTCGTCCCACAGGATTCTCGCCACGCTCATCCGATCCGCTCCCGGATCATGGATCACTTCGACGATGCCGCGGACCCGGCTCTTGGGAGAAAGCACTGCTTCCGGCCTAATGTATGACATTTTCCATCTCCCGACCTATCGATCATAGCTATGGCGTATAGCTAATGTCAAGAGCTGCAATTCTTGCTTATGGACTATATTGGCTTGCCTCCTGCAACAGCCTTAACTCCTTCCCCCTGAACCTCATACCGCTGGCTGCCGCAGTCACCGATGCACAGGGCTGGGTTCAGCCATTTCCCGGCCCGCTGAACGGACGCGAAGGCCCCAGATCTTCCCGGAACCATCCGTCGCGTTCTCTGCGAAATGCGGGCTGCCGCGCTTCACCGTCAAACCAACTCAACCACAACCCGCCGCCCCACTAAAGCCGCCGCCCGCTGCAAACTCGACAGCGTAATATCGCGTTTCGGATCGAGAATCCGATCCACCTGCGATCGGCTCGTCTTCAGCAAGACCGCCATGCGCGCCTTGGAAACCTTTTTCCTCTTCATGGCTGTGGCCAACTGCGAAGCCACGGCCTCCTTTACAGGGCGCGCCTGCACTTTCTCGAAGATGTTTTCTCTTCTCAAGAAATCGGCAACCCTCGGCCCCACACTCTTCCTCCTCATTTTGCCAGGTTCCTTTACACCCGTGCTTCTGACGCCGCCCTTGGCAAACCACCGTTTGTCACTCCGAGACATGTACCATAGAAAGTACGTCCCATGCCAGTCAAGTCTACTTTCGTAGGCATCCAACGTCCTCGAAAGTAGACATTTCTCCCACACTCTAACTCGTTGAGTCCATTGGTGCGCCTGAACGCGCCCTAGACAAATCAACCACTTACGCCATGGAATTTCGCGATTTTAAAATGTTCCCACCGGAACATTACACCAATCTGCAAGGCGGGCTGGCCCACTTCTTCGCGCTGTTTGCGAGACGCGGGGAGGGCTGCACCCAGCCCTCCCGCCGCGCCGTACCGACCTTACGACTGCTTTTCCATGGTGAACGTGGTTGTCGTTCCGCGCTCCTTATCGGTGTAGTCAACCTGGATCGACTTGCCGTCCTTGGACACCGTCATGCGGCTGAACCCAACGATCTTGCCGTCCCGCTTGTCGGTCTCTTCAATCGTATCGTTTCCAATCCGCTTCAGTGAAACCATGGTGTGGCCTGGATCGCCCGTGATCGAATACTCTTTGCCGTCGAACTTCGCATCGTAGCTGTTGCCGTTAGGGTCCGACATTTTCAGTCCGTCGGCTGTGCCTTGATAGGTCACGGTAAGCCCGTTGCTGGAGACGCTGTTAACCTTCTCCGTGCGCCACGCTCCCGACATCGCGTGCGAACCCGCGGTACCTGGACTCACCCGCGTCGACGTAATCTCCCCGGTCACCGGCTGGGTTCCCGTCGTGTCCGTGAACTTGTTGTTCAGAGCATTTCCGTCGGCCGACACGGTTGCCGTGTCGGTATACATGACCTTCCCGTCTTTCTTTTCGATGAGCTCGACCGAACTGGCATTTACTACGTGAACCGCGATGGTGTCGTAGTAGGGATGTCCGGTAACCTTCTGATCGCTTCCATCGGCCTTCACCGCGACTTTCGGAACGCAGGTCAGGCATTCATACATGTTGTTACTCAAGGAGTATTGGTCGGGCTTGGTGGGGAACTTGGCTGTGTCCAGCTTGGTTATCCAGGTTCCGTCGAACGGGCTTTGGGCAANNAAGTGCCGTCGAACGGGCTTTGGGCAAACAGCGTAGCGGACGCCAACAGCACTACAGCGAACAGCAGTCTTTTCATAACACACCTCTCCGTGGGATTCGGGCAGCCCAGCAGAAAGATTCGGCTCGGATCAGTTTTCCTCGTAAGTGTTGGGCTGTCGGTGGAACGGCGCAATTGTAGCACTCCGGATGTAAGTCGTGCGCCGGCAGCCGGCCTACTCCAGGTCCGGCCGCCACAACGGCTCTCCGCCAAGCGATTGGTAGAAGCCCCAGCCCGCCAGGGCCACCACGCTGAGCAGCGCAAGAACGGAGGTCGTCACGTACCAGGCCGAAAAGTCGGCGGTGAACGGGACATTGGCCAGCATATTGACGGTGGAGATCGCGGTGGCCAGCGGCACCAGCCCGAAGCGGAAGACGATCACAAGGGCGATGGCGTAAACCAAAATCTGCGTTGGCACTTCCACCGCCGGGTAGGAAGAGCTAAATCCCCGGGGCAGCGCGAAGATGGCGACAAATACGATGGCGGCAATCCAATCTTTGCGCAGCAGAACTTTCAGGCCGAGCAACAGAAAGAAGAACTCCAGAGTTCCCAGAATCGATTGAGGGAACTGCATCAACCACGCGCCCAGCGCCACTCGACCACCGACAAGGGCCTCGGTCGAATAAAGCGTGGGCGAAGCCCCCATGTGCATCATGGGGATATAACGGATCTGGAAGATAAGAATCCAGACCATGCCCAGCATCACGCCGAACAAAATGTCACGGCCAACCAACGGATCGCGGAACCGTCCTGCCAGCAGCCGGCTCCAGGAAATAATGGTTTGCGGCCAGTGACGCCGCACCCAGGGTTCGAGCGCAAGATACAACAGCCAAGTCGTCCCGGAAATAAACAGTCCGGTGCTGACGGCAAGCACGAACAAACCGAATGTGTCGAGGCCGGGCACGAGGTGCCCGCGGCACAGCCACAGCAGCATCTGCAGCGCGAACATGACCGACGCCAGGCGGAAAGCGCCTTCCCTGTCGCCGCGCCCCTGGCGGTAATTCCGGCGCGCCAGATAAATCGCTCCACATAACAAAGACAGGGCCAGGCAGAGCGCCAGGATCTGTCGCACTTTCTTTCCTGTCGAGTCCTCCGGACCGTTCATGCGATCCGGCTTGGTCCAGTCGCCGACGAGCGAGAAGAAGACCGGTTTGCCATGCCACGAGGCTGNNCGCGCCGGATCGAGCCCTGCGGCGGCAAAGAGTACATTCCAGTCGAACGCCGCAGAAGGTCCGCCAGGATTTTCTTTTTGCGGCGGGATCGCCTGGAAATAAGTAAGTTCCCCCTGCGGATCGAGTTCAAGGTTAATCATCCCTGAAAGAACCGTCGGAGGATCGTCTCGAACGACAATCCCAGGGTTGAGCAACTGATCTTGAAAACCCGCGGCCAGCATGTACTGCGGACTCTGCCGGTACCAGAAGCGAAGCAGGGAAGGCCGGGCGGCAAGCACAGCATCCCAGTTCGGATGCGGCTTATCGTTCTTCTCCACGTACTCCTGGAAGTCTCCGTCGTAGTCGAGACCGAAGGCGTGATCGACGGGTCGCTCCGCGTATCCCAGGCGAGCGACGATTTCGCGGGCTTTTTGCGTGAGAACTTCCGGCGTCAGCTCCAGCCGCATTTTCTCGAGCGCGCTGTAGCGCACTGACAGGAAGGCTGCCAGCGCCAAAGCCAGCAGCACGGCAGCGAGGCAAGCGACGGCGATGCGTGGACGAAGGCCGGCGGTTTCACCGGATGCCGCCACCATCTGCGGCGAAGGCGTTTCTCCGGCCGCCAGTGCCGCCGCTAGTGGATCGCCGCCGGGCAGAGCGGCGGCTACGCTGAGAACCGTGGCGGGACGGGCCGATGGCTCCGTCTCCAGACAGCGTAGGATGACGCGCTCCACAACCGGATTGAGATCCTTGACCACCGACGAAGGCCGGCTGGGCGTTCTGTCGCCGCCGGTGCGCAGCGTCTCGGCTGATGTTTCCGAGAAGGCGCGCTTGCCGGTAAAGACTTCGTACAACACCAGCCCCAGAGAATAAATATCGCTCCGCGTGCTGACTTCCTTGCCGGCCAGTTGCTCCGGCGCCATGTAGGCAGGAGTTCCGCTACGCACCTCGGCCCCCTGGATCTGATCGGCGACTCCGGCCAAACCGAAATCTGTAATCACCACCTGCCCACGTCCGTCGAGCATGATGTTCGCCGGCTTCAAATCGCGATGGAGCACTCCTTTGGCGTGCGCGGCGGCCAATCCGGCGCAGAGCTGGCGCGCGATGTCGAGGGCCTTGTCTTCGGGCAGACGGCCGATGCGCCGCAGCAGCGACGCGAGGTCTTCGCCATCGACATACTCCATGGTGAAAAAGGTGTGGCCCTCCACGTCGCCCACATCGTAGACGCGGCAAACGTTGGGATGGGACACACGCCGCGCAATCCGCACTTCACCCTTAAAACGCTGCAGCAATCCCTCGTCGCATGCGGCTTCGTCGGGCAGAAATTTGAGAGCGACGGGCTGGCCGAGTGTGAGGTCGTCGGCGCGGTACACCTCTCCCATGCCGCCTTTTCCCAACAGGGCAATGATGCGGTAACGGCCAGCCAGCAGGCGGCCGGGAAGAAACCGGCCTTCGCTCAGATATTCGGCGGAACTGGAGGGCCGCGAGGAGGCTGCGGAAGCGGGCCGTGGAGGCAGCGGCGAAGCCGCAGTGGCAAAGTCGAGAGTCGCAACGTCATCCGTATTGCCGGCGGGCGCTCCGCATGCCGAGCAGAAGCGTCCGCTCGCAGGTACGTCGGTGCCGCAGGATGAGCACGTGGACATGGATTTTTCCCGCTACAGTCTATCGCTTCGGAACGAAACCTGCTCTACGAATGCGGGCGCTCCATACCTCAAGCCGTGGTGCCGAAAGCCTGGAGACTGCAGCACGCAGTGTATTACCATCCAAGCGATGAGCTCGCGTCTCCGTCGTTGGTGGGCCGATCCGCTGGTGCTGCTGTGCGTGGCGGCGGGTCTGCTTGCGTTTGTGGTGCAGTCCGGGGAACTCGGAACAGCGGACACCATGCACCGCCTGCAAACCACGCACTGGCTCTGGACTTCCGAGCCGCAGGTGTTTCCCAACGAGTATCCCGAGTTTGGCCTGCACGGCCGCGGAGGCCAACTCTATAGCTGGTACGGCATTGGCCAGTCACTGTTGATGCTGCCCGCGGATCTTGCCGGTACTTGGATCGCGCACTGGCAAATCTTCTCGGGTTACGGCGACGATCCCGCGGTGCGCAGCATTGTGGTCAGTTACAGCACCAGCATCCTGGTGAACGTGCTCACGGTGCTGGTGGGTTTTCGCCTGCTTCGCCAGTTGCGATTCAGCGTGCGGGAATCCGCGCTGGCCGTGCTGGCGCTGATGTTTTGCACGACGCACCTGCACTACACCCAGAACATGATGGAGAACAATTACATCATGCTTCTTACTCTGGCCGGGTTCTCCTTTCAATATGAGTGGCTGCGGACGGGAAGCAAGCGGGCGCTGTTGGCGGGTTGCGCAGCGCTTGGGCTGAACTTACTGACGCGGTTAACGACTGGCTTGGATCTTATGGCGGGAGGTGTTTTTCTTCTTCTCGTGCTTTGGTTTGAGCGAGTGCGAGGACGCGAACTGGGGCAGCGGCTGGTGGCTTACTGCAAGGTCGCCGCTCCGGTGTATGCGGTTTTCCTGATGATTGACCGGCTTTACCAGTTCTACCGTTTCGGATCGTTTACCAATACATATGTGCCGCTGTTTGCCAGGGAACAGCGGTTGCAGGACCCGACGCTCCCGGCAAACTTTCCCTGGAGCACACCTTTTCACGAAGGTTTCCTGGGTGCGCTGTTCCAGCCGGAGAAGTCGATTTTTCTGTTCGATCCTCTGCTAATCCTAGCGATTGTGATGCTGCTGGTGCTGTGGAAGCGCGTGTTGCCGGAAGTGCGTGCGTATGGAGTGACCTCGCTTCTTCTTCTGGCCGGCTACATTTGCTTCTACGCGCGGTACACATACTGGGCGGGAGATTTTGCCTGGGGCGATCGTTACGTTTCGACGTCGGTGGAACTGGCGGCGTTGCTGGCCGTGCCATTGTTGCTGCGGCTTCGCTTTCTCGCGAGCATGGCAAGCGTGCCTCAGGGGCTAAAGCCCGCATCTCTTGCGGCCGCTAGCGGCACCCTTCGGCTTCGCTCAGGGCAGGCTTTTGAAGGCGTGCCCTTCCCGGTCAAGATCAAGATCAAATTCTTTCGTGATGGCGATTTGCGGGGCGCATTTGCGTGCGGGCATCAACTGGCAGCGCTTGGGCGGCTATGCAATACTGACAACGAGAAATGAGTTAGCGCATGGCCGGGATGGCGAAATTGGCAGACGCAGCGGACTTAAAATCCGCAGGGGCGAAAGCTCTGTGGGGGTTCGATTCCCCCTCCCGGCACCATCCAAGCCTCATGATGGCTCTCCTACGAGTGTCGCAAATAACGTGCTGCTTCTACAGCCAAGCCACTCCGGCAGCCGACGAGGAACCAGAACATCACGGGAGAACGATTCTCCTGCACGGAACGAACCAAGGTCTAGCTCGGAATTTGGCACCTTCAGGGCAGCCCCAGAATCACGATGGCATTGTCGCCTTTTACCTTGTAGGTCGGGTTGTTGTCGCCCGCTCCGACGGCGATGAACTGCCTGCCGTTCACTTTGTATGTGATCAGGCCCCCATCCATTGCGCCAGCACCGACCTGTCGTCGCAGCAGCAACGTGCCTGTCTTCGCATCCAGTGCAAAGAGATCGCCCTGCGTGTCGGCCGTCAGCAGGAGCCCTGCGGCGGTTACGACAAGGCCCGCGACCGGCGGTGACGGAACTCGATAACGCCACAGCAAACGGCCATTTGTTGGATCGATGGCATTGACCAGTCCAAAGGCTCGCTCAATGGGGTCACGGTTGCCATACCCGGTCGGCGTCGCCCAGCCCAGATATGGTTTGCCTTCGACGTATTTGGGCGTGGGACCCTTGATCGCCCTAGCGCACCAATCGATGCCGTTCATATAGAGCAGATTGGTATCTGGACTGTAGGCCGGACCGTTCCACTGCGTTGCTGCAACCGGGCAGAAGCGCACGTTCGCGTCCGTGGGAATCGGCGTTCCGCGATTGCTGTACTGGGAGACGATCGATGTGGTGAAGAGGAGCTTGCCGCTTGCCCGGTCCAATACGTGCAATACACCGTCTTTTCCAGCGCCCGCCGCCAGATGACTGCCATCGGCCGTGTCGAATGCCGCGACGATCGTGGTATCCCAATCGTGGTCGTCTGGCCCGACCAGTTGGTGCCACCATTTCAATTGTCCCGTTAGGGCATCGAGCGCCACGATGGAGTTGGTGAAGAGATTGGTGCCGGGGCGTGACTCGTTGTCAAAATCAGGGCCCGCATTTCCGACGGGTAACAGGAGCAAGCCGCTTACTGGGTCAAGACTATAGCTGGTCCACGTTGCTCCGCCGCCATGGGCGATGCTGGCAGGGTTCTTCCATGTTTCTGTCCCCGTCTCCCCGCCGCCAGGAATGGTGTGAAAGCCCCATATCTTAGTGCCGTCTGCCGCACGGAAGGCCATCATTTCGCCGCGGATTCCCAACTCTCCACCGGCTTTGCCGATGAAAATCATGTCCTTCCACACCAGCGGCACGGCGGTCGCATATTCGCCGGCGCTAGCGTCCATGATCGTCCGATCCCAGAGCAGCGTGCCGGTCGCCGCGTCCAGTGCGATCAGATGACCGTCCGGAGTGCCGCGAATGACGCGGCCGTTCGAGATGGCCGCGCCCTTGTTGTTCCGCTGGCCCATGTGCGCGCCAGGCGGGTGCTGGTAGCTCCAGCGCTTCTTGCAACTCGCCGCATCGATGGCGAACGTACCAAAAACGGAGGTCATGTATAGAACGCCGTTGTAAACGAGTGGAGCGCTCTGGAATGATCCCTGTTCGCCCAGCTTGAACGAGCACACCGTCTTCAGTATGCTGACGTTTTGCGTATTGATCTCAGCGAGCTTCGAGTATCGATAACCCAAGTAGCCCTTGTTGGACGTCAGCCATTGATTGGGGTCGGTGTCCGCCTTGTCCATTTCAGCTTGCGTGGGTCCTTGGGTGGACGGCTGAGCTATAGCAACCACGGAAGGCGGCGCTTTTGCGGAGGGGTCCTGAGTCTGAGCATATACAGTCGTACAAATGGCTGCACCGACAAAGGCGGTCATCATGAGGCTTCGCAATTGACTCAAAGTGCAAGCCATCGTGACACTAAATACTTTCCACACGCCAAGCCAGAACCACTGCATTTTGTGGTCGTGATGGTTCGTCATTACTCTACCTCCAAATTGAGAAGTTCCGATCAAAACGTCACCTGCGTATACAGGCCGATGACGAAGGCGTTGGGAATTTTTCCTGTGCCTGCGGGATTGATCACGTATTGCAGGTTGGGGCGAATCTTGAGCCACCGCGTAAGTTGCAGGCCATAGTCGATTTCAGCGATGCTTTCGTAGGTCTGGATTCCGACGGAGCCAGGCGCCACAGTGTCGAGATCCCGCTGATATTGAGTCAACCTAGAGTTGGTGCGCGCATAGGCGATCATGAAAGAGACAACATCGTTGTCGCGACGCGGGAAGGTGCCCTGGTAATGGCCGCCAGCCACCCAGGAATACGAGTACTTGGCCGTGTCCGGATCGCCCACTGTGACCATGGCTCCTAGCGTCAGGCCACGATTGGAACTGGATGCTTCGCGAAAGACCATCTGATCGGGCATGATATAGGCGCCCCAGCGACCGTTGTGCTGCCCTAACGGTTCGCCGGTCAGCCCGGCGGGCTGTCCGTTGATATCCTTGAATAGGTCCGGTGCTTCCGATGAATTGTAGTAGCCGCCGATTTTGTAAACGCCGGGCAATCTACCGCTGCCTTGGCCGGGCAACCAACCAAGTTCGATGGGGACAAATGCACCGGTGCTGCGAAAGCTCAAATCGACACCTTTGTCGGAATCGCCTTCGTTGGGATTCACTTGGTAGATGCCAGTCGCTACATAGAAATCCGGCCTCGGACTTACATTGATACGCACGCCCCATTCAGCCGTAGGAAAATTGTGCGCGCCGCTGTCGGTCGTCATGGCACTGGCATGACCGCAGATCACCCCGTTCTGAAAATTGCAGAAATACGGAAGTCCCGCAAAGTTATCACCTATCGGCGACCAGCCCAATTCGATGGTCACCTTATGTTTAAGGAAATCCTGCTGATAGTTCATCTCCGCAAGTCGGAAGTTTTGGCCTGCACCGTAGAGTTCCTGTACCGCAAACTGGTTTCCGATTGCATCGGCCGACAGACTCCCTCCAACACGGTCCGTTAGGGTGACCTGGATCTTTGCATCGTGAATTCTCATCAGTCGATCGAGGTCGAAATCGGCGCCGAAGTCAATTTGCTGCGTGTAACGCACGGCCTGATAGTTGCCGCCGGAAGGATTGCCCGCGCTTTCAGTGGTGAAGTGCGCACGCAGGTTGATCCCCGCGTCCTGCAGCGAGGTACGCTCGCCGCCCCAGTTATCCGTCATCGTGTCTTGGTCAAACCACCGCTGGCCGCCAGTTGTCTGCTGGGCCATTGCGGGACACGAGAAGAACGCGGCAGCGGCAAACAAGACTAGCCTCGTCTGTTGAAACCATTGCTTCCGGTACGAAATCAATAGTTCCATAAGGGGTTCAGCGCTCGAATCGGAAGCGAGCTTCCTGGCGCAGTTCTGACCCGCGAAACCAGCGCCCACAATCACTACATGCTTGGTTGAAGCAGCGCTCTTGGCAGAACTGTCCATACTTCGCCCTGCTAGCGAGCCAGCCTAGACAGCTCGCTCGCCGTCGCGGCCAGAAGCTCTTCGCAAACCGCTACTCTATCCCTCGGGGGTCATTCCGCACTCTCTTATCACACCCTACCGTTGAAAAATCTGAGCTACATTGAACGCCTGTGGAAATCTCCGATGCGCGAAAAAGGACGGTGCATAAGAAGAAGTTTGATTTGTTGGGCGCTTTTCCCTGCGGTCGAAAGTTTGGGGAAAGACATCAAGCAAGCCTCCGGGAAAACGCTCAAGACAGGAGTCTAGGCTATAGTCTCCTGGGACAGCCGTCTTTTTGCGCTCTCATCTAAATTGTTTTATCTCGAACCTTCGAGTTGAAATCGTCGCATCAGGTACTGCTCCAACTTAATGCGGCCGTGCGGGCGTGGGTATATAGTCTAGGGGAGATTGCGCAACGATCTGTCGGTGTATCGCTTAACGTTTTACTGGAGTAGTGATTATGAAAGCGATTCGAATCCGCGAATATGGCGATGCGAGCACATTGAAGCTGGAAGACACGCCTCAGCTGACCGTCGAACACGATCAATTGTTGGTGAAGATCCGTGATGCGGGCGTGAACCCCATCGACTGGAAAATCAGGGCAGGCTACCTCAAGGAACGTATGCCTTCAGCTTTTCCTCTCACAATGGGGCAAGACTTCGCCGGCGAAGTCGCTGAGCTAGGACACGGGGGTAGTGGTTTCGCTCCTGGCGATCGGGTATTTGGTTTCGCGCAAGGGACCTACGCAGAATATGCCGTCGCCCAGTCATCGACGATTGCAGCCATGCCCGAGTCGATGGCGTTCGACGTGGCAGCCTCTCTTCCAACGCCAGGTTCGACGGCCCTTCAGTTGGTTCGCGATGTTGTTGGTGCCAAAGCGGGCATGCGAATCCTTATTCACGGCGCCGCGGGAAGTGTCGGTTCACTGGCGGTGCAGATCGCGAAGCATCTTGGAGCACGAGTGATCGGAACCGCGACCGGTCCGGACATATCTTATCTCCGGATATTGGGCGTCGAAGAGGTGATTGATTACAAGCTTGAGCGATTCGAAGACAGTGTTAGCGAAGCCGATGCGGTGATTGATCTCGTGGGTGGCGATACGCTCGCGCGATCTTATGCGGTCGTCAAGAAAGGGGGTGTCATTGCGACCACCGTTCAAGGGATTGATGAAGCAGCCGCGCATCGCGCGGGCATTCGCGGCTTTCAGGTCGTAATGAAACGTAATGCGGCGGATCTGACCGCACTTGCGGAGCTTGTAGATCTGGGCACGGTGAAGCCTAGATTGGGTCAGACTCTTCCGTTGACTCAGGCGAGGGAAGCGCAGGAACTCAGTGAAACCGGGAAAGCGATTGGTAAGGTGATCTTGAAAGTTGCCTGAGCCGACCACGGCCAATCGGCCCAAACCATAAAACCGAGTCCGATGGTGATCGTACTATCGAGCACTGCCCAACCCCAATTGGGGAATGCCAGCCAGGTTAGCGCTTGAGAAAAGTTCCCTCCCGGAGTTCCGCGAATGCCTTTTGTAGCTGCTCCTGAGTGTTCATGACAATCGGCCCGTACCACGCCACGGGCTCCTGAAGCGGATGTCCGGAAACCAGAAGGAAGCGGATGCCGTCATCGCCCGCCTGCACCATGATTTCATCGCCGCGATCAAAAAGTACGAGCGACCGATTGTCTGCCTGCGATGGAGGCGTCGTGTCCGCCCATCCGACTGGCTCGGTTGGGACAGCCAGCGGAGCGGATGCGTTACAAAACTTACCCGCGCCCGCGAAAACGTACGCAAAAGATTGTCGAGTGGTTTCCATGGGCAGGATCTTCCTGCGGCCGGGTGCTATGGAAACGTCAAGATAGATCGGGTCAGCAGCGATTCCGTCCACCGGGCCAGTCGCGCCCCAGAAGGTTCCGCAAACGACGCGAACATGGGTTCCGTCGTCGTCCTTGACCTCGGGAATATCCAGCGCCTTGACCTCTTGATAACGCGGGTCGCTCATCTTCTGCGACGACGGAAGATTAGCCCACAACTGGAAGCCATGCATGCGTCCGGCGGGGTCGCCCTTCGGCATCTCCTGGTGGATGATTCCTCTCCCCGCAGTCATCCATTGGACGTCACCGGCGGCGATGGCGCCTCTGTTTCCCATGCTGTCGCCGTGCTCGACGGTCCCGGCGAGGACGTATGTGATCGTCTCGATGCCGCGGTGGGGATGCCACGGAAAGCCGGCGAGATAGTCCTCCGGAACATCATTGCGGAAGTCGTCGAGCAGGAGAAACGGATCGAAGTCGGATGTGTTGTCGAATCCAAAGGCTCGCCTCAGATGCACGCCCGCGCCTTCGAGAGCAGGTTTTGCTTTAACGAGTCGCTTAACGGGTCGGATGGACATAGATCCCCTCACTTCTGAGGATACCCCTTATGCACATAAAGCGTTTAGCGCACCGTCGCTTGGTGAAGGCAAGTACATTGGTTTCGCAATCAATGAAGATCATTGAATTTTCCGTGCGCGGTTGGTTGTCGCTGCATTTAACCGTGACTCGCTCAAGTCCAACTCATGTTCCAACTCTCGCAGTACTCCATCGCCGATGCGGCCCTCGTCGCGCAGCCGGAGCGCGGTTTGCCGCTCGGTATCCAGCAGTTCGCGCGAGAGGTCCAGGTAGCGAGCGTAACGCTCCCGGTCGGAACCGTCCAAATCGTTTAAGTCACCAGTCAGGCCCGCCAGCCGATGTTGATAGTGTTGCGCCAGATCGTCGTACAAATCCGCGAAAGCAGGCTGATCGCTCTGCCGTCGATTTTCGAGGTAATGTAGGGCCGCTTCAAGAACAGCTCGACGGGCTTTCGTCTCTTGAATAGGCGGCTCTGAAGCACCTGCAAGACCGAGCGCCCGGATGAGAGGTGGAAGGGTCAGCCCCTGCAATACGAGGGTCACCAGGATGACGCTGAACGTGAGAAACACAATCAGGTTACGGTGAGGAAAGGGAGATCCATTCGCAAGCGCCTGTGGCAATGATATAGCCGCCGCGAGCGCAACCACGCCGCGCATTCCGGTCCAGCCGATCACGAATAAGTCACGTGGTCCGGGACGCTTCTCGTTCTGGTGGAGGAGCCGGGTCCGGATGAAGTAAGACACACGCGCGCTGGGAAAGGTCCAAAGCAAGCGCAAAAGGATGATGAGCGCGCTGAAGAGGGCGGCACCGAGAAGAAGTCGGCTGACCGGTTCGCCTTCGATCTCGTGCAAAACATACGGAAGCTGCAGACCGATTAGTACGAACACTACTCCATTTAATATGAACACCAGCGAGCCCCAAACAGCATTTGCTTGTAGGCGCACAGTTGGGGAGAAGAAACGCGAACTCTTGTGACCGAGATACAGTCCGGCTGCGACGACGGCCAGGACGCCGGATCCGCGAACCGCCTCAGCCGCGAGATATGCCGTGTACGGAACGAAAATGCTGACAGCGATCTCGATCGGACCATCGTTAATCCGATGTTCGCACCACTCGACGACGCGTCCGAGAATTAAACCAACAGCAATGCCGACGACGATCAGATACACCAAACGAAAAATGGCAAAAGAAATCGTAGGGGTCTGGCCATAGACCACGATCGCTATGCCGAACTGGAGGGCAAGCAAACCGGTTGCATCATTCACTAAGCTCTCGCCTTCGAGCACAGCCACAATGCGCTTCGGCAACCCGATACGTTTCGCGATCGATGTCGCAGCAATGGAGTCGGTGGTGGCAACGACTGCGCCGAGAACAAAGCCGATACGCCAATCAAATCCCGTGAGCGATGAAACGACGGCGACTCCCAGTACGGTGAACGCAACCAAGCCGATTGCCAATGAAACGATGCTCACAAGGTTGTGGCGGAAATCCTGCCAGGACGTGAGCCAAGCGGCCGAATAAAGCAGCGGCGGAAGGATAACGAGAAGCACCAGTTCTGGTTCGAGCGAAACCTTTGGGATATGCGGCACAAAACCGAGCAACAGGCCGGCGACCACCAAAACAATTGGATAAGGTGTCTTGAGCTTTTGTGCCAGCGCCGCAAAAGCGATGACAAACAGCAGCAGAAGTAGCACAATCAGCTCTGCTGCGTGAAATCCCTGTGCCTGGCATTGAACTCTTTCGTGACGCAAGATGTGCGGTTTAGGACCAGCATCGCGCTGTCGGTCAAATGAGCATGGCAAGTGGAACAATGTACCCCCAACTAGAGCGAATTCAATGGTGCGCCACTTGATATATGCGCCGGCAAACGGCAAGGGTCAAGTAACGGATGGCGCTCAAAAGAAACTAAACCCGAAACCCCAATAGCAAACTCGCCTTCTGACTTTCACACGATCCTGAAGCAAAAGGTCTATAGTCGAGAGGCCAAGCTCGGCGTGATTTCAGGAGGGCGCGTGGGCGGATATGCTGCTGGTGGAAGACGATCCCACGAATGACATCCATGTGCTGAAGGATTATCAGCGCAATCTGGTGGTCATCATCAAAGACGGCACGATTTACAAAAACGCGCTTGCTTAAACGCTCTTTCTAAGGAGCAATACAATCGCGAATACGAAAGAGAAATCGTTAGTGCCCGTGCGGCAAAGCCTCATGGGGTACGGTGACCGATGTATTGAGTATGAGGAGGCGACATTTTTCGGACCGCAATGGATTTCATTCCCACGCAACGGAACAGAGGAGTAAGCAGAAAGCGGTGCGACGTGAGCAAGAACAAATATGTCATCAAGAAGAGGTACGTTGAATTGTGGGTAACAGCAGCCTTGGCAGCAATCGTTGGTGCGGGGATTATGCCCGCCTCACTTCGCGCGCAGATCATTTCAATTTTACCCGCAAGTATGCCGCGCATCGGAACTGTTGACGAACGCTTCCAATCGTTCAATGTAGAAATGCTCGAAGTAACGGGCGGAAACTTCTGGAAGCCCTATGGCAAAGAAACTGCTGCAGCGCCCAATCCACAATCGCCGGCGAAAAAGTCGAGTGCGAGTGTGCCAGCTGGCATGGACCCAGGAATGTATCAGTACCGTCCCCCGATCGATCTTATGAATCCGCGCTTGCGCAAACTGGCAGCGGCGCTCGGGCCGTCCTACATGCGCGTCAGCGGAACCTGGGCGAATAATACATACTTCCATGATTCCGATGCCCCGGCGCCAACCACACCGCCCCCGGGATTTAATGGAGTGTTGACGCGCGAGCAGTGGAAGGGCGTGGTCGATTTTTCTACCGCGGTGGATGGGAGGATCGTCACTTCTTTCGCAACCAGTCCGGGCACACGCAATGCTGCTGGGGCCTGGACTCCCGTGGAAGCGCGCAAGTTTCTTGCTTACACCAAATCCATCGGCGGCAGCATAGCGGCAACGGAATACATGAACGAACCGACCTATGCGGCGATGGGGGGCGCGCCCAAAGGTTATGATGCCGCAGCCTACGGTCGCGATGTGGCAATCTTCGGCCCATTCATCAAGCAGGCTGCTCCCGGCATCATCTTCCTCGGTCCAGGTTCGGTCGGCGAGGGAGGCGTATTCCCGATAGCGCTCGGCGGCGGTATGCGCAATTCTGTGGATCTGCTTAAGGCGACGGGCCCAGCTTTCGATGTGTTCTCCTTTCATTTTTACGGCGCGGCCTCCAACCGATGCGCAAGCATGATGCCAAGCGCGGCCACGACTGCAGAAGCCGCGCTTTCCGAAGAGTGGTTTTCCAGTGCGGATAGTGTCGAGAAAGTTTATGCGGACCTTCGGGATAAATACGAGCCTGGCAAACTGCTCTGGATCACGGAAATGGCGGACGCCGCCTGCGGTGGCAACCGATGGGCCTCCACTTTTCTGGATACTTTCCGCTATCTCGATCAGCATGCTCGGCTTGCCCAACGGGGCGTCCAGGTCATCATTCACAACACGCTCGCCTCAAGCGACTATGGTCTGCTCGACGAAAATACTTTTAAGCCACGTCCCAACTACTGGGCGGCCTTATTGTGGCGAAGACTCATGGGCACGACCGTCCTCAATCCCGGTCCTTCGCCCGCGCCGAACCTGCATCTATACGCTCAATGTTTACGGGGTCATCCTGGCGGTGTAGCGCTCCTGGTGATCAACACCGACCGTAAAGCCTCTCAAGCGCCGGAAGTTCCTGCCAAGTCAGATCGTTACACCTTGACAGCGAAGGATCTTCTGGATACGGCCGTCCTGCTGAACGGGACGGAACTAACCGCTAGCAGTGACGGCGACTTGCCACCCATTAACGGCGATCCGATACACTCGGGAAAAGTGGTTTTTGCGCCAACGAGCATCACGTTCATGGGGATTCCGAACGCGCGCAACAGTAGTTGTCACTAGCTGAACATTTGCGAAGCTGCGTTGCATGGAATTCCTAGTGGCGATGGGAAAGTCTTTGAATTTCCATCGACGGCGTGAGTGCGCGCGACGATGATGATCTGAACGGGCGAATTGAGGGGTGTTTCAGTATGGCTCAAGTGCTGCCGGCAATCTTTTTCGGACACGGCAATCCTCTAAACGCCGTATTGGAGAACCGCTACACCGCTGCATGGCGGCAGATCGGGACGGAAGTCTCAAGGCCAAAGGCCATTCTGTCAATTTCCGCTCACTGGTTTGTGCCTGGTACTGGCGTCACCATCAGCACATCCCCCAGAACGATTCACGACTTTGGAGGTTTTCCGCAAGAGCTTTACCAGGTGCAGTACCCAGCTCCGGGAGATCCAGCACTTGCTCGCAGGGTACAGAACATGCTCAAGCCTCTACCAGTCGGATTCGACGACTCGTGGGGGCTCGATCACGGAACCTGGTCGGTACTGCGGCACGTCTATCCCAACGCCGATGTTCCGGTGGTGCAACTGAGCATTGATGAAGCACAGCCGGCATCGGTCCACTTCGAGATCGGCCGGAGACTGGCGCCGTTGCGAGCCGAAGGCATCCTAATTGTGGGGAGCGGGAACCTGGTGCATAACCTACATGCCTACGCATGGGGCCGACACATGCCCGACCCGTATGATTGGGCGATCCGTTTCGAGGAAGAAGCGAAACAAATGATGATCGCGGGGGAATATAAGCCCCTGATCGATTATGAGAGCCTTGGACCCGAGGCTATGCTTTCCATCCCGACGCCAGATCACTATCTGCCACTGCTCTATGTGATTGGCAGTAGGCAGGAGGGCGAAGTGATCACGTTTCCGATTGAAGGCGTTGACGGAGGATCAATATCAATGCTCACTGCAAAAATCGGATAGCGTCGGCCAATCCTCATCAATGCTCACTGCAAAAATCGGATAGCGTCGGCCAATCCTCAATGAGTGTAATCGCCTGGTTACAACACTTGTGCAGGCTAGCCTCGGATTGTGATAATCGCTACGGAACACAATGGGAAAGGGGCCAGATAAGCGGAGGCGAAACGCCAAGAAGCTTGGCCAGCGCACGAAAGAAGAGGAAGAGATGCCCCTCGGCAGCTTCCTCCAACGCCCAATCTTGGTCAGCTCTTCGCGCAGCACTCGGAACATCTGGCTGCGCGGCGTCATCTCGCGAATCAGCCGCCGAAGCTGCTCCTCGTTAGATGATCACGCAGGGATCGCCACAGTCTGGGTCAATGAGTGCTATGGCGATATTTCGCCAATTGAGAGGATTGCCTGCCGGGTGGTGGCTCCGATAGCTTCCGGTTTGCCGACCATCCGTCGAGAATCGTCACATCTGCTCCAACGTGCTGAACAGGCTATAATTGCGCCCACGCATGGCTCTTACCTCAGGCACCAAGCTTGGCCCTTATGAAATTCAATTGCCACTGGGCGCAGGCGGGATGGGCGAAGTGTATCGCGCCCGCGACACTCGGCTGGGGCGCGATGTTGCGGTGAAAATTCTGCCTGAGTCGTTCGCCGGAGATGGCGAGCGGCTGCGTCGCTTTGAGCAGGAAGCACGCGCCGTTGCTGCGCTCAATCACCCCAATATCCTTGCCATCCATGACATCGGGGAGCAAGGCGGAGTGCCCTACATTGTCTCCGAACTCTTGGAGGGCGAAAGCCTGCGGGCGGCGCTCGACCTGGGAGCTTTGCCCCAACGCAAAACCGTCGAATATGGGGTGCAGATCGCGCATGGGCTGGCGGCGGCGCACGAAAAGGGGATCGTCCATCGGGACCTGAAGCCGGAGAATATTTTCCTCACCAAAGATGGGCGGGCCAAGATTTTGGATTTCGGCCTGGCGAAGCTTACCCAAATTCCAAGTCAAAGCCCGAGCGAACTTACTCTGACCAGTTTGCGTACCGAAGCGGGCGTGGTCATGGGCACGGCGAGCTACATGGCGCCGGAGCAGGTCCGCGGCGAGGTCATCGACGCTCGCACCGACATTTTTGCCTTTGGTGCCGTGCTTTATGAAATGCTTTCCGGCTCGCGGGCCTTTCGCCGGGACACTGCAGCGGAAACCATGACTGCGGTGCTGAAGGACGACCCGCCGGAGTTGTCCGGTCCGGTTCGCGCGGTGTCGTTCACACTGGATCGCATAGTGCGGCGCTGCCTCGAGAAGAACCCGGAGGAACGTTTTCAGTCGGCGCGCGATCTGTCCTTCGCGCTGAGTGCGCTATCGGGAAGCGAAACGGCCGCGGCGGCGCGCGCCGCGACCACCGCTGCGCCGTGGCGGATACGCCTGCTTCCCTGGGCTGCTATGGGGCTGGCAATAGTGGCCGTTGCAGCGGCAACCTGGTTCGTGGCACGCCGTCCGGAGTCCACGACTCGCATGCAGTACTTGCTGGCGGGATCCGCTGAAATGAGCATCAGCCACATGGCGCTCTCGCGCGACGGCGCCATGCTGGTGTTTGTATCGCCGGAAGAAAGCTCGGCCTTGCCCATGCTCTGCGTGCAGCGCATCGGTTCGTCTAACGTCACACCGCTCCCTGGCACGCAGGGCGCAAGTTATCCCTTCTGGTCGCCCGATGGTGCCTACGTTGGCTTTTTCGCCAACGGCAAATTGCAGAAAATCGCCATCTCAGGCGGCGCGCCGCAGGTGCTCGCCACCGCTTTGGCTGGACGCGGCGGCAGTTGGGGAAGCAAGGGTGTAATCATCTATACCCCGGACGCCGAAAGTTCGATCCAGCGCATCAATGCCGATGGCTCGGGGATGGCACCCGTCACACAAGGCATCAGGACGGCGGAGGAGGAAACCCACCGCTGGCCGCTTTTTCTTCCGGACAGCACCCATTTCCTATTCTGGGCCGGTAGGTTCGGAAACCTCAGGGATGACCGCTCCAGCGGCATCTATGTCAGTTCGCTCGAAGGCAAGGAGAAAAGACTGGTTACCCTCTGCTATTCGAGTTTTGGCTACGATGCCCACAATTTGTTTTATGTGGATGAGCAGAAGCAGTTGGTCAGCGTCGCTTTTGACGTATCCGCGGGGACGGTTGCGGGGAGCACGACAGTCGTCTCGAATGCCGTCGGACTCCAACCGTCGACGGCTTGGGCAGCCTTCACGGTCGCGCAGAATGGGACGTTGATCTACAACACGGGTGTTGGCGCAGCCTTGTCGCAACTCACTTGGGAGGACCGCGCGGGCAAGGAACTTGGCCGCGTCGGAGATCCAGCGATCATGGATAACCCCACTCTTTCTCCGGACGGCACTCGCGTAGCGGTCGATATTAGCGACCAGAAGGCGAATAACGTGGATGTCTGGATCGAAAGCACCACCGGAGCCGGCAACTCGCGTTTCACTTTTGACCCAGCGGAAGAAGCGGTAGGCGTGTGGTCGCGAGATGGAAGCATGGTGGCTTATCGCACTGACGCCGACGGCTCCAGTCTGTATCTGAAGCCGGCGACTGGCCTCGAGCGGGAGAGGAAAAGATTCACCATCCCCCCTTCCTCCATGGACGACATTATTCCCAATTCCTGGTCTTTGGACGACCGGCAGATTCTGTTCACGCGTCAGGGCCCGTCCGGCCAACATCTGGAATTACTTTCCGTGGCTGGCGGAGAGCCGACCCGCTTTTTGACCAGCAAAGGCAGCGAGACGAACGGACAGATTTCTCCCGACGGGAAATGGGTGGCCTATGCCTCCGAGGAGTCGGGTGCGTGGGAGATTTACGTCACTTCGTTCCCCGGCGCGGCGGGAAAATGGCAAGCGTCGCGCGGCGGCGGCACCGAACCGCGCTGGCGCGCAGACGGCAAAGAGATTTTCTATATCGCACCCAACGGCATGTTGATGGCCCTACCGGTGAACGCCGGCGGAGGCTTCTCCACCGGCGCGCCTGTGCCGCTCTTCCAGATTCATGGGCGCGCACCGATCTCTTCGACTGACGTTTTCACCTATGACGTCGCCAAGGATGGGAAGCGCTTCCTGGTAAACCGGTATGTGAAACCGGAACACGTCCAACCCTTAACCATCTTGCTGCACGCAGCGGGGAACCCGCAGTGAGCGATTGTCCGTGACGGGAGCGGCGTTGATTGCCCCACTTCGGTCGCCGTCGATAACTGGCGGATGACGGGCTACTCGGAAGTAACTGCTGTTATCAGGCGATTACACTCAAAACCTATGTGCAGGGTCAATGAGTGTAATGGCGATTTTTCAACAACCATCCCAACGAACACATTCGGACGACTGGCAGAATCAACGAGTTTACGGCATAGTCAACAGTTAGCCTGAGACCGGCAGATGCTTGCTGCACTGGCGCATACTAGTGAATAGACCTTGGGAACGCAAAGCGGTAGTCATGAAAATACTTCTGGTAGAAGACAGCAAGTTCCTCAGAGTGGCGACGGAACGGGCGTTGACCACCGCCGGATATGAGGTGGTTTCCGCCAGCGATGGAGAACAGGCTTCGAGGCTGGCCCGCGAGTATGCGCCTGACTTGATTCTACTGGACGTTATGCTGCCCAAGATGAGCGGGCCGGATGTGCTGAAGGTTTTGAAGAAAGATCCGGCAACAGCAGCGATTCCGGTAATGATGTTGACCAGTCTCTCGCAGAAGAATGCGAAGCAGTTCGAGAAAGACGGCGCCATCTGCTTTTTCGAGAAGTCCGATTCCATGCTGGGGAAAGGGCCTGAGTCGCTGTTCGCTGCGGTCGACCGAATACTGAAAAACATCAATTCCAGTCAATGAGTGTAATGGCGATTTATCGCCAATTCACACTATTGCCTAGACGCTGGCGCTTCCAATCACTTCCGGGTTGCCGACAAACCAGGAGTGATCTCATCGCCTCCACGGTTACCCCTTCATAAAGCAGGTGTTCTGGGTTCGAAATGCTCCCGACAGAGCCGTCATGGTTGACTCCGGGACATTTCTATTGTGCTATGACACACACCCCGCAACACCTTGACAGGGGATCGCGGCAGACGTAAACTTTGTCAACTTTCCTCTCCCTGATCCGGTTCGGCCGCAAATTCAAACCCCGGAAGCAGCGCCATGAAAACACCCTGTTCCTTGTTTTTGATGCTCATAAGCGCGATGGTGCTGGCGCAGGCGGCTCCGCTCCTCTTTTTCAGTCAGCACTCGATCGCAGAGCCGCAGGCGACTGCGTTCCCATGGGGCTCCTCACCAACGTCGGGATCGATCTTTCGAGCGGCTGTCGCCCACCCCTCCGATGGACGGTGGGCCGAATCCGTGGCGATCGCTGATGTCAACGGGGATGGAAGGCCCGACTTGGCCGTGGTCAACTATTGCGAGGGCAGCGGCACGGGTCGCTGCGCAAATGGCGCGAACGGCGTGGTCAGCGTGCTCTTGGACAACGGCGACGGGACCTTTCAGGCGGCGGTGACCTACGGCTCGGGTGGAATGTATGGCGAATCGGTGGCGATCTCAGACGTCAACGGCGACGGCAAACCCGACCTGCTGGTGGTCAACCGCTGTGCCAGCAGCAGCAACTGCGCGAGCCCGGGTGTGCATCCCGGCTCGGTAGGAGTGCTCTTGGGCAACGGCGACGGAACCTTCCAGCCGGCAGTGACCTACGGCTCGGGTGGGGATGCTCCATCTTCGGTGGCAGTTGGAGATGTCAACGGGGACGGCAAGCCCGACCTGCTTCTGGTCAACCTAAACAACGTGGTGGGCGTGCTGCTGGGCAACGGCGACGGAACCTTCCAGCCGGCAGTGACCCACGCGTCGGGTGGCCAGAATGCCGAATCGGTGGCCCTGGCGGACGTCAACGGGGACGGCAAGCCTGACTTGCTGGTGGCCAGCCGGTGCGCCAGCCGCAGCAACTGTGCGAACGGCGTGGTGAGCGTGCTCTTGGGCAACGGCAACGGAACCTTCCAGAAGGCGGTGACCTACAGCTCGGGCGGGCAGTCTGCCTACTCGGCGGCGTTGGGGATGTGAACGGCGACGGCAAGCCCGACTTGCTGGTGGCCAATGTGTGTGGCGGCAGCGGCAACTGCGCCAACCCGGGTCAGCAACCCGGCTCAGTGGGAGTGCTGTTGGGCAACGGCGACGGAACCTTCCAGCCGGCGGCGGCCTACGGCTCGGGCGGAAATGGAACCTCTTCCGTGGTGGTGGCCGATGTGAATGGGGACGGCAAACTTGACCTGCTGGCGACCAACCTGTGCGCCAGCAGCAGCAACTGCGCGACCCCGGGCCTGCATCCCGGCTCGGTGGGAGTGCTGCTGGGCAATGGCGACGGAACCTTCCAGCCAGCAGTGACATACGGCTCGGGTGGGCGCTATGCCGAATCCGTGGCCGTCGGGGACGTGAACGCGGACGGACAACCTGATCTGCTGGTGGCTAACTATTGCGTCAATGGACCGTGTACCAGCGGGGCGGTGGGTGTCTTGTTGCATTCTTCGTCCCCTAGCTCGACCTTTGAGTGTCGGACTGGGGATCAATGAAGCTGCCGTGTAATCCTTGGTGGATGACGGGCAACCCTTCCGTAATCCGGTAAGAATGGCGACATTGTGCGCGAAACAACGGACTCTGCCACCTGCCTGAACCCCTGCCCAATGGCTCCTTACAGGACCGCACGGAACGCGCCGCGTGGGACAGGCTATGTCTTTGCAAGTAAAAGAAAATGGGCTAGATGGGAAACCGGAGGATCAGACTTAAAATCCGCAGACGCGAAAGCTCTGTGGGGGTTCGATTCCCCCTCCCGGCACCAACTAGCCGTTTGGTTTTTGACTTGGCCTTGTTTCTTCGGTAGCCTATCCATCCCGCTATGAACTCCGCTTCGGCAGCGATCTCGGTGCAGGGTCTCAAGAAGTCGTACGGCGAGGTTCAGGCGGTCAAAGGAATCGACTTTGAGATTCAGCCGGGAGAAGTTTTTGGCTTGCTCGGACCCAATGGCGCGGGCAAGACGACGACGGTGGAGATTCTGGAAGGGCTGCGCCCTCGTACCGGAGGTCAGGTCGCCGTTCTCGGTTTCGATCCCGACCGGCAGCGGCGGCAACTCAAGGATCGCATCGGCGTTTGCCTGCAGGCGACGAACTTGCCGGACAAGATCCGCGTCCGCGAAGCCATGCAGGTGTTCGCGTCTTTCTACACGCGCAACGTGGACTTGAATAAACTGCTGCAACGTTTGCAGCTTGAAGAAAAGCGGGACGCCTTCTACGGTACGCTTTCTGGCGGCCAGAAACAGCGGCTGGCTCTGGCTCTGGCGCTGGTCAACGATCCGCAACTCATCTTTCTGGACGAGCCCACCACCGGACTCGATCCGCAGGTTCGAGTGGAGATTCACTCCTTGCTGGAGGAACTCAAGCGGGAGCATCGCACCATTCTGATGACCACGCACTACATCGAGGAAGCGGAGCGTCTGTGCGACCGGGTTGCGATCGTCGACGAAGGCCGCATCATCGCACTGGACACACCGGGGCGCCTGCAACAGCAGAGCCGCAACGCGTCGAGTATTGTGGTGACCTGCGCGACCCCGTTCCCCGAGAGCCGCCCGGCCTGGGCGGAGGCCACGCAAAGCGCGCTCGATTCCAGCGGACGCACGCTGACCGTGAACTCGCGGCGTCCCGCGGCCACGCTGGTGGATCTGGTGAAATGGATCGATCAGCACGGGCTGGAGCTGACGGATGTGAGCCTGAAGCAGCCCAGTCTGGAAGACGTGTTCATCGAACTGACGGGGAAGAGCCTCCGCGAATGAAAGCCTACCGGGCACTCATCGCGCTCGATCTGAAGCTGGCGCTGCGCCAGAAATCCGTCATTTTCTTCAACTACCTGTTTCCGCTCATTTTCTTCTTCATCTTTGGCCAGGCGATGCACGCCGAACGTGGCGCCGCCATGACGATCGTGATCGCCATGGTCCTGATCATCGGGATCCTCGGCAACGGGCTCTTCGGCGCGGGCATACGCGCTGTGCAGGAACGCGAAGCGAACATCCTGCGCCGCTACAAGGTTACGCCGATCTCACCGGCTCCGCTGCTCGTGGCTTCGGTTGTGACCGGCTGGATTCTGTATATGCCGAACGTGCTTCTCATCTTTGCCCTGGCACATTTCTTGTATGGCATGCCGTGGCCGCACACGATGGGTTCCATTCTGATCTTCGTCACGGTGGCCATCGTTGGATTTCGCGCGATCGGACTGATTCTGGCTTCCGTCGTCAATTCGATGCAGGAAAGCCAGCTCCTGGTCCAATTGATCTACCTTCCGATGCTGTTCTTGAGCGGCGCGACATTTCCGCTCGCCATGTTTCCGCCGTGGCTGCTGCTGGTGACCCAGTTTGTGCCCGCGACCTACATGGTGACGGGCATACAAGGCATGCTTCTGCGGAATGAAGGCATCGCGGCGAACATTCAGCCCACGCTGGCTCTGGTGGTGACTGCGTTCGTCGGATTATTTATCTCTTACAAGCTGTTCCGCTGGGAGAAGGAAGAGAAGATTCGCGCCTCGGCGAAGCTGTGGCTGGCGGCTGTGCTGACTCCGTTCCTGTTGCTGGGCTTGTGGCAGATGCATGCGCGGACGGGCATCGTGAAGACTAAAGTCCTGAACCGGCAGCTAGCGCGCAGCGATACGTTTTTGATTCGCGGAGCGCGCATTTTCGTCGGGGACGGCAGGGTGATCGAGAATGGCTCGGTGTTGGTTCGTGGCGGCAAGATTGCCGAAGTCTATGAGGGGGCGGAGCCCGATCCCAAGACGCTGAAAGCGGAAACCGTGGAAGCGGCCGGCAAAACGATTCTTCCCGGCCTGATCGACGTACACGTTCATCTCGGGGCGCCTGGTGGTTTCTATTCTGACATGAGCAAGTATGACGCCGAGAAAAGCATGCGGCGCAATCTGGCCGCATATCTCTACAGCGGTATAACCACGGTGAGAAGCGTCGGGGATGGCCTGGACGGCATCCTCAAGGTGCGTTCCACGGTGAGTAGCGGCGAGGTGCTGGGATCCGATTTGTCCACGTGCGGCCCGCTGTTCACCGCGCCAGGCGGACACGGAACGGAATATTTCAAAGAAGTTCCGCCTGCCATTCGCGCGAACCTCGAAAAACAATTCACGCGCATCCCCGCCTCCGGTGACGAAGCCCGGCAACAAGTCGATGAATTGAAGAAGCGGGGAGTAGATTGCATCAAAGCTATTCTCGAAGCGGGCGCTGGAGACCGAGTCTACAACCGTCTCGACACCGGATTGTTTGACGCTATCGCCCGGCAAGCTCATGCGGACTCTTTACCTCTGGCGGTTCATACGGGAGACGCCCGCGACGTGGCGGATGCGGTGCAGGCGCAAGCTAACTCCATCGAGCACGGGTCTTTTCGCGAAAAGATTCCTGACGCGACGTTCGAGCAGATGGCGAGGCAGGGAATGTTTTACGATCCGACGTTGAGTGTCGGGGAAGCGTTCAAAGATTTCGCGGCGGGCAAGACTGATTTGCTCAAACGATCTTTGGTGCAGCAAGTGGGCCCACCGGACCTTTTGCGCGGGACCGTGGAAGCTCTGGGCTCGGCGGATACGGAACCGATGCGCAAGGCGCTGGCGCAGTCTCCGATCGACATGCCGATCGCTATCGACAACTTGAAGCGCGCGCATGAGCACGGAGTGTTACTGGCGACGGGCAGCGACGCGGGGAACTATCTTGTAATCCACGGGCCAACCGTACAACATGAACTGTACCTCTGGGTGCAGGCTGGGATCCCGCCGGCCGTGGCGTTGCAGGCCGCCACGTTGAATGCCGCCCGTCTGCTCAGGGCCGACAACAGAATCGGTTCGATTCAACCCGGCAACGACGCCGATCTACTCGTGGTGGACGGAAATCCTCTCGACGACATAACCGCTACGGAACGAATTTCACTGGTCGTGTTCAAAGGCGAACGGATCGACCGCTCCGAACTGCTCAATCAGCATTGATGAGGAACAGGTTAATACGATCAAGCGCATACAAAGTCAAAGGCCGCCTTCGCGAAGGCGGCCTTTGCTTCAACTTACTTCCCGCGTTAACGAACCGGTCTGCTTACTTGAAATTGATTACTCCGAAGTAGCCATCCGTGTCGCTGGGACCGGCGGTGAAGAAAAGCTGGTTCTTCTGGCCGTTGGATGACGATCCTCCTCCGAACTCAAGTCCCCAGAGCCCGGAGATGGCGATTGGCTTGCCGGCGGAAGTTTTGATCGTACCCACCAGCTTTCCGGTTGTCAGATTGAAACCATTGATGGTACCGGCCGCCGTGTTGTTCGAGATCAGCAGGGTATTGCTGAGTGGCCCGAAATTTGCCGGAGCCACCGCGAAGCCCCAGGGTTGGTTCAGGGGCTTGCCGTGAGTGAAGTGCTTCACGAAGGTGCCGTCTTCGCCAAAGATTTCAATGTAACCGCCGGCAGCCCCCGACGTACTCGCGAACGAAACATAGACCTGGCCGCCGATGTCCTGGATTCCGAAGGGCGCGAAGCCTGCCGGAATCGTCGCATCGGTAAAGGACTTTACCAGGTTGAAGTTTCCATCGTAGACATCGACTTTGTTATTGGCGGAATCGGCGGCGAACAGGAAGTTTCCCGACGTCTTGCTGGTAATGGCCAGTCCCGTATAAACCGCGCCGGAACTGGTCGCCCCGATGAGCGCCGCGCTCGGGTTAAAGTGCGACCAACCGCTGATGGTCCCATCCAGAGTGGCAAACAGGAAGAGCGACGTCCAGCTATCGATCTTGAACTCCTGCGAACCGTTGTAAACAATTCCCGTGGGCGTACCCTGCCCGGAGCCGCTGGCGGGAGGAACAATCACCTGCAAGCTGTTCGGGTTACCCTTGCCGTCGTACAGGGTGGACCAGCCGCTGGCTTCATCGCTAATCCAGAAAGGCGCGCCTGGGCTGTAAGCGAGTCCCCAGGCATTCTTCAACAACGGATCCGTATGCTTCGCTTTGCCGGACAGATCCGAATCCAGGAAGGTGGTTTGATACTGCGCCAGAGCGGAGCTGGAAACCAACACCAGCACGAGCCCGAGGAGGGCGGGAAGAACCTGACTGCGACCGAGCAGACGCTGCATGCTATTTTCTCCTTAGGTGTATTGCGAGTGGGGGGTGGATCATTGTCCGAAATCTTCGCGCGAGCCGTAACCATCAAGCGCGGATCGTTGCAATCCTAGGCCGCACTCTCGCTGAGGTTGTCACGAGAATGTCATCAGTTTGTACAATTCCTGTTAGTCGTTAAAGCCTGACCGGCGGGCTGCTCCTAGCGAACTTATTTCAGTTTCGATGCAAATTATTGCAACTTTCTGGAATCGCTGGAGAGACCGAGCCATCCTCGCTCGAAACGAGGGACACATCTGCCTTTAATTGCTATACTTACGTCCGCAAAGGATAGAGTCAGCGGGTTCATTCCCTGGCACCGGGGATGCTGCCATCTTTGAGTATCGCCACAACTTAGGGACTCTGACGCCTGCACGTACTCCCCCCGCCAGAATGACTCAGTGGTTGGTATTCGCTGCTTCTCGGGGAGGATTGTCTAATGCGGTTCGCGCCACGTCGTTCTGGCCCAGACCCTGCCGCTGTGGCGGGCGCTTGCCTCGCGCTTTGCATCTGCCTGTTGCCGTCCTCCCTCGCCTTCAGCCAAATTCAGGTGCTTACCGAGCACAACGATGTGTTCCGGAGCGGGGCGAACACCAATGAAACGGTGCTGACAACTGCCAACGTGAACTTCAACTCCTTTGGTAAATTGTTCACGCAGACTGTGGATGGCTACATTGTGGGACAGCCGCTTTATCTCTCTGCGGTCAAGTTCCCCAATGGTTCGACGCACAACGTCGTCTATGTGGCGACACAACACGATAGCGTTTTCGCCTTTGACGGCGACAGTTACCAGGCATCCCTGTGGAATGTGAGTTTTATCAACCCCGCTGCGGGAATCACGACTGTGCCGATGAGCGATTACGGTTGCTCGGGCACCGGTTTCACGGAAATCGGTATTGTGAGCACCCCGGTTATCGATCCGCTGGCCGGCACTCTCTACGTGGTGGCCAAGACATTGGAGAATGGAGCATACATTTACCGGTTGCACGCCCTGAACGTTACCACGGGAGCGGACGTGCTCCCGCCGGCGGTGATCAGTGCTTCCGTGGCTACGAACAAGGGAACTCTGCAATTCAATCCTGCGATACAAATGCAGCGTCCCGCGCTGCTGCTTGAGAATGGCACGATTTACATTGGGTTTGGCGGCAACGGCTGCGATACCTATGCCTACAACGGCTGGTTGCTGGCTTACAGTGAGACGCGCCTCGAGCAAGTGGGGGCATTCGCGACCACTCCGAATGGGAAACAGGGCGCAATCTGGCAGGCCGGCGGCGGCCCCGCGGCCGATACGGACGGCACTATTTTTCTCGCCTCCGGCAATGGGACCTTCGATGCAAATACAGGGGGTTCCGATTACGGCGACAGCCTGATCCATCTCAGCCCTGCCAGCAGCGGCCTTACCGTCCTGGATTACTTCACTCCATACGACCAGCAGAAGCTCGCCACAAATGACTTGGATCTTGGTTCGGGCGGCGTAATCTTACTTCCGGACCAGGACACGCCGCACACGCATGAACTGTTGGGCGGAGGGAAAGAAGGAACCGTTTACCTGGTGGATCGCGATAACATGGGCAGGTACGACTCCGGAGGCGATACACAAATCATACAGTCCATTCCCCACGCATCTTCGGGGGAACTTGTAAGCGTTCCCGCCTATTGGAATGGAAATGTCTACATCAGCGGCTCGTCGGACTACATTAAGGCTTTCTCTCTGTCGAACGATCTGCTGTCGCCGCAGCCGGTTTCCCAAACCTCGGTGCTGGCGGGGCCGGGCTCGGTTTCCATCACTTCCGAGGGTCCGAATAACGGAATTGTCTGGGCCATCGTGCACAGCAGTGCGGCAACTCTCTACGCTTTCAGCGCCTCCAATCTCGGCAGCGTGTTATACAGCTCCGTGCAGGCGAAGGCTCAGCGGGACAAGCTGGGCAATGTCCCAAAATTTGTGGCGCCAACCGTAGCCAATGGGAAAGTCTATCTAGGTGGTACCAGCGCCCTCGCGGTTTACGGCCTGCTCCCGCTGATCTCCCCGATCGCCGGCAACAACCAGTCGGCCTACGTCGGAACTACGCTACCGGTGCCATTGGAACTGAAGGCCGTGGATGCCTACCAGGGAAATCCAATCGCCAACGCTTCCGTAACTTGTAAGGATGGCGGCGTGGGTGGGAGTTTCAGCGCTTCTATGCCGATGGTGACAAACAGTCAAGGTCAGGCGTCCACCAACTACACGTTACCCAAGAAGAGCCAGAGCATCACGATCGCCTGTACCAGCACGGGATTCGCCACCGGTTCTTTCTCGGAAGTTGGAATCGCCGGCCCGTTGTCCCGTGAAATCATCCTTTCCGGAAACAATCAAACCGGACCGGTCGCCACGCAATTGCCAGCGCCACTGGTGATGCAAGTGCTCGATCCGTATGGCTACGGGATTCCCGGAGTACTCGTTGCTTTCAGCGACGGCGGCGCCGGGGGAACCTTCTCCGCTGTTTCGGTAATCACGGGCAGCACGGGACAAGCCAGCACGTTCTATACGACCCCAAGCAACACTGGGGTGGTCACGATCACAGCCTCCACAACGGGACTTACTCCGGTGAAGTTCAAGGCCACCGTCAATTGAGCGCGAATACCGCCCGCAGCGTGCCCGCCGAGCCGATAAACTTGCCGCGGGGATCGGAGCGCAGAGGCGCGCAAGTTCGAACGAACTGGCGGTTGCCGGTGCTGCTGCTCACGCTGTTCCTGCCGGCGGCTTACGGTCAAACGAAGCGCAGAGACAATGCCGCCGCGCGCTATCAACTTGTGGAACTGCCTCTCCGTCCTTTAGCGATTAGCAACTCCGAATGGGTGGCGGGCGCAACCTACGATCAACATGCGGCAACCTGGAATGCAGAAGCGGGCCTCTATCGTATCCCTCTGCCCTCGGAGTTCAGCCTTTCTGAATGCGCCAGCATCAATTCCCGGGGCGGGGCGGTAGGCACGGCGTCCACGGCGGATTCCAGTCGTCGTGTCGCCTTCGCGCTCCGGCAAAGCAAAGTTGCGCTCTTACCCGGCGAGCAATCACAGGCCAACGGCATCAACGAGGCTGGCACGATTGTGGGACAAGCAATACTTCCTGGCGGCAAAACCGCGGGGCCAGTCCTTTGGAAGAACGGTTCTCCGATCGATCTCAACATTTGCTGTGCGGGTTCGGCGCGGAGTATTAACGGACAAAGCCTGATCGTTGGCGATACATACGACAAGGAAGGCCGCTATCACGCATTCTCTTGGGACGCGGTGCGCGGCGCCCGCCTGCTTGCGGTACCCGGCGAAGAATATAGTTCTGCCCTGGCCCTCAATCGTCACGGGGAGATCGTGGTGAAAGCGACCCCTGGCGGCCTATTCTTGTACTCTGGCGGTAAACTGGAGCGCCTCGACATCCCGAAAGGCACGCCTCGCGCCCTGAACCAAGATGGAATCGTGGTCGGATCTCTTGGTCCGAGTCCGGAAGCGCAACGCGCCTTCGTTTGGGACAAAGCTCACGGCACGCGGGATCTGAACACGCTGATTCCGGCGAATTCAGGCTGGATACTGGAAGTCGCCAGCAGCGTCAACGATCGTGGGGAGATCGTCGGATGGGGCGATCATGGCGGAGCGGAGAACGCGGGCTTTCTTCTGCGTCCGAGCGGAAACCGGAAAAGAACCAGGCCAGCACGCAGTCCGAACCGGTCAGTCGATTAGCTCGCCGGGAAACGCACTCGCTGTTTGCTCACCGAAAAAGGTTGACCGCCCCGGACTCTTCGCCCCGCACTCTTCGCCCCGCACTCTTCGAGCGGCGTCAACACTGCGCCAACAATCAAATGACGGACGAAGGCTGGGAATCGCCCGCCTGACTTCAGTTAAGAGCTACCCGGCCATGCGCCCTCGGACTGCTAGTGCGCTGGCGCGGGCTGTGGAGTCGCCGCGCCCGGGCTGGAGAAGTTCACCTTCGGCACTTCGCGCGATCCTNNGGCGAAGCTTCGAAGTAAGCCTCGTTCGCCTTGAATCCCGCAAAGCCCGCGAAAAAGCTATTGGGGAACTGCTGCACGTAAGTGTTGTAGTCGCGCAGAGTGTCGTTGTAGCGTTTGCGCTCGACCGCAATACGATTCTCCGTGCCGGCGAGTTCATCCTGCAAGCGCAGGAAATTCTCGTTGGACTTCAACTGCGGATAGTTCTCGACAATCAGCAGCAGGCGCCCAAGCGCTCCATCGAGCTGCCCGTTGGCCGCGATCTTCTCTTGCGGCGAGCCCGCGGAAAGCAGGGCGGAGCGCGCTTTCGCGATATCGCCGAACACCGTCACTTCCTGCTGGGCATAGCCTTTCACCGTTTCCACCAGGTTCGGGATCAGGTCGGCGCGGCGTTGCAGCACAATATCGACTTGCGACCAGGATGCCTTTACCGCCTCATTTTTGCTGACCAGCGTATTTTTCACGCTTACGTACTGGCCAAAAGCAAGCAGGGTAATCAGCAATAGAAGTGCCACGATAACGACGACCACGATCAGTGCCTTACTCATGAGATTCTCCTGAAAAGAAGCATCCAGAAACTTTACGCGCGTCCCGTGGCGCCCGAATCCAGCATTCTATCAACTGCGGCCGTCACTTGCTCCAGCGCCGCCAGATATCGCGAGAAAACATCCGCGACATCGAATTTCTTGCGGTCCGATTTCCCCTCTCTCACGTCCAACACCTGCAGAATGGCAGAGGCGTCAAACCCAATCTGCTTTGACAATGCCTGCACCGCCTCGCGCTTCCCAACCGGCGCATCGTGACCTAGCACCATAAGTGCGTGGCGGAAAAGCGTGGCGAACGACGAGACCGATCGTAGCAGCAACTCCCACAGGCGCGAGTCGTTGCCTGAGGCGAGCAGCAGGTGCTGGCGCAGCAGCGCGAGTTTTTCCCGCAGTTCGTATTCCACCTGGACGCGATGCAGATTCGCCGGAATCGACAAACCCGGCACGACATCTTCGCCGAAGAGAACGCGGTGGTGCTGTTGCATGTCCAGCAGCTCAATCGTGAACACATCGCCAGAGCGCTCGATCTCGTCACGAGTCATGAACAGCGGAGGCGGCTGCTTCTGCGCGGCCCACCATTTCACGGCGGGGGCCATGGCCTGCAATGCCGCGAATGAGCTGTCGTGAATCACACAGAACAAATTCACATTGGAGAACTCGGGATGAAAATCTCCCGCGACCGCCGATCCGAACAGGATCACGCTCTCCAGGTTCGCTCCAGCCGCGGTTCGCAGCCGGCTGACAAAGTCGCTAATCTTTTTTTCCGGAACCATTTGCGTCCTCGCTGGCTACCAACTGCTGCTAGCCCCGCCGCCACCCGAACTACCGCCGCCAAATCCGCCAAATCCACCACCACCGCCAAATCCGCCACCCCCGCCGCCAAATCCACCGCCATAACCCCGGCCACCGCCGCCAAACATTCCAGAAAGAAGAATCCAGAACAAAACGCCGCGCAAGGGCGTAAAGAGGATGATTAATATGACGACGCCGATGCCTGCAATCGCACCGATCGACAAGCCTCCACGCGGCTGGGCACCGCGCTCAATCGGAGCCTCCGGCTGTAGCTTGGTAAGCTGAATGCCGGCATCATCGGCAATGACCTTCGCAACGCGCGACGTGACCAGCAGTAGAGCGTTGCTATATTCGCCAGCCCGCATGAGCGGGATGGCCTCTCGCTGAAATCCGCCTGTCTTCCCATCGGGCAGGATAGGCTCCAGCCCATAGCCAACCTCAATGCGGGCGCGATGGTCGTCAATGGCATACAGAATCAGCACTCCGCGGTTGGTGGACTTGCTTCCGACCCCCCACTGATGGAAGAGATCGACCGCGTAACTCTCAATATCGGAGCCATCGAGCGAGCGGACAGTCACCACTGTGATCTCGGCATGAGCCTTCTGCTCGATCTGCCGGCAGATGTCGTCCATCTGCGCAATTGCGTTCTGATCCAGAACGTGGGCAAAGTCGTTGACGTAGTCAGTGGGTTTAAGCTTGGCGACCGGCTCAGCCTGCGCTGCCAGAACCAGCAGCAGCGCCCCGGCCAACCCCAGCCAGCATTTTGTGTGCAAGCTCATCGCAGGCAAAATTGTACAGGACGGGCCCCGAGTTCAGAGCCCGTCGATTGGATATGAAGTGGATTATGATAAAATCCCGCAACCGCAAATGCCGCCGTCGCATCAAAGGATCATGCGTTTTTTGTCTCTCCGCCGCGCATGCCTCATTGCGCTTGCTTTCCTGTTTGCGGGCGTCACCGCCTGCACGACCAAGGACAATCCCGATGAAATCCGCAGGCAGACCGCTCAAGCCACCGAGGCCATGAGGCGCGATACCAAGGCCGTGGTGGAAGGCGTGAAGGAGGGCATGCGCAGCGATAAGGCCATCGACATCAACACCGCCTCGCGGGAAGACCTGCTCAACTTACCGGGCATGACCGCGCACGAAGCCGACCGCATCATCGCGGAGCGTCCATTCAAGAACGCGCACGAACTGGTAGCGCGGCACGTTATCCCGGAATCGGAGTATGACAAAATAAGTGACCGGGTGATTGCGGGCCGCTAACGCCGCCTTTCGGTGACTTCTCGTGCGCTCCTGCGATATCATCAAGGGGATGTCTGCCTCGCGCCAGCACCATCCATTTCAGACTGACGATTCAGGCCTTGAGCCGATCCACGCCAAAGTGATGGCCGGCGAGCGCCTGGACGCCGACGACGCCCTTACTCTCTACCGCACCGGAGACATTCTTGCCGTAGGTTGGATGGCCAACCACGTCCGCGAGCGCATGCACGGCGACAAGACGTATTTCAACGTAAATCGCCACATCAATCCCACCAATGTCTGCGTCGCGGCCTGCCGCCTCTGCGCCTTCGGCCGCAAGAAAGACGCGCCCGGCGCCTACACTATGGCGCTTGACGAAGCTTTCGAAACCGCCGCCTCCGGATACAGTGAGGCCGTTACCGAATTCCACATCGTCGGCGGATTGCATCCCGACCTGCCGTTTCAATATTTTCTCGATCTCTGCTCCGGCCTGAAGCAGCGCTTCCCGCAGGTGCATCTCAAGGCCTTCACCATGGTCGAGGTCGCGTACCTGTCGAAGCGCGCCAAACTCTCCATTCGCGAGACGCTGGAACAACTCAAAGCCTCGGGCGTGGACTCGCTCCCCGGTGGCGGCGCAGAAATCTTTGCCGACCGGGTTCGCCACGTCATCTGCGACCACAAGATCGATGGCGACCAGTGGCTCGACACCGCCAAACTTGCCCACCAGATCGGGCTGAAGTCGAACGCCACCATGCTCTACGGCCACGTCGAAAACGACGAAGATCGCGTCGACCATCTGCTCAAGCTGCGCGCGCTGCAAGACGAAACCGGCGGCTTCCAGACCTTCATCCCGCTGGCCTTCCATCCCGATAACACCCCGCTGCAGCACCTCCCGAAAACTACCGGCATGCTCGACATCAAGCAGATCGCGGTCAGCCGCCTGGTGCTCGACAACTTCCCGCACATCAAATCCTACTGGCAGATGGTGACGTCAAAGATGGCGCAGATATCGCTGCGCTTCGGCGCCGATGACATGGACGGCACGGTCATCGAAGAAAAGATCTATCACGACGCAGGCGCGACCACGCCGCAAGGCATGCGCCGCGAGGAACTCGAGCGCCTGATCCGCGCCGCCGGCCGCGAACCGATCGAAAGAGATACGCTCTACAGGCCGGTTACGCGGACGGAGACGTCAGTCACGGTTGCGGTGTAGGAGTTAAGCACGAGATCGGATGCGAGTGTGCCGGCGCGGTTCCGCGGCCCTGGACGATATCCTTCCGTCCGTTGAACTCGCCATAGCATGCCTCAACAACAAATTCACCCGCGTCTGATATCCCTTTCCGTAACCCTTCAGCCAATCGATAACATCTCCGTCAAGGCGCATTGTCACTGACCTTTTCGGCGGACGATAAAACTTCCCCATCTCCGCCTTGCTCCAGTCCAGGACCTCAGGAATATCTGAGAGGTCAATGTCCTCGTCTCTCATGGCTCTGATGGCGGCGATGTCTCTTTTTTGCTCCTTGGTGAGCTTCCTCATACCTTCTCCTCTCACGCGGCGTCGCGTTGCGAGCTGAAATGATGCGGATGACTTCCGTTTCACCCCGTTCTCGCACAGTGTGAACGACGAAAAGTACCGCGTCCAAACTGACTGATCCAAGAGTGATCCAACGTTCCTCCTCACTCGTTCCTTCGTCGCGCTGCGTCAAAGCGTGCGGATCATCGAATGCGAGAGCGGCAGTCTCGAATCGGACACTGTGTTTCAGTGCGTTCCGCTCGTTCTTGTCTTCATCCCATTCAAAACGCATGGCCGACGCCCGGCTCTACCCTTAGATTAGCTTTACTGTTTCAGGATGTCAATACATATGTACTTACATACGGCGCAGTTGTCGGCAGGCTGCAATCCGGATACCGAAAGACATTCGCGCGGAAACACCAAGACCGGAGCAGGGAAGGAATCCTCTTTTTCTCCGGCCACTCGAAACCAGAAACCTGAAACTGGAAACTGCCCCTACAGCTTCTCGTGGAACTCGCACACCGAACAGGAAATATAAATCCCCCCCGGCACGCCGCGCTCGCGATCCTTCATGCGCTTGACGATGCGCGTCGTCTTGCCGCACTTGGGACAATCCGTGCTCTTGGTGGTGTCCATGACCTTCTTGCGGTCTGCTGTTTTTGCGATCTTCGCCCCTACTGCCATGGTTCGTTTCTCCTTGTCTCAATTGCGCGGCGATCCGCTCGAATCCCATGCGGATGATTGTGGATGGGTGTCAGAAAACTACCCGAAACGCTGGACCCGGAATCCCGGAAATCCACTGCGGAAGACTCTGCAGCTGCGTCTTGCGTCTCTTCCGTCGCATTTGATTTTACAGTAAGGTTGAACTGGCTGTCTTGCTCGCCAACCACCTTGGCGAAGACCTTATGCCGCAAGTTGTCTTGACTTCAGATTACACCGGATTTGCTGCACTGTTGTGAGGTTTTACCTACCGCGAGTGGCTCAGCGTTGCCGGGATGTTCATGTGGGGAGAGCCGCCCTAGGCTGTCCGGCCCAGCGAAGCTCGGCGGACTCTTCGTCCACCATTCTGCCGCCTTTGCGTTGACCCCGCTCCCTCGCCCCTGCTACCGTCAAATGTTTGCCCATCTGACACGCGACTGCTGCTGCGGAGGGCAAATGTGTTCGCGGCGTCGTTCGACCGGAGATCCATTTCATCGCCACGGAGATTCATCATGCCTGCCATCAAATTTCGCGGTGTCGATTTCATCCAGTTTGATTCGCTGCTCACCGAAGAAGAGCGCCTGGTCCGCGATACCACGCGCCAGTTCATCGAGGATAACCTTGTCCCCATCATCGAAGAGTGCAACCGCGCCGGCCGCTTCCCGCGCGAACTGGTCAAGCCCATGGCCGATCTGGGCTTCTTCGGCGCGTCGCTCAAAGGCTACGGTTGCGCCGGCATGGGCAACGTCGAGTACGGACTGATGACCCAGGAACTCGAGCGCGGCGACTCCGGTGTGCGCAGCTTCGTCAGCGTGCAGTCGGCGCTTGTGATGTATCCCATTTACGCCTTCGGCAGCGAGGAACAGAAGCAAACCTGGCTGCCCGCCATGCAGAAGGGCGAAAAGCTCGGATGCTTCGGACTCACCGAACCCGGTTTCGGCTCCAACCCCGGCGGCATGCGCACGCGCGCCCGCAAAGTGGGCAACGAGTACGTTCTCAACGGCGAGAAGATGTGGATCACCTCCGGCACCATCGCCGACGTCGCCGTCATCTGGGCCAAAGTGGAAAACGAAGACGATAAGATTCGCGGATTCCTCGTCGAAAAAGACCGGTCCGGTTTCACATCGAACGACATTCACGGCAAGTGGTCGCTGCGCGCCTCGGTCACTTCGGGGCTGTCGATGCAGGATGTTCACATCCCCGAGGCGAACCTGCTACCGAAGAGCGACGGCCTGAAGTCTCCCCTGATGTGTCTGAATCAAGCCCGCTACGGCATTGCCTGGGGTGCGATCGGCGCGGCCATGTCCTGCTACGACTGCGCCTTGCAATACGCCATCTTGCGCAAGCAGTGGCGCGACCAGCCCATCGCCTCGCACCAGCTTGTGCAGGATAAGTTCACCTGGATGATCAGCGAGATCACCAAGGCGCAACTGCTCGTGCTGCAGGTCGGCCGCCTGAAAGACGCGGGCAAGGTCGAGCACCAGCACATCTCCATGGCCAAGCGCAACAACGTCTGGATGGCCCTCGAGTGCGCCCGCCTCTCGCGCGACATCCTCGGCGCCAACGGCGTCGCCGACGACTACCCCATCATGCGCCACATGATGAACCTGGAGTCGGTAAAGACCTACGAAGGCACGCACGACGTGCATTCCCTGATCATCGGGCAGAGCGTCACGGGAATTGACGCGTTCTAGTGGAGCAGGAGTTCTGTGAAGAAACGCGACGATCTGAGCGACGTAATCCGAGAAGAGGGCAGCCGAGGCAGAAAGCGGCCGATCAACACTGCCGCGATCAACGAGAAGGCTGAAAGAAGAGACGCGGTGCTGCGCGTATTCCGGCGCGGTAGGCGGGAAGATTTGCAGGCACTGATGGAAACCTGGGGTTATTCCAAGGAGGAAATCGAAGCCGCACTCAAGGAGTACGACGCTGCACGCGAGCAGCAATCTTCTTAGTTTCAGAATCGGCCTTTGCCCGTTCCTCGGGGGTCATTTTGGCAGCACGTTCGTTGATCTCAGTTGCAATGCGCTCGGCCAACTCCTCGAACCGATCTTCCTTCGGGCGCTTAAGTTTGGCTACGGCCATCGGGTTCCTTTGTCTGGCGGTGATTCTACCACTCCCATTGTCGCTTGCAGATTAAGATGGCGCAAGACTGACTTTAGTAACCTCAGCCTCCGCGCCACAAGAAGAATCTACGCTGAGGGCTTCTCCCGCGGCGGTTCCACCGCAAGGAACTCCGCGGCGAAGCGCGGACCGTAGCTCTCCAGCAACCCCGGCACGCGTTGCGGATCGCCGGACCGCAGAATCAATCCCGCGTGATGATGCTTCTTGATCCGCAAGAACACTTCCGGATCGTTGTATCCCGAAGTATTCGGATTCTCCTGCCGCGCCAGCGAAAGAATCACGCCCGCGTACTCCTCGCGCACGGGAGGAAGCCGGTAACTTCCATTTCCTCCGGCGACCTCGATGCGCGCCCACTCCCGCCAAAGATTGATGCCGGTAGCGGCCTCGACCATCTCGCTGATGTAAGCCCCGCCGACGCGCGCCGCACACTCCAGAAAATAGAAATGCCCGTCCGCATGCGCCTGGATAAATTCTGCATGCGCCACTCCCCGCACCAGTCCCAGCGCCGCCATCAGATCCCGATTGATCTGCCGCAGTCCTGAATCTTCCTCGCTGTCCCGAGGAACCGTAAAGGTAGTGAACACTCCGCCGCCCTGCGCCACATTCATGGGCGGCTTGCCATACTTGCTCACGCTGGCAAAGACGATTTCATTTTCCGAAACCACAGAGTCCACATGGTAAACCTCGCCTGGGACAAATCTTTCCAGCAGAAACGACGACTGCTTGTCTCCCAGTTGCTCCAGCACGGGCCATAACTCTTCGGCGGCGTGAATTGTCTTGATCCCAATCGCCGATGCCTCCTGCCGCGGCTTCAGCACCCACGGGCCCGGCACCTGTTCGAGGTAATAGCCGATGTCCGCGTGATTGAACACAGGAACGAAATCGGGCACGCGGATTTCCCGATCCAGCGCCTTCATTCGCATGGCCAGCTTGTCGCGGAAATAGCGCATCGTGGTCAGCCCCATCCCTGGTACGCGCAGGTGTTCGCGAAGAGTTGCGGCGGTCTCCATGTCGTACTCGTCAAGCGCGACGACGCGGTCAATCTTCTGGGTGCGTGCAAGGTGCGTCACCGCCCGCACGATTTCGGCGAGTGGAATTTCGGCAGGAAGATAAAATGCGTCGTCCAGACTTTCCCGCGGCCAGTCGGCAGCGCGCAGCTTCTCCGTGGTGAGCAGGAGTACGCGGCAGCCCTGCCGCTTGCACTCGCGCATGAACTCCTGTCCCTTCTCGTAGGCCGTAATGCATAAGAAGGTCAGGGGGCGCGATTCCGGCATGGGATTCCTTTTTAGTAACAGGGTTGAGAGAATATCACGGCGGCCGCGGCCCCAGTATGGGTTATTCCCATAGCTTCCGCCATTTCTTTCAATCTCCCCGCGATTGGGTTATATTCTCAGGCCGGCTGGAAATGCCGGTTCATACGATGGCTCGGAGGCTCTTATGGCTACGCGAACTCGTCCCGAAGGCAAGGCGCGCAGTTTCGGGGAAAACATTGAAAGTGACTTGGCGTCGCGATTTCTACGCGTGGTGGAAGTGGCGGCGATCGCTTCGGCCCGCACCATGGGCCAGGGCGAGCGCAAGCTCTCCGACCAGGTGGCCACCGAGGCCATGCGCCGCACCATGGACTTGATCCCCATGCGCGGCACGATCGTGATCGGCGAGGGCGAGCGCGACGAAGCTCCCATGCTCTATATCGGCGAAAAAGTCGGCGCCGAATTTCCCGATGGCCGCGAGGTACCCGAGGTCGACATTGCCGTCGATCCGCTCGAAGGCACCAACCTTTGCGCTACCGGCGCCCCCGGCTCGATCACCGTGCTCGCCGCTTCCGAACGCGGAGGCCTGCTCAACGCTCCCGACTGCTACATGGACAAAATCGTGGTCGGACCTTCTTGCAAAAATGCGGTCGAACTCGATGCGCCCGTGGACGACAATCTGAAGAACATCGCAAAGCGATTAGACCGCGACGTCGAAGACCTGGTTGTGATCGTGCTCGATCGGCCACGGCACGAAAAGCTGATTGCCGATATTCGCGCCGCCGGCGCCCGCATCCGGCTGATCGGCGACGGCGATCTCTCGGCCGGCATCGCCGCCGCCGTGATCGGCACTGGCGTGCACGCGGTCATGGGCTCGGGCGGAGCGCCGGAAGGTGTAATCACCGCCGCCGCCATCCGCTGCCTCAACGGCTACATGCTCGGCCGCCTGGTCGTGAAGCCCGACCAGGAAGAACGCCTCGCCCGCATGGGCATCAAAGACAAGAACAGAATCTATGAAGCCGAGGATCTCGCCCCCGGCAAGCAACTCATCTTCGCCGCCACCGGCGTTACCGACGGAGCGCTGCTCAAAGGCGTCCGCTTCTTCGGCGAGGGCACGCGCACTTCCTCGGTGATCCTCACCCTGCTCACCGGCAAAGTGCGCTTCATCGAGAGCATCCACCTGGAGAAGGGCCCGGATGTGAAGGTGAGGTTCGCGTAGCTATTTCAGATACTCCGAACCTTTCTTCAAATCCTCGGGAATGTTGGGGAACGGCGGGAACTCCTGCGAGTATCCCTTGAGCAGGTTCACCGTTACCTCGGCGCGGCGGCTGCCGTCGTGGATGGCAATCTTGTGAGGATGGCCCTCCGAGTAACCTTCCCACAGGGAAACGCCGGAGTAAGCTCCGTCCTTGCGCAGGATGTAGTAAGTCATGTCGATGAAACGCAGCTTGTTCATGTCGCCGTTGTAGTTGCGCACAATGCGCTTGAGCGCGTCCATACCGGCTTCCTGCGGGGACATGCCGTGGCGCATGTTCTCAACAATCGTGTGCGCGCCCGCCACTTTGATGTTCTCCTCGCCGCTGCCGGTCGCGCCCGCCGAGCCCACGTCCTGATCGGTGTAGCAGCCCGCGCCGATGATCGGCGAATCGCCGCAGCGTCCCGGAAGCTTGAAAGCCAGGCCGCTGGTCGTGGTGCAGCCGGAGATTTCGCCTTTCTCGTTCAACGCGGAACAATGAATTGTGCCGGTGGGCGGAAACAGAACTTTGCGCACGGCCGCGAGTTGCAGTTCCGGCTCAATGCCGAGGTCGGCGGCGCGCGCTTGCAGGTTCTGGATGCGCTCCTGCCACACTTCCGCCTGCGGCTTGTCGTTGTTGGGCTTGGAGTCGGGCGCCTGCCAGTGCGGATCGGCGAGGCCCGGGCCCCACCAGTCGTCGGTCGAGTGGAATTCCTTCCACAGCAGCCAGATCTTGCGGGAGTGCTCGGTGAGCAGATTCTCGCGCGGAAAGCCCATGGCCACGGCAAAGCGCTCGGCGCCTTCGCCCACCAGCATGACGTGTCCGGTGTGCTCCATCACGGCCTTCGAGACCAGCGAGACGTTCTTGATATTGCGCACGCCGCCGACTGAACCAGCGCGGCGCGTCGGTCCGTGCATGCAGCAGGCATCGAGTTCGACCACGCCTTCTTCGTTGGGCAAGCCGCCGAGGCCGACACTATCGTCATTGGGATCGTCTTCCGGACCTTTCACGACGCGAAGCGCGGCGTCGAGCGTATCTCCGCCGCTTCTCAGGAAGGCGAATGCGTCGTCGAGATAGTTGAAGCCGTTATTGGCGCAGACGATGATGGGGCGCTTGTGCGACCCGGATTGCGAGTCGTGCTCTTGCGCGGCCGGCTTTGCGTCTTCGCCTTGGGCTCGCGTTCCTACTCCGGCAGCGACTGCTCCTAGAACCGAGGTCTTTACGAAATCACGGCGCGAGACTGGCATGAGTTCCTCCTGCTTGTACGAAAGCGGGAAGGATATCACGCCGGGGCGCGGCGGATGCCGGGTTTCGTGGCTGGTCAGACCGCGTATCGGAAAAATTGCAGATCGAATCCGCTTAATTATCTGGAATCAATGACTTACGAGTAGCGGATCCGCGCGAATCCGGCTAAAATATTGATTCTAGAGAACTTGTCCGTAAAATATTGCGGACAGAGGAGTTAGGTGCGTCGGCATCCAGTAAGTTCTTTAGAATCAGTGACGCGATTTCTGTCGGGACTGAAAACAGCCGGACTTGGCTGCAAAATACTGTGGGGAAAGGACTTAGCCACGCGATATTCAGTTTTCAAGGAACTGTTTCTTACTGCCTCTGCTGGGGCAATGATGAACGAATTTGAAATGGGGCGCAAGGTCAGATGTCACAATGGTGGCCTGTGGAAAAAAGTGGGAGGTCAAGAACCCCGCCAGCTCCGCCTCCGGTAAAATAAGTGACAGGGTCTCTTTGTACATATGAAAAAACAGTCGAAAGCTGGGTTTCCTGGGCCGCGGCGGCGAGGGCCAGCCCGCCCCAGAAAAATCGGGGGAACAGGCCGAATATTCTGCGATGAGGCGGGATTCACAGGCAATAATCTCCTTGACAGCGCACAGGAGGTCTTCGTCTTTGCGGGGGTGGCGGTAGAGGGGGAGCGCGCGGCAGAGCTCGTTGAGAAAACTCTGCGCGATTTCAAGCTTCAGGGCAAGGAGCTTAAAGGGAGCCGTCTGCTGAAGACCGATTCTGGTCGTGCCGCGATAACGGCGGTCATCAAGGAGTGCGCCGCCGACACGCGGCTGGTTTCGCATCTGAAAAAATTTGCTTTGGCCTGCAAGTTCTTCGAGTATATCTTCGAACCTGCGCTGGCAGCTCAAAACTCTTTGTTTTACGGGACGAAGTTCCACTTATTTATCAGCAACCTGCTTTTCGCGCTACTCCGTACGAGACACGCGTCAGCAGAAGCCATATTTGAGGAATTTTCCAGATTTGTTCGCGAAGGGGACCAGTCGGCTCTTGAAAGGCTGTTCCCGAGCAGCGGACTGGTCGTCGATTGTACGTCGGAGCCGCTCGCCGCAATATCGGTGTTTGCGATGATCAACAAAGACGTCATCAAAGAAGAGTTGCGGAGTGTCCACGCTGACCCCTCGATTCCGAATTGGGTCCTCGATTTGACCGGGACGTCGCTTTTCAGTGTCCTCTCCTACTGGGGGGAAGTGTACGACGATCTAGACGTGAGTTGCGACAGCTCGAAGCCCATCGAATCCGACATAGACATTCTGAAGGCGATGGTCGGAAGACGCGATCACGTCCGAGTACGGATTTTCGAGAAAGAGAAGCAACTTACATTTAGCCTCACCGACCTGCCCAAACTGGTTGACTCAAAGTTGCACCCCGGGGTTCAGATCGCGGACGTTTTCGCGTCTGCGGTGAGCGGGGCTTTCCAGCGGTCCTACTGGGGCAAGTCGGACCCAACCGAGCGAGGTTGGTTGGCTATGACGCATGAATGTTTACTCGATGACAATGTCTGGCCTGATCTAGAGAATATGAACCTTGAGCGTGAGGTGGGTTTCGTTAATTCGCTGATTCTGCATGAGCTGACCGACAGATGCGTCAGAAAGAAGAGCCTGTTCGAAGGGATGCCCGAGTTCATCGAGACGGCCTATCGAATCTTCCCAAGGTTCTTGCAGGAAGGATCTGGCGCGGCCGTTCCTTTGCGACCCTGATCCCGGGCTCTGTTGGCTTCCGCGGGTTTTGTGGAGAGGTGCGCCCTGCTTTCTCTTTTGCAGAGAGCGCAAGGGCATGCTGCACTGGCTATCGGTTGGCTAGTCTCGTGAGTATCTTGCGATAACGATTTATGAATGCGTCCATTACTACCGTCTGGTCGTAAAAGGAGGATGAGTCCACGCCGTCCTCCTCCCGGAGCCGGCAAATTCTTCGCACGTCTTTGATCACTTTCATTGCCACTTCTTTGGTCTCGCCTGGGTATCCTCTGCTTGTGATGTGCTTGGCCACACGTATCTTCTGGCGGCGAAAGAGGCCTTTTTCGATGGTCTCATGCTTAACGACTTCGATGTAATTGCCGTTGGTATCGCCAAGGCCGTAGTCGAACCCTTCGAGGATTCTACGAAGTTGTCGATACGTAATGGGCTTCTCGCCCCTGATTACTTTGTCGGCACTGTCTGCGATCCATTGAGCGATGGCCCTGACCTCGTCGTCTGGCTGGGCCCTTTCATCGCTCCTCCTTTTCCTCTTGGGGTCAAAGGCGTGACTGGCGACTGCGATGATCATGTCGAACAGCTCTTTTTGACCAACGTCAAACAGCGAGAGCTTGTTGCGGTCAAGATGGACCAGCATCGCAACTAATGCCGCCCTCTTGTTGCCGTTGTGGAACGGATGATCGTTGCAGACGCCGTATGTTAGGGTGGCAGCATTCTCGATGGGTCTTGGGTATTTCAGCGTTTCCCCTAGACCGGTATGCTGTCTGCCTACGGCCGATTCGAGAAGCGCCATACTCCTGACCCCTGCGGGGGCTATCGGGTCCTTTGACGCAGCGAAGTCCTCGACCAGTCGCTCGTGTATTTTGACCACGTCCTCTGCGGAGAGAGTTTGAAGTTCCATCCGAACAGATTCTGCACTAATCGGAGGGATAGTGCCACTCGAGTTGGCGGAAGCGATGTCACCGGAAAGCAGGTTCCTGACCGGGATTAACGCCCGGTACGGGATGACAAAGAGTTGAGTGGGGACTTGCCGGCTCCTTCTGGGGTGCGGCGTCAGAAGACTTGCAGGGCGGGGGCGTTTTTTCTGTTGTGGTGGGGCTTTACGACGATCCGCACGTCCTGATCGAGGGCGACGAGGAAGCGCAGAAGGCGCTCCACGCGGCCCTGGAAAATGTCAATTCAGGTACCTCAGCGGCTTTACAGAGTGCTGAA
>PKVW01000012.1 GCA_003131585.1 Acidobacteriaceae bacterium
GGTCCATGAACTGCGAAAGCTGTGACGATCCAAAGAATTCGCGGATCGCAGCCATCACCGGCTTGGCATTGACCAGATCGTGCGGCATCGCCGTGGACATTTCCTGGTATACGCTCATCTTTTCCTTGATGGCGCGTTCCATGCGGACCAGCCCGATGCGGAACTGGTTCTCNNACGCGGCGGTTGCCGAGGTGATCGATGTCGTCCACCGACCCGATGTTCTTGCGCAGCTTCAGCAGGTAGCCGATGGTGCCGTAGAAATCGTCGGGATCGAGAGTGCGCTTGTCGAGACTGGTGGCGTCCTGGTTCTCGAACAATTTGATGTTGAACTTCAGCCGGCCCACCTTCGAGAAATCGTACTTGCGCGGGTCGAAGAACATGCCGTGGAACAGCGCCGTGGCGGTGTCCAGAGTCGGCGGATCGCCCGGGCGCAGCTTGCGGTAGATTTCGATCAGCGCTTCCTGCGGAGTCTTCACCGAATCGCGCTTCAGCGTCTGGCTGATCACCGTGCCCACATCGTCGCGCTCGGGGAAGAACAGGCTCATCTCCACCACGCCCGAGTCGAGAATCTTCGAGACCTTATCGGCGTTCAGTTCGGTATTGGCTTCGAGCAGCACCTCGCCCGTGGTTGTGTCCACCACATCGCCGGCGGCCCAGGCACCCTCGAGATCGGTGACATCGACTTCGATCTCGGAGATCTTCGCCTTCTGAATCTCCTTCAGCGTCGCCGCGTTCAGCTTGCGGCCGGAATGCGCAATCTCATCCCCGGACTTGTTCTTGATGCTGTGCGCCAGCTTCATTCCCAGCAGGTTCGTGGGCTTCTCGCTAGCGGGGTCGAGCGTCCAGAACAGTTTCTTGTCTCGGAGGGCAATCCGATCCACCGTATAGAAAGAGCGGAGAATGTCTTCGCCCGAACGCAGACCGAGCGCGCGCAGGAAGATCGTTCCCAGGAACTTGCGCTTGCGGTCGATGCGAACGTAGAGCACATTCTTTTGGTCGTACTCAAACTCCACCCAGGAACCGCGGTAGGGAATGATCTTGCCCAGGAAGTAGGTGCGGTTGTTGGCGGTCTCGAAGAACACGCCCGGCGAGCGGTGCAACTGGCTGACGATCACGCGCTCGGTCCCATTGATGATGAAAGTTCCGTTCTGCGTCATCAGCGGCACGTCGCCGAAAAATACTTCCTGCTCCTTGATGTCGCGGATGGAACGGTTGCCGGTCTCGGCGTCTTTGTCGAAAATCGTCAGGCGCATCGTGACCTTGAGCGGCGCGGAGTAGGTCATGCCGCGCTCCTCGCACTCGGCCACGTCGTACTTCAATTGCAGCCCGACCGGGTCGCCGCACTTGTTGCAAAAGTCGGGGGTATTGGCGTTGTAGGTGCCGCACTTGCCGCAAAGCACATCGCCCGGATGGAATGGATCGGTTATCACAGTGGAACCACAGTTCTTGCACGTGGTGCGCAAGTGGTGCAGCCCTTTCAGGTGGCCGCACTTGCACTCCCAGTTACCAATGGCGTAATCCACAAACTCAAGTTGTGATACGTTGCGGAAGTCGGTGATCGGGAAGACGGACTGGAACACCGCCTGCAATCCGCCGTCTTCGCGCTCGCTGGGCAGTTTGTCCATCTGCAGAAAGCGGTCGTAGGAACGCTTCTGCACCTCGATCAGATTCGGAATCTGGATGGTGGCTGGAATTTTGGAAAAATCAAAGCGCTTACGGTAGGCATTATTCTTCATCGTCAAGAAACTCCCAATGTCAGGCGCAGCCGGAAGCTGCGGCAACCCGCGGAATGTGGGGCGCTCATCGCGCCGCGCTGCTTAACCCGTTGTCTCCAACCTGTTTACATCCGAAAACACGACGGGGCGCCCGCAGGGACAGGTGTTCCCGCAGACGCCGTGCAAGGCGTTTCGCCAATCTGAATTTGTTATCTTTCGCGCCAGTTCCTTACGGCCGTTTCCGTTCCGCCTGCCCGCGAAACAGTGCCCAAGCTTCCCTAGCGGGTCTCGCCCGCGCATGAGTGAGGCCAGGGGAAGCGGTGTGATATAGATGCTAACACCACCGCCCCGGCTTCACAACTAGAACGCAATATTTTTGTAGCGCCGCCGTCCCGGCGCTACGAAAAGCTACTTCACGTCGACGGTAGCGCCAGCCTCGGTGAACTTCTTCTTGATGGTCTCGGCTTCGTCCTTGGAAACGCCTTCCTTGATGCTCTTGGGCGCTCCATCCACCAGTTCCTTGGCTTCCTTCAAGCCCAGGCTGGTGACCTCGCGGACAGCCTTGATCACGTTGATTTTGTTGGCGCCGACTTCCTTGAGAACGACGGTAAACTCCGTCTTCTCCTCAGCCGGAGCCGCTGCCGCCGCTCCGCCGCCGCCCGCGACCATCACCGGGGCGGCTGCCGCCGCCGACACGCCGAGGCGCTCTTCCAGTTTCTTCACCAGTTGTGCCGCGTCCAGCAGCGACAACCCTACGATCGATTCTTCCAACTGTTGCAGGTCTGCCATGTTGATTTCTCCACTCTTCGAGTTATGAATTTGTTGATTTCGTTATCCTTGGGCCGGGTTTCCAGTGCGGCAGGCTCCCAGTCCGCGCCAGACAACGCGACCGGATCGGACCCGCGCAACCCCTGACTTCCGATAACCAAATCTCTTCGGACGGCTTTTTCTCCGTCCCGAAACCTTCGTGTGGCGCGGGCGCCCTCGCCCGCGACTCTGAACTTACCCTACGACGTTTGCCGCCCCAGTGCGCCCTATTTCCCTGACGCCGCTAGACAGCGATACGAGCGGTAACCATGCCAGCACCACAATCAAAATCCAACGCCATTCGTGCAACCCCATTGGGAGCACCGTCGCGGCGAGGGACCACGCCACGTGAGCTAGGCTTCCTTGAACTTTTTCTGCTGTACGCCCTGATCGACTACCACGGCCAGATTGCGGCCCACCGCGTTCATGGCAGTGACCAGCCGCTGCGCCGGAGCGTTGATCAGGAACAACAACTTCGACATCAACTCGTCCTTCGACGGCATGCTGGCCAGGGCTTCGATCTCCTTGATCGAAATCACGCGGCCCTCGACGATGCCCACCTTGAAAGTAAACTCCGGCCTATCCTTGGCGTACTTGGTGAGCGCCTTGGCCATAGCCACGGGATCGCCCGTGGTGTAGGCGATCGAGGTCACACCGGCCAGATTCTTCAGCCCTTCCTCAATCCTAGTTCCTTTGGCCGCGAGTTCGGCCAGGCTGTTCTTTACGACCTGATACTTCGCCCCTGCGCCGCGCAGAGTCTTGCGCAGTTCATAGTCCTGGGCCACGGTCAGGTTGCTGTAGGTGGCCACGACCGCGTTGGAAACATTCTTCAGGTCCGCGCTTAACTTCTCGACCTGTTCTTTCTTTCTTGCTCTGGTAACTGGCATTGTCCAATCCTTCAGGTCTCTACTGATCTTGTGTGACTGATCTCGTGTGGGGACAGCCGCCCTCGGCTGTCCGCCGGGCGCAGCCCGGCAGTGCGCTAAGCTTTGGCCGCCGCTTCAATCGGCGCCGTATCCAGCAAAATCCCCGGCCCCATGGTCGAGCTCAAGGTGCAGCCCTTGATGTACTTCCCCTTGGCCACCGACGGCTTGGCTTTGATCACGCTGGTGATCAGCACCGTCGCGTTCTCGATCAATTTGTCAGGCGAGAACGAAATTTTACCGACGGGACAGTGCACCAGCGCGGTCTTATCCGTTCGGAATTCAATCTTACCGGCCTTCACTTCCTGCACCGCCTTGGCCACGTCGATTGTAACCGTTCCGGTCTTCGGATTTGGCATTAGACCCTTAGGACCAAGAATTTTTCCCAGCCGCCCGACCGATTTCATCACGTCGGGAGTGGCGATCAGCGCGTCGAAGTCGGTCCAGTTTTCCTTGGTGATCTTCTCGACCATTTCCTCGCCGCCCGCGAAATCGGCGCCCGCAGCTTCGGCTTCTCTGATCTTGTCGCCCGTGGCAATCACCAAAACCTTCTTCGCCTTACCCAAACCGTGCGGCAATACCACCGTGCCGCGCACCATCTGGTCGGCGTGCTTGGGATCGACGCCCAGGCGCAACGTGATCTCGACCGTCTCGTCAAATTTCGAAAACTTGACCTTCTGCAGGAGCGGAACCGCATCCTGGAGCACGTATGCGCGCTTTTCTACCGCGGCGTGCGCCTTGGCGATGTTCTTTCCTTCTTTTTTCATTTCGCTTTCCTCGTCTTCCACCGCACGTCGTTGCTCCGGCGAGCCGTGGTAATTTCGACTTGAGACGTAACAAGCTTGCGTCTCTACACAGAACGATTTATCCAACCACTTCAATGCCCATCGACCGTGCCGTCCCGCGAATGCTCTTGATCGCGGTCTCAACGGATGCGGCGTTCAGGTCGGGCATCTTCTGCTTGGCGATGTCTTCCACTTGCCGGAGAGTCACTTTCCCTACCTTATCCTTGTTGGGCGTGCCCGATCCCTTGGCGATACCAGCGGCGCGCTTGAGTAGAATCGAGGCCGGCGGCGTCTTGGTAATAAAGGTGAAGGAACGATCGCTATAAACCGACACCACCACCGGGATGATCAATCCCTCCATCTCTTTTTGGTTCGTGCGCGCGTTGAACTGCTTGCAGAACTCCATGATGTTGATCTGCGCCTGCCCGAGTGCCGGACCCACTGGCGGCGCGGGAGTTGCCTTGCCCGCCGCGATCTGCAGCTTCACGAAACCTGTAACTTTCTTTGCCATGATCTCTCTTCAAGCGAATGTTCTCGCTTATGTTCTCCTAAAATAAATTCAACTCAGCAGAAAGAGCCAGCATAATAGTTGGCGTAAGCCTCTTCTGCACCGGATCGGCGGCAAGGCCAAGGCCTTCGATGCTATGAGCGCCCAGCACTTCCATCTCTCCCGGCTCCGCCATCATCACCATGTCCGGCGCGGAATACCCGGCGCTGGCGATATAGATCGCGGTCATATCCCGCTCCATCACTCTTCCGTCGATCGTACGAAATGACATCCGGCGACTCGGGTTCAGGCCCAGGCTTTCCAGGCGCGCGCGCGAAATCCAGCTAAACGCCGCACCCGTATCGACCAACGCCTCAAGCTCCTGAGCGTCCTCTGGGCGGTTCGGATTCCAAACCCTAAACTTTGTCGTGAACGTGCCCATATCGATCGACCTGCGCTTCCTACGCCACCTTCTCCACCTGGTTGAACTCCAACTCCACCGGGGTGGAGCGGCCGAAAATTGTCACCATCACCTTCAGCGTCTCGCGATCCTCATTCACTTCGTCCACAATGCCCTGGAACGTCGCGAACGGCCCTTCCGAAATACGGACGGTTTCGTTCTTCTCAAACTTGACCTTCAGCTTGGGCTTCTCGCGGCTGTCCGCCACCTTGTACACGATGTGCTGGACTTCCTCGTCGGAAAGCGGCGTGGGCTGCTGCCCTGTGCCCACGAACCCGGTCACGCGCGGCGTGGATTTCACCACGTGCCAGACGTGGTCGTCCATGTCCATTTCCACCAGCACGTAGCCGGGATAGAACATGCGTTCGGAAGTGTACTTCTTGCCGCCGCGCACTTCCGTGACCGACTCGGTCGGGATCAGCACTTTGCCGATCTTTTCCTGCAGTCCGAAGGCCTGCACGCGCGATTCCAGCGACTCTTTCACCTTGCGCTCAAACCCGGAATAAGAGTGGATGATGTACCACTTCATGTTCGGGTTGCGAGGCGGTTCCGCGGTTGCGGCAATGCCATCCGCACTGGTTGGCTGTTCCCCTGCGGCAGCTTCGTTTTTTTCTTCGTCCCGCATAATCAAGTTAAACTCCAGCCTGCGCGTTCCGCCTTAGTGCCCGAAATAGCTATACAAGAATGTGACGCCCTTTTGGATCACGTTATCGATCACGAAAAAGAAGACGCCAAAAATGAATACCGTGATCACGACAACCGCGGTGGTGGCCCGCACTTCTTTCCACGACGGCGCCGTGACCTTGCGCATCTCGGTGCGCACGTCGTTGTAAAACGACTTGGTCCGCTCCGGCCAGGCCTTGAGCCGGTCTCCGAAATTTTCGCCGGCGGTTGTGATTGAGTTTGCCATCTTCTTCGTCTCCACTCCTATGCTGCTTCTGGCCCTTTCCCCGGCTTCCTTCCAAAAGTCTGGCAGGGGCGGAGGGATTCGAACCCCCAAGTCCGGTTTTGGAGACCGGCAGTTTAACCGTTGAGCTTACGCCCCTAAAATCAGTGGTCAGTGGCCAGTGATCAGTGGTCAGATCAAGACCGCTTCGCCTTGCTGGCCACTGCTCACTGACCACTAGCCACTGCTACTTCACTTCCTTATGCGACGTATGCTTGCGGCAACGGCGGCAGAATTTCTTGAACTCCAACCGCTCCGTCGTCGTCTTCCGGTTCTTGGTGGTCGAATAATTCCGCTCTTTGCAATCACCGCACTGTAACGTAACGATCTCTCGGGGCATCGCTCACTCCCTGCTGTCTGTGTGGCGCGGGCGCCCTCGCCCGCGAACCTATGATCTCATCACCAATCTGTATGAGTTTACTGACTTCTTCCGTAAAACCACTTGGATATTAGCCCCAAGGCATCCATAAAAGAACCGCCAACAGAGGAACAGCCGCCCATTCGAACACTGCCTTGACTTCTGGCCATGCCACGGCTGAAGCTCCAAAGGTGCAGTGTTACTGCACGATCTCCGCAATGGTGCCGGCGCCCACCGTGTGGCCG
>PKVW01000062.1:0-37735 GCA_003131585.1 Acidobacteriaceae bacterium
GCGCTTCAGCGCTGCGATAGAGATTGCAAATTGATGGCGGCTTTAGCCGCTGAGGTAAGCAGGAGGCTGACTAACATGCCGGGCGGAGTCACAACCGAACTGAAAACCTATCGGATGTACATCAACGGCGAATGGGTCGCGAGCCATTCCGCGAAAACATTCCCCGTCTACGATCCCTCCACGGAAGAAGTCATCGCCCAAGTCCCGGACGCCGGCTCCGACGACGTGAACCGCGCCGTCGCCGCCGCCAAAGCCGCATTCGAAGACGGTCCATGGGCGAGCACAACCGCGCAGGAGCGTGGCCGTGTTCTCTTCCGCCTCGCAGAAAAAGTCCGCGCCAATCTTCCCGCCCTCGCCGAACTCGAATGCCGCAACACCGGCAAGCCCATCGTCGAGGCCGAATTCGACATTACCGACGCCGCCACCTGCTTCGAATATTACGGCGGCCTCGCCACCAAGGTCGTCGGCTACGTCAATCCCGTTCCCGACAATGCGATGTCCCTTACGCTCAAGGAACCGGTCGGCGTCGCCGGACAAATCATTCCGTGGAACTATCCGCTGCTTATGGCCGCGTGGAAACTGGCCCCGGCGCTGGCCGCGGGCTGCACCTGCGTCCTCAAGCCCGCCGAGCAAACTCCGCTCACCGCTCTCGAATTCGCCCAGTATTTCTCCGACTGCGGCCTGCCGCCGGGCGTGGTCAATATCGTCACCGGATTCGGAGAAAGCTGCGGCGCTCCGCTCGTCCAGCATCCCGACGTGAACAAGATCGCTTTCACCGGCAGCGCCGCCGTCGGCAAGATCATCGTCAAGCAAGCCGCCGACACCGTGAAGCGCGTCACCCTCGAACTCGGCGGAAAGTCGCCCAACATATTCTTCGCCGACGCCGACTTCGAAGCCGCCATCGACGGCGCGCTCTTCGGCGTCTTTATCAATCAGGGCGAAGTTTGCTCCGCCGGAAGCCGCATCCTGGTGCAGAAGTCGATCTATAAGAAATTCGTCGAAGCGATGACCGAAAAAGCAAAAAAGATCAAGCTCGGCCCGCCGCTCGATCGCGAGACCAAGATGGGCCCGCTCGTCAGCAAGGAACAATACGACCGCGTCAACTCCTACATCGAGATCGGCAAGAAAGAAGCCAAGCTCGTATCCGGCGGCGGACGCCCGGAGAAGATGGGCAAAGGCTATTACGTGCAGCCCACGATCTTCTCCGATGTTACGAACTCAGCCCGCATCGCGCGGGAAGAGATCTTTGGCCCGGTTGCAGCCGTGATTCCCTTCGAAGACGAAAAAGACGCGCTCAAGATCGCCAACGATTCGCCCTACGGATTAGCTGCTGCGGTTTGGACGAGAGACATCTTCAAGGCCCTGCGTGCCGTGAAGGCCCTGCGCGCCGGAATCGTCTGGGTGAATCACATGCAACCAACTTATGTAGAAGCCCCGTGGGGCGGCTACAAGCAATCCGGCTTCGGCCGCGAACTCGGTCCCTGGGGCATCGAAGAGTATCTCGAAACCAAGCAGGTCTACATCAATCTGAATGAAGCCCCAATAGGCTGGTACTGAGAAGCAGTTGCCAGTTGCCAGTGGTCAGTTGCCAGTGAAGACCGAGTGCCCGGCAAGCCGCGTAGCGGCGTAAGAATGCAGCCCACGGCGCAGGCCGTGAGTCAAGAGATGAGCGAGCCCCGAAGGGGCGGAATGTGAAAGCCCGGCACGGTAGTGCCGGGTGCGTGCGCGAAAATTGGAACAAGTCCCGTAAGGGACGGCACCGACTTTCGGCCTCAAACGACCAACGACCAACGACGACCAACGACCAACGACTAACGACGGAACTCACGATGTCCACCATTCAACTGCGCACCCAAATCCCCGGCCCGAAATCCCGCGCGCTCGCCGAGCGCCGCGCCCAAGCCGTGCCCCGCGGCCTCTCCCACGGCACGCCCATCTACGTAGCCAAGGCCGAAGACGCTTGGCTCGAAGATGTCGACGGCAACCGCTACATCGATTTCGCCGGCGGCATCGGGTGCCTCAACGTCGGCCACCGCCGCGACGCAGTCGTCGAGGCCATCCGCGGCCAGCTCGACAAATTCCTCCACACCTGCATCCAGGTCACGCCCTACGAAGGTTACGTCCGCCTCGCCGAGCGCATGAACGAAGTCACACCCGGCAAGTTTCCCAAGAAAACGTTCTTCGTCAATAGCGGCGCTGAAGCCGTCGAGAATGCCGTGAAGATTGCCCGCGCGTATACCAAGCGTCCCGCCATCATCGCCTTCGAAGACGCATTCCATGGCCGCACCATGATGACGCTCGCCCTTACCAGCAAGACTCATCCTTACAAAGCCGGCTTCGCGCCGTTTCCCGGCGACGTTTACCGCATTCCCTTCGCCTACTGCTATCGCTGCTCCTACAACCTGAAATATCCCGAGTGCGATCTCTACTGCGCGCGCCATCTCGAAGATACTTTCACGCGCGTCGTCGCCAATGAAGAGGTTGCGGCGGTCATTGCCGAGCCGGTTCTGGGCGAAGGCGGATTCATCGCCCCACCGCCCGACTATTTCAAAGTTCTCATCGATCTCTGCCACCAGCACGGCGTCCTCTTCATCGCCGACGAAGTTCAATCCGGCTTCGGACGCACCGGCGCGCTGTTCGCCAGCGAACGCTATGGCATCGAGCCCGACATTCTCGTTACCGCGAAGTCGCTCGGTGGCGGCCTGCCGCTCGCTGCCATCACGGGCCGCGCTGAAATCATGGACGCGCCCGCTCCCGGCGCACTCGGCGGCACCTTCGCCGGGAATCCGCTTTCCTGCGCCGCGGCTCTGGCCGTGCTCGACTTGTTCGAACGCGAGAACTTGCTGGCCCGCGCCAACGAACTGGGTGATAACTTCCAGCGCCGTGCCCGGGAATGGCAGCGCCGCTGGCCCATCGTTGGCGACGTGCGCGGCCTCGGCGGGATGCAGGCCATCGAACTGGTGAAGTCGCAGGAAACGAAAACTCCAGCCGCAGAAGAAACCAAACAGATCACGCAGTATTGCTACGAGCACGGCCTGATCACGATCACCGCGGGTTCGTACTCCAACGTGATCCGCATCCTGGTCCCGCTGGTCGCCACCAACGAGCAAATAGACGAAGGCCTCGACGTATTGGAATCCGCGCTGGCGTCGGTATGCGACAAACAAGGCGCAGTAGCGCAATTAGTTTAGCTTTGTATTCCTGAGCGAGGATTGTCCTTCGCGCGCAAAGCGCGAAGGACAACCGCAGGCGAAGGACCCCTGCAACCTATGTATCATTAAAGAGCCACAGGGAATTCTCACGATGAACTGCACTCTTCGCGATAAGTAAGGTGAACTCATGACTACCGTCGCCGCACCTCCGATCACCAAACTCACCAACTACATCGGCGGACAATGGACCGACTCGCCGGCCTCGGAATGGCGCGACGTCGTCAATCCCGCGACTGGCGAGACCTTGGCTCAAGTCCCGCTCGCCGGCGCCGCTGAAGTCAACCAAGCTGTCGAGGCGGCCGCCGCTGCCTTCCCCGAATGGCGCCGCACGCCGCCCGCGGATCGCATTCAGCCGCTGTTCAAACTGAAGCAGCTCCTCGAAGACCACCTCGACGACATCGCCCGCATCATCACCCAGGAAAACGGCAAGACCCTCACCGAAGCCAAAGGCGAAATGCGCCGCGCCATCGAGAACGTCGAAGTCGCCTGCGGTATCCCCATGATGATGCAAGGCTACAACCTCGAAGACGTGGCCCGCGGCATCGACGAGATGATGATTCGCCAGCCTCTCGGTGTCGTCGCCGCCATCACACCATTCAATTTTCCGGGCATGATTCCGTTCTGGTATCTGCCCTACGCCATCGCCACCGGCAACACGTTCATCCTCAAACCGAGCGAGCGCGTCCCGCTCACCATGCGCTATGTCTACGAACTCATCGAAAAAACTGGATTGCCCAAAGGCGTAGTGAATCTGCTCAACGGCGGTAAAGCCGTTGTCGATGCGCTCATCGACCACCCCAAAGTCCGTGCTATCAGCTTCGTCGGCTCGACTCCTGTCGCACGCTATATCTATGCGCGCTCCGGCGAAAAAGGGAAGCGCTGCCAATGCCAGGGGGGAGCCAAGAATCACGTCGTTCTTCTCCCCGACGCCGACATGCCCACGGCCACGCAGATCATCAGCGACAGCGCTTTTGGTTGCGCCGGCCAGCGTTGCCTCGCCGTCTCTGTCGCTATCACCATCGGCGAAGCGCAGAAGACGTTTCGCGATTCCATCGCCGACGCCGCGTCGAAACTTCGCGTCGGCAACGGTCTCGAGGAAGGCGTGCAGATGGGCCCAGTGATCACGCCGCAAAGCAAAGAGCGCGTCGAATCTCTAATCGGCCTCGGCGAAAAGCAGGGCGCGAAAGTTCTGCTCGACGGCCGCAACTCGAGGATTTCGAAATACGAATCCGGCAACTTCGTGAACCCAACGATCCTCGACAACGTTCCGGCAACCAGCGATCTCGCCGACACGGAGATCTTTGGTCCCGTCCTCAGCCTCGTCCACGCCGACAGCATGGACGACGCGCTCGCCTTCCTCGAACGCAGCGCCTACGGCAATCAGGCGTCGCTATTCACGTCGAGCGGATCGGCCGCGCGCCGCTTTCGCTACGAAGCGCCCGCGGGAAATATCGGCATCAACATCGGTGTCGCCGCGCCCATGGCTTACTTCCCGTTCAGCGGATGGAAGAACAGTTTCTTCGGCGATCTCCACGGCCAGGGCCGCGATGCCATCGAGTTCTATACCGACAAAAAAGTTGTCGTCGAACGCTGGGCCAAAGAGCACAGCAGAAAGTTCTGAAGGCATTGAGCGATTGTGCGATCGGGTGATCAGGCGAGTGAAATCAAACATGGGTCGTATGGCTTTCCCAATCGCTCAATCACGAAGTCGCTCAATGGCTCAATGCTCTGCGATGCTGTCGATCAACTAACTGAGGACTCCATGACCACAACTCTTACAACTCCCACGATGTCTGGCAAGGAGATCGTCGATCTCGCGCGCAAGCACACGCTCTATGAATGGTCCGCGCAATCGAAGGTCGATCCGATTCCGGTCGCTCGCGCCAAGGGAATCTACTTCTACACGCCGGAAGGCAAGCGCTTCATCGACTTCAACAGCCAGTTGATGTCCGTCAACATTGGACACGGCGACGAGCGCGTCATCCAGGCCATCGCGCAACAGGCGCAAACTCTTGCGTATGCGAATCCTTTCATGGCCACTGAAGTTCGCGCGCGTCTCGGCGCCAAGCTTGCCGAAATCACGCCCGGCGACATCGATACCTTCTTCTTCACCAATGCTGGCGCTGAAGCGAACGAGAACGCCATCAAGATCGCGCGCTTCTTCACCGGACGCCACAAGATCATGGCGCGCTATCGCTCGTATCACGGCGCGACCGCGGGCGCGATGAGCGTTACCGGCGATCCGCGGCGCTGGTCGGCTGAACCGGGCATTCCGGGCGTGGTGCATGTGCTCGATCCTTATCACGGCATCGAGCGGGGATGGGAATCGGCGGAATCCTCGCTCGCCATGATTGAGGAGACGATTCAGCTCGAAGGCTCGCATACGATTGCGGCGTTCATTCTTGAGCCTGTGACGGGAACCAACGGCGTTCTCGTTCCGCCCGATGGATATCTCGAAGGGCTGCGCAAGCTGTGCGACAAGTACGGCATATTGATGATTGCCGATGAAGTGATGTCTGGTTTTGGACGAACCGGCGCGTGGTTCGCGGTCGATCACTGGAAGGTAGTTCCGGATCTGCTTTGCATGGCGAAAGGGTTAACTTCGAGCTATCTTCCGTTGGGGGCGGTCGGCATGCGGCATCCCATCGCGCAGCATTTTCAGGACAAAGTGTTTTATGGGGGGCTGACTTATAACAGCCATCCCATGGGATGCGCGGCGGCGCTGGCGACGATTCGCGTGTATGAAGAAGACGGGCTGATCGACAACGCGAAAAAGATGGGCGCACTGCTGAAAGAGTTGGGAGCGGAGTTGCAGGCGAAGCATCCGTCGGTCGGCGTGGTGCGCTCGATCGGACTGTTCGGCATCGTCGAACTGGTGCGCAGCCGCAAGACGCGCCAGCCCATGGCTCCTTTCAACGGCACCTCCGAGGAGATGGTTGCGCTGGGACGCTTCTTCCGCGAGCAAGGCCTGTACACGTTCGTGCGCTGGAACACTTTCTTCACCAATCCTCCGCTGTGCATCAACGAGCAGCAGATGCGCGAAGCGTTTGAGATCATCGACCGGGCTCTCGATATTACGGATAAAGCCGTGGCCGACTAGCAATTAGCCGTTAGCCATTAGCTATTAGCTATTGGCTCTGCACAGACCTTTTTGTCAACCCGTGCGGCTGCGGCTTGCGGCGCGTGTTCGACCTGTCGTCTTGACGCTGGTCGGCGGTTTGCGGCGAACATTACTATGAGCATTCGCACTATGAGCATCCGCTGACGCGGCGTGAAGAGCGCCGCCAAGACGGTCGTGCTCCGATTCTCCTTCCTGCTGCGCGCCGATGCTGGTGAGGGCGGCGGCCTGGACGGTGGCAATCGCGAATGGGCCGGCGGCCGGCGGGGCTGCGGGATATTCGGGAACATCCCTGACCATGTCGCTTTTCCAACAATCGAAATGAGTCTTGCTCGAGTTCCGGACCGCGATGCTGAGCGCGCGCAGGACGAGGCGGGCGCGAGGGACATCGATCTGGTTGCGGACGATGGCGTTCACGACTTCCATGAGCGAGGCCTGGATGGCCTGCTCGTCCTCGAAATTAGCGATGGGATGGAGGCGCGATTTGGGCGGGGTGCGGACGCCGCGGATCATCCGCTGATGGAAATAACAGAAGACTTCCTGGCGCAGGGAGGGCGAGCCGCAGCGGATTCCGTTGACCTTGATGTGAGTACAGACGCGAGTGTTGGGGTTGACTGCCATGGTTTTTGAACCTTTCTTCATTTCAGTGGGTGGGTTCTTGGTGGACTGATCTGGAGAGAAAAAATTAGCGGATCGAGTTTCTAAATCTTTGATAAGGCTAGGGTTAGCGCCGTGGCGGCGGAAGAGGTCCGCGTAAAATCTTGCAAGCAAAGGGTTTGCACGTAAAATATTGAAAAATAAGGTGTTACGGACGTCGAATTTGGTGCCGGCGGGAGTGGCGAGGAGTTGCTCTGAGATGATTTGGCGGAGAAGCATACTACTACTAGTTTATGGGGTGGGTGCAAGGTCAGATGTCACAGTGGGGATGTGGAGGGCTGTGGAAAAGTACATGGCCTGAGGACAGGGCGGGAACTTAAAATTGACAGGAAACGTCCGGTGCGTCCCCGCGTTTGTGAATAATGTGAGAAAAACGGGCACCCAAGTTAGACGCGCGTCACAGAAGTGGACACCCGCAAGGAACTAGCGCCGATGTGAATAGTACAGGCCCCCAACAACCGCGCCTAATAGCGCTCCGGCGGTTTCGGTGCTGATTACTTTGAAGTACCCAAACGCTCCAATTGCGAGAATCACAAACACCGTCACAAAATGTCCAAAGTAGAGTGCATGGCGCGTCGCCTTAGAGCGATTTGGGACATCTTCCGCGAATTTCTGAATTAACGTAGCGACTGCCTCTTTTGTCTGTTTGAACCGCAGAGCCTCGCCTATCGAATAGAGTAGTTCGTCACTCCCAGAGGCCTCCTGCTCGTCCCCGTCTCTGGGTTCTAGGTTGTTGTCATTCGGCATCCGACTACCTCACGGGCTTAAGTTCCTTACAGCAGATGAACAGGCCAGAGCTTTTCAATCTGGGAGTAATTCTCGATCATTATGAAATTGTCTCTTCCGACTCCGTCTTTCAATGACTTCGGAAACTTGGCCATCGCATCATAGTTCGGAACAATCACGAATGCCACTTGTGCCAGTTGGAAGGTGAAATCGTGGGGCACGCGCCACTCTCTTTCGTGGCTGTAATCGATCGGCTTTTTCCCCTTCCAGTGATCGTTTCGATATGCCGCAGGCGCGTAGGAAGGACAAAACGGCGTGACGAAGGCGTAAAGCTCGGGGTCGAATCCCCGCAAGTTCGGTTTGCTCTCGGAACGGAAATCGGATTGATTGTCGTGCAGATGGGGGCGTAGATAAATCGCCGGACCTCCACCGGCAGCAAAGAGGTGCGACTTCTTGAATCCGACTCCGTAAGACGAATACTGCTTCGTATGATCCAGGAGCGACCTCCCAAGGACACTCGGTATACGCGACCGCGTGTCGCCCAGTCCAAGGCATCGGCGTAGCGAGGATTTTCTTTCCTTGCAGGATTGAGATGAGCTTGTCCCCTGCTGTTCCCTTGATCTCCTTAAGACAGGGATCGTTTCCGTGATCCTTGCTTGCGATAGGGGCAGGGTCTTTAGTGAAGTGCGCGACGTACTCGGAAAAATCAGGCCGCTGCATACACGGCGCAGTATAGCCTTGGCATCACCTTTGGGCAAACAAGACCGCAATGGGGCAGTCGCGAGGTGGCTTAAGAGATTTCGTATGTAGAAATACATGTCTGCCGAAGTAGCTCCGCTGTTCGCTCGGACGCTGAGGGTACGATTTACTCAGCCGTTTGACCTTAATGATCCTTTTGAATTTCGTCCTATGCTTGACTTTAACGGTACCGCGGCGGACGTTCGTGATGAAGTGGACGCCAGAATCACTGAGATGTTCGGCACGGTCGATGGTGCGTCCGCTCTACATTCGCCCGGACGTTTGGAATCAAAGTCAAAATCAAGGTCAAGGTCAAAGGCAACGGACAGGAGTGTCCGTTCCACACCTGTTGGGCGTCGCTTCGCTCCGCGGACGGGCCCTTCGACTCCGCTCAGGGCAAGCTAGGCGGCTGTCTCCACATGAGTTGTGGCGGTGGCGGCGAACAGCAGGTCCTTCGACTACGCAAACCGATTCGCGAAGCGCGAATCGGTTTGCTCCGCTCAGGATGACAGGGTGAATTGGCGATTCAGGATGACAGGGTGAATTGGCGATGAAAGATCACCCGAATCCGTGGGACAAAATCTACAGCGGCGTTGTGACATCTGACCTTGCCTCCACAATTGGTTTCGGCAATGGCTCGCTTCGCTCAGGATGACAATTTGTCCGATCGGGAACGGCAGAGTGTGGGTGAGAAGTCGTGTCGTCCCTGCGGGACTTGTTCTTTGTCTCACGCGTTACCCCGGACTTACGTCCGGGGCTAATGAATGCCGCCCCTCGACGGGGCTCAGGGCAGGCTGGGCGGCTGTCTCTGCGTGAGTTGTGGCGGTGGCGGCGAACAGCAGGTCCTTCGACTACGCAAACCGATTCGCGAAGCGCGAATCGGTTTGCTGCGCTCAGGATGACAGGGTGAATTGGCGATGAAAGATCACCCGAATCCGCCGGACAAAATCTACAGCGGCGCTGTGACATCTGACTTTCCTCCACAATCGCAAGGGCCGATCATGGTTGCCGGAGAGAAATCCACCGAGAGTCGTGGTGGAAATTCCTTGTGGGGCCGGTGGTGGTGCAGGCGGGCGAGGGGTCCTTCGACTGCGCGGGCCATTGGCTTCGCCAATGTCTCGCTTCGCTCAGGATGACAAGGGTGTCCGATCAGGAACTGCAGGGTGTGGGTGAGAAGCGCTGCGCCACCCAAAGGCCAAAGCACAGCAGGTTCCTCCACTCCGCCGTCGCTTTCGCTCCGGCTCCGGTCGGAATGACAAAAGTTTATTTGAGAGTCAGGTGCGCCAGATGCGCTGCTGGGTGTCGAGGGAGGAGAACATGACGGGCTCGTGGTGGACGCTGGTGGCGTGGAGATTGATGGCGGTGGCGGCCTGGGTGCGGAGGTTGCCGTCGCGGGGGTCGAAATCGAGGGTGCTGACCTGGTGCGCGCAGCGGGTGCAGGTGAACTTCATGCCGCCTTTGATGCGTCCGATGGTGTAGTGTCGCTTCACAATTCGAGTGTAGTGCATTGGCAAGAGAGTGGAGCGCACGTTGGTGGGGAGGCGAAGGTAATCAGGGGTGGGGGGAGGGAGGAGTTCCGAAGTGGGAATGGGGCTTACCTCGGCGGCTGAAGCCGCTTTCAGCTTGTAGTTTTATCGCAGCGCTGAAGCGCTGCGCCACCCAAAATCGAAGTCAAAATCCCCACCCTTCGCAAAGAACGAGGCTGTTACGAAACTCGTGCCGTCCGCTGAAGCGGACTCGGTTTGTTCCACTTCCGGCCTCCCGGCACTCCCGTGCCGGGCTTTCACATGCCGCCGCTTCGCGGCTGGAATTGAGTTTATCCCACCGTCGTTGCGCGAGATTGGGTTTCGTAACGGACTCAAAGAACGCGAAGAGTGGGGCACGCGCTTCATCGCGACAGCCGGCGAGGACGCCGGCGCTACTTTACGAGGCGGTTGTACTTCTTTAACGCTTCGCGGAGGCGGTCGTGAGGGAGGGCGATGACTTCGTGATCGTCGATGCCTTTCATAGTTTCGGCGGCGATCATGGCGTTGACTACGGCTTCTTCGGTGGCTTGGACGGTGGCGAGGAAGAGTGGGTCGAGGGAATCGTTGGGGAGCATGGTGAGCTGGTGGAGTCCTTTGGTGTCGTTGCTTTTGGGACTCACGGCGCCGGGATTGGCGGTGGAGAAGGCGAGGAAGATGTCGCCGGAGCCGTCGCCGGAGTAGCTGCCGTCGCGGCCGAGGCCGAGCGAAACTTTTTTGGCGATGCGCTTGAGTTGCGTGGGGATGAGCGGGGCGTCGGTGGCTACGATGACGATGATGGAGCCGACGTCTTCCTTGAAGACGGTGTGCTCGGGGATTTCGCGGCCGACGTTGATGCCGGCGATGCGGAGCTGCTCGCGGGCTCCGTAGTTGCATTGGACGAGGACGCCGACGGTATAGCCTCCAGCTTTAGGGTCGAGCACGCGAGAGGAGGTGCCGATGCCGCCTTTGAATTCGTTGCAGATCATGCCGGTGCCGCCGCCGACGTTGCCTTCTTCGACGGGACCGGAGTGGGCGACGTCTAGCGCGTGGAAGGCGTCCTCGGGGTGGACGTGGAATCCGTTGATGTCGTTGAGATAGCCGTCCCAGGTTTCGGCGACGACGGGCAGCGACCACCAGTAACCTTCCATATCGGGCGTGCCGTGTTTGACCTTCCAGGCAATGACGGCGTCGCGGACCACGCCGACGCTGTGCGTGTTGGTGATCATCACGGGGCCGTTGAGGAAGCCGGAGTCTTCGACCCACGTGGTGCCGGTCATTTCGCCGTTGCCGTTGAGGGTGAACCAGGCGGCGAAGACGGCGTCGTTGCTGGCCTTGCCGCGGGGATGAATGGCGGTGACGCCGGTGCGCACCGGTCCCTTGCCGATTTCGAGTTTGCCCTGGCCGGAGATGAGCGTGGTGTGGCCGACCTCGACGCCGCGGACGTCGGTGATGGCGTTGTTGGGGCCGGGCGTGCCGTCGAAGGGGACTCCGAGATCGCGGGCGCGAGGCTTGGTTTGGGCGGATGCGGCGAGGGTGAGGGCGAGAAGGAACGCGATGAGGGCCGCGGGCTTCGGGCTTCGGGTTTCGGGCTTCGGCCGCGACGCGCCGGGAATTTGGGATAGGAATCGAGAGCAGGGCGGGATTGAACGGCGTGACATGGGGCCTCCGAGGGAACGAGGAAGTATAATTGTTCGCAACAAAATGTTTCTTGGGGGGAACATGGAAGACTGGAAGAAGGCGGTGGTGGCGGGCGCGCTGGGGATGGCGACGGTTTTATTATTGAAGAAGAAATATCCGGCGGGCGTGCTGGCCACGGGCGTTGGGCTGGCGGTGCTGGCGTCGGAATATCCGGAGAAGTTTGAGAAGGTGCGGAGTTCGCTGCCGGATTATTTTGACCGCGGCATGCGAGTGATGGAGATGGCGGCGCGGGCCGGCAAGCGGATTACGGACGCGGCGGGGCGGTCGGCTTACGGCGCTTGGGACGACATTGGCGGGTGAGGGACGGGCTTCGGGCTCCGGCAGTCGGGCTTCGGCGTCCAAGTTTTGAAGATCGGCGGGGATGTGCGGGTTCGCTGAAGCACGAAAGCCGAAGCCCGAAGCCCGATCTACTCGATGCCGAGTTGTTTCCTGGCGTCGGGGCTTAGGCGCTCGGGAGTCCAGGGCGGACTCCACACAACATGGACGCTGGCGTTGCGGATGCCGGGCAACTGCTCGAGCCGGGATTTGACCTGGGCGCTGATGTTGACGTGTTCGGGGCAGCCTTGCGAGGTGAGGGTCATGTCGACGGTGACGTCCTGCTTGGCTTGCTCCGGGGTATCGGCCGGGGCGGGCGCGAAGTTCACGTTGTAGATGAGGCCGAGGTCGACGATGTTGACGGGGATCTCGGGATCGTAGCAACTCCTCAGCGCGCTCAGGACATCCTGTTCGGTGACAATGGCCATTGAGTTTCCTTCTGCGACATCCCGTTCTCGACGCCCGGCTTCCGGGCGCTTGAGGCCAGTGTGTTCCTGCCTTCATCCAGTGTACCGCAGAGTGCGGATGGGAATTCCACCTGGCTCTGGCCGCTCTCGCATTTGCCCCGATCTTCTCAGGCGGTGGCCCGGTAGCCTCGACCACACCAGACTTTTTTGTCCGGACCCCTCTTGTCCAGATCGCAACTTATCGGCAAAGTGCGGGTTTAAAGCATTGCAAGAATGATGCTTAGAAATAACGATGCTTAGAACAAGGATTTGCGATTTCCTTGACATTTCTTTACAAGTATCTGCTTCAGTTGAATCTGGCTCCGGCTGAAATTATGATGTGCTGTAGCCAGCTTTGCGGCATCTTAAAGATTTTGCGGGCGCCTTACCGCTTGCAATGAACTGATAGGAGGTTTTCTCTTGAGAAAGTTAGCGCTCCTCGCACCCGTTCTCGCGTTCTTGTTCTTGGCCCAGTTTGCCTCTGCCCAGCAAGGGGACATCATGGTCGGCGGCGGCACCCTCATGTCGTCCTCTCCCAACAACACGCTGCCCCCCGCGCCGATCGCGGAAAAAGGCGGATTCTACCCCAGCGTGAGCGGTGATGTCATCTTTCACCGCCGCGTCGGCTTCAACTTTGAGGCGGCATGGAGGGGCAGCCAGGGCGCTTATGGCGGACCGGGAGGTCAGCCCTATCGCCCCATTCTTTATGACTTCAACGCCATGTTCCAGCCGCGCCTGGGCAAGAAAATCGGCGCTGATTTTATGGCGGGTGTGGGAGCCCAGAGCACGCGCTTCTACGGCTTCACGCCCACTACCTCGTGCCAGGTCTTTGGCGCCTGCTTCACCAGCGCCAACCACTTCCTCGTTGACGTTGGCGGGGGGCTGCGCTACTACGTGTGGGGCCACGTCTTTGTCCGCCCCGAGGCTCACTACTATTACATCCTAAATAACACCAACGAGTTCAACTCCAACAACGTGATCCGGGTGGGCGCCTCGATTGGATACACCATTGGTCCCGATTAAGGACCTAACTACGGGAATGGCGAGCGCGTGATTCCCTGTGCTGAAACAAAAAGGCAGCGTCTTGTCGACGCTGCCTTCGCTTTTTCCAGGCCCAGTTTTCCAAGCCCAGCTTTACCTCATCGACATGCAGATTTCGGCTTCGCGAATGGCGCGGTCCAGATGCTCGATCGCCTTATGCCGGTGGCCATCGAAATCGTGTTCGGAGGCCTCCAGATGGTGCTTGGCGTTACGCATGGCTTCCAGGGCTTCATCGATGTGGGGATGAGGCTCCGGCATGGCTGCCGCTGCGGCCGGGGCCGGGGCGGCTGCTGCCACAGGAACCGGTACCGCCGCCGGCGACTTGGGACCCGCCGCCGCCGCCGGGAAGGCCAGGGTTAACAGGAGCGTTGCCGTGATCAATAGAGTCAAGAATCCGATCTTCTTCATGTGTTCCTCCTCGTCCGAATTCCGGCGCGGACGCCGCCGGTAAGAGCAATGACCACGGGCCCCGCTTTCGCGCGAGGATGCCCGCGACACTCGCTCAGTATAGTCGCGACTCGGCCAAAGTCCGCCAAGTACGAGGTTGACTCCTAAGGTGCGCTAAAGCTGTCTCAAAACTGCCCCTGCAGGGCGGGCTAGGGAGCGTGTTGCCGCCGCTGGCTCCGCCACCACAGCAACAACACGGCCAGCGCAACCACAATGGCAACCGCCAAATCGAAGCGCTTGAGATCGTGGACGAGCCGGCCCCAATGCGCGCCGAACATGTATCCCACGGCGGAAAATGTTGTCACCCAAACCGCCGCCCCGAGGAAGTTGAACAGGACGAACTTCCGCCACGGCATGTGGAGCGCTCCCGCCAACAGTGAGGCCAACACGCGTATACCGAAGATGAATCGCGCAAGAAAAACCGTGGCTGCGCCATAGCTCTCGAAGAGCCGCTCCCCCCGCGCCACGGTCTCCGCGCGAATGGAGAAGACATTCCGGTAGCGTTCGATCAGCGGACGCCCGCCATGGCGGCCCAAGGCGAAACCCAGCTCTCCGCCCACCGTCGTGGCTATGGTTCCGACCAGAATGATCCAGGGAAGCTGCAATGCATGTTCGGAATAAGCCAGGAAGCTGGCCAGCAGCAGAATCGTCTCACCAGGCAGAGGCAAGCCGGCGTTCTCCAGCAACAACACGGCTGCCACGGCCCAGTACCCGTAATGCACCAGCGCCTCGCGCAGCAGATCGAGAATGTGGTGAGCCATGATTTTGTGGACAACGTGGAATGCCGCGAACGGCGCTCCGCTCAGGCGGGAAGCTGCTCCCGCGTCAGGAATTCAATCAGTGCGCGGTTGAACTCCTCCGGGCACTCTTCGTAGGGCAGGTGTCCAATGCCCGGAAAAACTATCGACTGGGAATTTGGGAAGTACTTCGCCAGGGGCGCAGCCGACGAGGCGTACACCGCGGAATCCTTGCCGCCCCACATCAAAAGCGTAGGAAGGCTCGCCAGTTTCGGCAGAGTCGCCTCCAGTTCGCGCAGGTCTTCCGTCCAGGTGCGCACGATGCTCAGTGCATGCTCAAACAAACCCGGCTTCGCCAGCGGCGCCACGTAGCCTTCAAGAGTTCCCGGGGGAATGCGGCTGCGGTCGCCATACATTCGTGCGTGCCAGTACGGAAACAAGAAATTCATCCGCACGATCATAAGCCGGTACAGTGCCGCACCAAACCGGCTGCCAAAGAATGGCGCTAAATGCCGCCCATGCGCCGAATAGGGATTCACCGGCGCCACCAGCACCAGGCGCCGCAGGCGCAGACCGGCGTTTCCGTCCAGGCATTCTGCAGCCGCCATCATCGCGACCGCGCCGCCATGCGATGTCCCCAGCAGATCGAACGAAGAAAGTTCCGAAGAAATTCCTACGCGCTCGATGAATCGCAGAAGACGCCGCGCCGTTCCACGCATGGAATGATCGAGCCCGGCGGGACGATCCGAGAACCCCGCGCCCATCATGTCCGGCGCATACACCGTCGCATAAGGCGCCAGAGCGGGCATGGTGTATCGCCAGGAAAACGAATATCCCAGCAGCCCATGCAGCAGAATCAGCGGCGGCCCCGAGCCCGCGCGAAGGTAGCGGAGGCGCGCGCCATCGAGATCCATCCAGCACTCTTCGACGCCCGCGCTCAGAGCCGGAGGAAGGCTAAATCCGTGCGCGGTAGAAACTTCCCAGTTTGACTGCACCACGGCCAAATCTTCTCGCTCCGAATCTTCCCGCTCCGAATCTTCTCGCTCCGAATCTTCCCACCCCGAAACTTTTCAGATGAATCTTCTCAGCCGAATCTTCTCTATCCAGGACAACTCTTTTCCCGCCACCCGATTCTATGGAAGTGAACATCGCCTCTGTTCACGTCACTTGGGGAGCTTCGGCTCCCCGTTTTTCGTCTGTCATCCGGCACGGTCGAAGAGCCTGTCCGAGCGAAGCCGAAGGGATTACGCCGCCTTCCGCTTCTTCCTCAGCAACTTCTTCAGCACGCGTATCCCCTTATCCACATGCTTCTCCTCCAGCAAGTACGGAGGCAGAAACCGCAGCACCGTATCCTGCGTGCTGTTGAATAGCACGCCCTCGGCCAGTGCCTCATCGACAATCGGACGTGCCGGAATCGCCAGATTGATCCCCTGAATAAATCCGCGTCCTCGCACTTCTTTCGCTGCCGCGCTCTTCGCGACAACCACTTTCAACTCCTGCTGCAGATAAGCGCCAACTTTATTCACATTGTTCAGCAGCTTTTCCTCTTCCATGATCGCCAGAAACTCCAGCGCCACGCGGCAAGCCAGCGGACCGCCGCCGAAGGTCGTTCCATGTTGCCCGGGCGAGATTGCCGAGGCAAATTCTTCTTTCGCCAGAAACGCGCCCAGCGGAAGCCCCGCCGCAATCGGCTTGGCAATCGCCACCATGTCCGGCGTCACGCCAAAGCTCTGAAACGCAAACATCGTCCCGGTGCGCCCCAGCCCGCACTGAATCTCGTCAAAGATCAGCGCCGCCCGGTGCCGGTCCGCCGCCGCGCGGCACCCTTGCAGAAACTCCACCGAACACTCATGGATGCCGCCTTCGCCAAAAATCGGCTCCAGCACGATCGCGCAAGTGTTGTCGTTCACCGCCGCCCGCAAGCCTTCGATGTCATTCTGCGCGACAAAAGTCACTTCTTCCAGCAGCGGCTCAAATCCCTTGCGATGCTTCTCCTGTCCGGTCAGCGACAGCGCGCCAAACGTCCGCCCGTGATACGACCCCCGCAGCGCCACCAGCCTGCACTTGGCCTCGCCACCCGAGCGATGTCCCGCCAGCCGCGCCAGCTTGATCGATCCCTCAATCGCCTCGGTCCCGCTGTTGGAAAAAAAAGCGCGGGACGTTCCCATGGAAGAGCCGCCAAAGGAGCTGCCCGCGAGCGTGCACAACTTCTCCGCCAGCGCCCCTTGATACTCGTGGTAATAAAGATTGGAGACGTGAATCAGCTTCCCCGCCTGCTCCCGAATCGTTTTCACAATCCGGGGATGCGCGTGCCCCAACGCATTCACCCCCAGCCCCGCAACAAAGTCGAGATAGCGCCGGTCCTCCAGATCGTAAAGAAATACGCCCTTCCCCCGTGTCAACACGATGGGATAGCGATTGTAAGTCCCCAGCAAATACCGCTTCTCAAGCTCCGCAATCTGTTCGAATGTTTTCATAGGAAAAGTTGATTGTAACGGATTGCACCATGTGCAGATTTGGGAGAGCTGTGCGTCCGAGGGACGCCTCGAGAGTAGCCCAGCGTTTCAACGCCGGGCGGGTCGGGGGGCCGCGGAAATCCCCCTCCCTGGGCAGATTTGACCCGGGGGTGACGGTGGGGAAGGCTTGGGGCGTGGTCGCACAAGTGGAGCACGCACCGGCGGATTCCTGTGCCGGTGGTCCGGTAAGCCCGATGACTCCCTGCGGACCAGTGTTGCCGATGGGGCCTTGCGCTCCCACTGCACCGGCGGGTCCGGTAAGGCCTTGAATTCCCTGGGGACCCGTTGCTCCAGTCGGTCCCTGCGCACCCGCCGGGCCGGTCCGTACAATTTCCAGCGCCGGCTGGTGGGCGGTGAAGATGCTTTCCTGTCGGCACCAACCCCTTTGGAGTGGCCTTCGACTTGGCCAACATCTGGGTCGCGAACCTGGGCAGCGGCACCGTCAGCAAGCCGCCGGCCTTCTGACATCTACAGCGACAAGGGAGACGAGCTAGCGTTACCCTGTAGATTCAAAACTGGAACCTGCGGTGGCCATCCCTTCGCGCTGTCTGCGAAGGAGCCCGCCCTGAGCGGAGCCGAAGGGTGGACTGCGGCAAGGGATCGATCAGCGGCCTTCGAGATTCTTGAGCCGGTCCGACACAGACTCAACCTCGGCGTCCAACGCGCGAAGAGCCGCGGCATGGCTTCGCTGACGCAACTCGACTGGGGACGCCCACTTGTGAAACTCGGTCAGCAAGGTGGTCTCCACCTTCTCTAACCGTTCGCTAATCCACTGTTTGTCTTCGTCCGTTAGCACATGCCAATTATAGGGCAAATGGCCAATTTGGTAGCAACGTTTTCTTGAGCCCGAAGCCCGCCTCAGTACAACCCCCGCTCCCCCGGCGGCCGCGTCTTCCATCTCCGGTGCACCCAGAGCCACTGCTCCGGATACTTCCGGACATAGTCTTCAATGATCGAAGTAAATTTCTGCGTGTTGGCTTTGACGTCGGCTTCCAGGTCGCCGGTGCGCACCAACTCCACCGCCGGATCAAAGCGCAGCCGGTATTTCCCCAGCTTCGCGTCCCAGATGGTGAACGTGGGCACCACGGCCGCATCGGTGCGCAGCGCAATCCGCGCCAGGCCGCTCGCCGTGCATGCGGGGATGCCAAAAAAATCCACAAAGACCCCCTGCGGCGGAGTCATGTTCGTATCCATCAACATGCCGACTACTTCGCCCGCCTTCATCGCCGAGAGCAGCCCGCGCACAAAATCATCTTTGTCGACAGCTTTGTTGCCATGCATGGTGCGATAGCGGAGGATAAGGTCGCCGAGATACTGGTTGTCCATGCCGCGCATGATGACGTGCATCCGATGGCCATGCATCGACAGAACAAACGAAGAAAGCTCCCAGCCGCCAAAGTGTCCCGCGAACAAGAGCACGCCTTTGCCGCGAGCGTGGGCCCGCTCGTAATTCTCGAATCCGTCATACACCACGACTTCTTCGACATTCTCCAGCGTGTATTTGGGAAAGTGGCAGACCTCGGCCAGTTGACGGCCCAGCGAAGCGAACTCCCCGCGCAGAATGCGCGCCCGCTCCGCTTTGCTTTTTTCGGGAAACACCATGGCGAGATTGCGCATGCCCACCTGCCGCAATCGGGCGTGCAGAAGATAAACCACCCACGCGAGGCCAATGCCGATGGCTCGGGCCGGCGGGCGCGGCAAAATACCGAGGATTTTGATGAACGGCCAGGCTGCCGCGTACTCAAGTCGCTGCCGCATCGGGGAAGCGTGACGGTACCACCGTCAAAAATTACTTGTCAAACGGATCGAGGGGCTGATGACCTACTTCGCCGCTTCCTGCGCCCACTGCGCCAGCGAAGTCAAGAACGCGTTCGCCCCGGCTGGCGGATCAATCTCTCCAATAAGCGAGGTCCGGAACGGCACCATGCGCCCGTAGAATTCCCGCGTGCTGTCCTTGTCCTGCTTCACCACGGCGCCATTCAAGCTCACGCCGGCAAACAGGCCGCGGGCGCGCGAATAGGTCAAGACCTCCGCCCGCATCTTCCAGTCGGTGTTTCCCTCGGCATGACGGCCCACCGGCCCCGCGGCCACCGAAGCGTCCGCGCCCAGCGCGAACTCGCTCGAGAGCAGATGCTTCATGCCATCTTTATTCATGATCAGCATCACCAGGTCCACCGCCTGGCCGCCGATCTGAAAACCAAAGCTGCCACCCGTCACGATGAAAAATGCGGGAGCACTCCATCCCTTGGAAGTGCGGCAGCTCGCCAGCCCGCGGCCATACTTCGCGCCCACAATAAAGCCGCCCTTCAACATCGACGGCACCACCGCGACGCACTCCGCCGAGCCCAATACTTCCTGAGGGATCCCTTTGTCAGGGGCTCCCTGGATCTCGTTCAATACATCGGCGGCCGCCTGCGCGCGATCCGTAGCCTTCGTTTGTTCATCCCGTGCAAAGGAAAAAGAACAGAGAGACACAATCAGGGTCAACAGCAAGAACTTTTTCATGGTTCCTCGGTACACAAGAATTCTCTGGGATCTGCTATTTGGATTGTAAACGAAGCGTCGCGGTTGCATCGGTTCCCGCTGCTGTAACCAACTCAGCCAGCAGGTAGATCGACGGTACAACCGGGGCTGGAATGGGGTTTACGAGGTTGATGCCGCGAAACGTTTTGTTCCAGCCCGTACGTATGTATGAACCAGCAGGAAGATCAAAGGAACAGGAGCGAAGCAGGAAGAAAGGCCGCAGACAAAAAAATCGGGGCTGAAAGTAGTGACCCTAATCGCCACTCTCAACCCCGTCTCCCAGGTTCTGTGGTAGGTGAGGCGAGTATGCGTCACACTCGCATTCCCCACAAGATTACCGAGGTCAGTGTCCTCAAGTAATCCAGAAATGCTCTGGTAGAAACCCTATTTCGCTACCACCAGCGAATGCGTGATGGCATGCACCGACAGCGCGATGCGGTTCTGCACGCCCACCTTGCGCATCAATTTCGCCACATGAGCCTTCACCGTACGCTCCTCAATACCCAACTGGGAGCCAATCTCTTTGTTGGAGCGGCCCGCCACCAGCATCTCCAGCACTTCCTTTTCCCGGTCTGTGAAGGTGACGCGGCCCGCCGGGAAAATTCGCCCTGGCGCCGACGATACCCGTTCAATGAACATGGAGAGCACCTTGCGCGGCGCCCACACCGATCCCTGACTCACGATGCGAATGGCCTGCGCGAATTCCGCCGGCGAAGCCGCCTCGTCCACATAGCCCTTGGCCCCGGACGCGATCGCCTTCAGGATGGTCTCTTCGTCCACACCCGAGCCGGTCACGATAATGCGCAGATCCGGCCGCGTTGCCTTCAGGCTGGCCATCACATCGAACAGGTTTTGGCCGGAGCGGTTTCCCAGCAGGATCAAGTCCACATCCTGCAACGTGGAAATCTCGGGCAGGCTGGCGGAGATCAGTTCGAACTCGGGCTCAGTATCGAACAAGGCGCGAAATCCCACAAACCTCAGTGGGTCGCTCTCGACCACGGCAATTCGGATAATCGGTTTTCTCGCTACTGCTGCTTTCATAGTTTTCCCTGTAGGGGTAGTGTCTTAGCTAGAGCATAGCGGCATTTGTGCGCCGTGCAAAGAGAACGTGACCAAAGTTAAATTACCGGAGTAACATGAAAAAGAAGGTCGAGAGCCGTTCTACAGTGGGAATTGGCGGGCTAATTTTTGTGCGCCACGCGCGGAGAAGATTCAGCATGAGGAAAAATTTCACCAGTTTTCCTGCCGTCATCGCCAGCCTCGCGCTTGCCGCCTCCACGCTGTTCGCGCTGGCCCCGGCCCTCGCCGCGCAGACCCCCGTCACTGCCTACCAGCCAAAATTCCCCGGCGACCCCGCCCGCTCTGACTCCGAAGCTGCCGCGCTCGCCTACATGCGCGTGGTTCTCCGCGCCCAGCACAGGTTCGAAAGGCAGTACGGCCACTTCGCAACTTCTCTCTCCGCACTCGTCCACTCCGGATCGTTCACCAAACGCATGGTCAACCCCGATCGCGGCGACTACACCGCCGGGTTCCAGGGCAAGAAAGACAGCTTCATCCTCGTCATGACTCCCAAGCAGCTCGACCCCCAGCACCGCTCCTTCTATGCCGAGGACGATGGCAAAATTCACGCCGACGAGGAAAAACCCGCCGACGCCAATTCGACTGTCGTGAAGTAAGCCCCGCCGGTAAAAGCGGAAAAACGTTAGAATGGAATCTTACGGAGGAATCATGTCAGCAACCATCGGCGCGCCTGCGCCAGAATTCTCACTCAAAGACCAGAACCAGCAGGAAGTAAAGCTCAGCGACTTCCGCGGCAAGAAGCGCGTGGTGCTGGTCTTCTATCCGCTCGATTGGAGCCCCGTCTGCACCAAGGAGCACGCGTGCCTGGTCAACGGCATGAAGCAGTTCGATCAGCTCGAGGCGCAGGTCCTCGGCCTCAGCGTGGACAGCGCATGGTCGCACAAAGCCTACGCAGAAAAGATGGGCATCCAATACCCGCTGCTTGCGGATTTCCAGCCGCGCGGCGCGGTCGCCGCCAAGTATGGCGTCTATCTGGAAGACAAAGGCATCACCGGCCGCGCCATCTCGATCATCGACCGCGACGGCAAACTCGCCTGGCACAAGAACTACGACATTCCCGTCGTCCCCGACATCACGGAAGTCTCGCAGGCACTCGCCGGAGTGAAATAGGTTTACTAATGGGGGATTAGTCGCCACAGATGAGAGTTTAGCGATGACAGTTTCTGTCTTCATCGGCGCCAGCCTCGACGGCTTCATTGCGCGACCAAACGGCGAGCTCGACTGGCTGCCGGAAGGCGGCGGCGAACCCCACGGCTACAACGAATTTATAGCCAGCGTCGATGCGATTGTGATAGGTCGCAAGACCTTTGAAACGGTTCTGACCCTCGGGCCCTGGCCCTATGGCGACAAGCGCGTAGTGGTCCTGAGTAGCCGCCCGATCGACTTGTCCGTGGCTAGCGGAGGCGCTGTCGAACAGATGGCCGGGACTCCGGCTGAGATCGTTTCGCAGCTCGCTGCTACTGGCGCCCATCACGTCTATGTCGACGGTGGAATCACAATTCAAGGGTTTCTGCGCGCGGGACTGATTCAACGTCTCATTATCACTCGCGTGCCCGTGCTTATCGGAGCTGGAATTCCTCTCTTTGGCACACTGCCGCGCGACATTCGGCTCCGTCACGTGTCGACTCGGCACTATCCAAGCGGCTTGGTTAGCAGCGAGTACCATATTGCCGCCTAGCAGGCTGCGGAAAAAACTCGGCGTGGACGCAAAATGNNAAATGCGACCACTGGGGCTAAAAGCCCGCGCTGATTTTAGAGGCTTTACGCGGCGCTGAAGCGCCGCTCTTCCACGGTACTGCACCGATTTGCGAGTTTTTCCGGAGCCTGCTGGCGAGTGCTTGGAGCTTTCGCGGCGTGTGCGGCCTTTAGGGCTGTGAAAAAGCTGAGAGCATTTGGTTACGCTTCCGGCGTCCCCGGCTTGATCGCCTCCGCCTTCCCGCCGCGATACACCACGATCAGCGGCTTCCCTCCATTCGGATACCGCACCGTTTTCTCATCCGATGATGCGCCCGCATCCGGAACCCCCGTTCCAACGGCGAAGTCCGCCTGCAGTTCATTCATTCCCGGCTTCACTTCATGCTGCGCCACCGCCTGCCACACCGCCGCCGGCCACTGCTTGTACAGCTCATGCGGATCCTCGACATAGAACATCTCGTCGGAATAAATCTTGTACCGCCCCTCGGTCTCGAATCCGATCGGCACGGCGTAGCTCTTCCCGTCTTTCTGAAACACTGCCATCATCTGCCGCCGGTTTCCCGCTCCCGGCCCAATCTCCGTCACCACATCCTTGATCTCGAGCCGCTCGATCGGCAGCAGCAGCCCGGCCTCATGCGCGAAGTCCGTCCGCTTCCGCGCCGCATCATATGGGTAGTAGGTGTATCGGTATCCTTCCTTCGCCCACGCGGGCTGTTGCGTCAACTGCATCGCCGATTTCAAATCGTAGGGATACAGTTTCTTCGGCGTAACGTAGTAGTCGGCATTTGCATAGCCGCCACTTTTTGCCTTCTCCTGCTTCTGCGCCGCGAGATTGTCCTCGTGGCGCCGGTAAAGAATGTATCCGGCGCGCAATCCCGCCACTGCAACGGCCAGCGCCAAAGCAATTTGAATCCTCTGCTTCGCCTCTTCGCTCATCATGCGCAAAAACTGTACCAGATCGCCGACCGAAGACGAATCCGATTCCGGGGGTAGCCGCTACCCGGGGGGTGGGCGACGACGGGGCGCAAGAAGTCCGCCGAAACGCCGGCAGAGTCATGTCCGGGGAGGATGATTGCGTGAGTGGCCAACTTCTGGTAACGTTTTTTTGCCCCAGGATACGGGCTCCCAGCGGCGTCTGGTCATGGCTGGTTCGCGCGTCTTGCGGGCCCTCCACCCGCCTTTTAGAATAAATTTTGAATCCCGCGCGCGGAATCGGCGAGCTTCGTGTTTGTGATAGATAGAATCGAACAGGCCTCTCATTGCAGATGGTGAGCGGCGGTCGTTTTCAGTGAGAGAATTGGCGGCAAGAAGGTTTGATGGTCAGGAGGCGGGAATGAAAAGCTTTTTTAGAAGTGAAAAGATGATGCAGAAGTGGGTAGCGTCGTTGGTGTGCCTTGTGGTTCCTGCGCTGGCGTGGGGTCAGCACAAGAACGAGCCGGCCGAGAAACCGAGCGCCCCATCGCATGCGAGCGCGCCATCCCATGGGTCCGCGCCTCAGCATTCGACGCGGTCGCAAACTAACAGCACGGCAGGCCATGGGAACGCGTCGGCGAGTCGTGGGAATACGTCGGCAAGCCATGGGAACACGTCGGCGAGTCGTGGGAATACGTCAGCAAGCCATGGGAACACGTCGGCGAGTCGTGGGAATACGTCAGCAAGCCATGGGAATACATCGGCGAGCCATGGGAACACGTCGGCAAGCCATGGGAATACATCGGCAAGGCACGGGAACACGTCGGCGAGTCATGGGAGTACAGCGGCGAGCCATGGGAACGCGGCCGGAGGTCACGCGACCACGACAAGCCATGGCAGCACGCGTCAGCCGGCGGGCACCAGGAACGTCAGCCTGAAGGGTGGAGGAACGGCGAGCGTCCGTGCCAATGGACAGATTCGTTCGGTCGACCGCGGCGGCATGCACATTGAGCACGGGGTCCACGGCGGGCGCACGGTGGTGAGTGAACGCGGTGGGGCGCGAATCGTGACCACGGGGCATGGCGGTTATGTGCAGCGCTCCTATGTGACGCGGGGCGGGCGTTCGTATTACTCGCGCACTTATGTCTCGGGTGGCGTGGTGCGCGTCGGGGTGTATCGCGGCTACGCTTGGGGTGGACGAACCTATTTCGGCTATTACCCTGGCTACTGGTACCATCCGGGATTTTATGGGTGGGGCTTTCGTCCCTGGGGAGTGGGAGTTTCCTGGGGTGTGGGGGCGTGGGGATGGGGCGGAGCGCCATGGTGGGGATACTACGGCGGGTGGTGGAATCCTTACCCGGTTTATGCGGCTCCGTACTACTGGCTGACGGACTATATGATCGCGGAGAATCTGCAGGCGGCGTATGCGGCACGGGCTGAGGCCAATGCGGATGCCGTGGGGGCGGATGCCCAGGCCAGTGCGGGAGGCGGTTATGGCGATACGCAGGCCTCGGGCTCGGCTGGAGTGACGCTGACTCCCGAGGTCAAGGAGGCGATTGCCCAGGAAGTGAAGGCGCAGTTGGCCGCGCAGCAGGCGCAGGCGCAAACTGGCACGTCCGACAATTCGGCTGCGGCGCCGTCGAATGCCAGCAACCAGGTTCCGCCAGCGTTGGATCCGGCACAGCGCACCTTTGTGGTGGACTCCAACGTTACGGCGGTGGCGAACGGGCAGGAGTGTGCCCTAACTGCGGGTGACGTAGTCACACGCCTCACAGATACGCCTGATGCCGACCAGATGGTGAATGCCAGCGTCTCGGCCAGCAAGAAGGGGGATTGCGCGTCTGGACAAACGGTCGCCGTTAAAGTGGACGACCTGCAAGAGATGTACAACCACTTCCAGGAGCAACTCACCAACGGCATGGCCGAACTGGCGAAGAAGCAGGGCACGGGCGGTATGCCGGCAGCGCCGGATACGGGAACCACGGCCTCGGATGTACCACCTCCTGCGCCGGACGACACTGCGGCGAAGGCCCTGCAAGACCAGCAGGCTGCCGCCGACCAGACCGAGTCGCAAGTCAAGCAGCAGGCGGCGGCGGGCGGCGGCGGATCGTAGCGCAGTCGCGGTAAGAACTGGTCATCGAGGACAGGGAGCGTCGGATGACGACGCTTCCTTCTCCAATCCTGCGAGATTCCCCGGCTCCTCGCCCAGAGCGCGCGGGGAGCTGAAGCTACTTTTGTCAGCGTCTTTGCGGAAAGGGCTTGGACCGGAAAACCGGGCTCTGAAACTGGCTGCGGGAAATCCGAAGATCTCTTTAGAATTCTTTAGGAGGAATCCAGAGAGAATGATTGCGCAGCCGGCAAACTTCGTGATAACGTTTTCCCGCCCAAGGATACGGCCTTCCGGACAGGCGTCCAGTTGCCAGTGGATCGTGTGTCTGGTGACCACCCTCCGCCCTTGGAGTTGGTTCAACCACGTGCTCAAGCGGCAAATCTCGTCCGTTCACGGCAGATCGCGTTCCAGAGGCATCCCTTCGATGTTGGGAAGGGAATTGTTTTTTGGGAAGTAAAGCGGCGTAACAAGTTCAGAGGTTCAGGAGGCAGTAATGAATCGCACTTTGAAAGGTGAAACGACGATGCGGAATTGGGTAGCGGTGTTGCTATTGCTGGTGGTTCCAGTTTTTGCCTGGGGCCAGAAGAAGACGAACTCACCGGGACCAGCTCCAAAGGCGGCGCCAGCGCCACACGCGAGTGCGCCAGCCCAGCACGCACCCTCGCACAGTGCGGCCCCGTCGCATACGAACACGACAGCGGGCCACGGGAACACGACGGCGAGCCACGGGAACACGACGGCGGGCCACGGGAACACGACGACGAATCACGGGAACACGACGGCGAATCACGGGAACACGACAGCGGGCCACGGGAACACGACAGCGGGCCACGGGAATACGACAGCGGGCCACGGGAACANNGCGGGCCGCGGCAACACGACGGCGGGCCATGGGAACGCGACAGCGGGCCGCGGCAACACAACGGCGAGCCATACCAGCGCGGCGCACACGCCCCCCGGGAAGTCGGTATCCCTGAAGGGTGGCGGTTCGGCGCACATTCGTCCCAACGGGCAAATCCGCTCCGTCAACAAGAATGGAATGCACATTGAGCACGGGATGCACGGCGGGCGCAAAGTCGTAAGCACGCACAACGGCGTGCGTGTCGTAAGCAACGGGAGACGCGGCGGCTACACTCAGCGCGCCTATGTCACGCGGGGAGGCCGATCTTATTATTCGCGCACGTACTATTACAATGGCGGATACCGGTCGGGCGTCTATGTTGGCTACAACTATGGAGGGTATCCCTATTATGGATACTCTCCCGGCTACTATTACGGTGCGGGGTACTACGGATGGGCTTATAACCCATGGCCGGCTCCGGTTGCCTATGGCTGGGGTTGGGGAGGAGCGCCGTGGTACGGCTATTACGGCGCCTACTACCAGCCGTACCCGGTGTATCCGTCGGCGGCTTTCTGGCTGACTGACTATCTGTTGGCGGCCAGTCTGCAGACGGCCTTCGCGGCGCAGGCGGAATCAAACGAAGGCATGTTGCGCCCCGACGCGGGCGACGGCTGGCTGGTGGCTGGCTTGCTTGCCGTGGTGCCCCCAGCCGGTACCGACGCGGTGAAGCTCGGCCCGGATGTCAAGAAAGCCCTGTCGGATGAAGTGAAAATTGTGCTTGCGGCAGAACAATCTGAAGCCGGCAAGGCCAAGAGTTCCTCGGGAGGAGGAGGAGCACCGGCCGGCAAGGATGAAGCACCGCCGGCGCTGGATCCTAAGTTCAAAACATTCGTGGTTTCTTCCGACCTGTCTCTGGTGGCGGACGGCGCCGAGTGCGCGCTGGCGGACGGCGACGTCGTCGAGAGAACCTCGGACAAGCCGGATGACGACCAGAATGTCAACGTGAAAGTGGTCGCCAGCAACAAGTCGGATTGCGCCATCGGCAAGGAAGGGCCGGTCGCAATGGACGACCTGCAGGAGATGTACAACCACTTCCGTGAGCAACTCAAAGATGGCATGGGAGAACTCGCCAAGAAGCAAGGTACAGGCGGGCTGCCGAAGTCCCCGGACACAACAACAACGGCGGGAGACGTTCCTCCTCCTGAACCGGACAAGACCGCGGAGAAGGCTCTGAAGGATCAGCAGGCCGCTGCCGATCAGACCGAGGCGGACGTTAAGCAAGAAGCGGGGTCTGGTTCTGGTGGTGGGCAGTAAGCGAACAAGAATTGGGAGTGGGAGCGTTCGCCGACAACGGATGCCCCCACTCTCAGTCCCACGGTTTTTCGGTTGAACGCGACACGTCGGAATTTCCGGGGCTGGGTCTCCATTGCCGGCCGCCGCACTGGCAGGACCGTCCCGTGCGCCGTGCTCTTATGGCGCGCCCCAGGTAGTGGGCACGAAGCTGGAAACTGTTTCTTAAGGAGAGTTTCAACATGTGGCAGAGATTGAAGACTGCGATTCCAGGATTGGCCCTCATCCTCACAACGCTGGTTCCGTGTTTGCCAGCCAACGCGCAGGCGCCCACGCTGCAAGAGCAACTGACCGCGCAATACAAGCTGGCGAAGATGGGATCGGACACCGGGGGATATTCGGTCGTCGAAGCAGGTACGCTGCTGGCCATTCAGAAAGGCGGAATTCTCGCCGTGCCTTATTCGGACAAGACGGTTCTAACCACCCGGTATGAGGGAGGCGCGGTGCACGGTCCCAATTCCGCGCTGGTGGAAGGGCGAAAGCGTCTCCTGGGACATTTTTCCCAGACGCAGTCGCAGGGGCAGACGACGCATTTGTTTGCGAAAGACGACAAAGTGTACCCGACGAAGATTGACGTTAGCATGGAAAAGGACACAGTCACGATGGGCATCGTCGCTTGCGACACCTGTAACAAAACCGATCCGCCGACCTACAACAAGGCGCAAGTGGTGTTCCAGTTCCCCAAGGGTTCTTTGGCGAAAGCGGGTGCGGGCGCGGTGGAAGACACGATCGGGCAGCTGCTCGCCATCAGCGAGGACTCGCAGCAGGGTCAGGGCGATCAGCAGGGCGGAGGCCAGGATCAGGGTCAGGGGCAGGGGCAGCAGGCCCAGCAGCAACCACAGGCCGAGCCGCAGAGCATCGAGAAGGGAATGACCCCGGACCAGGTCGAGGCGGCCATGGGCAAGCCGGAGAAGAAAGTAACGCTCGGCAGCAAGCAGATCTATTACTACAAGGACATGAAAGTGATTTTCCTGAATGGCAAGGTTTCCGACGTACAGTGAGTTTGCAGCAGGTGCGCCGGTAAGAGACTGCGCTTCATTCCTCCGCCGCGTTCCGCTGAGTCCACGTTGGCTCGTCTGATGGCCGGCACGGCTGCGAGGTCTTCGGATCAACTTCGGGATCAACCTCCGGATCAACTTCGGGATCAACTTCGGGATCATCCAGTAACTCGGTCGTAGTTAGCGTGCCGCAGAAGTTAAAACCAGCCAAAGCAGCAACTTGAGCGGGCGACATAGTACTTCCGTACCGTCTCTAGTACTTCAGTTACCAGTTCTCGAATGACCCTGTATGCCCCGCCCAAATACTACTTCTAATTGCGTATAGTAACAAATACACCACAACATATAGATGTAGCGCCGAATTGCCTTTCCGGCGAATCCCAGAAAATGGGCATAAAACCCCATAAAACGCGGAGATTCGCTTGGACGCGAGGCTTTTCAGGGCTGATATATGCTCGGGACACCGAAAGCCCTCGGACAGGCATAGAGGGCAAGGATTTCTTCCGAGGTTAGCCGTGGACCGAAGACACGGGCGCGGCAAGGGTTCTGGGGTACAGGGCAAGGCACCAGATCAGGGCACCAGGTCAGGGAAATATGGCCGACTCACCAGAAGTGATGAACATTCGCCAGGCGTCGCAGTACCTGGGAGTGAGTCCGGACACGCTTTACAAGTATGTTGGGGAACAGAAGATTCCCGCCTTCAAACTGGGCAACCGCTGGCGCTTCAAGAAGTCGAAGCTGGACCAGTGGATGGAAGAGAAGTCGAGCCAGATGGAGCCGGGAGCGAAACATAAACCGAAGGCGGCGATGAAAGCTGCCGGGTCACAGTAGTTAACCAGAGCCGGCGGGACGCCGGCGCTACAAAAAGCCGGGAAGCCGGCGCTACGAAAAGGCGGGCACACATGTTTGGAATGGGATCGAAGACGATAGTAGGTCTGGATGTGGGCTCTTCCAGCATCAAGGCGGTGGAGTTGAAGAAGAAGGGTGGGCAGATTGAAGTGGCGCACCTGGGTCTGGAACCGCTGTCCAGCGACATCGTGGTGGATTCGATGATTGTGGACTCGGGAACGGTGTCGAGCGCGATTTCCAAGCTGTTCGCCGACTGCCTGATTAAAACCAAGGCGGTGGCCACGGCGGTGAGCGGCCACTCGGTGATCGTCAAAAAGATCTCGCTGCCCTCGATGAGCGATCAGGAACTGGCCGAGACCATCGAGAAGGAAGCGGCCCAGCACATTCCCTTCGATCTGTCGGACGTGAGTCTGGACTACCAGATTCTGTCGGAGGAAGCGGGCAGCCCGCAGATGGATGTGCTTCTAGTGGCGGTGAAGAAGGACAAGATTTTGAACTACACCAACGTACTCTCGATGTCGGGGCGCACTCCGGCTATCGTGGACATCGATGCGTTGGCGCTACAGAACTGCTACGAGTACAACTACCAGCCGGCGCCCGGCCAGGTGGTGGCGCTTTTGAACCTGGGCGCCAGCGTGATGAACATCAATATCGTGAAGGGGACGACGCCGCTGTTTCCGCGCGACGTTAGCGTAGGCGGGCACCAGTACACGGACTCTCTGCAGAAGGAGCTCGACCTGAACTTCGACGACGCGGAGAAACTGAAGCTGGGGGAGAAGGTCGGCACGGTGAGCGAGGACGCGAAAGCGCCGATCCTGCAACAGGTGACCGAAATCATCGTGCTGGAAATCCAGAAGACGTTCGACTTCTTCCGGGCGAGCGCGGCGGGCGAGCACATCGAGAAGATTTACCTGGCCGGCGGGTCGGCGAAGGTGCCGGGGCTGATGGAAGCATTGCGGCAGGAATTTTCGATGCCGGTCGAATTGTTGAATCCATTCCAGCGCGTGGTGCCGCCGGCGGACGGCCCCGGAGCCGAGCTGGTGGAGCAGAATCCGGGCCAGCTCGCGGTTGCGGTGGGCTTGGCTTTGAGGAGCTTTGAATCCCTATGATCAGAATCAATCTGCTCGAGACATCGAAGGGAAAAAACAAGCACGCCGGCGGCGGCGGACCAGCCTTGCCCACGATGGATATGGGCGACATGGGTTCGCCCAAGCTGAAGGTGCTGGTCGTGCTGGTGATGGCCGGGCTGTTGAACTTCGGCTACTGGTACCGGCTGGACCGGCAAGGCAAGTCGATCGCGGCGCAGATGCAGGCGGCCGAGCAGAAGAACCGCGAACTCAGCGACGTGAAGGCGCGCTACCTGGAGCGGCAGACCCAGGCCAACAACTACAAGCGGCGGGTGGACGTGATCGATTCGCTGCGCGCGGGGCAGGCCGGGCCGGTCAACCTGCTGGCCATGCTGGGCGAGACCGTGAACGGAACCGAAGCGGTGTGGCTGAGCAAGATGGATGACACGGGTGCGAGCGTAAGCCTGGAAGGCACCGCGCTGAGCACGGACGCGGTGGCAAACCTGATCGCGAACCTGCAAAAGACGGGATTCTTCAAGAATGTCGAGATCAAGGAAACTTACCAGGACGATCAGATCAAGGACATGCAGGCGTTCCAGTTCACGCTGACCTGCGAGAAGGGGAAGTCGTAGAGGCGGACCTATGGCGACGAATTTCAACGAACTGTCGGGCCTGAAACAGTGGGGAGCGGTGATTGTTGGAGGAGCGCTGGTAACGGTGGCGCTGTACTTCACGGTATTCAAGAGCCAGAGCGATAAGAATGCGGCGGCGCAGCATATTCTGCAGGACAAGGTTCGGGAGAACAACGAACTGGAGTCCTACCGCCCCAAGCTGAAAGACATGGAGCGTCAGGTGGCCAACTTGAAGCAGCAACTGGAGATCGAACGGCGCATCGTTCCGGACGAGAAGCAGGTGGACAGCTTCATGGAGACGATGGACGGCGAAGCGCAGAAGGCGGGCGTGGAGCTGCGCCGCTATACCGCCAAGCCGGTAAGCGCGAAGGAGTATTACACGGAGGTGCCGTTCGACCTGGAGTTGGACGGTCCGTACTACTCCATGCTGAATTTCTTTGACCGGGTGGGCAAGCTGGAGCGCATCGTGAACGTCAGCGGTCTGCTGGTATCCACGACGAAGAATCCCACCAATGCGAAGGTGAAGCATAGCTACCAGTACGCGCCGAACGAGAGCGTGGCTGCGACGTTTACCGCGACGACCTTCTACAGTCACGACTTGGACCCGGCGGGAGCAGGCGCCGGAGCCAAGCCCGCAACGGCGACCGCAGGCGTGGGCAAATAGGAATCGCTTATGAAGCTGACGACAGGAATTCTGGCAGTGCTAATGATGACGGGGGCGGCCGGGGCGCAAAACCCGGACGCCATCGACAACGCGCGCAGCGTGGCGAAATCGCTGCGGCAGAAGCAGACGAACGAGACCAACGCGGCGCTCGCGGCGCCTCAGCCGGCGCCGGCGGCGGCGGCGAAGAGCAATGCCGCTACGGCGACCACGGCTGCGAAACCGCACGATGCGTTCATGCCCAAGAGACAGGCGGCATCGCCTGCGCTAGCGGCGGCTCACAAGCCGTCGGCCCGGGCTGCGGGCTCCGCGATGACCAGGATCGCCGCCGATGAACAGCCAGCCGGCGCCGGCAAGAGCGGGGAAGCCTCCAAGCCGCCAAAGCCCGAGGAAAAGAAATGGGCGATGAGCGGGAAGCGCGATCCCTTCTTCAGTCCGGTGGTGCAGCAGGCCTCCGGTTCCGGGTGCTCGACGGGGAAGAAATGTCTGGAGATTGGGCAGATCAATCTGCGGGGCGTGGTAAAGGCGGAAACCGGCTTTATCGCGGTGGTGACCAACAGCCTGAACAAGGCTTATTTCTTGCACGAAAACGATCCCGTCTTCAATGGCTACGTGATACGGATCACGGGAGATTCGGTTGTGTTCCAGGAGACCGTGCAGGACAAGATGGGCAAACCGCTCAGGCGGGAAGTGGTTAAGCGGATCTTTACGCCGGCGGTTTAGGGGTTGGCCGGGGCGCAACCGGAAAAGCGGGAGCGCCAAAAAAATCGAGTTCAAAGTAAGGACCCGCGGGTTGGCCCGCGGGTTGGGGAGAAGCGAAATGCGAAAGCAATTGCTGAGTGTATTCCTACCGTTGCTGGTCCTGGGGCTGGTGGCTTCAGCCGCCGAGACGCCGGCATCGCAACCGGCGAGTCCGCGAAACGAACTGCGGCGAGTAAATGTGGTTCGCGGCGCGGATGAGATCCGGGTCGAGATCAGCGCTAGTGGCGCGGTGACGCCCAAGCTGACTACTGAAGACTCGCCCGCGCGCCTGGTGGTGGACCTGCCTGGGACCGTTATGGCGACGGGGCAGAGCCACATCACAGTGGGCAGCGCTGGAGTGAAAGGAGTGCGCATTGCCATGGATGGCCAGACGCCTCCCACCACCCGCGTGGTGGTCGATCTGGAGCATGCTTGCCGCTATGAATTGAACCCATCGGCGGATGGGAAGCTGGTGCTGACGCTGTACACGCAGAAAGCGGCAGCGGCGAGTGCGAGCGCGTCAAAGACTGTGACGGCAAGCTCGCCGGCGCCGCCCGGCAAGAACTTGTCTCCGTTCGCGCTGCGAGTCGCCGAAGTCAAGACGGAAGTGACACCGAAGGCACAGCCAGTTGCGGCCAGCGCAGCGGTGGCGCCGAAAGCGGCGACGGAGAGCGCGGTTCCGGCCACGACCCGGGAGCCCGAGGCCTCCACGACTTCGTCGAGTGATTTTGTATTCGTCGAGCCCGCTTACGAGGCCAAGAAGACCACTGCGGACACGGCGGCAGAGCCCGCTGAACGCGCCCAGGACGCGGCGGCGAAGTTTGCCGATAAGACGGCCGCGGAACTGCTGCCGGTGAGCATGAACGCCGCGCAGCTGTCATCGCAGAGCACTTCTTCCAGCACGGCCATCCAGCCCGCGGTAAATCTTGCGGCGGAGCAGAAGGCGCAGGCTGGACAGCAACCGGCTTCGGTCGGCCCCAAGTATACCGGCGAGCCGATTTCCGTGAATCTGAAGGATGTAGATCTAAAGGACTTCTTCCGGTTGATCCACGAAATCAGCGGCTTGAACATCGTGCTCGATCCCAATGTGCACGGCAGCCTGACCGTGGTGCTGGACGATGTGCCGTGGGACCAGGCTCTGGACATCGTTCTCAAGAACAACGATCTGGCGCGGGAATTGGAGGGCAACGTTCTGCGCATCGCCACGGTGGATACGCTGAAGAAAGAAGCCGATGGGCGGCGCGCCCAGGTGGAAGCGGAAGCGCTGGCCGTGGAGAAAGTTTCCGTCACCCGTTTCCTGAGCTATGCCCATGCCAAGGATGTGATGGTGACGGTGAAGAAGTTCCTCTCGGTGCGCGGTGACGTGGTAGCGGATGACCGCACCAACGCGGTTATCGTCAACGACATTCCGAAAGTGATTCCCATCATCGACCGCCTACTGACGCAGCTTGACCGCAAGACGCAGGAAGTGGAGATCGAGGCGCGGGTGGTGGCGGCGACGCGGCAGTTCGCGCGCGACATCGGCACGCAGCTCGGCTTTGGCTGGGGCGATGGCCACAGCGCGATCGGTGGAAACGCCGGAGCGGGCAGCTCGCCGACGACCGTCAGTGGTTTGACTCCGGGCTACATCACGGTACCGGGCACGAGCACGTCAACGGGATCGACGATTCCGTTGTTCTCGAACCTGGGTGTGACTTCACCCACCAGCGGCTTTACCTTCTTGAACGCCAGCAATACGGTGCGCATCGATGCCGTTCTTTCGCTGGCCGAGTCGCGCGGCTTGCTGAAAGTTCTGTCGCGGCCGCGAGTGGTCACCCAGAACAATATCCAGGCCCTCGTCAAGCAGGGCGTGCGCGTGCCCATCGTGACGCAGGCACAATTGGGAGGTCCTCCGACCGTCACCTATGTCGATGCGTTCCTGCGGCTGACGGTGACTCCGCAAATCACTTCGGAGAACACGATCTTCCTCAACGTCGACGTGGAAAACACGACGCCGAACTTCGGCCAGGAAGTGCAGGGCAACCCCGAATTGATCACGCAGCAGGCGACGACGCAGGTGCTGGTGACCGACGGCGGCACGGTGGTGATCGGCGGCGTCATCCAGACGCAGAACTCGATCAACATCTCGCAGGTGCCGTTGCTGGGGAATATCCCGATCCTGGGCAACCTGTTCAAGCACGTACAAGTTCAGACTTCCAACCAGGAGCTGATTTTCTTCATCACGCCGCGAATCATTCAGACCTAGCAGCGCAGTTGAAGATTTAGAGCCGCCGGCCTGAAGAACCTGTCAGGGCCGGCGGTTTTGTTTTTGGGGGAAGTTTCTTAGCAGTGGCCCGTGGTCAGTGGCCAGTTCACCAAGAACGAGTTTCTTGACCGCTGGACACTAGCGCTGAACTTCCGACCTGCCGCCTGCTAGACTCAGCGGGAATGAACTTCCTTGCGCGCCAGAAGAAACTGCGGGAGCATCTTGCCACGACCCGGTTCGATGCGCTCCTGATCAGCCATCTCCCCAACATCCGATATCTTTGCGGTTTCACCGGGAGCGCGGGCCTGCTGCTGGTGGAGGAGGCCGGCAGCGTCTTCTTCACCGACGCCCGGTACGACACGCAGGGGCGCGAGGAGGTGAAGGGCGCGAAAGTGCTGATCGCGCGCAAGGCGCTGCTGAACGAGTTCGGGGAGTGGCTCAGAGCCCGCCGTAAGAGGTCGGGAGGATGGACGATCGGGCTTGAAGGCGAACACCTGAGCGTGGCGGAAAAGAAACGGCTGGCGGATCTGCTGCCCTCCGGCCTGCGCTTACGGGATGCGCCCGCGACGGTGGAGCGTGCGCGCATGGTGAAAGACGACGATGAGCTACGGCTCCTCCGGGCGGCGGTAAGGTTGGGAGCGACTCTGTTTGATCGGGCGCTCGAAGTGTTGCGGCCGGGCGTAAACGAGGCCGACGTGGCGGCGGAGATGGAGTACGCCGCGCGCCGGGCGGGAGCGGAGGAGATGTCGTTTCCTACCATCATCGCTTCAGGTGCGAGATCGGCGTTGCCGCACGGCAGAGCGACGCAGCAAACCATTACGCCCGATGGATTCGTGGTCTGCGATTTCGGTGTTATACTCGCTGGTTATTGTTCGGACCAGACCCGCACTGTATGGGTGGGTGCGGCTTCAGGTATTGTGTCACAAGAGGCCCGCCAGGCTTATGAGTCGGTGAGGGAAGCGCAGCAGGCGGCGATTGCAGCCGTGCGGCCGGGCATCAGCGTCGCGGAAGTCGATGCGGCGGCGCGCGACGTATTGCGCAAGGCTGCATTAGGGCGCTATTTTACGCATTCGACCGGGCATGGAGTCGGTCTGGAGATCCACGAAGCGCCCCGGCTTGCGGCCGGGCAGAAGGAAGCGCTGAAGCCGGGCATGGTCATCACCATAGAGCCGGGAGTATACTTCCCCGGAAAATGGGGTGTGAGGATCGAGGACATGGTGGCCGTCAGCAAAGACGGCTGTGAAGTGCTGACTCCGACAAGCAAGGATTTTCTGGCAGTTTAGTCTTCTTAAGTTCGGGCCGGTTAAATGCAGGCCAGGCAGGATGGACGCCCGCCGGTTCCCGCGTCAGTTGCGGCGCGGCGCGGAGTGGCAACGGTCCCATCGTACGCGAATGAATCAAAAAGAGCTGAAGGAACTCATCGAGTTCTTAATCGAAAAAGATATTGCCGAGTTCGAATTGGAGCGCGGCGATGTCAAGGTGAAGATCAAGCGCGCTGGAGAGCACACCGGGTTGCATGCGCACGGAGAGATGCCCTACTTGGCCGTGCCCGTCCTGCAGCCGGGTCAGACTCCGGTTGTCGCTACCCCACCTCCGGCGGTGCCAAGCGAGCCAGCCCCGGAAGAAAACCTGCACGTCGTGAAATCTCCCATCGTGGGAACGTTTTACGAGGCGCCCTCGCCGGGTGCGCCGCCTTTCGTCAAAGTAGGGGATATGGTGGAGATGGGGCAGGTGTTGTGCATCCTTGAGGCGATGAAACTACTGAATGAGATTGAGTCGGATGTGGCCGGCGAAATCGTGAAGAAGCTGGGGAGCAACGGCCAGCCGATTGAATACGGACAGGAGTTGTTCGCCATCCGGACGAAGAAGTGACAGCTGACGGGAACCAGATGGGGAGAATCAGGGGCGCACCTCGCGCCCTTTTTGCGTCTGACGAGGCGCAGTTAGGAAGCCGGGCCGCGCGGGCGAGCGAGACCGCCGATCCCCCACGCTGATCTGAAATGTTTAAGAAGATACTGATTGCGAATCGCGGAGAAATTGCCTTGCGCGTCATTTGCGCGTGCAAGGAACTGGGCATCCGCACGGTTGCCATTTACAGCGAGGCGGACCGCCATTCCTTGCCGGTGCGCTTCGCGGACGAAGCCATCTGCATCGGGCCGCCGCAACTGGCGCTGAGCTACCTGAACATTCCGGCGGTGATCAGCGCGGCGGAGATCGCCAATGTCGATGCGATCCACCCCGGATACGGATTGCTCTCGGAGAACGCCAACTTTGCCGAAGTGTGCGACACCAGCGGGATCAAGTTCATCGGGCCGCGGCCGGAAGTGATGCGGCTGATGGGAGAAAAAGAAAAAGCCCGCGCGGCCATGAAGAGTGCGGGCGTGCCGATTCTGCCGGGCTCGGATGGAATCATTGCCTCCGAAGGCGACGCCGTGGAGTGGGCGCGGCAGGTGGGCTTTCCGGTGATTGTGAAGGCGTCGGCGGGCGGCGGCGGACGCGGCATGCGCATTGTGCGTAGCGAAGAAGAACTGCCGGGATTATTCAAGGCGGCGCAGGCGGAGGCGGCGGGCGCGTTCGGCAATGGCGACCTGTACATGGAAAAATATGTGGAGCATCCGCGGCACATCGAGTTCCAGGTACTGGCCGACGAGCATGGGAATGTGATTAGCCTGGGGGAGCGGGAATGTTCCATCCAGAGGCGGCACCAGAAGTTGCTGGAGGAGTCGCCTTCGACCCAGGTCACGCCGGAGCTGCGCGATCAGATTGGCGCGGTTTTGTGCAAGTCGCTGGCGGAGATCGGCTACACGAATGCTGGGACAATCGAGTTCTTGATGGACCAGGATCGCCGGTTGCACTTCATCGAGATGAACACGCG
>PKVW01000062.1:37791-38622 GCA_003131585.1 Acidobacteriaceae bacterium
TACGATTCGCTGATCGCCAAGTTGGTCGTGCACGGCAAGGACCGCAACGAAGCGATCTCGCGGATGACGCGGGCCCTGGAGATGTTTATCGTCGAGGGGATTTATACGACGATTCCTCTGCACCGGAGGATTTTGGCCGATCCGGACTTCCGAGCGGGGAACTTTGATACGGGGTTTATTGAGCGATTCCTGACGGCCGGCAAAAAGGATACGGCGGCGTGATCTCCGTTCCCCGTCTTTACCCCATTGCGGATGCGGCATTCTTCTTAACGACCGAAGAGCTGGCACTTTTCGCGGAGGAGCTTGTCGCCGGCGGATGCGCGCTGCTGCAGTACCGGAATAAGAGCGGAAATGCACGCGCGATGCTGGAGCAGGCGCGCGCACTGAAGCGTGGGGTGGGCGGGACCGGGACCGTAAAACTTATCATGAACGACCGGGCAGATCTCTGCCTGGTCGCGGAGTTCGACGGCGTCCACGTTGGGCAGGATGATCTCTCTCCGGAATCGGTTCGGGGGATCATTGGCGCTGGGCGCCGGCTCGGTATTTCGACGCACAATCCGGAGCAGTTGCAGGAAGCGGATCGGACTTCGGCTGACTATCTTGCTATTGGTCCCGTGTTTTCGACTTCCAGCAAAGGCCAGCCTGATCCGGTCGTGGGCCTCGAAGGAGTGCGCCGGGCGCGGCAGTTGACCCGAAAGCCGCTGGTGGCTATTGGGGGGATCACGCGAGCCAACGCAGCTTCCGTGATTGAAGCTGGGGCGGATTCCGTGGCGGTGATCTCCGATCTGTTACGGGAGCCGCGAAAATCGGCAGAGGAATTTTTCCGCGTCT
>PKVW01000067.1 GCA_003131585.1 Acidobacteriaceae bacterium
GATCGCCTTCTGCGCCGGCGCCGACATCCGGTTGTACCGCGTCTTCGATACCGAAATCGCATCGAACCGCAGCCGCAACCACGACTCCAGCCCTTCCTGCGCCCGGTAATGCTTGCGGTGCGCCAGCGACGTCAGCTCAATCGACCGCCCCATGTCGCAAGGATTCGTGGCCGACGTCGCCAACTGGTACAACTGGTCATGCCGCCGCTCCACAATCGCCGCCGCAATCAGCGTCATCCCGTCGCACACCGCGTCCACCGGAATGATATCCAGCCGCTTGCTCTCATTCGACGGCAACTGCCGGAAATACGTCCCCAATAAATAAGACAGCGACGCCGATGTATTGATCCCTTCATTCCACCCCAGGAACGGCTTCGCCACCGAGGTCTCCACAATCGCGGGACGCACCACCGCAATCGGCAGCCCCGCGCCATACTTCACGATCAGCGATTCCGCCAGGCTCTTGGTCAGCGTGTAGGTATTCGGCCAGCCCAACTCCTTGGCCCGCCGCGTCCCCGCCTCGGTCAAATAGGTCTTCAACCACCGGATCCGGTTCTTGCGGATTTGGTTCTCCAGCGCCGCGCCCTGCAGTCCTTTTGCGGCATGTTCTTTGGCTAGCGCCTGGGTTCTTAGCTCCGCCGTCACTTCCGCACTCTCGGCCTGCGCTTCCGCCTTCGCAATAAACTCCTGCAGCGACCGCCACTCCTGCTCCGCATCGAAGTTCGCCACGCGATGCGGGGTGTAATTCGGAATCAGTTTTTCCGTCACCCGCCCGTCGCGCTCACCCGCCACGTAACAGGTGGAAAGATGCAGCAGCCCCGAGTGCTCCGTCCCCCGCACAAACTCCAGGATGTTCATCGCCGCATCCGTATTGGTCGCCAGCGCGTCCCGCAAATCTGGATTGAAGTCCGTCAATCCCGAACTATTCACAATCAGATCGAGATTCCTCTGCAGCCGCCGCGCCGCCGCGGCATCCAGCCCCAGCCCCGCCTGTGTGACGTCTCCCTCCACTACTTCTATCTTCTCCCGCAGATACTCCCCGAATCCCGCTCCATACTTTTCAAACAGCGGATCGAACACCGGCGATTCTTCCACGATCTTCTCGAACCGCCGCTGCCCCGGATTCGATTTCTGCCGCCGGATCAGCAGATAAATCCGCCCGATCTTCGGCAACTCCATCAGCGTGTTCGCCAGCCAAACCTTCCCAATAAATCCGGTCACCCCGATCAGCATCACATGCTTGCCCGCCAGCGTCCGCCGCACCGAAAATCCCGCCGCCTGCTGCTGCCCCTCAAAATGCACAATCGGACGTTCCTGCGCCGTCGATTCCCGCCCTGATCCAATCGCCGCCGCCCGCAGTTCCTCCAGCGTAATATCCAGTTGCCGCGCCAGGGTTTTCGGCGCCCGCCGCCCATCCGGACTCTGCTCTCTGATTCGCGCGAACGCCCCCCGCGGCCGGATCACCGGCTCCAGCAACCGTCCCGTCGCCACGCCATCGCGAAACTCCAGACGGTTCGCCACCACTCGTTTCACCCCGAGATGCTGCGCCAGCGGCTTCATCACATGCTCCAGCCCCTGACTCACCAGCACCATGTCGGCCCCTGTCCGCACCAGTTCCTGCACCCGCTCCACGCCATGTGCCTTCAGCCGCGGTTTCAATTTGTATTGGAAGTATTCTTCGCCCAGCAGATCGAGGCGGTCGCGCGTCACGCCCCGCAAAGCCGTGTGCACCACGCGCGTCGCGAACTTCCGGTTCGTCGAATAGAGAAACGGACGCAGCGCCGCCATCAGGAAGATCAGCCCCCGCCGCCGGAACCGCTCCGCGAAGGTCTGCGCGTTCCAGGTAAAGAACGCCACCGGTTCCACCACCGTCAGGTCAAGCAGGCTCCCCTCCACGCGCCAATACACGGTGGGGGACAGCCCGGCTGACACGCTGGGGGACGCGCTGGGTTTGTGGTTTGACTGTTCCAAAGTGTTCTTCGTCCAGGCTGCAGGGAACCGATGATCCGAGTGGACGAATCTCCTATTGTAAACAATGCGCCCACTTCCGCGCAGCCTCCTCGCCGCGGCGTCGAATCTGGCTCAAGTTCTGACGTTGGTTCCGCGCGACGATTTGGCATGGATCGAAAGTCGGTGCTTGACCAGACTCCAACCCGGCAGCCTGCGGTCGACTTTTCAAGCGGAGAATATCGCGGGCCCACAAGGAACGGCGTTGACGGAAGCGTGTGAACCTATCGGCTGGTGTTCATACACTGGTGTTCATAATACGTACGGTTCGCTGACGCGCCCACCGACGGGCATAGTTCGGCCGCTGTGATTCGGCGAAATACGAGGTCGGAGCGGGGAACAGTGCGAAGGCCGGAGCGATCAGACCGAGACGCCTGCGGCGCCCACCGCTAGTCCTCGATGCTTGCGCAACTCCGCCAGGAAGGAATCGGCCGAAAGCGCAGCCTGATTGCGGAAGAGCCCAAGCAGCGCGTCTTCCGCTTCACCAGATGCCGCGGGAATTCGTGGATTTTGCGGCTCAGTTTCTAAGCCTTCGGGCTCCACCAGCAGCTCGGGCAGCACGTCTCGATTTTCCGTGAGGAGGTTCAGGAACTTCTCCAGCGACGCACGATGTTCCGGGGCGGTCTGGGTGAATTCCACGCCCATTCCCCGGTCCGGGTGCATGATGCGAACCACGCCCTGTATTTTCAGTTCGACTCCGTTGGCTCGCATCGACAGCGTTACGCGTGTGGAAACCGGGAATGGCGAAGCGATCCCGAGGTAGCAACCGCCCAAACTCAAATCCATAAGCTGGCATTGGACTGGCGGATCGTCCTTTTCTCCGTCCAGAGAATTGCGGCCAAGCCACTCGTGCAAGTGACGCACGACTTCCGCGGACGGATCCCGGAACCGCAAGCCCACCTGTGTCCCCGTCCCTTCCCAGGCGAATTCCGCCTCCACCACCAGATCCACCGCGGAACCCGGCAACGTAAACGACAGCTGCCACCGGCCATGCAACTTACTGCGCCGTGGCAGGTTGATTGCCAAGCCCCCTTCACCCAGATCGCTCGTGCTCGCCTTCAAGCGGGCACCCGATTCACAGCTCGCCATTTCCACCGGAATCTGGACCGGGATCCGGGAGTTATTCCGACGTTCCTTCTTCATCAAGGCTCTCGCCGCGCGAAAACTTGACTTGGCGCGCTCGCCCGATACCGGCTGGTAGAGCACGAAGTGCGCCCCTAAATCGAAAGCCGATCGCATCCCGGCTGTCGCGTCCAGAATTGCCACCGCCACGGCCCGCTTATTGCACGGGGCCGCCCGCGCACTGCGGAGCACGTCCGCGGCGCCCGGGCCTGAGCAATCGACGATGATCGCCTCAAACCGCTCGCGGCTCAACTGGCGCAGGGCGACCTCCGGACTAGTGCAGTGTTCGACGCTAATGTCAAGTTCGCTCAGCGTCCGGCGCAGCACCCGCACGATCTTCTCGTCCGAAGAGAGCAGCAGTGACTTCAGTTTCATGGGTGCCGTCTTAAATCCTTCGAGGTCAGTCGTATTCACTCGGCCGGAGCCGTGACAGGTGCTTTTTCTGCGGGTCCACCTACGGCTAAACACCGCGCTATCCCACTGTAAGCCTCCACCGAGAGCCCGATCAATGAAGCACTTGCACCCGGTGGTTACGGGTGTAACGTATAGGGCTCGGCTCCGGGCAGAAACGACCGTCTGTTGAGGCAGGTCCCACATTCGTCCAAGAGTTGTGACGTGATAAGAGTTGTGGCGTGAACGTGCGCCTTGGCTGGGGAAGACCAGAATGGGGAGACAGTGGCAGCTCGTACCGATATGGCACTAACGGCAATAAATACAACCACTTAGGAATGATTCATTCAAGCGCCGAGCGCAGATTTTGATTGACTTCGGGAAGATATTCACCTTAAGATGCTAGGTCTCCGATAACGTTCTGGACCACTGGATTACCTGGTTTGGTCTATTTGTCCGGCCCGAACTGTGTTTTCCATGAATCCCGATAGTCTCCGGAGAATCATATAGATAGACCTATAACAATCGAGATTTACTGAGTTCATTCCCCTTTTGTAGGAAAGGCATGTTTCATGGCCAAGCGACGCGGAAATCCGAACTGGGGCAAGCCTGAGCCGATCGGGCCCATCGTCCCTACCATCACGGAATTCGAACAGGTCGTGAGCGAATATAAGCTCACTCCCGACCAGTATTTGCGGTCGACCCGCCTGCGCGAGTGGGCCCGCCGCAACAAAAACTCGAAGTACATCCCCGAACCCCTTCTAGAAGCTTGGGGATTCGAGATCGAATCCACGCTGTAAGCCGCAGCCATAACAAGATTTCAAGGGTCGCCGCCCAGCGACCCTTTTGCTTTCAGGCTCGTCTTCCCGAACGAAGTGCGGGACCGAGGTTTCACACCGAATCGACGGGCTCCGATTTTGGGTGGCGCAACGCTTCAGCGCTGCGATAAGTGCCCTATGATGATCAAGGGCTTTTAGCCCCTGAGGGATAACCGCATCCAGTCCCTGGGCGTGGCGCGCATCGATGCTCAACTTCCTGCAAATCCCGCTCCCAGAACTCTTCGCCCTCCTAGCCGCCATAGCCTTCGCCGCCGGCCTGAACGTCTACGCCACGGTAGCCGCCCTTGGTCTGCTAGCCCGCTTCGGACACGTCCCCCTCCCGCCAGCCCTGCAACTCCTAGAAACCTGGCCCCTAATCGCCGCCAGCACAATCCTTTTCGCCATCGAATTCTTCGCCGACAAAATCCCCGCCTTCGACCTGATCTGGAGCGCCCTCCACACCTTCGTCCGCGTCCCCGCCGCCGCCCTGCTCGCCTACGGAGCAACCCGCCAACTCACCCCCGCCCAGCAATTGCTGGCAGCCGCCCTCGGAGCCGCCATCGCCCTGGCCGCCCACGGCGGCAAAACCGCCCTCCGCGCCGCCGTCACCCCATCCCCCGAGCCCTTCTCCAACGTCACCCTAAGCCTAGCCGAAGACGCCCTCGCCATCTCCCTAACCTACCTAGCCACCCGCCACCCCTACGCCGCCGCCACCATCGCCCTCGCGCTGGTAGCAGTCATAATCCTCTTGGCCCGTTTCGTAATCCGCGCCCTAAAAGCCCTATTTCGCGGCGCCGAGAAGGAACTGGCAGGTTGAGATTCTATGTGGGGACAGCCGCCCTCGGCTGTCCGTCGAGCGAAGCTCGACTCTCTGTGCGTGAGCGGATCTCGAGCCCCGGTAGGGGCGACTGACAATAGCCCAGGACGTAAGTCCTGGGTAAGGCCCCGAAAAATGGAATCGAGTCCCGAAGGGACGGCACGATTCTCTGTGAAAGAGCAGCGCTTCCAGCGCTGCGATCAGTGTCCTCTGATGATTAGGGCTTCAGCCCCGAGGGATTGTCGTGGCGTGGCTCAAAGGCACGGCCGCGGCTACCAAACCCGCATCACGCCATCCTGCGCTCCTACATGGAAGCCCAATCCAACAACGCCCGCTAGCCCTGTCCCGAATTCTTGTCATTCCGAACCGGGCCACAAGCCCGGTGGAGAACCTGCTTTCTCGCCCCGCTTGCGTGGAGCGGACACCCTTGTCCGCTAGAAACCGGCAGCGCCAGCCCCCTGCCGAGCTGCCGACCTCCAAACAGCGCTCCTGCTGTTCAAGTTGCTCGCAAAAAAACCATGCGGGACGCGGCATGCGCTGCTAGGATTGCAATTGGTCAGTGTCATCGTGCACGTGGCCAAAACCGGCGGCGTCGTCCGCTCAATAATCAGAAGGAGTGCGTCATGGGCAAGCAGGTCCATCGCATCACAGCACACGAGTCCCGCAAGATCACACACCCCATCTTTAGGAAAATCGACAAATACTGGCTTACGGTTAAGGCCACCGACTTTCCCGCCGGCATAAGCACCGCTGCGAACGCCCGCGAGCCCGTAGGCCTCAACCGGCTCGTGTACCGCGACGTTCGGGAGAGCCTAGAGGGAACCGGCGCCGACCCCGGCACCTTCGATCTTATGAACAAGGGGATTACCATCCTTGCCCTGAACGTTCGGCTCGTTGACAAAGAAGAACAAATTTTCGACATCACTGTCGACGAGGAAAAGGGCGGCATCGTAGACGGCGCGCACACGGCGAAGATTATTGAGCAGTGCAACCGGGATGGGACCACGGACCCTGCGCAGTACGTCGAGGTCTACATCCGCACTGGCATCGAAAATGGCTTAATCACCGACATCGCGCGAGGCCTCAATACCGGAATGCAGGTCGCCCCGAAATCCATCTACAACATCGATGGTGTCTTCGACTGGTTGAAGAAGGAGGTCTCGGGCAGGCTCTACGGCGACATGATCGCATGGCGCGAGTCGGACACCAAGGAATACGACGTCCGAGATCTGATTAGTATTCTAGAGCTCTTTAACGTCTTCGACTTTCCGAACGATGAGTCGAAGCACCCGATTTCCGCCTACGAGAAGTGGAGCATCCCGCTCAAGAAGTTTGCCGAGGACTACGAGGAGAACAAAGAAAAGATCAAGAACAGCAAGTACTACAGGCTCCGGCCAATTCTCGACGATGCACTCGTCTTGTACGACTACATCCGCCACGATTTCCGTCAGATCCACAACGATGCTGGCGGCAGAGCGGGGAAGATGAACATCGTCGAGGAGGCGGGGAAGAATCGAGAGTTCGAGTTCCCCTTCGCGCACCTGCAACCAAACAAGTACCGCCTCACAAAGGGCGCCTGCTACCCGATGCTGGCCGCCTTCCGCAATGTAGTGGAGGTAGACGATTCCGGTAACGCCAAATGGCGGGGGGGGTTTAAGTCCGTCCTGCGGCTGTGGAAAGAAGGGGGACCCGAGCTCGTCAAAGAGACCGATAACGCTATCGAGTACATCGGCCGCACGCCAGATCATCTGGGGAAGAATCGAACCCATTGGGGCGGACTCCATGTGAAGCTCCAGAATCGTCTGCTTCGTGCGCAGCTGGAGGCGACGCGCTCAAGAAAGAATTGAGGCGGTGTGGGCCGCCATGATCAAGCCCTGACCCGTGCGGCGGCGGTCGGGGAGAACGGACGCTCCGGATCCGAGTATGGAGGAGGAGAAATGCGGGCACTAGGAGTCGAAATCAGCGGGTCAGACAGCCTGCTGGTAATTCTGGATGGCACAGCCAAAGACTGCAACATCGAAATTCTCTCACCCTCAAGATTGCGCCTCCCCGCAGCCGGCCCCGAAGTCGACCAACTCATAGCACTGAAAAAACAAATGCACGAAGTGCTCAAATCAAATCGGGTGGGATGCGTCGGTATCATAAGGGCAGACCCTGGCACCTCGCCAATCCGAGCGAAGGTCGAGTGCATGATCCAAGTCGCATCCAGCGAGGCGTCGATTCCCTGCACGCTCGTGCCATCGCAGACTGCGGCGGCGGCCGAAAAAAGATGGGTTAACTCCGTTGCGGGGCCAGACCTCGACCTGGCTCTGCGAGGGATCAGCCCAGCGTACCTGAGAAAGGCTGCGGTCTGTGCGTGGAGTGTTCTGAATGCCGGACAGTAACGACGTCAAGAACGCTCTACAGCAGCTCGGAAGGTTCTCGATCCTATTCGAAATAGACCAGGGGGCGAACGCGTTCGCCTTTAAGGCACATGACCGCCTGCTCGCCCGTGACCTCTTCCTCAAGATCATCTATTACAGCCCGGAAGTTGCGTCCGATCTACTCCGAGAACCGAGGGTGCTGGTGCAGGCGACGCAAGGTGCCCCTAAACCCGAGAATCTGGTTCAGGTTTTTGGGGCGGATATCATCGACGTGGCAGGCGAGCAGCATCTGAGTCTTCAGATGGAGTGGATAGAAGGTTCTAGCCTTCTATCGGCTCTCGCCGAAAGCGCCATTGGCCAGCTAGACGCAGTGCTAATCGCAAGAGGCATCCTGCACGGCGTATCCCAGTTACATTTCTGCAGGATTCTGCACCGAGATCTGAAACCAGCAAACATCGTGCTCGACGGGAAAACTCCGAAGATAGCCGACTTCGGTTCTGCTGCAGTCCTCCCAGAAGGCGCCACCGCGATCCCAGCGTCAAGGCACTCGGCCTTGTATGTTCCACCCGAAGGATGGGGAGCGGCGCCATACTACTCGAAGGCCTCCGATGTCTATCAGGTGGGGATGGTTTTATACGAACTGGTGAACGGGCCGATCGATTCACAGCTGCGCCACTATCTCACACCCAAAGTTCTCAGGGAACTCCGCGGCACGGGGCGCGACTACAACTCCCTTGACGATTGCGATAAATCGCAGCTTGCCGACAGAGGGATCGCGCAGTTGTCGTCAGAGGGAGGCTTGCTATTGCATGGTCGGCCCCCACGGCCCTATTACTCCAGTAAGCTCCGTCGCATCGTAAACGCAGCAACAAAACCCGATCCAGGTCAGCGGTACGCATCCGCGGCTGAGTTCATTTCGAAACTAAATCAGATCGACATTCCGAACTGGCTGCCGACGGCCGACACAGAATTCCTAGCAGACAAGTGGAAGGGATGGGACTGGACCGTCTCCCTTGAGGCCAACAACATCGTCGTGAGGAAAGCCCAGCCCGGCACGACGAAGTTTAGGAGGATTCCCAGCAGAGCGTTCCCTTCGCTCGTGGACGCGTTTTCATACGTTGAAGAGCAATAATGGTGTGGTGGGGCCTTAGGGTCCGCTCCGACCTAGCGCTGGCTGCCCCGTCCTTGCCTCTCCGTTTTTTGGAGATACAGAGCCTGCCCTGAGCCAAGCCGAAGGGGCGGGGATTCTGATCCTCCAGAATTCTCCACAGCCTACCTCTGTGACATCTGACCTTGCGCATCATCTCAAACTCGTTCAAAATTGCCCCAGCAAAGGCAGTAAAGAAACGGCTCATTGAAAACTGAATATCGCGCGGCTAAGTCCTTCCCCCACAAGATCTTGCGGCCAGGTCCGGCTGTTTTCAGTCCCGACAGAAATAGCCTCACTGATTCCAAAGAACTTATGGGATGCCAATGCACCTAACCCCTTTGTCCGCAATATTTTACGGGCAAGTTCTCTAGAATCAATATTTTAGCCGGATTCGAGTCGATCAATTCCTCGCAAGTCGTTGATTCCAGAGATTTAAGCAGATTCGATCTCGAAATTTTTTGCACGCATTCCGCCGACGAAACGAACCGAAAGTCCGGTCCCGAGGAAGGAGCCGCTCGGTACTCGCACCTCGCTACTCGGTACTCATTACCTAACTGACAAACGGACGCAGCGCTCGACCGACTTGCCCCTGATGTGGTATAACAGTTATACTCATGCGATTTCATTTTGATGAGCGCAAGAGTGAACGTTTAAGAGCCAATCCGAAACGAGGAATCGGATTCGAGGAGGCGCAGGGACTCTTTGCCCATCCTTACTATCTCGACCAACGCTCAGACTGCCCCGAACAGTATCGCGCCATCGGCTGGGTTGGAGACAGTCTGTACTCCGTCATCTTCGAGGTGCGCGAACACGAGCAAGGAGAGTACTACCACCTTGTGACGCTCTGGAAAGCCACCAAGCAGGAGCAGCAACTTTATGAAGAGCACTCATAAGAGGCGAAAGGCAGCATCGGCGGAAACCATTGCCCGGCTTGCCGACCGGGGCGCCGACGTGTCCCGGTTCTTCTCGAACAAGGGTCAGATGATGAGTCCGATCCAAAGGGTCAACGTGGATCTCGCCCCCGGTATGTTGGAGGAGCTGGACAAGGCTGCCAAGGAGTTGAACATCAGCCGTCAGGCGGTGATTAAGACTCTCATTCGCCAGGCGCTCGATCAGCAGTATCTGTCGCGGGCTCACGGTCCGCAGCGGGCCAGGAAGGAGTGAGTCAATCATGAGCCACCAGCCATTCGCCGACGTCCCCACTGCCATCGAGGAGATCCGCGCCGGCCGCATGATCGTTGTCGTCGACGACGAAGACCGCGAAAACGAGGGCGATCTCACCCTCGCGGCGGAGAAGGTCACTCCCGAAGCGATCAACTTCATGGCTAAGTATGGCCGCGGCCTGGTTTGCCTCACCATGACAGAGGAGCGGCTGGAGCACCTCCGAATCGGCCCCATGACCGCGGAGAATACTTCGCAATACGGCACTGCATTTTGTGAGGCGATTGACGCGCGTGCCGGCGTGACGACCGGCATCTCCGCCTATGATCGCGCCCGCACCATCCAAGTGGCGATCGATCCCGCGACGCAAGCGTCCGACCTGGCCCGTCCAGGACACGTCTTCCCTCTTCGCGCGCGCAAAGGCGGCGTGCTGGTGCGCGCCGGACAAACCGAGGCCTCGGTCGATCTCGCACGCCTCGCGGGATTGATTCCGGCCGGCATCATCTGCGAAATCATGAAGGACGATGGCACCATGGCGCGCGTGCCGGACCTCATCGAGTTCTGCAACCAGCACGGCCTCAAGATGCTCACCGTCGCCGAATTGATCCGCTACCGCATGGCCCATGAACGCTATGTGCATCGCGTCGGCGAAGCCCTGGTGGACACGCGCTTCGGCGAGTTTCGCCTGATCGCCTATGAGAGCGAAGTGGATGGCGGAGAGTCGCACGTAGCCTTGATTCGCGGCGACATAGGAAATAGCACAGTGCCCAGCAACGCCAACAGCGATGCCAAACGCGATGCCAACCGCGATTCGCCGGTGCTGGTGCGCATGCACGCCCACTGCCTGATGGGCGACGTGTTTGGCGCGACCGGCTGCGAGTGTCACGCCACGCTCGAAGGTTCGCTCCGCCGCATTGCTCAGGAAGGACGCGGCGCGCTTATTTACTTACACCAAACCTCCCAGGGCTTTGCTGTAGAAAAGGTTGGCGAGCGAACCGCGCTTACGTTTCATCGCGGCCGGAAGCTGCCGTCGCTGCTCGACAACGAGCGCCAGACACAGCGCGAAATCGGAATCGGGGCCCAGATTCTTTCCGACTTGAACCTTCGTCAAATCCGCCTGCTGACGAACCATCCCAAGAAAGTGGCGGCGCTGGAGGGATTCGGCATCGAAATCGTCGACCAGGTTCCGGTGGAGTTGAGCGGAGTACAGGCGAGGAAAAAATAAAGGCCGCAAGGCGCGGCCCCGGGAATGTTACTAGAACGGCTTGCGCACGATGACTTCGGCCTCGCGAATAAAAAACTGCGCGGAGCAGTGCTCCGAGCCGCAGATGACGGGGACCAAACCATTAATTTGCCGGCGCGTAATCAGCCCCAACATGCCACAGGACGGGCAAGCCAGCACGGCCCAGTAAGGATCTTCCTTTTCGCCGATTTCCCCGGCGTTTTCCAAAACAAAAACTGTTCCGGGCTGCATCTGTTCCGGGATCCATTCGTTCAGGACGTCCAGTTCGCCGACCATGCATTCCTCCTGTGGACCGATACTCAGACCCGATACCTCGACTGACACGTTCTGCCTAAGAAGCTTTTCTAGCACGCCGACGCTCCGCCGACGCTATTACGGAGGTACTCGCCTTTCTGGCGACGACCTCAGCTCGCACCTGGCGCACCGCGTCGCTGAGGCAAATACCCAGAATGGGCTGACTCGAATTCTTCAGGATGTCCACAATCTGCCGCGCCGACGTTTCCAGATAAAGATGCGTGCCATCGGTGAGCAGGTGGACGTCGGAGTTGCGGCCGACAATTTCGGCGAGGCCTTTGCCGAACTCACGCTGCAGGAAACGCATGACCTTTCGTACTCCCTGCAGGGAGAAGCCCTTGCGGCGCAGCTCGCAGATGACCGCCATTGCCATAACGTTTTGCATCGAATACACGCGACGGTGACCGACACGTTCCGGCTTGACCACTCCCCGCTCGTCCCACCACTGGAGCTGGCGAGCGGTGATCCCAGTCAGAGCCATCACCTCTTGCGATGAAAAGCGGTCTTGCATGGTTCCCCGTTTATGTTTGAAACAGTCTGCGAGCCGGATGTTTCAAACATTTTAGGCATGAGTGGACCGGTGTCAAGAAAGAATCGTGAGAGGAAGGTTAACTAGAAGAATGCCTGGAGGGACTGGTGAGGTCCCGGTTTCGAATCCAGCGCCTAAAGGCGCTCTCATGGCCCGGCCCTTACGGCATGCCTGAAGGCATGCCCTGACACGAATCGCGCTTGCATCACGGGTAGCCAAACCGAGCGCAACAGCCGCCGCCAACGAAGTGGACGATTTCCAGGCGGTCTCCGTCTTTCAGCGGCGTTTCGGGCCAGCGCTCGCGGGGCACAATGTCGCGGTTGAGTTCCACGGCCACGCGGTCGGGTTTCATGTTGAGCGACTCGATGAGGGCCGCGAGCGTGAAGTGGGCGGGCGTGGGGTCCGCGAAGGTGCAGGCTTCTCCATTAATGTGCAGCGTCATCGCGGGTGAAACCTCATCATTGAACGCTGGATCGGGGTTCGTTTAGCAGCCTGTGACGTACTCCGATTTCGGAGAGAACAGCAGGTCCCTCCACTCCACTTCCCCTTCCCTTCTGGAAGGGGAAGTTCCCGTCGGGATGACAGTTCGTGACTGGATACTCGGTGTGGGCAGACCTTGGGCGGCCCTCTTACTCGCTCTTGCGCAAGACGAATTTGCGAGTCACCGTGCGGCCTTCGTGGTTGGCTTGCACCATGACGGACGAGTGCGGTAAATCGGATTCCTCGACCTCGATCGAGATCTCGGCGCTGCCCCCGGAATCGGTGACCGCCTGGGTATAGAAAGGTGCGGCGTCCGGACGGGCGAAGCGAAAAGTAAGACGGGCACTGGCCACCGCCGCTCCCGCTTCGGTCACGCGCAATTGCATGGTCAGATTACGATTGGCGTGAATCGAGGTTGCGTTCTCCCATTGCACGTCCAATTGCTTTATGCCGGCCAACGCTTCGGTTTCGGCCCGGTCCAGGACACTCTCCAACTTTCCATCCCGAATCGCTTCCAGTACCAGACGATGCTGGTCGCGCAGTTGCTGCTCTTTTTGAGGATCGCCAAAACCAGCCTGCATGGCCGAGTTCGCATAGGAAATCGCCCTCTTGCCCACGCACCTTCCGCGCACGAACACCTGAGTCTGGAGCAATTGTTCGCTCTCGCGCGCTTCGCTTTGCACGTGGTAGATGGTGTCGCCGTGTTTGACATCCGTGTTGAAGCCGAAAATCATAAGGAATTTGTAATTCTGTGATTGGACGATTGGTTAATTGAGAACCGGCTCACTCCTGAGCTTACAGCGTTCCAGGAGCCATCGCGGTTTGATTTTCCCTTACTCAATCTCCCCTCAATTCCCCCTCAATTCCCCGATTACATCATTACCAACTTTTTCCTTAGCCGAATCCGCCCAATGGCGCGCCGTTCCCTTGACACTCGCGCGCACCAGCACCTAATCTAGAATGTTTAAGCAATGCTTGGCGCGAATTATATATAGCTTGTCCCATGCCCGACAATTATTTCGCTCGCTACCTGCCGTTCCTAATCCACATTCTGCTGGCGGGCGGCATTGCGACTGCCATTATCTCGCTTTCCTGGTTGATCGGGGAGCGTAAACCGACTCGCGCCAAGCTTTCCGCCTATGAGTGCGGCATGCCTCCGGTGGGCGACTCGCGCGGGCGCTTCTCGGTGAAGTTCTACCTGGTGGCCATGCTGTTCATTCTGTTCGACGTAGAGGCTGTTTTTCTCTACCCCTGGGCCGTGATTCTACGCGATCTCAAACACTTTGGGCTGTGGGAGATGCTGGTATACATCGGGATTGTTCTGGTGGGCTACTTTTACGTCTGGAAGAAGGGCGTTCTGGAATGGGGCCCCGCGGCGGCGCGGCGGGGAGAACTCTAATGCCTTTGGCGGCCGCAATCACCGATGTTGAACAACTGAAGGGTCATCCCGCGGTGGCGCGCCTGCTGGCATGGAATCCGTTGGCCGTTGCGGGAGTGAAGTTCGACCGCGAGGAAATGACGATTTACATCGATCGTGCGAACCTCCGCGAAACTTGCGCCCTGCTTCGCGACGATCCCGAGTGCGCCTTCAACTTTCTTTCCGACATTACCTGCGTGGACTGGTATCCGGCAGAGCCCAGGTTTGAAGTAATCTACCACCTGCTTTCGATCTCGAAGAAGGAGCGGGTAAGGCTGAAAGTTCGGCTCGACAGTGCCAGCCCGGCGGTGGAGTCGCTGACCTCGCTTTGGCCCGGCGCCAATTACTTCGAGCGCGAAGTGTTTGACCTGTTTGGCATCCGCTTCACCGGGCATCCTTATCTGCGGCGCCTCCTGATGCCTGAGGACTGGGAAGGCCATCCTCTGCGAAAAGATTATCCGGTGGAGGGTTACCGCTAGGCTTGGTTATGGCTCACCTCGCGCCCACTCCCGTTCTTGAACCCGGTCAGGATCGAACCATGATCCTGAACATGGGGCCGCAGCATCCTTCGACGCACGGAGTGCTGCGGGTTCTGCTGGAGATCGACGGCGAAACCGTGGTGCGGATCATGCCGGACATCGGCTTCCTGCACACCGGAATCGAAAAGACGTGCGAGGCCAAGTTTTACCAGCAGGTGGTGCCGCTCACCGACCGCATCGACTATCTCTGCCCCCTGACCAACAATCTTTGTTATGCGCTGGCGGTGGAAAAGCTGCTGGGGCTGGAGATTCCGCCGAAGGCGCAGTGGTTGCGCGTGCTGCTCAACGAGTTGACGCGCATCAACTCCCACCTGGTGTGGCTGGGCACGCACGCCATGGACATTGGGGCCATGACGGTATTCCTCTATTGCTTCCGCGAGCGCGAAGAAGTGCAGCGCATGTTCGAGATGGTCAGCGGACAGCGCATGATGACCTCATACTTTCGCGTGGGAGGAATCGCGCTCGAACCGCCGCTGGGATTCTTCGAGCGGGTTGGCGAATTCGCCGGCCGGTTTCCCGACAAGGTGGATGAATACGAAAACCTGCTCACCGGAAATCCGATCTGGATGATGCGGACGAAAGGCGTGGCCAGGATCACCGCCGAGGATGCCATCGCGCTGGGCGCAACCGGCCCCACCCTGCGCGGCAGTGGCGTGGACATGGATCTGCGCCGCGATATGCCCTACTCGGGCTATGAGAATTTTAAGTTCAAAGTGCCGGTGGCGCAGGAAGGCGACGTCTTCGCGCGTTACATGTGCCGGGTGCGGGAGTTGCGGGAGTCGATCGAGATCGTGAAACAGGCTCTCGATGGCATGCCGGAAGGCCCCATCAAGGCCGACGCTCCCGGCGTGGTGCTGCCCGACCGGGAGAAGATGAAGACGCAGATGGAGGCGCTCATCTACCACTTCAAGATCATTACCGAGGGTTTCGCGGTGCCCGCCGGTGAGGTGTATCAAGCGGTGGAGTCGCCGCGCGGCGAGATGGGCTACTACATCGTGAGCGACGGCACCGCCAAACCGTATCGCGTACACATGCGCGCGGCCTGCCTGGCGAACCTGCAAACCTTGCCCAAGATGTGCGAGGGTGGGCTAATCGCGGACGTTGTGGCCGCCATCGGGAGCATCGACATTGTGCTGGGAGAAATTGACCGGTGAAGAATTGAGTGATTGGGCGATCGGGTGATTGGGCAATTTAAGAACCGATTGAAGGAATGCTTGTGAGCAGTCAGCCGGAGCAGCTTCGTGACAGGACTAAAGCTTTCGCTTTGCGGGTGATCCGGCTTTACCGCTCGTTGCCTTACAAAACGGACACTCAGGTCCTAGGTAAGCAGTTATTGCGTTGCGGAACGTCGGTGGCCGCCAATTATCGCGCGGTATGCCGGGCGAGATCGAAGGCAGAATTTGTGGCTCGAATGGGTATTGTAGTTGAAGAAGCGGATGAGGCGATTCTGTGGTTGGAGCTGATGACGGAATCAGGAATGGTCTCATTTACAAAAACGGAGGCGCTGTTAAAAGAGGCGAACGAGCTGACGGCGATTTTCGCTGCGTCACAAAGAACCGCGAGGAATGCAGCGTGAACTATTCAATCGCACAATGGCCTGATCGCTCAACCACTCAATTCTTATGAGGTTTTCCGACGAATTCGAGGCGCGCTTTGCCGAGATGGTCCCGTGCTATCCGACGAAGCGGTCGGTGCTGGTTCCTACCCTTCTTTATGCGCAAGATGAAGTGGGATTTCTCAGCGACGAGGTGATTCAGGAAATTGCCGGGCGCCTCGATTTGACCGAACTCGAAGTGCGGAACGTGATCAGCTATTACTCGATGCTGACCACCAAACCGCGCGGCAGGTTCAACGTGCAAGTTTGCACCAACATCAGTTGCCTGGTTCGGGGCGGCGAGGAAATTCTGCAACACTGCGCGAAGAAACTGGGCGTCGGCCACAAAGGAACCACGCCCGACGGTTTGTTTACGCTGGAAGAAGTGGAGTGTATTGGGGCCTGCAGTTGGGCTCCGGCGGCGCAAGTGAACTACGATTTTCACGAGAATCTGACAAGGGAAAAGATAGACGCGATTTTGGATGAGTACAAGAAAATTTAGCGATTGTGTGATCGGGTGATTGGGCGATTGAAAAGCAGTTGGTTTTCAATCGCACAATGACTCAATCGCAAAATCACTCAATGGCATCTTTGGTTTCCCATCCCGACGAGGTAAAGGTCGTCTCCCGGCGCTTCGGGCAGGGCGCGGTCAACCTCGACCGTTATCTCGAACTGGACGGCTACAAGGCCGTGCGGAAGGCGCTCGGCATGGAAGCGGACGCCATCATCAACGAAGTAAAGAACTCGGGACTGCGGGGGCGGGGCGGAGCCGGGTTCTCGACCGGGATGAAGTGGTCGTTCGTGCCCAAGCAATCGGCCAAGCCGAAGTACGTGCTGTGCAATGGCGACGAGAGCGAGCCGGGCACCTGCAAAGACCGTTTGATCTTCGAGCATGATCCGCACGCAGTGATCGAGGGCACGATGATTGCCGGCCTTGCGGTCGGCGCGCGCAGCGGCTACATCTACATCCGCGGCGAATATCGATATCTATCGATCATCATGCAGAGGGCGCTTCGCGATGCGTATGCCAGGGGCTTTCTCGGCAAGAACATTTTCGGCAGCGGCCGCGATTTTGACATTTACTGGCATGGCGGCGCGGGTGCCTATGAGGTGGGTGAAGAATCGGCGCTGATGGAATCGCTCGAGGGCAAGCGCGGTATTCCGCGGATACGGCCTCCGTTTCCTGCCGTGGTGGGACTGTGGGGCGGTCCCACGGTGATCAATAATGCGGAGACGCTGGCCAGCGTGCCTCCCATCATGCTGGGCGGCGCGGAATGGTACGCCAAACTTGGTACGCCAAAGAATGGCGGCACGCGGCTGTTCTGCCTCAGCGGCAATGTGGCGAAGCCCGGCGTGTATGAGCTGCCCATGGGGTACAGCCTGAAGAAGATGATCTACGAAGTCGGGGGCGGCATCCCGAATGGGCGCAAGTTGAAAGCCGTTGTCCCGGGCGGTTCGTCAACGCCGTGCCTGACTGCTGAGGAGATCGACGTCAACATGGATTTCGATTCAGTGGCGAAAGCCGGTTCGATGCTGGGCTCGGGTGGCGTGGTCGTGATCGACGACGCTCAGTGCATCGTGAAGTTTGCTCTGCGGACGATGAAGTTTTATCAGCACGAGAGTTGCGGATGGTGCATCCCATGCCGTGAGGGTACCGACTGGTTGAAGAAGACCCTTGTGCGTTTTCACGCCGGCGGCGGCGTGAAGAAAGACATCGACAACATGCAGTACCTGTCGGAAAACATGCTGGGGCGGACTTTTTGTCCGCTGGGCGATGCGGCAGCAATGCCGACCATCGCCTTCATCAAGAAGTTCCGGAAAGAGTTTGAAGATCATCTGGAAGGCAGGCTGTGCCCTTACGAGAGCGAGGGCGCGGTGGAAGAGCTACCGGTGATGGTGTAGCGCCGGCGTCTCGCCGGCCTGACGGGCGGGATATGTCCGCCTTACAGCAGGCTGATTCGTCGCAACGGTATCAAGAACGGTCCCCGGGTGGGACATCGCGGAAAGCCGGCGAGACGCCGGCGC
>PKVW01000004.1 GCA_003131585.1 Acidobacteriaceae bacterium
TGGCACGCGATTGAGTTGTTAGACGACCGTCGGGGTGCGCTGGTCCCGTTCCAAAACCCCGCGGCGATTGCAAACAAGACAATCGAACTCTTGAATACACCAGCGATCCGCCATGCCATGCGTAAACGCGCCTATGTGTTTGCACGCGACATGGTCTGGAAAAGAGTGGCGCAAGGCTACATGGAAAGCTTCACCCGGGTGCGCAGCGACCGCATGGAAAGTCCCCGCGTTCAGTTCTCGGCTCGCGCTACAAAAACGCTCGATCAGCTGCCGGAATTGAACCTGAATCATGTGAACACGCTGACCGATGACACGGGAATGTTGCAACACGCGATCTTTACCATCCCCAATCGAGCCGAGGGCTACACCACCGACGACAACGCTCGCGGATTGATTTTCACGGTGCTGCTGGCACAGTTCGGCAATGGCAATGGCAATGACAAAGATCGGTTCGGCCAGGCGAATTCAGCCGCCCCAGATTTCTCTCGCCGGTACTTGTCGTTCCTCGAACATGCGTTCAATCCATCGAACGGCAGATTCAGAAACTTTCTCAGCTACGATCGCCGGTGGAACGAACCCNNTGAAGACTGCCACGGGCGTGCGTTGTGGAGCCTGGGCACGGTTCTAGGCCGATCCGGCGATCAGGGCTTGAGGAGTGCTGCCGGGCGCTTGTTCGAATTTTCTCTTCCCGCGGCGTTGGAGTCCTATAGTCCTCGCGCCGCGGCCTATACCTTGCTTGGAATTCAGGAATACCTCAATTCGTATCCCGGCGATCGGGACGCGCAAAAAATAAGATCCGTACTCAGCCGGCGATTACTCGAAATGTATGCGTCCATCCGCCGTCCGGATTGGCAGTGGTTTGAGGATGTCGTAGCTTACGGCAACGCGAGACTGCCCCAAGCCATGCTGGTGGTGGGCTCTGCTAGTTCGGATGATCGCATGGTCTCCTGTGGCCTCGAAGCGCTGGATTGGTTGCTGAAAGCGCAGCACTGCGAAACCAACCACCACTTTGTACCCATCGGGTCGCAAGGCTTTTATCACCAGGGTGGTGAAAAGGCGCGCTTCGATCAACAGCCGGTTGAGGCCGCCGGCGCGGTGTCCGCGTGTCTCGAGGCGTACCGCATCACTGGCGACGGGCGCTGGCGCAGCGAAGCCTGGTCGGCCTTCAACTGGTTCCTGGGGGACAACGACCTGCAAATTCCTCTCTATGACTCCGTCACTGGCGGTTGCCGGGACGGCCTCCATCCCGATCGCGCCAATGAGAATCAGGGCGCGGAATCGACGCTATCGTTCTTAATGGCACTCCTGGAAATGCGCCTGCTGCAGGAGTCCGAAACCATGGAAAACCCATCGTGACTAATCCCGCCCAAAAAACTATGAGCGTTCCGAGCACTCGCTACGAGCCACTGCTTCTTCGGCATCCCGCCAACCCGATTCTAACCAGCAAGGATTGGCCATACTCCATTAATAGTGTATTCAATCCCGGTGCGACGCTACTCGCGGATGGTTCCACCCTGCTGCTTTGCCGGGTGGAGGATCGCCGCGGTTTGTCGCATCTTTGCGCCGCGCGCTCTCGAAACGGCGTCGATGGGTGGCAGATCGACAGCGAACCGACCTTGATGCCCAGCCCCAAGGAGTATCCGGAGGAGATCTGGGGCATCGAGGATCCTCGCATTACTTTCGTGCCCGAACTGCAGCAATACGTCGTCACTTACACATCCTATTCGCGCGGCGGCCCCGGAGTGTCTCTAGCTCTGACCAAAGACTTCCGCAGCTTCGAACGCTACGGCGTGATTATGCCACCGGACGACAAAGACTCGGCGATTCTGCCGCGGCGAGTCGATGGATATTGGGCGCTGATTCATCGGCCCGCGACGAATCTCGGAGCGCACATGTGGATTTCCTACTCTCCAGACCTGCGTCACTGGGGCAGACACAGGCTTATCCTAGAAGCGCGCCGCGGCGCCTGGTGGGACGCAAACAAGATTGGGTTGTCGCCGCCGCCCATCGAGACTTCCAGGGGATGGCTCGTGCTCTACCACGGAGTGCGGCACACTCCTTCGGGCTGCCTGTACCGATTGGGCTTAGCTCTGTTCGAGCTGGAGAATCCGGCGAAATGCCTGCTGCGCGGGGATTCGTGGATCTTTGGGCCGGAGGCGGAGTACGAGGTCCTCGGCGACGTTGACGATGTTGTCTTCCCCTGCGGATATACGATGGACCCCGATGGCGACACCATCAACATCTACTACGGCGCTGCGGACTGCGCAATTGCCCTGGCTCGGGCCAGCGTGCGCACTCTGCTGGGTTGGCTGGATGCCAATGGAAGTTTGGAGCGCCGACAGCGCGCCCAGGATGTGTGAAACCAGTGCGCTGGGTGTTCGGTTTGCCCTCGGGTGTGGTCACGGCGACGCGCCGAAGTAGCGGTGATTTGATCCGGCCGCGGCACCGCATCGTGGTCTGAATCTTCCGCATGTGAGCTATCTTGCTCAGACACGAAGGTCTGTACCTGTCATTCTTTGATCTCCTGAGTGTGTTGAGGAGCGGCGGATGCTGATTCGCAGCTCTCGTTCCACTAGGTCGCTGCTGAACGGGTTCTGATCAATTCCCGGCAAAGCGACCACATCCAGCCAATCGGCATTCGTCATCCGTGTGTATGCTGCGATTGCTGCGGCGAGCACGATTCGACCCTAGAAGCTCTTGAAACGTTGAAACTAGGGCAACCCTCCAGGCGGATGAGAGGGGTTAGCCTGCGGAAACAAGAGCGGAAATCAAGAAAGGTAAAAAGCCATGCCCTTAATTCAACTCGTGGAAGTTCTAATCGTGGTGGGTGTTCTTCTGTGGCTGGTGAATCGCTTCATTCCCATGCAGGGATCCATCAAGTCAATTTTGAACGGCGTCGTGGTCATTGCCGTAGTTCTGTGGCTGCTGAATGTTTTTGGAATGTTCCACTCGCTTTCGCGGATCCACGTCGGAACGTGATAGGGGGACGGAAAAGCCCAACCCCAAGATCGATACGACTCAACCCGGCAGACACCTGCCGCTAAGGAGAAATTGTGAAGATAACGCTGTTGTTCGCCGCCGCAATCGCACTGAGTTTGCCCGCAGCAGGTCAGACTAATTCTCAAACAACTGTCGACGTCGAGCGTATGAATCAGACGCCCATGTTCCGGGTCACTGTAATCAGCCGCAGCGTGCAAGCGGTCAATTACAGGCATCGCAGCGGAGCTTCGAAGCTGGATTTTGCGGGCACGGACCTGATGCCCTCGGCGAATGGTGAAGCGCAGGTGAACAGCAAGCGGGGATCCATCGAGATCGAAGCGGAATTTGGCAACCTGCAGAAACCGACGACTTTCGGCAATGAGTATTTGACCTACGTTTTGTGGGCCATTTCGCCCGAAGGCCGGGCAGTGAATCTGGGCGAAGTGTTGGTTGGCGATAACCATCGCAGCAAGCTGCACGTGACCACGGACCTTCAGGCATTCGCTCTGATCGTTACCGCGGAACCCTATTATGCGGTTCGGCAGCCCAGCAATGCGGTGGTGCTTGAGAACGTCGTTCGCGACGACACTAAGGGAACTACCGAGGCCGTAAACGCAAAGTACGAACTGATGGAGCGGGGCGGCTACATTCCCACTGGCTACAAGTTCGATCCCGTGGTCCTGAATGCCCGGTTGCCATTGGAATTCTTCGAGGCGCGGAATGCACTGCGCATCGCTCGATCCGAGGGAGCCGAGCAGTATGCCAGCGACAGTTACCAGCACGCTGTCCAATTGATGAACAATGCGGATGGCTATGCCACAGACAAACACATCGACCGAAAACCGCTGATCGCAGTCTCCCGCGAGGCGGTGCAGACTGCGGAAGATGCGCGCGCCATCGCAGTCAAGAAAATGGACGAGGTGCGCCTGGCGAACGAACGCCAGGATTCCGCCGATGCACAGGCTCGATCGCAAGGGCAGGCGGATGACGCGATTCGGCAAAAAGAGCAAGCCCAGTCCGATACAGCGAGAGCTCAAGCGGCAAAAGCTCAGGCCGAATCTGATGCCGTGAGTGCCCAGGCCGCCAAGGCTCAAGCGGAGTCCGATGCGGCAAGGGCCCGGGGCGACGCCGCCGACGCGCAAGCTGCGACGGCTCAGGCTAAATCGGACATGGCGGACAGCCAGGCTTCGTCCGCAAATGCGATTTCCGCGGCGCAGGCCGATGCGGAACAATCCCGCCTGGCGGCACAGCAGGCCCAGTTGAGCGCGCAACAAGCGGATACCGACAAAGCCGCTATGCGCACTCGGTTGTCCGAGCAGTTGAATTCCATTCTCCAGACTCGCGATAGCGCGCGGGGGCTCATCGTCAGCATGTCCGATGTGTTGTTTGACACCGGGAAATACTCGTTGAAGCCGGGTGCGCGGGAGAAGCTGGCGAAAGTCGCCGGTATTCTGCTTGCCTACCCTGGTCTCAACATTGAGGTCGGCGGCTACACCGACAATGTGGGCGGGGACTCCATGAATCAAACCCTGTCCGAGAATCGTGCCGGCTCAGTTCGCGATTATCTGGTGCAACAAGGCGTAGCGACAAATTCGGTTTCATCCAGAGGCTTCGGCAACACTTTGCCGGTAGCCTCCAACGATAACTCCGCCGGCCGGCAGCAGAACCGGAGAGTGGAGCTTCTCGTGTCCGGCGACGCCATCGGCAACCCGGCCAACGCAACAACGGGAAGCTTGCAGTAGGGCAACCGTACGTAATGATCGATTTGATACTATGGAGGCAACACCCCATGAAACTAGTAGGCGTGATCAGCACAGCAGTTCTGTCGTTGACCCTCGGAATCGCTGCTCCGGCATACGCACAGCAGGAGCAGCAGGACAAGAACAACCAGCAGGATGAGAAAAACGCGCAACAGCAGGACAAGAACACCCAGCAGGAACAGAAAAGCGCGCAACAGCAGGACAAGAACAACAATCAAGAGGAGAAAAGCGCGCAGCAGCAAGACAAGAACAACCAGCAGGAACAGAAGAACGCGCAGCAGCAGGACAGGAACAACAAGCAGGAAGACAGAAACGCACAGCAACGCACCCAGCAGGCTGAGCCTGGAAAGCAGGCGCAGCAGCATGCCTCCGGTAACCGCATTCCCGACGATCGTTACAAGGCCAATTTTGGACGGGAACACACGTTTCGTGTCTCCCAAGGCGACTACGGCAATCGCCGCTTCCAATACGGCGGCTATTGGTTCGGGTTCGTTGGCGCGTGGCCAGCCAATTGGCTCTATACGCAAGACGTTTTTGTGGTCGAGATCGACGGCATGTATTACCTTTGCAATCCCATGTATCCTGGCGTGAACCTTGCGCTCAGCGTCACCCTATAGTAGCGGCCAGCCCGGTATGGGCGAGTGCAACCAGCTAGACGATTATCGGCGCGGGTCCACTGTTTGGGCTCGCGCCGCTTTCTTTCTGGGGGTGCCGGCACGGCCCTCTCGGAAAAATTCATTGGGCGGATTGATTTGTGCAGTCGCGAGAAGTGAGCGGTATTGCACAGACCTGGCAGTGCATCCGTGAAATCCTTGCGGCTGACGCGTCGCCCTTCAATCCGCGCAGCCCGCAGCAGCAAGGCAGGACCGGGCAATCGAAGGATGGTCAGGGTCAAGGTGGTTCAAAATGCGTACGATCCGCTTGCTGTTGCTAACACTCCTAATACTGGCCATACCGGCCGCCTCGTTCGCGCAATTCGGCGTGTCTATTACGATCGCGCCGCCGGAGCTACCTGTGTACACCCAACCCATGGCCCCAGCCGACGGTTATTTGTGGACGCCGGGTTACTGGGCTAATGGCGACGAAGGCTACTTCTGGGTGCCGGGTACATGGGTGATGCCTCCTGAAGCTGGCTTGCTCTGGACGCCCGGCTATTGGGGTTGGGGCGGCAACGCCTATGCCTGGAATGACGGCTACTGGGGTGCGCAGATCGGCTTTTACGGTGGCGTCAACTACGGCTTCGGCTATGGTGGTGTCGGGTATGAAGGCGGATATTGGAATAACGGTGCCTTCTACTACAACCGCTCGGTGAACAACGTGAACGTCACGAACATTCACAATGTTTACAATAAAACCGTCATCAACAACACCACGGTGAACCATGTCAGCTTTAACGGTGGCAATGGTGGAATCAGCGCCCGCCCGACCGCAGCCGAAGAGACAGCGGCGCACGAGCGGCACACGCCGGCAACCACGATGCAAACCCAGCATGTGCACGCTGCTAGCACCAACCACGCACTCCTGGCGTCCGTGAACCACGGCCGGCCGGCGATCGCGGCAACTGCGAAGCCTGGGGAATTTAGCGGTCATGGAGTGGTAGCGGCTAAGCAGGCGGGAGCACCTTACAAGGCCACCGAGAGCAAGGCCGCCGGGAATAAGGCGGCTGCAACTCGCACGAATGAGAATAAGACCGCCGAGAATAAGGCGGCTGCGACTCGCACGAACGAGAACAAGGCGGCTGAGAATAAGACAGCCGCAACTCGCACGAACGAGAATAACGCGGCAAAGCCTAAGGCAGCCCGTGCGCCCACTGAGTCTAGTAAGCCGACTGCCGCCCATGCGCAGCCCGCTCCTCGTCCGGCAACTACGGCTCATGCGCAGCCCGCACCGCGAGAACAGACTGCACCCCGGCCTCAGGCTCGCCCGGAGACTGCTCCTCATCCGGCAAGTACAGCTCATGCGGAGCCCGCACCGCGAGAACAGACTGCACCTCGGCCTCAGGCTCGTCCGGAGAGCGCCCCTCATCCGGCAACTACAGCTCATGCGCAGCCCGCGCCTCATCCTGCGAAAGAGGCGCCGGCGCCCAAACCCGAAGAACGCCCTCACAAGTAGCGAATTGACTGCGACGTATGGCGTCCGGTCTGCTTGAGGTGTAAAGAAGTCGATTCTCTCTTAAATTGGTGCGGGTCCACTTGGGCTCGCACCATTTCCTTGCCTGGCTGTATAAGTGATCGAAGTGAAGTAATGTCCCGCATGGTGGAAATGCGGTCCCCGCGCGGTCATCGAACGGATCTTCCACAAGTGAAATTGAGCTGCCCTTTAAGACCGTTTCCCTCTTCCACTGAGCAGTTTTGACCATTAAGAATCTGGCGGAACGCCCATAATCAAAGCCGACTCGCAGGCAGATTAAGGAGCAAACATGCTCGGAACCATATTAATCGTGATTCTGGTTTTAGCACTTTTTGGGGCGCTGCCACGGTGGTCGCACAGCCGAGACTGGGGCTATTACCCAACCGGCGGCGTAGGACTCATCCTTTTCGTCGTTGTGATTCTCCTGGTTCTCGGGCGCATTTGAGCCAGCTCTAAGGCGAAAAGCGCCAAAAACGCTAGTCTGCCCGGAGCGGCCAAACACGGTACCAATTCGAGTCCGCAGTCTGCGGGGCACAAAAGCTACTTCGGACTCTACCCGCGGGGCTGAAGGGCGTGGAAGAAATTCGGTTACACGGTCTTCACGGTCTTCACCATCAGCATCACCATCAGCATTCCGCTCATTGCCGTCTTTATCCGCAGCGAACGGGGAATTGGCATCCAAAGAAGGGCGGAAGATAGTTTCCGGGAGGTTCTATGGCGAAGCGCAAATCGCGTGACAACGAAGCGCAGCTCGACGAACTAGGAAGCGATCCCGGACAGGTAGGTCCGGACAGCGCTGGCCAATCAGGCGATGCTCAGGGTCTGTCGCAAATCGCAGACGCTGCCGGCGAAAGCGTGGAAGAACTCGCCGATACTGATCAAGCATATGAGGCCGAGGCAGTCGGCGGTTCCGAGGATGCTGCTGACCACCCCGAGAGGCCTGTACGCAGCAGTGAGGATCATGCCCGGTCAGATGACGTTCCGCCGCGGCGCGGCAAATAAGCGGTCGCGACTCGGCGGAGCAATGGACACCCGTGAATACTCGCCTTAGAGCGCTGCGCTGCCGGTCCATGGCGCTCTCTTTTAGCGCGTAAGTAAGAACGTGCTTTTACTTAACTCCGGTCCGGCTTGGTGAGTTCCTTAAGTTTTTCACCACCCACTCATGCAGCTTCCCAAAGTCGGAAAATGCCCAATGTTGCTCATTCTCAACACGTTAGCCAAGCTGGCAGGTTCAGGCTCCCACCACCGTTTTTTTACAAATAGGAACGTCTTTTAGGTGAGGCGCCACTCTGATAAAATCTAACTGGGGATACTTCCGCCAGGAGATGCCGTTAATGGCCCCCTCTGTGTTGGCCAAAAAGGAGCGCGACTTCGACCCAAGGAAGTTCCTTGCCACCATCGGCGAGGGTAGGAAGGCCGCGGTCTTTTCCAAGAAACAAACAATCTTCACGCAGGGGGACGCGGCTGATTCCGTATTCTATATCCAGGAAGGCAAGGTTCGACTCACGGTCGTATCCAAGATTGGCAAGGAGGCAACCCTCGGCATATTGAGCGAGGGGGAGTTTTTTGGAGAAGGTTCGCTCGCGGGCCAAGCTCTCCGCATGGGATCTGCAACCGCCATGACGGCCTGCCAACTTCTGCAAATTGATAAGCAGGCAATGATCCTTGCGCTTCACCGGGAACACACGTTCTCGGATCTGTTCGTAGCGTATCTGCTGACAAGGAATATCCGCTACGAAGAGGACCTGGTCGACCAACTCTTCAATTCCAGCGAGAAACGACTGGCTCGGATTCTGCTCCTGCTTGCTCATTTCGGCAAGGACGGCGTGCCCGAGACGGTAATCCCCAAGATCAGTCAGGAAACCCTCGCGGAGATGATAGGCACAACCCGGTCGCGGGTGAGTTTTTTCATGAATCGGTTCAGGAAGTTAGGCTTCGTCGACTATGGCGAGAGCGGGCTGCAGGTTCATAGCTCACTTCTAAATATCGTTCTCCACGACTAGAAGCCATCCCATAAATGGGTTTGGAAGGCACGCCTTCAGCCGTACCGTGGCAGCGCTCCGATGGAGTGCGTGAAGGCCGCGACAACACCCAATGCGATAACCGTGAAGTGGCCCTGATTTTATTCCAGAGTGTACAAAACTGAACATAATGCAAAGCTGAAGTCGGGCATACTCATAAGTAATATCAAACACCAGCGAACGACGAGAGCTAACGGCGCTTATATGCGAAAGAAGCGGAGACCGTTGAGCGGTCGAAGGAACCGGTAGCGAAAACAAAACGGTTTTCCGCGATTGCCGGTGCCAAGAACCTGGCCCGCCGCAACCAAAAACTGAATCGTCCACCTCTGACGGAGGTTCTGCAATCATGACTGCGCAACTTGCTACAGTAGACGACCGCATTTTGGCCGAAGCGGACGAAGGCGGCGCCATCCGCGACCGGAACGTCGTTTCCCGCAATGCCAGCGCCGAACCGCAGGTTGGCGGCATGCAATTCGACTGCGGTTACCTTTCGCCATACTTCATCACGGATCCCGAGCGGATGGAAGCGCGTCTTGAGGACGCCTACATTCTCATTCATGAAAAGAAACTCAGTTCCAAGAACGATCTGCTTCCACTACTCGATCGGATCGTTAGGAGTGGCAAACCACTGCTCATCATCGCGGAGGATATTGAGGGCGAGGCTTTGGCTACTCTCGTGGTCAGGAAGCTGCGCGGCTCGCTGCAAGTTTGCGCCGTGAAGACGCCTGGGTTCGGCCATCGCCGCAAAGCCATGTTGCAGTATATCGCCATCCGGACCGGTGGAAGGGCCATCACCGAAGACCTCGACGTCAACCTGAAAAACATACCGATCGCCGACCTCGGTTGGGCCAGGAAGATCACCATCGGCAAAGGCAACATGATGGTTGAAGGCAGGGCCGAATACCGCCAGGTTTTCTTTCACCCTAGGGTCGGCGCGCGCTCGGCATGCACTTCGCCTGTGCATTCTTCGCTGACCCAGAGTATAGGAGCGACTCATGGAACCTTATCAGCTTGAGCACCCACCGGATCGCATCCTTCTTTGCAGCCATTCGGGTTGCGATGAAATAGCCGACTATCTTGAACTTACCGCAGAGGGCGCCGAGCAGGTGTTCTGCGCTAGCCACACCAGCAGTGACAAGCATGTTTCAGTCCTGCGGAAGCGGGCCTGTCACACCGCATACTCTTTTCGGAGCCGGCCGGTTGCTGCCTGAACCCGGCAGGCATCGAGTCGGCGCGCACGCACGGAGTGATGGTCCCAGCCCAGATGCTAGTCCCCGGGAAAAAGTGTTTCTGTACAGAAACGCAAGCGGTAAAGATGCGCGGCTGTTCAGTTTTGAACGGTTTACCTTGGACACCCTTGATACGCTGAGGGTTGCTCCGGTAGAGTAGAACGCATTAAAGAACCGGAAGGTCGTTTCGAAACATATCAATCCCAACACTTTATTCTGGAGGAAAGCGCCTTGAAGGATGAAACCGCTTCTGGAAATGTGAAGAAAGTGTCTCGCTCCGAACTGATCGAGTTGTTGAATCAAGACCTGGCGCGCGAGTACCAGGCGATCATCGCTTACATTGTCTATTCACAGGTTTTGAAGGGTGCCGAGTTCATGAACATCGCCGGCGAGCTTGAAAAGCACGCCGCCCAAGAACTGAGCCACGCGCTGATCGTCGCCAAGCAGATCGATTATCTCGGCGGTATGCCGACGGTGGAACCCAAGACCGTACGGACATCGGACAAAGCCACCCGGATGTTGCAGTTCGATCTTGACAACGAAACTGAAACGATTCGAAATTATCGCAAGCGAGTCCGCCAATGCGAGGAGATGGGTGAATATGCCATGGGCGAACAAATTCGCGAGATCTTGATCGACGAACAAGACCACCAAATCGCTCTGGCGACCGCTCTGGGCAAGAGTGTGCCGGCTCCGCATAGCGCCAAATAATCGGGCATGCGAACCACGAACATTTCCGAACGGGATGGACCCGGACCCGGGCGGCGACCTGCGCACATTGGCCGTCACTGGAGCGACGGCCGTCCTCGCACGTCACGCGCTGCGCGTTTGGGCCGGCTCATGCTGCTACTCGCGGTCGGTGCATATTTTTTTTCCAGTCTCGTGCTTTGGGCGCAAACATCCGATTCCAAAACCGGCGACGCGAACAAATCCTGGACGGCCACCACCGATTCGCAAAGTGACAACGCGAATCCCACACGCACCCTCGAAAGTCACACCCAGAGCGGTAATCGCACGCTAGACAACCAATCGGTGCAGCGCCGCGGGGCTGATGGGCAATTCGAACCTTATCAGGACATCGAAAAGGCAACGGTGCAGGTGGACGCTGCCACCGTGCGAACCACCACGCGCACGTTTGGTCGAGATGCCGATGGAGCGAAAACACTGGTGCAGGTCACGGAAGAAGAAAAGCGCACTCTGCCCGGAGGCGATTCGAACGTGGTACGCAGCACTTCGAATCCCGATGCCAACGGCAGGCTGCAGCTGGTTCAGCGCCGAATCGAGGAAACGAAAAAGATCGGCAAGGATGTGGAGGAGACGAAAACCACGGTGATGCTTCCCAGCATCCACGGTGGTCTGGCTCCAGCCATGAAGATGCAGGAGCGCCGCCAACGAGGCGCGAATGACACGGTTGAATCTCAAAAAACCACGCTGCTTCCCGACGGCGCGGGAAACTGGCAAGTCGGCGAAATACGGCAAACTACTTCCCGGCAAGAAGGTAAAAACCGCAGCACCGAGGAGCGCGTCTCCCGCCCTGACTCTGAAGGCAAGCTCGGCGAAGTTTCTCGTACCGTGAGCAAGGAACCAGCGAGCGCTTCCGGAGAAACGCGCAACACGGTGGAAACCTATTCCATCGACGTCCCAGGAGTGACTCGGGACGGCAGCCTGCACCTTGTCGAGCGCGCAACCACCGCCCGGCGCACCAGTTCAACTGGTCAGCAGACCACCCAACAGCAAGTGGAGCAGCCTGACCCCGGCGATCCGGACTCCGGTCTGCGAGTGATCACGCTCACTACCGACACGGCCCGCCCGGGCCCATCCGGAGCGCAGGCCACGCGAACCATTCAAATGCGCGACGCGAACGGCAGTTTTGGAGTCGTCTCCGTGGACACTACAAAGTCCGACAACAATCACGCCATTCAGGTTCAGATCGCGCCTCCCGAAGTCAAAAAATAGGTTCTACACCTGCTTTGACGGAATACTGGCAGCGAGAGGTCTATCGCGAGACTGTGCAATGTTGACCAGTTTTGCCGCAACGGATCGCCCATCATCGTCTCCTCGGTCCTGTCCGACGTTTCAGACACTTGGGTTGCGCGCTTCATAAATTCAAGTTCACTAGCTAGCGCGTAATCACGACTTGAGATGCACAGCGACACAGGCGGAAGGTGCTCATCATGACTACGGATCTCGGCGTTTGCCATCCCGGCGACGGCATGGAGGCATTGAATCGACTGCCAGGTTTAGCGGAACCTCTGTTACAAATCGACTTGGAACGAGAGCTGCAGCAACTCCGTCAAGAAGACTCCTGGCAGCGGGAAACTGGACGGAGCTCGAAAACGCTCGCGAAATATCCAGACTTCCGAATCGTTCTCATTCTGATGAAGGGCGGCACACGCATGCGCCAGCACAAAGCGGAGGGGCGGGTCTCCATTCAACAGTTGAAGGGGCAGGTCTGCATACACTTGGCCCATCGAAAGGTGGATATGTCGGCCGGTCATTTGCTGGTGTTGGACTGCGGCGTATTGCACGACGTCGAAGCGCTGGAAGAGAGTGCCTTGTTGCTGACCGTCTCTTGGCGAAGAGACTTGGCGAAGGGAGAAGAGTGACGCCTCCGGGATCCTCCGCATCCTCGCTGCGGCACCTCGACGAAGAGGCTTTGTCGCGAATGGATGATGAAGGTGGCGCCTCTGAGGCTGCCGTGAGCCCGCCCGGTGCGGCAAAGAAGGCCAGCCCTGGCAGCTAGATGTCTTTTATGAACCTCCAGTGAGCCGTTGTGCGGCAGTTGGCTCCGTGCTCGTAACCGCACGCTATTCGCACACTCTGTAAGAAAGGCAGCCATGGCCACCGAAGCCGTCCTGACGGCAGGTCAAACGTCCAAGCTGATGTGTCGGGAAGAAGTTGCGGAAGGTACGATGGCCTTTCACTTCGAGAAGCCGTCCGGATTCAACTTTAAAGCAGGGCAGTCCGCCGATGTGACACTCACCGACCCGCCGGAAACTGACGCCGAGGGAAACACACGCACCTTTTCCATCGCGAGTCCTCCGTTTGAAAATGAGTTACTGTTCACCACCCGGATGCGTGATACCGCGTTCAAGCGCTCGCTGAAGAAAGTGGCGTTAGCCACGGAAATGAAGATAGGCTCAGCCGCAGGCTCCTTCATCCTGCACAAGAATCCGGCAAAGCCGGCCGTCTTCCTAGCAGGCGGAATCGGAATTACGCCTTTTTTCAGCATCGTGCGGCAGGCGGATAGGGACCGGCTCCCGCAAAAGTTATATCTGTTCTATTCCAATCGGCGGCCCGAAGACGCACCGTTTCTGGACACTCTGCAGACCTTGGAGACGACCAATCCCAATTTCCGCTTGATCTGCACCATGACAGAAATGTCGAAATCCAAGAAAGAATGGAAGGGCGAGACGGTTCCTATAGACAAGGAGATGCTGTCCAGGCATTTGTCCATTTTGCAGGGGCCCATCTACTACATTGCCGGGCCTCCCGCCATGGTGGCGGCCATGCGGCAGATGCTGGTGAGCGCCGGGGTCGAAGAGGACGACATTCGGGCGGACGAGTTTGCCGGCTACTGAGGTACCGGGACGGCGAGCACCGTGCCTAACTCTGCCTGGAGGCGTGGTTGTCGATGGTTCTCGCTAGCGCCCGGAAAAGACTTATGAACTCACTGAAACAACTCCGAGACTGTGGGCAATCCATTTGGCTGGATTACATTCGTCGCGATCTGATCACGAGCGGTGAGTTCCAGCGACTGGTGGAGGAAGATGGCATCCATGGTGTCACCAGCAATCCCACCATCTTCGACAAAGCGATTGCAGCGGGGATCGCCTACGACGATGCACTGCGCTTGCTGCTGGCGGCTGATCCTGACCGCGACGCCCTCACGCTTTTCGAAAAGCTCGAAATCGAAGATCTCCAGATGGCCGCGGACATCTTGCGGCCTGTTTACGATCAAACCAAGGGCGCGGATGGCTTCGTTAGCATCGAGGTTTCTCCGCGGCTGGCTTATGACACCGCGGGAAGCGTCGCGGAAGCCCAGCGTTTGTGGAAGGCCGTAAACCGGCCCAACCTGATGGTGAAGATCCCTTCCACCGTGCATGGAGTTCAGGCCGTCGAGGTCTTGATCGCCGGCGGAATCAACGTCAATATCACCCTGATGTTTTCGCTGGCCCACTACGAAGCGGTGGCTCAGGCCTACCTGCGTGGCCTGAAGCGGAATGCGAAGCCGCACCAAGTCTCGTCGGTGGCCTCTTTCTTTGTCAGCCGCGTGGATACCGAAGTGGACCGGGCACTGGAGACGATCGGAACTCCAGAGGCACTATCACTACGCGGAAAGATAGCGATTGCGAATGCCAGGGTGGTCTATCGGCGCTTTCGCGAAATCTTTCTCGGAACTCCGTTCGAGGAATTCAGACGTCTGGGGGCGCGACTCCAGCGTCCATTGTGGGCAAGTACTGGGACCAAGAACCCAGCTTTCTCGGATGTTTTATACATCGAGAAGTTAATCGGCCCACACACCATCAACACCATTCCACCCGCGACCCTGAATGCATTCCGTGATCACGGCCGGGTGCAGCCCACACTCGAAGGGGGAGAGCAAGACGCCGAACAAGCGCTGGCTCGCTTGGCCAAGCTGGGTATCGACCTGGGCGCGATCACAGAAAAACTGCTGGCCGATGGCATCACCGCCTTCACGCACTCTTTGGACGAACTCCTGGCCTCGTTGCAAGAGAAACGCAGAGTGCTGCTTGAGAGTCAGGCAGCTCGAAAGAACGAAACTCGGAGCGCTCGCATTGCGTGACATACGCCGGGATTAAAAGACTTGCCTGAGTCAGGCGCGCAACATCTCTGGAGAGGCACTACGTGAGAACCTATCGGCCCGGATTCGGGAGCGTGTCCTAGTGAAGGTCCTGGACTTTCCGTTATGGCTCCGCGCGGCGCATTTCTTTAATTTTCTCCTCCTCTCGCTCCTTATCCGCAGTGGTATCGAGATCTTGAGCGCCCATCCGAGATTTTACTGGAACGATCACTGCACGCCGGGTAGCGAATGGCTCAAGTTCACGAAGAAGCAGCGGCCCAAGGACCGGCTTTGGACGGCGAGTGACGAGGAAACTTCATTTCCGTCCGCGATTGCCCTGCCGGGCCACGAAAATCTAGGTCTCGGACGGCACTGGCACTTTCTCGCGGATTTCGCGTGGCTGCTGACGGGATTGGCGTACCTGATCATGCTCTTCGTCACGCCGGAGTGGCGACGGCTGATTCCGACTTCCTGGCAGATTGTCCCGGACGCATGGCACGCGATGCTTCGCTATTTAAGCTTCCACGTCGTGGAAACACCGGGAGCATATAACGCATTACAGCAGTTGAGCTACGCGGCAGTCATCTTCTTGCTTGCACCGTTCAGCATTGCGACGGGAATAGCGATGTCCCCAGCCGTCGCCGCTCGTTTCCCGTGGTA
>PKVW01000006.1 GCA_003131585.1 Acidobacteriaceae bacterium
GCATCATCCCGCAGTTGCGGGGGCGGTTTCGCTCGCGGCGGTTCGAATCGGTGGTGGCCGAAGCCGAGCGGCTGGCACAGATCGGGGTGCGCGAAATCACTCTGATCGGGCAGGACACGACCTGTTACGGAGAAGATTTCGGTCTGAAGGACGGACTGGCGCTGCTGCTCGAGAAGCTGGCAAAGATTGAGGACTTGCGCTGGATCCGGTTCCTTTATGCCTATCCGAACAAAATCACCGGCAAACTTCTGGAGACGATCGGATCGTCGGAAAAAATCTGTTCCTACATGGNNAGCGCATGAAGCGCGGAGGCGGAGCGGAAGTTTTTCTTGCCTCGATTGCCAAGATGAGGCGCGCGATTCCCGGCCTCACCTTGCGTACGTCGTTTATCGTGGGTTTTCCGGGAGAAAGCGAGAAGGAATTTGAAGAACTGTGCGACTTCGTGCGCGAGGCCCAGTTTGATTGGATGGGAACGTTCTCCTACTCCGACCAGGAAGGCGCGGACGCATACGCATTGGAGAAGAAGCTTTCCTCCCGTGAAATCGAGCGGCGGCGCAAACACTTGATGGGAATACAGCGGCGGATCAGCAAGAAGAAAAAGAAAGCGCTGGTGGGGCAGGAGTTCGACCTGTTGCTGGAAGGAACATCGGAAGAGACCGATCTGCTCATGGAAGGCCGCACTTCGATGCACGCGCCCGAAATTGACGGCAAAGTCTTCGTGAACGACTTTCCGGAAGACATGGAGCCGCAGCCGGGAGAATTTTACCGCTGCCAGATCACGGAAGCGCACGACTATGATCTGGTGGCGAGGATTCTGTAGCGGGCTGTTCGCCCTGGATTCTTTGGTTTGACTCAGCAAGACCCTGGAACATTCCCAGACCATGCCTCGCAAACGCACTCTGAAGCTCCGCTGCCCGATCTGCAAGAAGGCGGTCAAGAGCGGCGCTGCGGAGTTTCCCTTCTGCAGCGACCATTGCCGCACGATTGATCTGGGCAAGTGGGCCAGCGGCGCTTACGTGATTCCATCGCCGGTTACGGATGCCGACGAGCCGATCCGGGAGAGTACTCCCGAAGATCCGGACGAAGATTTGTGAAGCACATTTCCGAGGTTGCAAGCACGGAGCCCGACGGTAGCGCCGGCGTCCCGCCGGNNTCGGCAAGCTCAGGGCAGGCTGCGGGCGCGTTCCGCCCTCGCTTTGGGGAGGTTACGATCCGAGATCGCGGCCGACTGCCGCACTGGGAACAAGACGGTGCTACCTACTTCATCACCTTCAGACTCGTAGACTCGCTGCCCAAGTCAGTTCTGGATCGTATCGAATCTGAGCGGCGGGCCATCGTCACGACCGCCAATCAACTACAACGTGATCTGAGCGCCGATGAGCGCCGGAAAATCCAGCGGCTCTCGACGCCGGCTATTGAACAGTTTCTCGACAATGGAGCGGGAGCCTGCCACTTACAGAATCCTGTGATCGCTGAAGCGCTCGCAAATACCTTGCGTCACTTTTCGCATGGTGCATCATGCCAAATCATGTCCACGTCGTTGTTCGGCTATTTCCGGGCGAGAATCTGGCGGCTGTGGTTCATTCCTGGAAGTCCTTCAGCGCGAAACACGTCAACCGAATTCTTGGAGCGCATGGCGCTTTTTGGCAAAGGGAATACTATGATCACCTCATTCGAGGCGAGGAAGAGTTCGAACGCGCGGTTCGCTATGTCGCGGAGAATCCCGCCAAAGCGAATTTGAAACAATGGATGTGGGTGTGGGTGCGCGGGCGGGACGCCCGCGCGACAGCCGCNNCGCCGAGGACGGCGGCGCTACAAAGACCGCCTGATTATGAAATCTCCCACGCTCGAACCGACTCCGCTGTGGGCTACTCTGGTCGCCACGTTGTTCGGGATCGGACGGCTGCGGCCTGGGCCGGGCACCTGGGGATCGGCGGCAACCGTGTTGTTATGGGCGGCATTGGCCCACGCGCTCGCGCCCTCGCTGCGGACGCCGGTTGCGATCGTCTTGGCCGGGCTGGTTACGCTGATCGGCATTCCCGCAGCTACCCAGGTCGCGCGAAGTTCCGGGACAAAAGATCCGCAGTTTGTGGTGATTGATGAAGTCGCGGGTCAACTGGTCGCTTTGATCGCCGTGCCGCTCGCATGGAAATCTTTTCTGGCGGCCTTTATACTTTTTCGGGCCTTCGATATCGTCAAGCCGCCGCCGGTGCGACAATTGGAGGCCATTCCGGAAGGCGCCGGGATCGTACTGGACGACGTGGCCGCCGGTCTCTGCGCGCTGGGAACGATGCATCTCTTGTTGCGCTTTGGTCTTCTAAGATAGTGTCTTCTGAAGTAGTGCGAGTGTTTTCCTCATGGGATTCTCCGATCGCATCCTGGGCAAGAAAAACGTGAATGGTGGACCGCACATCGAGTCCGTATCGCCCGCGCTGGCGCTGGCGGGAGGCGAAGTCCGCATCGCAGGCTCGGGATTGCGGGCGCAACCGTGGCAGCGTCCGCGCGTACAGTTTGGCGAAGTAGAGGGCGGGATCGTGATCAGTTCGGAGTCCTTTCTCGTCGCCCGCGTTCCCGAGGGAGCGGCTTCGGGCCCGGTGGTGGTTGCCGCCGATGGGCACGTCAGCAACGCACACCCCGTCAAGGTGGCCGTCTCCATCGCCGAGAATCTGCATCCCGTGACCAATCCGGCGCTCGACGCTCACGGCAACATCTACGCGACTTTCTCGGGTTCACGCGGCCAAAAGGTTCCCGTCGCGATCTTCAAGATCGATACCAACTACGCCGTGAAACCGTTCGTCGCGGAGATGATGAATGCAACCGCCATCGCTTTCGATCGCCAGGGACAGATGTATGTGTCCTCGCGCCACGATAGCGCCGTCTATCGCGTGGCGCCGAACGGAACCATGACCACGTATGCCGAGGGGATGGGAGTCGCCACGGGGATGGCTTTTGATCGAAATCAGAACCTCTACGTCGGCGACCGCAGCGGCACCATCTTCAAGATTGGCCGCGACCAGCAAGTGTTCGTCTTCGCCACTCTGGAGCCGAGCCTTTCGGCGTACCATCTCGCATTCGGTCCGCAGGGCGACTTATTTGTGACCGGACCCACCACGTCCAGCTTTGGCTGCGTGCACAGAATCGATCCGCAGGGGACGGTACACACGTTTTTCCGCGGTCTGGGACGCCCGCAGGGCATGGCTTTTGACTCGCTGGGCAACCTGTATGTGGCGGCTTCGCTCTCTGGCAAGCGGGGCATCGTGAAGATCACGTCGGAGGGCACGGCCAGCCTGGAAGTCGCGGGCCATGGACTTGTAGGACTGGCCTTTGCCCCGGGACGAAGCGTGATTCTGGCGACCACGGACGCCGTGCATCATCTTTCCTGGAACATTCCGGGACTGCCGCTGCTGCCAGAGTAGGGCCGCCCGAGAATCTGTTAACCCCGATCCGCGCCTCCTCCAGTTTTCATTTACACTTCTACCCGTGAACGCCGAGATCATCGCGGTTGGCTCCGAGTTACTGACGCCCTTCCGCATGGATACGAACTCTCTCTATCTCACCGAGCAGATCAACCAGTTGGGCGTCGAGGTAATTTTCAAAAGCGTGGTCGGGGACGACCTCAGGCGGCTGGTTGCGGCCGCGCAACACGCGCTGTTTCGCTCGGAGATAGTGATCTTCAGCGGCGGTCTCGGTCCCACCGAAGATGACATTACCCGCGAGGCGGTGGCCGAAGCGTTGGGCGTTTCCTTGCGGCGGGATGAAGAAGTGCTCGCCGGCATCGAGCAGCGCTTCGCGGCGCGTGGCTGGAAAATGTCCGCTAACAATGCCAAGCAAGCGGACGTGCTCGAGGGCGCGACGGTGCTGCCCAATGCCAATGGGACCGCGCCGGGACAGTGGCTGAGCGGCAAATTCGACGGGCGCGAGCGCGTCGTCATACTGTTGCCCGGGCCTCCGCACGAGCTGAAGGGGTTGTTCGAGGCAGAGTGCCGTCAGCGCCTGCGCGCAAAATTGCCCGTTGCGTTCCTGGCCACCCGCGTATTGAAGGTGGCCATGCTGGGCGAATCTCATGTGGATGCGCGCGTCGCGCCTATCTACAAGCGATATGGCGACGTGCAGACCACCATCTTGGCGGGAGCGGGAGAGATCCAGTTGCATTTCAAAGCGCGCGCCGGGACCATGGAAGCGGCGCAGGCGCGGGTGGATGAAGCGGCCGACGCGGTCGAGGAAGAGCTCGATGATTCCGTGTTCTCGCGGGACGGCGAATCGCTTGAGCAGATCGTCGGCTACTGGCNNGGCTGCAGATGCGCAATGCCACGCTGGCAGTGGCGGAATCGTGCACTGGCGGTATGTTGGGCGAGCGAATTACGTCAGTCGGCGGCAGTTCGCGCTACTTTGCCGGCGGCGCGATCGTCTACTCCGATGCGGTAAAAACCGCACAAGCAGGAGTGCCCGCCGACATGATGGAGCGTCATGGGGCGGTGAGCCGTGAAGTGGCGGCCGCGCTGGCGGAAGGCATTCGCTATCGTTGCGAGGCAACTCTTGGGATCGGCATCACCGGCGTGGCCGGACCCGCCGGAGGAACGCCAGAGAAGCCCGTGGGATTGGTGTTCCATGCTTTGGCCAGCGATAGCGGGACGGAAGTGATCGAGCGGAACTTCCCGGGCGACCGCACGCGCATCCGCTGGTTCGCGACGACCCTGGCGCTGGATATGGTGCGCAGGAAGTTGATGTGAGGGAAGCAATTGGCAATTAACAGTTGGCGAAGACTCGTCAATGCCAGAACCCGGTGTCGCCAATTGCTAACTGCTAACTGCCTTATGCGCCTTTTCGTCGCGCTCGATATCGACGACCACATCCGCGGCCGAATTGCCGGCTTCCTCGACGGCGTGCGCGGACTTGCCCCGGATGCGCGCTGGGTACGGCCCGAATCGCTGCACGTCACGCTGAAGTTTATCGGAGAGAAATCCGAGGAAGAGACCGATAAAATTAAGCAGGCGCTGAAAGCGATTGAGGCCGGCACGTTCGATATGAACTTTCACGGCTATGGATTCTTTCCGGCCACGCGGGCGCCGCGAGTGTTCTGGGCCGGACTTGAGGGAGGGTCGAAGCTAACTTTTCTGGCGGCAACGGTGGATGAAAAGCTGGTCTCGCTCCACATCCCGAAGGGGGAGCAGGCTTTCAATCCGCACCTCACGCTGGCGAGGGGCGCGGGAGGCTCAGGCTCGCCGCGCAGGCAAAAGGGCGACAGTCCGAACCACAGTTTCCAGCGCTTGCAGGAAAAACTGGCGGCCCTGCCTGCGCCGGAGTTTGGTACGATAACGGCCCGCGAGTTTTTTCTGTACCAGAGCCGACTTTCGCCCGGCGGCTCAAAGTACACGAAGCTGGCGGGATTTACTTTGCGGTAGCGCATCGAGCAGAAACCTTACATACCTTGCCAACGCTCCTCATCATTGCCGCACTGAGCTACCTGCTGGGATCGATTCCCTTCGGATATCTGCTGGTGCGCATCTTCCGCGGGGAAGATGTGCGAAAAAGCGGCAGCGGAAACATCGGGGCGACGAATGTCTCCCGCAAATCGCCGCCGCTGGGAGGTCTGACGCTGATGTTAGATGTGCTGAAAGGAGCTGCGGCCGTGGCATTATCGTATGTTGTGGCGGACCATATGGTTGCAATTCCTACTTACCAGCAACTGGCGCTAGCGGCTCTGTTCGCCGTTCTCGGGCACATGTTTCCGGTGTGGCTGAAATTCCGCGGCGGTAAGGGAGTTGCCACCGGGTTGGGCGCATTCGCGCTGCTTGCTCCGAAAGCAGTGCTGATCGCCGCGGGCTTCTTTATCGTCGTGGTGCTTATCTCGCACTACGTTTCCTTGGGGTCGATTGTTGCGGTTGCAGTCTTCCCCTGCGCGGCGGGGATCATCGGTCAGTTTGATCTTCCTGCGGCGGGGCTGGCTATGATTTCGCTCGCTTCCCTGCTCATTCTTCTTAAACATCGCGACAACATGCGGCGGCTCTGGGCCGGAACGGAGAGTCGCATGGGAGCAAAGCGCGCATGAGCCAGATCGCGATCATTGGCGCGGGAGCCTGGGGTACGGCGCTGTCGATCGTTCTGGGGCGCAGGGAGACTCACAAGGTTCGGCTGTGGGCGCACGAGAAAGAAGTGTGCGAAACCATCGCGCGCGATCGTGTGAACGAGAAGTTTCTTCCCGGCCAGCGCATCCCGGCTTGCGTTACGCCTTGCCATGATCTCGCGGAAGCGCTCGACGGCGTGGCCATCGTGGTGAGTGTGATGCCCTCGCAACATTGCCGCCGCCTGTTCGAGCAGATGCGCCCGCACCTGCGCGCCGAAACCATGATCGTCAGCGCCACCAAAGGACTGGAAGAAAACTCGTTGCTGCGCATGACCGAGGTGATTGCGCGAATGGTCAAGGGCGACGGCATGCCGGCGCCACGGATTGGCGCACTCAGCGGCCCGTCGTTCGCGCTGGAAGCGGCGCGGGGAGACCCAACGGCAATCGCTATCGCGTCGCAGGATAAGGAACTCGCACGCTCAGTCCAGCAGGAATTCAGCCATGCCAGCTTTCGGGTTTACACCAACGAAGACCCAATCGGCGTGGAACTGGGGGGCGCGCTGAAAAATACCGTGGCGATCGCCGCCGGCGTCAGCGCGGGCCTGGGCCTGGGACACAATTCGGTGGCGGCGCTCATCACGCGAGGTCTGGCGGAGATGACGCGGCTGGTGATGGCCTGCGGAGGCAAAGCGGAAACCATGGCCGGGCTCGCGGGCCTTGGCGATCTGGTGCTGACTTGCACGGGCAGCCTCTCCCGCAATCGCAGCGTGGGCGTCGAACTGGGCCGCGGACGAAAGTTGCCGGAGATTCTCGCCGGGATGCATGGCATGGTCGCGGAAGGAATTTTCACGACGGCGGCGGCGGTAGCGCTGGCGCGTGCTCGCGGGGTCGAGATGCCCATCGCCGAGCAAATGCACGCCATCCTGCACGAGGGCAAAGCTCCTCGCGAAGCGATTCATGAACTTATGACCCGGAGCGGGAAAAGCGAAACGCTCGGGATGTAAGTCAGCTCGAGACGTCCGGTTCCAGCATCCGTCCGGCGCGTTTTTGCCAAACCTGGCCCCTGACGCGCAGTTCCGCTGGTACTTTGGTAATTGCAAAGCCTGAGGTTTTCGCCTCCGAGCACTGGTTTCAAAGATAAACTTCTAATAGATACCCGTGAAATCCGCCGCCACTTCGACCGACGGCGCTTCCGAACCGAGTCAGGGGAGCGACTTGTCTTCCACAACACCCAATCCGGCGCGCATCCCGATTCTGTATGTAATCCTCGGCGTGCTTCTGGTGATCAGCATCGTGCCCATGTATTTCTATTCCGCGCAAGTGGAGGCGATTAATCGGGACCGCCTGAAAACCAACGAGATGCTGCTGCAGAACACGGTGACGCGGTCTCTGGCTGACGATCTCTCGCAGCATGAGCGCTCCCTGCGGATGATGCTGGCCAACCTTTCGTCGGCGATTCAGGTGGCAAGCGGCGGCGACATTGGCAGCAAGAACATCGAAGCGCCCGAGTTGCGCGCCCTGCTGGAAAACTTTGTTTCTTCCTCCGATGAACTCGCTTACGCCACTCTGCTCAATACCGAGGCGAAGGGAGTCTCTGCCGGGCGCATCGCACCGGACGCTTTCCTCCAGCGGGAATTACAACATGGCTATGACGCAGCCCGCGATGGCCGTGCCTATAACGGGCAAGCGCTCCAGGTGGAAGACGGCAAGTCCGCGCGAACGGTTGTGCTGGTGAGCAGTCCCGTCAGCTATGGCGGGCATTTTTTGGGCATGGTGGGCGCGGTCGTGGATCTGCAGTTCCTGATTCGCCGCCTGCAGGAGGTCAGCGGCGGCGGTCTCATTCCCTATGTTGTGGACGCGCAAGGCCGGCTGGTGGCTGCCGGCACCCCGCAATATGTAACCGGCCAGGACATGAAGAACCTGGAGATCGTCCGCAATTTTGTGGACGAGGGTAACAAAGCTCAGTTGGCCGCCACCAAGGAATTCGCCGTCCGCGAGGGTAAGAACAGCGTTGAGATGCTCGGCACCTATAGCCCGGTTACCCCGCTCGATTGGGCGGTCGTGGTGCAGAAGCCGCAGCTTGAGGCTTATCGCGGAGTCCTCGAGATGCAGCGCACGGCGCGCCTGCTGGCGCTGCTGGCCGTTCTGCTGAGCATTGGCGTAAGCATTTTCGCGGCCCGCAGAATTACGAATCCCCTGCAAGTCCTTGCCCAGTCCGGCCGCGCTCTGGCGCGTGGCGATTTTTCGCAGCGGGTTCACTTGCGGAGCCGCACCGAGATCGGCGAACTGGCCGAGACCTTTAACACTATGTCGCAGGAACTCGAACAGTTCGTGGAAGATCTGAAGCGGGCAGCGGAAGAGAATCGCGCTCTGTTTCTGGGTTCGATCCAGATGCTGGCGGGCGCGGTGGACGAGAAGGATCCCTACACCCGCGGCCACTCCGACCGCGTCACGCGTTACTCGCTGATGATCGGCAAAGAACTGAACTTGCCCGCAACTTTTATGGAAACGCTGCAGATTTCCGCACAGCTCCATGACGTGGGCAAGATCGGCATCGAAGACC
>PKVW01000020.1 GCA_003131585.1 Acidobacteriaceae bacterium
CATCTTGTATTGGACAAGACTGCGAGTTTCCAATCCGGAGCAGCCTCTGATATGATTTTTGTGGACCCTGTAAGCACGCATCGAAGCGTGCTCCCACTCCTCAGTAGCTCAATGGCAGAGCATCCGGCTGTTAACCGGAGGGTTGTAGGTTCGAGTCCTACCTGAGGAGCCATCGTTACCTGGGGAGCCATTCGTACTGGGGGAGCCATCGGTACCTGAGGAGGCATCGTTACTGAGGAGGCATCGTTACCTGTGGGGGCAGCGTTCAATGGGTACGCCAGGTGCAATCACCAGCGCAATCAGTAAGCGGGCCAATCACTAGCGCAATCGGTTAAGCGGGGCGGGTCGGTGCCAGGCCGCAACCTTGCGGTGCGCGTGCTCCAGCCTGTCGGTCACCGCGTCGGTACGAATGTTTATCGTCGGTCTGATGTTGCTGTGTGACATCAGCTTCTGTTGCGCGGGGATCGGAGTTCTCACCGTGCGCAGCTTGAGTGCATGCGGGCCTTAAGGCGGATTTCTTCGCGCAACCACCTTCTGATACGCTGCATACATCTATGCGCCTTCCCCAGAGCCTTTTTTTCCTAAGCTTTTTTTTCCTAATCGCCGCGGCCGCTTCCGTTTTCGCCCAGAACCCCAAACCAGTTGCGGACCGGCTCGCGGCCCAGAACGCAATTTTCGAAGAGCAGTACGAGTCCGATCTCCGCAACTTTCCCGAGCGCGCCACCGGGTTCGGCGACTACCGCTACAACGACAAGCTCGCCGAGCGCTCACTCGACGCCATCGCCCAGCACCACAAGACCGACGAGGGCTTCCTTGCCCGGCTCGAAGCGATTCCGAGTACCGGCCTCTCCGACCAGGACCAGCTCTCTCACGACCTTCTGGTTCGCGTACTCCAGCAGCGTATCGCCGACTACGACCTCAAAGAGTATGAGATGCCAATCAATCAACAGAATGGCATTCATACCAGCCTCGCGGACCTGCCGCTTTCTGTACCGTTCGACTCCGTCAGGCACTATGAGGATTACATCGCGCGTCTTCATCAGATCCCGCGAGTCCTCAACCAGACCGCCGCAGTCCTTCGCGCCGGCATGAAGGACAAGCTCATGCCAGTGCGATTTCTGCTGGAGAAACTGCCCGTCCAGTGTGAGGGCATCATCGACGCCGACCCTTTTCTGCTTCCGACAAAGAAATATCCTGCGAGCATCTCTCCCGAAGATCAGAAGCGCCTGACCCAGCAGATCACCGAGGCCATCAACACCGAGGTGATCCCCGCTTACAAAACGTTCGCCGCCTTCCTCCGTACGGAATACGCCCCCGCAGGCCGCAGCACTCTTTCTGCGAGTCACTGCCGGAGGGCCAGAAGCGCTACGAAAACGACATCTATGGACGGACCACCACCCGCATGAAGCCGGACGAGATCCATCAACTCGGTCTGCGCGAGATCGACCGCATACAGGCCGAGATGACAGCGATCGCGAAGAAGGAGGGCTTCGCCGACCTTGCCTCCTTCCGGGTCTCTCTCAAAACCAATCCCAAATACATTCCGAGCTCGGCGGACCAGATCCTCGACGATTTCCGCCGCTACATCGCGCAGATGGAACCTAAACTTCCGGAGCTCTTCACGCTGCTTCCGAAATCGCCGGTGACGGTCGAAGCCATTCCCGCCTTCCAGTCCGCCGCTGCAACGCATTACGTCACCGGCACGCCGGACGGCAAGCGCCCCGGCCGCGTGGTGGTCGCCACGGCCAACTTCGCGGAGCGCTCGCTCATCGACGACGAGGCGATCGCCTACCACGAAGGCGTCCCCGGACATCACATGCAGTTATCGGTGTAGCAACAGCTCAGCGGGTTGCCGAAGTTCCGCCTGCATGGTCTCGGCTTCAACGCGTACATCGAAGGCTGGGCCCTATACGCAGAGCAACTGGGCAAAGAGGTGGGCTTCTACCAGGATCCCGTGTCGGACTACGGGCGGCTCTCCTCGGAACTCTTCCGCGCGGTACGTCTGGTCGTCGACACCGGAATCCACTCGAAAGGATGGACCCGCGATCAAGTCGTGGACTTTTTCCGCAAGTCGGGCGCGGTCGATGAACCTACGATCCAGTCCGAGACCGATCGCTACATCGCATGGCCCGCACAGGCTCTCAGTTATAAGGTCGGCCAGCTCAAGATCCGCGAACTCCGCGAGCGCGCCCAGAAAGAATTGGGCCCCAAGTTTGACATCCGCAAATTCCACGACGAGATGCTCGACGGCGGAACCCTCCCCCTCGACCTGCTCGAGGCCCGCACGGATCAATGGATCGCGCAACAAAGATCAAGGTGACGGCTGCGGGGGTTCCGAATCATGGATGGGCAGGGCGCGGAAAGAATCGGTTTTCGAAGCGCAGCGCCTGAAGGCGCGATTGTAAGGCGGCGCTTGCGGTATGCCTGAAGGCATACCCTGATACGAACCTTGCGGCGCTTACGGTATGCCTGAAGGCATACCCCGATACGAAGCTTGAGCGCTTACGGTATGCCTGAAGGCATACCCTGATACGAAGCTTGAGCGCTTACGGTATGCCTGAAGGCAGACCCCGATACGAACCTGAGCGCTTACGGTATGCCTGAAGGCATACCCCGATACGAAGCCTACGGTATGCCTGAAGGCATACCCTGATACGAACCTTGCGTGCTTAGGGTATGCCTGAAGGGCCGCCGCGCAGGTGGCAACGAGGGGATCATTTTCCGGTTTGTGGCGTGGCACTCGGTACCGTCGTTGGAATTATTGTGATGCTCTACGCGTATGTTTCAAATACGCGGTACCGCATAAGCTGACATTCGTGAAGTAACGGCCCGCGCTAGTTAGTCAGCCTATTTTTATTCTCGCGTTCGACGCTTTCTTACGGCGCGATAGTCAAATTGCTCACCTGTACAGCCGTAAGGGTGGACCTGTACGCATAAAGGGGGTATTGGCCTTGCTGTCCTCCGCATGCGATAGTGACGACTGTTGAGCTAGAAAACGTTGCGGCGGTCTCCAGTGGCACCATTTCGGACCAGGATCCCACCGTGTTGTTGTCGGGCATCAAGTCTGCAACCGCTGTCGTGTTGGAGGTGTTGATCACATTCAAAGCGTCCTGAAGTTGGCAGAATGCTTCCACTTGAATGCCTCCTGCGTTTGTCAGTTGCACCGATCCGTAAATAAGGTAGCTCCCTGCGACCAAGTTCATCGAGCGTACGACGACAGCGGGCCCGCCTGTTGCTATGAGCGTAATGCCGCCTGTTTGGGGAGCGTGAGTCGCGTTCACCGGACCCGGGGTCCCTTGCGACCCTTGCGGGCCGGCCGGACCAGATGGGCCTCCGGGACCGAGGGGCCCTTGCGCTCCCGGTTGTCCAGGCTGTCCTTGCGGTCCCATGGTGCCAATCAAGCCTTGCGGCCCCTGCTGTCCTGTCGACCCTTGCAGGGCCAACAATGCCCATTGGGTGAAGCTGGTGTCCGGTTCGTTGCGGGTGTTGTTATCGACCAGCGAAATGTAGCTGGACCCGTTGTAGGAGACGGCCGCACCCATGATGTAGTTGCCCAAAGCCGACCACACGCCCGCGAATTGAACTGGCGGCCCTTGCGGCCCCTGCAGACCTTGCGCGCCCGGCGCGCCGGTCGAGCCTTGCGGCCCCTGCGCTCCCGCCGGCCCGAGAGGTCCCTGCGGACCAGCTGTTCCTGGCTGTCCTTGCGGCCCCATGGCGCCGATCAGGCCTTGTGACCCCTGCGGTCCTGTTACACCTTGCTGTGCCAGCAAACTCCAGTTTGTCTGATCTTGGCTAGGAGGGTTGCTGGAATTAACGTTGTTGATCGCGATATACGAACTTCCCTGCCACGAGATCGCGTCTTGGACATAGTATTGGGTGGTGCAACAGATCCACGGGCCGCGCCAGTTGATACCCACCCCCCCGGCTCCGGCTGGGCCTGCCGATCCCGTTACTCCTTGCTGCGCCAGCAAACTCCAGTTTGTCCCATCTTGGCTGGGAGGGTTGCTCGAATTAATGTTGTTGATCGCGATATAGGAACTTCCCTGCCACGAGATCGCGTCTTGGACATAGTATTGGGTGTCGCAACAGATCCACGGGCCGCGCCAGTTGATACTTAGCCCGGCGGTTCCGGCTGGGCCTGCCAGTCCCGATAATCCTTGCGGTCCCATAGCTCCGGTCAAGCCCAGCGGCCCTTGTGCTCCCGTTTGCCCTAGCGGCCCCTGCGGTCCCATGGCGCCCGGCAAGCCTTGTGGCCCCTGCGAGCCCGTCGCCCCGGTCGTTCCTTGCTGTGCCAGCAGCGCCCATTGCGACTGACTCTGGTCCGGCTGATTGCCCAGGTTGCCGGCGACCAGTGAAATGTAACTCGATCCGCTATAGAAGATGGCGTCACCCAGATTGTAGGGGGTGGTCTGCAGCCAGGTTCCCTGGAAGGTGACTGGGGGTCCCTGTGGGCCTTGTGTCCCGGCGACACCTTGTGCGCCCTGAGCTCCTGCTTGTCCTGGCTGACCTTGCGATCCCGCAGGCCCGGATGGACCCTGAGGACCGCCGGGGCCTTGTGCGCCTTGCACTCCGGCTTGTCCTTGCGGTCCTTGCGGTCCGGCAGGTCCGGATGGACCTTGCGGACCTGCCGCACCCACGGTGACGTCGAACGCCGCCGTATTCGCGGAACTGTTCTTGACCGTTAGCTGATAGCTGCCCGGCTTGGTGCCCGTGAGTAGAGTGGCGACGATGGAACTATTGGAGAATGAAACCAAGGTCAGGCTTTTGGTGTTGAACGTCACCGTAGGAGCCTGTCCCGCGGGATCGAAGCCCTGCCCCAGAATCGTAATCTGATTCAACTTGGAGTTGATGGAAACGCTGTTGACTACTACGGCTGTGGAAGTGGCGGCCGACAGGCAGCTCGCCAGCAGCAACACGATAAAACCAAGCCCAGCGCGCTTGTGGGTCATCTCGTCTCCTTCGTTTCACATTCGCGTAGTTCGTACTTCTTTAAGCTGAGCGATCCAAGTGCAGCTTGTAGACCTACAGTCTTTTTCCCAACCGCCGAGACAGCATTTCGACGCGGGACAAAACAAGGAAGTGGTCTTGAGGCTTGGTCTTGAAGCTTGGTCTTGAGGCACATCTTGTAGGAGACCGCGGGGGATGTCAAGACTATTCTGAGGGCGCGGAAAGAATCGGTTTTCGAAGCGCAGCGCCTGAAGGCGCGATTGTAAGGCGGCGCTTACGGTATGCCTGAAGGCATACCCTGATACGAAGCTTGCGCGCTTACGGTGTGTCTGAAGGCATACCCTGATACGAAGCTGCGCGCTTACGGTGTGTCTGAAGGCATAGCCTGATACGAAGCTTGCGCGCTTACGGTATGCCTGAAGGCATACGCTGTTATGAACCTTGAGCACTTGCGGTATGCCTGAAGGCATACCCTGATACGAAGCTTGAGCACTTGCTCTTGCGCGGCAGCGATGCGTGGGGCAGCGCCTCGCTTCGCTCGGCGGGACAGCCGAGGGCGGCTGTCCCCACATGCTGTCCCCACACGCTGTCCCCACGCGCTGTCCCCACACGAGGGTTACCGGGAACGCGAGGCGGCGGTGTTACTCCTCGTCTTTCTTTTCCGGTTCTTTGGGCAGCGGCTTCTCGATGGGCTTGCGGGGGAGCATCTGGTCGCGCATGGCGGCGTCGTAGACAAAGGCGGCGACGATTACGGCGGCCTGTTTCAGATCTTCGGGCTGGAGCCGGTCGTAGACATCCATGTTCGAATGGTGGGTGCGCGATTCGTACTCGATGGGATCCTGAATGAACTGGAATCCGGGGATGCCCACGGCATCGAAGGACAGATGGTCGGTGCCGCCGGTGTTGCGCATGGTGAGCGTATTCATGCCGAGATCTTTGAAGGGCTTCATCCAGGCTTCAAAGATGGGGGATACCGCCTCGTTTTCCTGGAGGTGGACGCCGCGAATCTTGCCGGTGCCGTTGTCCACGTTGAAATAGGCGGAGATTCGCGCCTGGTCCGGCTTTACCGTAACCTCTCCGGCTTCGCGGCGCAGGAGGGTCGGCATATCTTTCATTCCGGGTTCGTCCATGTGCGGACGGGAGCCGAAATGACGCTCGACGTAGCCTTGCGAGCCGAGCAGGCCTTCTTCCTCGCCGCTCCACAGGCCGATGCGGATGGTGCGGCGGGGTTTGATGTCGAGCGCTTTGAGGATGCGGACGGCCTCCATCATGACGATGGTACCGGCGCCGTTGTCGGTGGCGCCGGTGCCGGCGTGCCATGAATCCAGATGCGCGCCCAGCATGACGACTTCGTCTTTCCTGTCGGCTCCGGGGATTTCGGCGATGGTGTCGTACTGCATGGGATCGTCGTCGTAGAAGGTGTTGGCGACGTTGAGTTCGAGGGAGACATCTTTTTTCTGTTGCAACAGGCGGGCGATGCGGGTCCAGTGCTCGGACGCCATGGTGAGCTGCGGGACGGTGGTGGTTTCGCCGGGTTTGTAGGATCCGCCGGACTGAACGAACACCGTGCCGCCGCCAGAAGTGCCGCGGCTGTGGTCGATGACGGCCAGCACTTTTTCGTCGGCGAAGAACTGGTTCAAGTCTTTGACAAACTGCTGGCGTTTTACAAAGTCGGCGAAGCGGAAGGCCGGATGGTCGCCGGGAATCTGGTAGTCGGAGAGCTTCGCGAGATCGTCGTCGCTGAGGCGTTTGTAAGGAGGCTCGGTGATGGGTTTGACTTCGGCGTCAGCGCCGAGGATCACGATCATGCCGGCGAGCTTGCCTTTGTATTTCTCGAAATCTTTCTTATCGGCGATGGTGGCGCGAATGCACTTGCCCTGAACCACGCCGTTGGTGCCCGGGGTCCAGGCTTTGGGGTAAGCGAGCAGGGTGACGACATCGGGCGCGGTCATGCGAACGTTGACATATTGGTTGGCCCAGCCGCGGCCGAACGGTCCCCAGGGCTCGAGGTGGGCGTTGGAGAGGCCCATGGCGGTGAGCTGGTCGCGGGTCCATTCGTTGGCGCGCTTCATGTTGGGGGAGCCGGTAAGGCGCTCGCCGATTGAGTCCATCAATCCTGAGGCGAACTCCATCACCTTGGAGTTGTGGAAACCTTCATAGCGGATACGGCCGATGGTTTCCAGATCCACTTTGTCTTTTTCCTGGGACCGCAACGGGGCGACGGAAGACAACACAACGAGAAGGCAGGCCAGCGGGACGAAGCGCTTCATGAGAGGATCTCCTGAGGGAAGATCGAACCGGGGATTATACAGCGTGAGTTTCGCGATTGGGGAAGGATAAATTGTAAAGGCGTTTCCAGGGCGGTCAAGGGAAGGTCGTTCTTTCGTGCTTGGATTTTCTTAGTCCGGAAAGAGTCCGCTGGAAAAGTGTGCCGAAAGCTGGGTTCAGGCCTGCTTGGGCCAGATGGCACTTTGGGGGAGCCGGGTGGCACGGGGGTGCCATTTGCAAAATTCCGGCTGACATTTAACTTCGCAAGTGAGCAGTTCTGGGGGAGGGCTGCCCGGGCGCCTCGATCTCGAAAGAGATCGAGGCGTTCGTTATTTGGGGCTGGATTTCTAGGAGCCAAGCCATCTCATAAACCCTCAGCGCTTGGACAGGAGCGAGCGGCTCAGGGGCTATAAAGCCCAAGTCCAGGGCGCTTGGGCGGCACGGCTGGAACAGGCTGCGGAAAAAAGGCCGGCTTTCGCATGGCAGCGCCTGAAGGCGGATTGATAATGCAGCACTTACGGTATGCCTAAAGGCATACCCTGATACGAATCTCGCGTTTCTCCGCGGCCCGTGGAAGCCGTGATCTTCCTAAACCCGTTGATGTGACGGAGCTTCTAGGAGACGGCACTTCTATGAGAGGGAGCTTTATGTGACGGAGCTTTTATGAGAGGGAATCGCGCGCGAGATTGCTGGGGAAGATTTCAGTTGGTGGAAATGGTGAAGTTGACGGTAATCTTGGCCTGGGTTTCGACGGCTTCGCTGCCCTGAAGATGAGGTTTGAAGTGCCATTGGCGGACGGCGTCCTCGGCCGCGGAGGCGAGTATGTGGGGACCGCTGACGACGCGCAGATTCTGGATGATTCCATCCCTGCCGATCAGCGCCTGTAGGATTACCGAACCCTGCACTTTCATCTGGCGCGCCAGCATGGGGTAGTTGGGCCGCACCGGCCGGGCCACGATTTCGGATGCGTCGGCGGACATATGCACGCGCTCGGTGGCGTCGGCGGTTACTTTTTCCGCGGTTTCGTTATCGCTGGAGGCGGCCGCGTCGGTGACGGGTTGGGGCGGCGTGCCGGGTTGCAAGTCCACACGCACGGAACTGGTGCCGGGCCGGACGGTGCGATGGGAATCGCCGGCAACCACCTCCACTTCCAGAGGGGGTAAGACGGTTCGCGCGGTGGTCGTGGCTACCGGAGGAGGCGGAGTGGATGGGGCGGGAGTCTTGGCCTCAGCCGGGATTCGGCGCTTGGGTTTTGCCGCCGGGGCCGGTTTGGCGACTGGCTCGGAAGCCTGCAACGGAGCGACTTTGGCGACGGGCGCACTCTCGACCGGCTGGGCGGATTCCGCTTCCGGCGTGTCCGGGAACCAGAAGTCGCGATCATGCCAGAGGACGATGGCCAAAGAGAGGAGAAGAAGGCAGAGCGATCCCAACATCAATCTCTTCTGTTTAGGGTCCTCGGGCGCACGCGTGTGGGACTCCGCCAGGAAGGCGCGATCCGCTTTGGGTACGATGGTCTTCAGGTCAGACATATCGCAAACCGGGGCTATTCTTGGGGGAGGCTAACTCTCCGCTAGTATGCCTCGAAAACGCTTCGAAGGCTAGCAAAAGATGGTGTCTAACTGGAGTCCGCCGGGTTATGATTCTCAAACTGGTCCCTGGGACGAAACTTTCGGAGAGCCTGGTGAATCCCATGGCTGCGGGTCAGGATAAAAAGTCGGCCCCGCGGCGTTCCCTGTAAAGCGATGAATCGCAAGGGCAATCCAAACAACCGCAATTTATACAAGGGCAATCTGGGTCAGGGCAAGCTGTGCAAGGGCAAGCTGGGAAGATCCATACATGAAGAACAATGATCGCGAAGTAGATGAAGAGAAATTCCGGCAAGTCAGCCGGCGCGAATTGCTCAAGCTGACGCCGGTGCTTGCGCTGGGCGCATTCGCCATCCCCAGCTTGCGGGAAGGGTTGCTGAAGAAGGGACTGGGTTTCAACGACTGGGCGGCGGCGCGGCTTTTCCGGTCGGGCCATCTGGCTCCGACTTTCGACAATGCCGAGCTAGCTCCGTTCGGTAAGTTTCCGATCAACGGCTATGACGTGGACGATCCTGGGGTGGACATCGAAAGCTGGACGCTGAACGTCAGCGGAGCGGTGCAGAAGCCTGGGAAATACAAGCTAGCGCAGGTGCAGGCCCTGCCCCGCATCCGGCAGAATACGCGCCATATCTGCGTTGAAGGGTGGGACGTGATTGGACGATTCGGAGGCGCCCGGCTCTCGGACTTCCTGCAAATGGTGGGCGCGGATCCCACGGCGCGCTTCATCACGGTGAACTGCGCCGACGATTATTACGAGTCTTTGGATATGGCCACGGCGCTGCATCCACAGACTCTGCTGTGTTACGAAATGTACGAACAGCCACTCACGCGCGAGCATGGAGCGCCGCTGCGTTTGCAAATTCCCACGAAGATTGGCTACAAGCAGGCCAAGTACTTGACGGATTTGAAAGTAACGCACGTGCTGGACAAGGTCGGCTACTGGGAAGACCAGGGGTATTCGTGGTTTTACGGGCTGTAGTTGTAGCGCCGGCGTCCCGCCGGCTTTTGCAGTAGTTACGCTCCCGGCAGTGGCGGCGGGACGCCNNACAGCCGCCGGGACGGCGGCGCTACACGCTACGTTACGGCGCTGCGCGGAGGATTGAATGGGCGGTGCATTGATCGAGATTATTCAGGCCAAGGGTAAGAACGCCGGCGGCGAAGAAGAATCGCCCGTGGTCGTAGCGCGGGCGGTTTATGAGCATCCGTTGGTGGTGCGGCTGTGCCACTGGCTGAATGCGGTCGCGCTGTTTGTGATGGTGGGCAGCGGATTGCAGATTTTCCGTGCCTTCCCCAGCTTCGGCGCCAAGATTCCGCAGAAGGATTTGCTGCATTGGCCGAAAGCGTTCGCGATCGGCGGCTGGCTGGGCGGGGCGTTGCAGTGGCATCTCACGTTCATGTGGATCTACATGGCGACCGGCGTTTTTTATCTGGGCTACCAGCTTTTTAGCGGGAACTACCGCCAGGTATTGTTCGCGCACCGTGACGTTCCGGGGGTGTGGCCGATGGTGAAGCACTACTTCTTCTTCGGGCCGAAGCCGCCGGTTCGCGAAGCCTACAATCCGCTGCAGAAGCACGCTTACACCACCGTGATCGGGCTGGGCGTTCTCTCGGCGCTCACCGGTCTCGCGGTGTGGAAGCCGGTTCAGTTTTCGTGGCTCGCCTGGATGATGGGAGGATTTCATTGGGCGCGCATCTGGCATTTCGCGGTGATGTGGGCGATTTTATTTTTCGTGCTGGGACATCTGGTGATGGTAATTCTGCACGGCTGGAACAATTTCGTTTCCATGCTGACCGGTTGGAAAAAAGATCCGGAGTACTGAGCAGGGATCGCGATTCAGCGGTTGCGAACGGGGGTTTTAGGCCTGCGCTTCAACCCGCGGCGCCTGAAGGCGAACGTGAAAAAGGGGCACTTGCGGCACGCCTCGAAGGCGTGCCCTGATACGAATCTCGATACGAGTATAGGAATCTCGATACGAACCTTCGCGCCCCTTGCAGATTCGTGTCCCCTTGAGGATCTACGCGCGCGAAGATGTGAGGACTGCGAGCAAGATGTCCGAACCAGACATGGTGTTGAAGAGCCCGCGGCCGGCCGGCGGCGCGCGTGAGCAGGATCTGATTTCGAGCGTGCAGCGCGGCGAGCATGAATCTTTCTACGAGCTGGTCCGGCCCTATGAACGACGGGTCTATGCCGCGGCTCTGGCGATTCTGCGCAATGAGCACGACGCCGAGGACGCAGCCCAGGAAGCGATGCTGAAGGCGTTCGCGAATATCCGGCAATTCCGCGCCGAGGCTCGCTTCAGTACGTGGCTGATCCAGATCACGGTGAACGAGGCTTTGATGCGCCGGCGAAGGGAGCGGATTGTAGTCATGGAAGGCATCGACGATCGCCGCGACGGAGGCCGCAACGAAGAAAGCGAGTATGCGCCCCGCGATTTCGCCGACTGGCGAGAAATTCCGTCGGAAGCGCTGGAACGCAAGGAAGTGCGGCAACGGCTGGCGGAGGCCCTGGCGACGCTCGATCGAAAGTATCGCGAAGTCTTTGTGCTGCGCGATATGGAACACCTGAACATTCAGGAGACGGCGCAGGCTCTGGGAATAACGGTTGCTTCAGTGAAGACGCGGCTATTGCGGGCGCGGCTGATGCTGCGTGATTTGCTGGCCGCCGGATGGGAGCAGGGCTGGTTCAGCCGTCTGCCATTCGAGAAGGGAACCAAGCCATGGTGAACCGTGTAACGAGTTGCGAAGAAGTCTGGCGCGAGATTTCTAATTACGTCGACGGGGATGTGGACGCTACGCTGCGCTCTACGATGGACGAGCATTTCCGCACGTGCCAGCGCTGCGCCTCGGTGCTGGCAGGAACGCGCAACGTGGCCCAACTCTATGGGGATGAACGCATGCTGGAGGTGCCCGCGGGTTTCAGCCGGAGGCTGGAGAAGCGGCTGGCGCAGAATTCCGCGGGGAGCGGACGGAGGTGGTCGAGCTGGTCGGCGTGGCTGATACCGGTGGCGGCTCTGGCGCTGATCGCTGGAGGACTGCAGTTGACGAACTCGCTGACTCGCCGGCATCAAGTCAAATCGCCGCTCGCGGTGCCGGGCCAAAACATCCCTGCCGACCTGGTCGTCGTGGTTTCATCCGGCGCTAAGATCTTTCACGTGCCGGGATGTCCTTTCATTCACGACAAAGATTCCGAGAGAACGATGACGGCAAAAGAAGCGATTCACGAAGGCTATGCGCCCTGTGCGCGCTGCCTCCGGAAATATCTGAAGACGTCGTTGACTGGGAAGCCTGGGATGGAGGTTGCCGAAGGTGTGAGCGAGGGGGAAGAAGAGCGGGAGGAGCTAGTCAGTGCTAGTGCGCACTAGCAGGCTGCCGATAAGTACTCGCAAAGACAGCGTTTGACCTCGGCGGCTAAAGCCGGCTCTGAAAATAGGCGACTTACCGCAGCGCTGAAGCGCTGCGCCACCCAAAATCAAGTCGCCGCGAATTTCTCAGCAGGTGAGGTGATCGCGGGAGATCTTCAGTCCGCTCAGATTGCCCAAGGCGGTGACGGCGACGGATTCGGTCTTGAAGAATTCCTGAGCCAGGCCTTGCAGATCGCCGGCGGTGACGGCTTCGATCTTTTCGATCAGTTCGTCGAGATCCTGGAAGTGATCGAAATACATTTCCTGGCGGGCCAGGTTTGACATGCGCGCCGTGCTCGATTCAAGCGAGAGCATAAGACTGCCTTTGAGCTGATCTTTGGAGCGGCGAAGTTCTTCTTCCGGCACGGACTCGTTTTTCAGATTGCGAAATTCGCTGACCACCGCCTTCACCACTTTCGCGGCCGAGGCCAGGGAAGTTCCAGCATAGACGGCCATGCAGCCGGTATCGCGGTAGGGATTGAGGTCGCTGTAGATGGAGTAGGCCAGGCCCTGGCGCTCGCGGATATTCTGGAACAGGCGGGAACTCATGCCTCCGCCAAGCAGGGTGTTGAGAATGTAGCCGGCATGGCGCTTCTCGTGGGCAATGGGATACGCCGGAACCCCGATGCAGAGCTGCACCTGTTCGAGCGCTTTCTTGTTGCGCAGCACAATGCGAGGAACGATCTTGGGCGTGGCGGAGTGGAAGCCGTTCTGGGCGGGCTTCAGGTGCTCGAAGTGCTTGACCACGAGGTCGACAAAGGGCTCGTGGTCGAGATGTCCGGCGGCGGCCACGATGATGTTGCCGGGGGCGAAGCGGTGGGCATAGGTGTCGAGCACCGCCTGGCGCTCGAAACGCTTGACGGTCTCTTTGGTGCCCAGGATCGGCTTGCCGAGGGGATGATCCTTCCAGAAGTTCTGAGTGAAGATTTCGTGGACGAGGTAGTCGGGATTGTCTTCGTCCATCTTGATCTCTTCGAGGATCACGCCGCGCTCGCGGGCGATGTCCTCGGAAGTGAATGTGGGATGCAGGACGAGGTCGGTGAGAATCTCAAGCGCGACGGGAACGTTCTCGTCGAGAACCTTGACATTGAAGCAGATGCATTCCTTGGAGGTAAAGGCGTCCATGTTGCCGCCGATGGAATCGACCTGGCGGGCAATTTCCTCGGCGGTGCGGTGCGTGGTGCCTTTGAAGACCATGTGCTCGATGAAGTGGGAGATGCCGTTCGATTGCGGAGTTTCGTCGCGGGAGCCGGTTTCGAGCCAAATGCCGATGGAGGCGGAGCGGATGTGCTCCATCCGCTCGGTAATCACGGTGAGGCCGTGAGGTAATACTTGGCGACGGATATTGCGGACTTCTTTTACCATGGCGATGTGACGGCGGAACTTCTCCAGACGTCCTACTATTCTTACACATCTGGCGGCGCGGAGTGGGGTGTGCGATAACAAGATGGTTAGTCATTTAGAATCAGCGAGTTGCAGGTATTCCCCGAAGAGATTCCTTTGGCTTTTGGGGCTTAGGCGATTTGGCAGTGCCGAAATAAACTATAAACGAGTCCCTGGAACAAGCCTTGCCTTTCGGTTCGTGAGTATCTAGACTTGCCGCCGGTTCGCATTCGAGGAAGACAGCGATGAAGGTGATGAAGCTAAGGATTGGCTCAGTCGTTGCTCTAGCAGCTTTCATGTCCGTCGCCACAGCCGGGAAGGTGTGTGCGCAAACGATTTTGAACTGGTTTTCGGCGAATCAAGGGCCAAACAAAGTCCTGGTCTCCGACAGCCTAACTGGTAGTCCCACTGCGACTCTGATCTACGTCCCAACGGCAGTTAAGTTTTCTTCTCTCTATGCGCAAATCACGACCGCGGACACAGACACGGCGGACTACTATGATATTGGCATAGGGAAGTGTCCGGGCAATGATTGTTCTCAGCCAAATGTCACCATCGACATCGTATGCGATTGGGGCAACAGTAGCACCGGAATCAATCTGGCGTCGGCGTCGATACAGAGCCACCCGTGCTCCCAGACTACTCCCATAACAATTCGGCCTGGCGTGTACGTACTGCTTGGGGCAGGAAACGCAACGGCGGCGAAATGCTCTGGACAATCAGGAAGCACAGGAATTCAACCTTGGGCTACAACGGTGCAAGGGAACGCGGTGGATGGGTCGCTCCGAAACGTCGACATTGGCCGTTTTAAGACCAGTACTATGGCTGGGGCAAGGATCGCAGGAGATTCTTGCTCAATATCGCTACACTGAATCCGCGCGGGGGCGGACTCATTTTATCGACAATCGACCGTCCCAGAAATACAGATTGCACCAACTCCGCGTCTTGACCAGCCGCATTCCGTGTTGACGAATGAAAACCTCGTGAAGGAGGGGACTCACGTATATGACAAAGAGAGGCCTCGGCGAGCGGGTGAGGGAGGCCTGTATATTCGACACGACGCGGTCCATAGTCTCACCCTTGAACGGATTGTAGAAGAAGAGGATGCAGGGCGACGCAGGGAGGGAAAATTCCGTTGCGTCCATGCAAATGGATGTAACGTCCCGGCACTTCATTCGCTTTGCGGAGCGTATGTTTATCATCGCCGCCTCGTGCAACTCCTTCGAACGTTCGACGCCAACGACCTGAAGAAATGGGAATTTGGCCGCCGCGATAAGAACCCGTCCCTTGCCGGAGCCGAAGTCGACGAATGCGTAGTCAGCTGGATTTACTGGCAGATTACGAAAAGCCCATCGGATGTATTTTGGCTCTGTCGGGTCGTATGGGATGTGGACATCTTGCTTGCCAGTCTCAATGCCGTTCCACCAATCGTAAAGACAGGCGACGTAGTAATACCACAATCCGCGGATGGTCTGGAGTGGATGGATGAACAGCTTGTGACGCGCCCTCACGCAGGCAGTCTATACTCATCCTGAACCTGGTTGCACGTGCAGGGTAGCGCAAGTGCAAACCGAGTACGGGCCGGCCTCAACATTTCGAGGGGAGCGGACATCTTCCGTTGAGGGCAGAACTTCTGACAACATCGCTGCTGGGTCTGGATCGCGAGGAGATCAACGCGCTGGTGCGGGAGGCGGGTGAGCCCAGCTACCGGGCGCAGCAAATCATGGACACGGTGTACCGGCAGCGGGTGGGAACGTTGGACGAGATCTCCACAATGCCCCAGGAGTTCCGCGAGCGGCTGGCGCGGAGCGGGGTGACGGTGGGGGCGGCGAGGGTCGAGAAGAAATTTGTATCTCAGGACGGCACGGTCCGGTATTTGATTGCCTTCGCCGACGGGCAGAGCGTGGAAACGGTGTGGATGCCGGAGGGGGATGGCGGGGAAGCGGGGGATGGGAGCGAGGCTGAGGATGAAGTTGTGAGCGCGGGGAAGAATGATTCCCAGTCCACACAATCAGCGGTGAAAGAAATGCCGTCCCTACGGGACTCGGTTCCATCGTTGACCGCCTCTCCCGGCACTGCCGTGCCGGGCTTTCACATGCCGCCCCTTACGGGGCTGGAGTCAGGTAGCTCCGATCGGCAGCTTCATCCCATAACGAGCAGTTCGTGGGCAGTGGAAGGAGACAGAGCTGGCAGAGCAGCGTTGAAGGGTAAACGCGCCTCCTCTGGCCGTTCGACGATTTGCGTTTCCAGCCAGGTGGGTTGTGCCGTGGACTGCCAGTTCTGTCTGACGGCGTTGCTTGGGGTGAAGCGCAACCTGACCGCGGGCGAGATTGTGGGGCAGGTTTGTGCCGTGCTTAACGACCAGAAGGTTTCGCCACCCGAGGATCGGATCAACCTGGTTTTCATGGGCATGGGCGAGCCCTTTCTGAACTACGAGAATTTCATGAAGGCGGCGCGTCTGCTGGTGGAGGCAGTGGGCATCGCGGAGCGGCGGATGACGGTGTCGACGGCGGGGATCGTGCCGCGCATCCATGATTTTGGCGGGGAGGCGATCCGGCCGAAGCTGGCAATTTCTTTGAATGCTTCGAACGACGCGCTGCGTACGCGGTTGATGCCGGTGAACAAGAAGTGGAGTCTGGAGATGCTGATGGCGGCGGCGAGGGCATACCCACTGCGTCCTCGGGAGTGGGTCACGTTCGAATATGTGCTGCTGGGAGGGGTAAACGACGAGCCAGAGAATGCGAAGGAAGCGGCGGAGTTGCTGCGCGGGCTGCGCTGCAAGGTGAATCTGATCGCGCTGAATCCGGGGCCGGGAATTGATTTTACGACTCCCGGCGCGGAGCGGGTGGCGGCGTTTCAAAAGATTCTGCGGGAAGCGGGAATTCCGGCGTTTGTGAGGCGTCCGCGGGGCCGGGATATCTACGCCGCCTGCGGCCAGCTTAAGCGGACGGTTGAGGTTGCCACGTCACCGGAACCCCGTCTTCAGTCGATTTCTCCGGCGCCGGAGAGCTGACCGGGAGCTCGACGCGGATGGTGGTTCCCGCATTCCGGTCTTGCTGCCAGAGAATCCGCCCATGATGTTGCCGCAGGATGCCCTGACATGCGCTCAGACCCAGGCCGGAGAGAGTCTGGTCTTCATCTTTATCTTTGTTTTCGTTTTCGGCGGGGCCGCCGGCGAGGCCGGTGCCGGAGATGGTGAGGATGGCAACGCCATCTTTGCGTTCCGCGGCGATGGTCAGAGTGCGGCTGCCGTGCGGGTTCACCGCATGCAGCGCGTCGTTGATGACTTGTACGCAGACCTGGAGCAACTGGTTGGAATCTCCACGGACGAGCAGCAGGTCTGGCGGGAATTCGGCGCGCACTTCGATGTTGAGAGCTTGCCACTGAGGTTGCGAGAGTTTGACGGCGGTGCGCAGCAAAGCGTTGAGATCCACGGAGGCCATGGCGGCGGGGCTTTGTTTGGCAAAACTGAGCAGACTGGCCACCAGAGACCTGGTGCGCCGGGCATGTTGCCCGATTCTTCCCGCCAGTTCGTTTTGCTCCGGAGTGAGGGGCGTACTCAACAGCAGATCGGCATAACCCAGCATGGCGGTGATGGGATTGTTCAGTTCGTGCGCGGCCCCGCCTACCAGTTGTCCGATCGAGGCCAGTTTTTCCGACTCCGTAATCTGCGCCTGCAAACGTTTCAGGTTGGCGAAGGACTCCCGCGAGTGGGCCAGCAGGCGCAGCAATTCCCGGTCGAGCAAGCGCTGGCGCGCGAAAACCATGACGCCCATGAGAAGTGCGGCGGCCAGAGTCAAGACCAGGCGGAACGAACGTATGGGCGGAGGAAGGGCCGTATCCACCAGAGCCCAGGCGGCAAACAGGGGGAGCGAGAAAGCCGCGATCATGCCCAGCCGGGCCAGCCACACGCCCTGAGAGGTGGGACTGGAGCGGACGCCAGCTTGTGGCTCGCGCGCGCGAGTCCGCAGGCCGATCACTGTGATCCAGGCCATCGAAACCGCGAGCGGAATGTCGTAGAGACTCCCGCTGTAATAGACGTGCCAGCTGATGGCCCAATTGGCGACGTGAGAACTGGCGGCATAGGTGAAGCTGGCGCCGAACAGACTGGCATAGAAGGTTCTCCAGCCGCCCTTGCTCCCCATCCAGGCAACCAACAAGGCGCTCAGAAACGCCAGTTTCTCGATGAGATACAACCAGTTCAGATTGTCGTTGTAGGCCGCTACATTGGCCACGACATACTGCCAGGGGATTACGATGAGGATGTAGAGATACATCCACCAGACGATCATCAGTGCAAAATCGAGGCGGCGCAGGCGCGCGGCATACTCGTCCTGCGGGGCATGAGGACGGAGCGCCAGGGCGGCCATCAGCGGCACAATGTGCAGGAAAAGAATCATGTCGCCCGAGCACAGGTCCGGGACATCGGTGCGCAGCCAAACTTCGTAGTAGGTCCAAAGCAACTGGTAGGAAAACCAGAAGGCAATGCCGGTAACGATGAGCGTCCAGAACAGGCGCAAGCGCCCGCGCGACCGCACCGCGTGAGGGACGAGGGAAACCGTCCCGGAAAACAGCAAGAGGCACTGAATCACATCGCTGAGGGCGGTGAGGCGAAAGGACTGAGGCAGGATCAGCGCAGCCAGGACCAGAGTCGCCAGACAGGCTGCGACTGTCGCGATCCAGAGCTTGGAGTAGGCGCGCAAAAAGACGATCCTCGTTGCCATTTTAGACTGGGACTAGAGAAGGTCCGGGTTACGGAAGTAATCATCAAAAGGGACAACAAGGATCGCGTGCAGGAAAGGGAGTGGGTGCCTGAGACACGGCCGGCTCAAAGTTTTGCTTGCTCCCAGTCTTTCTTATCAATAGTATGCGAGACAATCCTTGTGCCCTGACAAATCCGCTTTACAGCGGGAAGTGACTCGACTTGCACGCTGACGCCAATCACCGTTTTTTTGGAAGACCGCAGGCTCCCACCGACCCGAGCGAAGTTCGCCGCATCGAGCGCTGGCTGGCCACGGCACGAGTGTTTCTGGCGGTTTCGACGCTGGTTGCGGTCCGCATGGACCCTACAGAACTGGGTCATTCCGCGGCGGCGTATGGGCTGCTGGGGTTCTACATGGGGAATAGCATCCTGGTGCTGATGCTGCTGCGGCGGCGGAAAGCGTCGACGGCTCGGTTTCGTGTCCTGGTACACGCGGCCGACATTGTGTGGCCGGCCTTCATCTCGGTATTTGCGGAAGGTCCGAGAAGCCCGTTCTTTCTGTTCTTTATTTTCGTGCTGACGGCGGCGGCTTACCGGTGGGGCTTGTGGGAGACCCTGAGCACGGCGGCGGCGGAAGTGGTGTTGCTGTGGGCAGAGAGCTTCGTGCTGCTGCACGTGTGGGCCATGCGCGGGGGAAGCCTGCCGTGGCATGTGTTGGCGGGCCTGCAAGTCAACGTGACCGAGTTCGAGCCGAAGCGCCTGTTCATGCTGTCGGTTTACTTGCTAGTGATGGGATTGCTGCTGGGTTATCTAGCGGAGCAGCAAAAGCACCTGCGGGCGGAGAAGGCCGCAGTGACCCGCATGCTGGCGAAAGTGCGGGTGGAAGCGGGGCTGACCGGAACGCTGCAGCAGATCAGCCGGGAGATCGCCACCATGTATGGCGCGGCGCGGCTGCTGGTCGCCTCCCAGGAGATTCACAGCCACAGAAGCTTTCTGGGCGAGTTGCACAATGGGGAGGGAGGGCCTTCCGATTTCGTGTGGCTGGATTCTCGCCCGCGGGACGCCAAGAGCTATCTGGAGGATTTTCCCGGGGAAGTGTGTTATGCGGCGAACGAGGGAGATCGCTGGTCTGTGACCGCGCTGGATCGAGAGGGCAACCAACTGGCTTCGCCGTCCACCGAACCGCTGGTTCGATTAAAGCAGCGCCAACCCTTCCGATCTCTGATTGCGGTTTCCTTCGCCTTCGGAGGCGAATGGCGGGGGCGAGTCTTCGTGTTTGACCCATCGTGGCAAGGCGAGACGCAAGAAGAGCTGCGTTTTCTGCTCGATTTGCTCCGCCAAGTGGGGCCGGCAGTGTACAACGTCTACCTGCTGCACCGGCTGAGGCGCCGGGCAGGGGCCGCGGAGCGGGCGCGATTTGCCAGAGAACTGCACGATGGAGCGGTGCAGTCGCTGATCGCAGTGGAGATGCAGGTGGATGTTCTCCGGCGTCAGGCGGAGAATTCGCCGGCCGTGGTCGGCGGGGAACTGGGCCGGATCCAGGGTTTGCTGCGGGAGGAAGTTCTGAAGCTGCGGGAGCTGATGCAGCAGATGAAGTCGATCGACGTGGATGCTCGAAGATTCCTCAGCGTGGTGACCGACACGGTGGAACGGTTTGAGCGGGAGACGGGGATTACGGCGCGTTTCGTGACCGACGTTGCGAAACTGGAGATGCCCGACCGGGTTTGCCGCGAACTGCTGCGGATTGTGCAGGAGGGGCTGGTCAACGTGCGCAAGCACAGCCAGGCGCGCCATGCGCTGGTGCGCCTGAGTTCGAGTGCCAGCCAGTGGAGCCTGACGCTGGAGGATGACGGCAAAGGTTTCCCATTTTCCGGCCGCCTGACGCAGGACGAACTTGAGCGCATGGGCAAGGGCCCGATGATCATCAAGGAACGTGTCCGTTTAATTGCAGGCGCGCTCACTGTAGAATCGAATCCCGGCCTGGGGACACGCCTGGAAATCAAGGTTCCGAGGGGTGGAGAAGTTTCCGATGAACTTTAAGAAGTCACAGCCTGTTCGCATCGTGATTGCCGACGACCATCCAATTTTCCGGGATGGGTTGCGCCGCCTTCTGGAAGCTGAACCGGATTTGAAAGTGCTGGGTGAGGCCTCGGACGGCGCCGAAGCGGTAAAACTGGCGCGGCAGTTGAAGCCCGACATCCTTTTGCTGGACCTGGCGATGCCCAAGCATCCGGGATTGGAAGCCTTGCGGGATCTGAGCGCGGCAGGGAGTCCAACTCCGGTGCGCGTGATCCTGCTGACGGCGGCGGCGGAAAAGAGCCAGATTGTGGAGGCTCTGCAGCTAGGCGCGCGAGGAGTGGTGTTAAAAGATTCCGCCACTCAACTGCTGCTGAAAGCGATCCATACCGTGATGTCAGGCGAGTACTGGGTGGGACGAGAGAGCGTTTCCAACCTGGTGCAATACTTGCGCACGCTGGTGCAGTCTTCCAGCGACGAGGCGCGGCAGAAGAAATTTGGCTTGACCCCGCGCGAGTTGGAGATTGTTGCGGCGGTGGTGGCGGGATATTCGAATAAGGAGATTGCCGAATACTTCAAGATCAGCGAAGACACGGTCAAGCACCATCTCAGCAACATTTTCGACAAGCTGGGCGTGTCCACGCGGCTGGAGTTGGCGCTGTTCGCGGTGAACCAGTCGCTCCCGCTGAAAAGCATTGGCTGACAGGGAATTAGGAATTTGCGCCGGGGTAATCGGGTATGGCACTTATGTGCTATTGGCGGGTGCGATTGCCGCAGCTATCATTTGTCCACGACCAGCCTCGGGACAGAAAATGATTCGGTCACAAGATTTGGTGGCCTTTCCCCTGTTCGAACGAGAGGGGTACGATTTAGACAGATTCTCAGATTCAGATTCTCAGATTCAAGGAGACGGAGCCCGTGGCAAAAATCCTACAATACCTTTGGAATGATGAGAGTGGCCAGGATATCGCCGAGTATGCGGTGATGCTGGCCGTAATTCTGGTGATCGTGGTCGGCACGATCCGGCTCATTGGCTCGAACGCCAACACCGTGTTCTCCAACGTGGGCAGCTCCATCCAGTAATCGGCCAAGCGGGCGATTGCCATCGAGGCTGCAGGACGCGCCGCCAGGCGCGCCATTCGCCTTCCCATCGCGCAGGTCCAGTCGCACAGTGTCCAGACAATTCAGAATACTGCAGCGTCTGAATTACAGGGAAAGTAGTGCTCCAATCGTGTCTCACTTCGGAGCGGGCGCGGTAAGCGCGACCTTCTCGCTGCCAGGAATCGAGAGTCTGGTGAGGTAAGGAAAGAACGGCGTGATCTCGAACGGCATTTTTTCCCGGGCGGAGGTCAGGGCCACCGGTTTTGCCTTCGCCAGTTCCACCTGGTCCGTCCAGGGATCAAGCTTGATGCGTCCCCCGAGTGGAAGCGCGGCAATCTGATCGGCACGCTCCGGTTGCAGTTGCGGCGCGGACGCCAGCAGCGCCGACATGCGGATGCTCTTGCCGCTGGCCAGGCTATTGCCCAAATGCGGGCGAATCAAGTTGGGCAGATCGGGAGCACGTTCCTGCAAGGCCCTTAGAAATAACCCGGCGCTTCCCAGTTTGTCCTTGTAAGGAGAGTTCTTCAGCAACTCCAGAGCCTTGGTATCGGCCGCTTCTTCGTCGGCCGGCCGGCGTTTGAAGTCCAAGCGCTGGAACGAGTCTTCATCGGCGAAGAACATGCGGTCGTTGAATGCCAGCTTGGTATCGAACTTGTGTCCCAGGACAATGTGACTGAGTTCGTGGGCCAGGACCATGGCGAGCGAAGCCTCATCGGGCAGCACATCGAGCAGGCCGCGACTGATCACGATGGTGTGCCCGATGGTGAAGGATTCCAGAGGAGAAGTGAGCAAGACCCGGCAGCGAACGTCCGACTGCAGGTCGATGTTATTGGTCACCAACAGATTGTTGACCACGGTCTGCAGGACTTTGTCTACTTCGCCGACAGGCGCCAGCAGCCCGATCTTCTGCAGGCGCTCGACCGCGTTATCTTCGGCCTGGCGTTCCCACATGCGCTCGGCGACCACGGGAGTGGCGTCGGCGGCTGCGTCACTCTGATCTTTTACCGACGGAGCGTCCGACTGCGGAGAGTCCACCAGAATCTGGGTGAACTCCGAATTCTTGTTCAGAGCCTTCAAGTCGTATCCCCAAAGACGGGTCTGCGCCCGGAAGTGCAAACTCTTGGCGATGCGATATTTCAGGTCGGATTCCTCGCTGTAGATGTAGGCGGGCAGCCACATGCCGGGACGCAAGTTCAAACGCCAACTGTCGAAGTGCAGGTAGTAGCTGGTCTTGGGGTGGGGATAATAGGTTCCGTTGAAGCGGACCACATTGTAATCCTGATCCTCGACCCAGATTCTACCCATGAAACGGCCGGTGCCGGAGCCTTCCTTGGGTTCGGCGTCGATGACCAGACAGCGTACTTCTCCCAGAAACTCACGACGCACGAAAGTGAAGTTGTAGTACTTCTTCTGGAAATCGGTATCGAGGACCACCATCTGGGCGAATCCCAGAGGCAGGAAGTGCATCGAGTAAATTCCGGTGAGCCGGTTGAGCATGCGGTGGCCGAACCCGGGCTGGCCCACGAAGGAGGTATCTTCGGGACCGTCGCTCATGTCGAGGCGGCCGAGATAATACTGATCTTTGACGGGCACGGAATTTCCGACGCCGTCGGTCTTGAGATCCTGCAGATAAGTCTCGACGAGGGGCCGCATGTGGCGCATCTGCGCCACGAAAAGATGCTCTTTCTGCACCACCCGGTCCATGACGTCATTGAACGAGGCTGGGGGCGGAGAAGAAAGAGTTCCCGCGCCTGGTCCCGCGGCAGTAGCCTCGGCCGCTGCGGCTTGCGGCGCGGAAGACGTTGGATCCTGTGACACCGCGGGCAAAGCGCAGACCAGCCACAGGAAGACCGAGAGCGAACCCACCCGAAAAATACTCATAAAGACCTTCTGGCAGCAACTTATGCCAATTGAAAAATAATGTGCAAGACGACGGTGGAATCGGCTGGCTGGCCATCCCTCGTCGCCGGCTTGAAGTGAATCTGTTCGGCCGCCTTGACGGCATTGTCGTCGAGGCCATGACCCAATCCGCGCATGACGCGCACCACCCGGAGGCTGCCGGACGCCTCGAGAACCACTTCCAGGAGAACTTCGCCTTCAATCCGCAGGCTTCGAGCTTCTTGAGTGTAGATGGGGGTTGGCTTGGAAAGGATTTCCGCAGGCAATGCCCTGGTCGCGGTCTCTGCACGGTGAGACCGCACAGAGGGCGCAGCGGGCACATCGGCGTCGGCAAAGCCGCCCGGCTGAACCGTGCCTCTGGGTATAGGAGCGCGGCTGCTTCCAATGGCCGTACCGTTGCCAAATCCGGAACTTGCGACCACGCCCGGCACGCCCTTGGCGCCGCCGCTGCCGTTGCCATAGCCCGGTCCTGATGGCAGATCAAAAGATCCGGACGCTGCGATGTTGATGGCCTTGCCCTGATTGGCCCTGGCGGGAATTCCATTCGGGTCGCCGAAGCCCCCGGTCTGCACCTGCGAGGGAGCGCGCGCGATGGTGGGGGTGGCCGAACTGCCAGTGGAAAATACGTTCGTTTTCACCGCCTGTTTGGGAATCACGGGTGCGGAGTTGAGGGGCAGCGGTTCCAATTTCTTGGGCACGATGCTGACCGTGGGAGCGGGATCGTCCTCCACTTTCACTGGAGCCTTCGGCTGTGGCGCGGGTAGCCGCAGGGTATTGGTGGGCGGATCCAGATCGGCGACCAGTACGGGCCTCTGGAGTTGGGGCAACGGCTGCGGCTGATGATTGACTGGAACGGGAGTGCTCACGAGCTGGACCGAACCGAAACTGTGCTCCGGAGTCGAGACAACTGCTGGATATAACAGGCGCACCCATACGAGAAACGCGACCGCGACCGCTTGCGTTCCGGTGCTAAAAGCGAACTCCGTCCAAGGGGTTCTCGTCTTCGGCAGCAGGGAGAAGAGAGTCGCTTGGGAAGCAGAAGAACTCATAGCCGCTTTTACTCGTCCCTTCTTCAAAACACCGGTTCAGGCTTGAAAGTTTCGCAGACCCAAAGGCAACCTGGTGATCCTGAGACTGCTAAGGTCAAGAAGCCTTTAGTCTACTACTCCAAGATAAAAATCTGCACGGCAAAGGCCGTTTCGCTGGCACCTCGGAAGTCTATCTTGTTGGCCTTTCAATCACTTACGCTTGTCTCGCCCCCGGCTGGCGCGGGCAGAGCAAAAAAGAGCAAAAAATTACACCCCGAAGAGTCTTTTACGTCCGGAAAGCAGGACGAGCCCTCGGGCTTCCGGCCCGCTGACGAGTCGAGCCGGTCAACGAAATTCCCGCCAGAGACAGATCGAAAGATTGCATTCATTCGGCCACCATCAATCCGGTCAGCACCTCCGATCAGCACCGCACAACCTTGGGACTGTCGATGCCCTTGGTCGCGTTGCGGGTGTCAACAACCAGCTGGGCTTCGCCGACAATCTTCCGGTAGTCGTAGTCGGAGTGATCGGTGACGATCACAATGCAATCGTACTGGGCCAATTGCTCCAGTTCCGTCCGCTTCATCTGCAAGTCGTACTTGCGCCCCTTCCCGATAAAAGGGAAGTAGGGATCGTGATAGTTGACCTGAGCGCCTTCCTTTTGCAATAGCTCGATGATGGTGAGGGCCGGAGACTCGCGCAAATCATCGATGTCTTTTTTGTAAGCTACTCCCAGGATAAGAACGCGCGCGCCGTTTACGGATTTCTTGTGCTGGTTCAGCGCTCCACCGATGGAAGCGAGCACGTGGTAGGGCATGTTGTTGTTGATCTCGCCCGCCAGTTCGATGAAGCGGGTGCGGAAGTCAAACTCCTTGGCCTTCCACGAAAGGTAGAAGGGATCGATAGGAATGCAATGTCCGCCGAGACCGGGGCCGGGGTAGAAAGGATGAAAGCCGAAAGGTTTGGTGGAAGCAGCGTCGATGACTTCCCAGATGTCGAGTCCCATGCGCAGGCAGAGCAGCTTCAGTTCGTTGACCAGCGCGATGTTGACGCAGCGGTAGATATTCTCCAGCAGCTTCGTCATCTCGGCCGCGGCCGGCGAAGAGACGGGAACCGTGCGCTGGAAGATGGATCCATACAGAGCTCCAGCCAACTCCGAGGCCTTCGGGTTCACTCCCCCGACGACCTTAGGGATGTCGCGGCGCGCCACGGCGGTGTTGCCCGGGTCCTCACGCTCCGGAGAGAATGCCACAAAGAATTCGTTCTTCGCGCTGGCATCGTCGCAGGAAGTTCCGCGGGCCGCCTTCAGCCCGTTCTTACTCTCTTTTTCCAGAATCGGCACCATGACCTCTTCCGTGGTGCCGGGGTAGGTTGTACTCTCGAGAACCACCAACTGGCCAGCCTGCAGATGGGGCGCAATGGCGTGTGTGGTATCGGTGATGAAGCTGAGGTCGGGTTCGTGGTATTGGTTGAGAGGGGTGGGGACGCAGATGATGACGGCATCCATCTCAACCAGCCGGGCGTAGTCGGAGGTAGCGGAAAAGCCCTGCGCCTTGGCTGCCCGGATTTCTTCCGCGCCGATGCGGTAGATGTAGGATCCGCCCTGGGCGATGGTATCGACCTTGCGCTGATCAATGTCGAAGCCGGTGACGGCGAACTTCTGTTCGCTGAACAGCAGGGCCAGCGGCAGTCCCACGTAGCCCAGGCCGATGATGCCGATCCGCGCCTGGCGCTGCTCGATCTTGTTCTTGAGTGGGTCGTTCTTTAGTCGATCGTTCTTCGGCTGATCGTTCTTCGGCTGATCGTTCTTCGGTTGATCGGATGAACGATTTGCGGCAGAGTGATTCGTCATCTTCGCGGGAAGTAGTCTGTTCTGGATGTAGTGAATTTCATTTTCGATTCTAGCACGCAGTTGCGGGACGACGCGGCGCTGGAGTGCGCCAAAGTGCCGGAGAATTCGGTTTTTTCTTCCGGGGTTGGGAATTTATGAAAAGACAGAGCGCAACTCATCGCGCGTGGTTGATGGTTTGGGCACTCCTGGTCTGGGCACTCTTGGGAGGATTGTCGGTATGGTTGGGGGCGAAAGCCGGCAGCTTTCTTTTGGTGGACGCGCCACAGCGCTCCGATGTGATCCTGGTGCTGGCGGGGGAAACGGACCGGCGTCCGGAGCACGCCCTGCAACTTCTGGCGCAAGGATATGGGCGGCGGATGGTGCTGGATGTGCCGAAGAACTCGACAATCTACGAATTTACACAGCTTCAGTTAGCCCAGAAGTACGTTCAGGATCTGCCGCAGGCAGCGTCGGTCAGCCTATGTCCCATCGATGGGCTGTCGACCAAGGACGAATCGAAAGATGCGGAGAAATGCCTGGCGCGTGAAGGCGGCAAAAGTGTGCTGATCGTGACGTCGGACTTTCACACCCGGCGCGCGCTGAGCGTTTTCCGGCGTGAAGTCCCGGGACATGAGTACTCGGTGGCCGCTGCCCGGGACGAAGCGCAATTTGGCGTTCGCTGGTGGACTCGCCGGCAATGGGCGAAAACCTTAGTGGATGAGTGGCTTCGGCTGATCTGGTGGAAGGCTGTCGATCAATGGCGTTGAGAGTCCGTGGGCATGGAGAGTCCGCCCGCGGCGGGGACCGCCGAAAAAAGTTTTCCACCGCCCGAGCTCTTTTCCTGGCACAAAAAGCATTGACTGGCAAGAACGTCGAAGGGTACGATGCATTAACGGTCACCAAATTAGTTATTAACGGAGCATGGGATGGGCAGGTCTGCTTTCCGCAGTATGGTAAGTTGCGTGCTTCTGCTGATTGTGCCCGCTTCGCTGTTTGCCGCCGATGCTGGTGCGGCTATGCTTTATGCCAATGGCGCCGCCTGGTTGAACGGCGCTCATGTGCCTGCCTCTTCGGCCATCTTTACTGGCGACCTGGTGCAAACCCGGTCTGACTCGGCGGCCAATATCCATGCCCCCGGCTCCAGCATCACCGTTCTCGGTGATTCTCTTGTGCAGTTTGAAGGCGCTTCTTTGAAGGTGGAACATGGGGGCGTGAGTGTCTCCACATCGAAGGGCCTAGCCACCACGGCGGGCGATGTGCGGGTGGCGCCGGCGTCCAGTGCGTGGACTGAATTCAACGTAACGGATGTTGACGGCACGGTGCGAATCGCCGCCCGCAAGGGGGACCTGATGGTCACCGACGACAACGGTACGGTCACTCTGCCGCAGGGGCAGGAAACCACGCGGGACGAATCCTCCGACCAATCCGACAAGAAGAAAAATAAGAAGCGCGCCGCCGGGGCCGCTCCGGCAGCCGGCGGCGGCGTGCTGAGCACTCCTATCGCCATCGGCGTGGGAGCGGCAGCGATTGGCGGGGTCACGGCGTGGGTACTTTTGCGGAATGACAATCCTGTCAGTCCGTCGAAGCCCCAGTAAGCCAGTGCTGCCACTTCGGGTCTACAATGGTTCAGAGCCGTCCGGCGATGCCGGACGGCTCGATACGTTTTGGGGCGAAGTCAGAAAGCGCAGTCAGAAGTTTGTGGCGGGTTGCGGTAAGGCTTCCGGCGAGGCCAGGACTTCTGCCCGAGGTTTGCTTCGCGCCACGCGGCGTTTGCGGGCGGGTTGCGCGAGGGGTTCCGAGGCTGCGATGGTGCATAGCACATAGAATAGGGCGGCATTGGCGGGAATCTGTAGATTGAAGTCGACCGCGCTGTGTACCAGGATGCCGCTTAAGCCGAGCACACAGGCCAGCGTTACGGCGCCACTGATCTCCGTGGTCCAGTTCTTCATCTTCTTGATGGACCGGATGTAGAGCGTCAGCAGAAACCATACCATCGCGCCAAATCCCAGCAAGCCCATTTCCACGAGCAGTTGCAGATAATCGTTGTGCGCCTGATTGACGAAGAAATTGGTGTAGAAGGTGCGGGATTGCGGATACACGACGGGAAACGTTCCCAGGCCCCATCCCAGGACAGGCTTCTTCAGGAACATCCGAAAACCATCGCGGTTGATGTAGGTGCGAATGTCGCCGGAGAGCTCGGAGTGCGAGGGGCCCACGGTTGCGATGCGCCGGGTGAGTTCGCCACCGCCGACCCAGGTGAGCAGGGCGACGACAACCGCCAGAAATACGCCGATGCCGATGGCGGTACGCAGGCCCCGTTTCTGCTTGACGAGCAAGACCGCCAGAATGACAAGTTCGGCGACAATGGCGAGCATGCCGCCGCGCGATCCAGAAAGAAAAATGGTGCCCACCATTACTGCGGCGGCCGCCGCCGCCGCGGTGCGCGCCTTGGTGGAAGCCAGCCGAGTCAGCGACAACACCAGGGGAATGGGAACCAGCATCTCCATCAGGCCGGCATAGTGGTTATGGTTTACATACGGACCGTAGATCCAGCCTCCCATGCGGGGTTGCCGAATCCAGTACAACTTGCCGTTCGAAGAGATGCCCTGGATCAACGCAAAGCTGGCCAACGCGGCTCCGTACAGCGAAAAAATGAGCGCGAGACGGCGCGCTTGAGCGCCCCATAGCAAGGTTTGTCCGGCCAGGAAGCACAGCATGGCGTAGGAGAAGTACAGGAGCGCTAACGATGCCGTGTCATGCGGATAGGAGGTCCTGCGGAAGAGGAGTTGCGCAATAACGAGCAGACCAAACGCTCCCATGGGGAGAAACAAGGGATTCCATGTGATCTTCAGTTCGCCTTCCAGAACCTGCTTGCCGATCCACAATAAAAACAGGGCGGCGGAGCCAGCCTCCAGCAGAAAAATCGACCAGGGTTCCACCGCGCCGAATGCGACCGGTCCAAACAGGAGGAGACCGAAGATTCCGTACAGCAGGGCGGCGCCGGCTTGCGTCGCGCATTCGCGGCGATGGTTGGAAGTAGTGCTGTTCGCGCTCATGAAATTGAATCCGCTTGATTCGAGGAGCTATTGCCGCTTGGCCACGAGGCGGAAATCGGCGACCCAGAGCTTACCACGGATCGGACTCCCTTCCGGCAGGCGCCGGACATGCACCACCAGCAGTTTGCAATTGTCTCCGGTGGTGAATTCTCCGGTGGCGGATTTCCAGAATCCCGCCTCTTTGAGTTCGTCGCTGTCATACAGCACGGCCTGCGTGTACCCATCCTGAATCGTAAAATGCGGCCCCCCGGCACCCTCGATTTCTCCATTCTTATAGTACGCAGAGAACTGGTAGTGAGTGGTGGGCTGCACCGCGATGAATTGACGAATCCCCGCATCGGTCACTCCGGGTCCGTCAAAGTTGATCAGCAGGGAGCGATGCCCGCCATGAAAGTCGCTGGGATCGAGGGTGAGAGTAACGCTTTGCTGTTTCTGGTACTGCCAATCGAAGCCGCCGTTTAGAACATCCAGGCTGAAATCCCCGTTGACAATTAAATTATTCCTGGTGGGCAAGTAGGCGGACAGGCCGAAGCGCGGGGCCGCCTGCTGCCACGCTAAACGCGCTTGATCGACATCCTTATGATTGAGCAGGTACTGGAGGTAGTCGTAGACCTGGCGTAGCTCGAAGGTCTGCGAAGTTGCCATCAGCGCGGCCCACACCTTAGCCGTCGCCGCCGTCTCCTGCTTGGTCATGAGCAGGTTGAGAAACGCGATATAGGCCGCGGACTTGGCGGGAACCACGTCGCGCAAGAGCATGTCCACATCCGGGTTGATGCGCCAGCAGAGTCGAATCGCGAGGTCCGCCAGGGACGGTTCATTCTCCAAAACCACGCGGAATTCACGCAAGGCCCTCGCGTTGTCGCCTTGCACGAGGTAGAAGTTGGCGGCTTCCCAGGCCACATCCGGCGTGGTTGGATCGGCCTGGATGGCGTGTTCCAACGCCCAGGTTTGATTCGAGGTGTCTCCCAGCACCTGGTAGGCGGAGGCCAGATCGAACCAGTAGCGGGCCGAGTGCGGGTTCAATTGCACGGCGGCGCGGTAGGGCTCGATGGCTGCGCCTGGGTCTCTGGCGACCAGCGCGTAGTAGCGTCCCAGATGATTGCGGTAGTCCGCGTTCCCGGCGTCGAGACGGGCCGCCCGCTGAAGACTTGCGAGTTCCGGTTTTTCCGCGAACACGGAAGCGACAAACAGACGCCCTGCCAGAAGCACATAGATCAGGCAGAGCGCCGCTCCGGCGCCAATGGCGAGTCGTTTCCGCGAAACGGAATTGAGGAGTATTACCATGGTGTCCAGACGCGAAGCCAATCACACGAACCCACCGGTATTCTTACTACGCGCTACTGGGCGATGCCTCAGCCGTGTCCTCGGTGTCGCCTTCCTCATCGGGGTGCGATTCATCGTCGCGATAGTAGCGGGAATACTTGCCCTGGTATTCGTAGTAGTAGTAGTAATCGGGCGAGCTCAGATCGACCGCATTCAACAGCACACCGGAGACCTTCGCATTCACCTGCATGAGGATATCGCGGGAGCGGCGAAGGGCTTGTTTGGTGGTCTGTCCGGAACGGATGACCAGGACGATGGCATCGGCTCGCGGCGACAGCACTACGGCATCGGTGACCGACAGGGTGGGGGGTGTGTCCACTACGATATGATCGTACTGTCCGCGCAGCTCCTCCAGTACGTCCCGCATGTTGGTGGAGGCCAGCAGTTCCGCCGGATTTGGCGGGGGCGTTCCGGCGGGCAACACAGACAGGTTGGGCAGGACGGGGGATCGCGTGATGGTCTGTTGCAAAGTGGCGCTTCCGGTCAGGACATTGCTGAGCCCACTGCGGGGACCCATGCCCAGGGTCTTGTGGATGCTGGGCCGTCTGAGGTCGGCGTCGATCAGCAGGACGCGAGTGCCTTTCTGAGCCAACACCACCGCGCAGTTGATGCTGGTGGTCGTCTTTCCTTCCTGGGGGAGCGCGCTGGTTACCATGATCACCTTGGGAGGCGCTCCCAGGTTGGACAGCAGCAGCGAGGTGCGGAGGGCGCGATAGGATTCCGCCATTTGCGACTGAGGCCTGACCTGCGTGACCAACTCCACCGCTTCCCTGGAGGTGGCGATCACCAGACGCTTCGCGTTTGGGCCTTCGCGCGCCGTTCTCGACCCCATGGGAATCATGCCTAACGGCGCGAAGCCGGAAATCATTTGCGCCTGTTCGGTGGTGCGTACCGTGTTGTCCAATCCTTCCAGCAGGAAGGCGAGTCCGACGCCAGAGGTCAAGCCCAGCATGAAGGCGAAAGCGAGGTTCCGCGGGATATTGGGTTCGACGGGCGAGGTTGGGACGCGGGCGACGTCCACAATACGAAAGTTATTGGATTTGAGCCCGGCCGAAACCCCGGCCTCTTTCATTTTCTCCATCAGTCCTTCGTAGAGCGTGCGGTAGCTCTCGAGGTCACGCTTCAGGATGCTGTATTGGATCGCGCTCTCGTTGAGTTTGTTGGCTTCCTGCTTCTGTTTTTCGAGAGCGTCGTGCAGCATGTTTTCCCGCTGCAGGGCCGCCATGTACTGCCCCCGGATCTTGCCCGCGACCTTCCGCGTTTCCCCCAGAATTTGCGCGTCGATTTCTTTCAGCTGGCCGTTCAGTTGCGCCACTTTCGGATAAGACGGTCCGAACTGCGTGCTCAGTTCGGCCGCCTGGATCTTCACGTCGGCCTCCTTGGACCGGAGAGACTCCAGCAAGGTCGAAGCGGACTGGGTTCCGGTTCCGGCGGCGTCCAAGACACTGGCGGCGGAGGCGACGGTGTCGGCATCCCCCGATTGAACCAGGCGGTACACGGATTCCTTGTCCATGCGCTCGGATTCCGCGGCGGTCAGCGCTTTGTTCAATTCGTCAAGTTTCGCGGTGGTGATGTTCTGCTTTTCGTCGATGCCCAGAATTTCATGCTCTTTCTGGTAGCGCACCAGTTTTTCCTGGGAGGTTTCCACCTTCATCTGCAAATCCACGAGCTGCTTGGAAAGCCAGTCGGAGGCCTGCATGGTGGAGTCGAAACGGGACTTGAAGTTGTTCTCCGTGTAAGTGCTCATCAAGGTGTTGACCACGGTGGCGGCCAAATCCTTGTCGGGACTGCGGAAGTGCACCTCGACGATGTGAGTGTTAGGGGCGAGCGTGACCTTCAGATTGCCTCGGAAACCGGAGAGCAGGGCGGAAGTCCGGCCGGCATCGGCCTGCAGCGGATCGGAAGCAAGATCGAGCGAAGAGGGCAAGGCCGCTGTTTTTCCGCCGAATTCCGGCCGGCGGTCAAGGCCCAATTCCTTCACCACCTGCAGGGCGAGAAGATCGCTCTGCAAAATCTTTACTTCGGTTTCCAGTTCGGTGGGGTCGTAGTAGTCGACGTTGAAGGTCGGAGAATTATTAAAGTTGACCAGGCCGGAATCCGGCTTGTTGATGGCAATGCTGCCACTTGCTTCATACACCGGCGTCATCTTGAGGCTGGCGATGGCGACCACGGAGAAGATGGTGAACAGGCAGGCGAGAACCGTCCACTTGCGCTTCGCCAAAACGCGGACATATTCGCCGAGGGCCGATTCCTGGGAAAGAAGTTCGGGGTAGACGCGCGGGCCGGTGGGTCTCCCAAACTCCCCGGCCGCCGGCTGCATCTCGCGAACGGTTGGGTTATTGGCCTGCACCAGCGGTCCGGAATCCATTCGTTCTCCTCAACAGGTTTTCAAAGCCTTTTCCGAGCTGACGGGCCAGTCTGGTACCCGCAGCCCAGGAAAGCCCGGCGACTCGATGGCTGGCGCATCGCGCGGTACCTTCTCGCACTAAGTATGTAGCGGTTTCGCCGATATTCTAGCATTGCCGGCGGGGAAAACGATTGACGATTCGACAAGCGGCACTTTTGGCGCATTAAACGATAATGGCGCAGTTTGGCAAGGAGGCGAGGCAAGCACGCGATTCTTGGGTCGCAAAAACCGCAGCCCTGGGCGCGGCTTGCCCAGATCGCCCTCGGCTTCGCTCAGGCCAGGCTGCCTTTTGCCGCGTTGACGCACGATTCGCGCAAAGGCAAAAAACTCCGCTATACTACCTTGCAATCGGCAATCCCAGCCGGAAAGCGAGCCGCGTTTTGTTTTTTCGTTCCTCACCCAAGCGCAAGGTCATGGTGATTGGGTTGGATTGCGCCGATCCCGAACTGGTGTTCGGGCCCTGGCTCGACGATCTTCCGAACATTAAACGCGTGCTCGAGGCAGGCGTGCACGGGAAGTTGCGCAGCATTACCCCGCCCATCACGGTGCCGGCCTGGATGTGCATGATGACCAGCCGCGACCCGGGCGAGTTGGGAATCTATGGCTTCCGCAATCGCAGCGGGTACGGCTACGACAAGCTTTCCGTGGCGAATTCGGCCAGCATCCGCGAGGATACGGTCTGGGACATTCTCAGCCGTGAAGGCAAGGACTCCATCATCATTGGAGTGCCGCCGACCTACCCGGTAAAGCCGCTGCGCGGCAGTCTGATAAGCTGCTTCCTCACACCCGGATCGCAAAGCCAGTTTACCTATCCCCACGATTTGCGCCCTGAGGTTCAGAGACTGGTGGGGGATTACATGGTGGACGTGAAGGGCTTCCGCACCGACAAGAAGCAGTGGTTGCTCAGCCAGATTTATGAAATGACCACCAAGCGGTTCCGTGTGGCCAAGCATCTGCTCAAGACGCGCCCCTGGGACTTCTTCATGATGGTCGAGATGGGGACCGACCGCATCCACCATGGCTTCTGGCAGTTCATGGATGCGCAACACGTCCTGTATGCCGGCGAAGGCAATCCTTTTCGCAACGCGATCCATGAATACTACAAGTACGTGGATTCGCTGGTGGGCGAACTGCTGGAGTTTGCAGATACCAATACCCAGGTGCTGATTGTTTCCGACCACGGAGCCAAGCGGATGGACGGCGCCATCGCGCTCAACGAATGGCTGTTGCAGAAGGGGTATCTGACGCTGAAGCGATACCCCACCGAGCCGACGCGATTCGACCAACTGGAAATCGACTGGCCGCGCACCAAGGCTTGGGGTGAGGGCGGCTACTATGGCCGGATTTGTCTGAACGTCGAAGGACGCGAACCGCAAGGCGCGGTGCCCAGGCCCGAGTACGACGCTGTGCGGAGGAAACTAAAAGAAGAACTCGAAGGTTTAGGAGACGCCGAGGGACGCCCGATCGGCACTCGCGTGGTTCTCTCCGAAGAAGTTTACAAAGAAACGCGCAACATCGCTCCCGATCTCAGCGTTTTCTTCGGCGACCTGTACTGGCGGTCGAGTGGGATGGTGGGCGGGGGCAAAATCCACAGCAAGGAAAACGACACGGGACCGGACGGCGCCAACCACAACTGGGACGGAATTCTTTTGATGGCGGAGGGCAAAGATCTAGCTCGAGGCAGGGGAACTGCGGCGGCGCCGGCGCCGGTGCAGGGCATGCGGCTCTACGACGTTGCGCCGACGGTTCTCGAGGCCTTCAAGATTTCCCGGACTCCGCAAATGCAAGGCCGGCCGATTCGGTGGCCTCTGGCCCGGGCGGTTTAACAGGGATACGGCCGTCACAAGGAAGCGCAAACGAGAATGGTTGAGGCAGGCTTGATGAATTGGACCGAACAGGTCGTTCTAGTGACGGGTGGGACGGGCTCGTTCGGGAAGAAGTTCGTGGAAATCATGCTGCGGGAATATCATCCCAAGCGTCTGGTGATCTTCAGCCGCGACGAACTCAAGCAGCATGACATGCGCGCCTCGGGTTTCGATGATGCCAGCCTGCGCTATTTTATCGGCGATGTGCGCGATCCCGGCCGGCTGCAGCGCGCTCTGGGTGGCGTTACCGTGGTGGTCCACGCGGCGGCGTTGAAGCAGGTTCCGGCCTGCGAGTACAACCCGTTCGAGGCGATCCAGACCAACATCATGGGCGGCCGCAACGTGATCGACGCGGCCATCGACCAGGGCGTTCAGCGCATCGTCGCTCTCAGTACCGACAAAGCGGTGAATCCGATCAATCTGTACGGCGCCACGAAGCTGTGCGCCGAAAAGATGTTTGTGCAGGCCAATGCCTATGCGGGCGCGCAGGAGACGCGCTTCAGTTGCGCGCGGTATGGAAACGTCGTCGGCAGCCGCGGCAGCGTGATCCCGGTATTCCTGGAGCAGCGCAAGCGGGGCAGGATCACGATCACCGATCCCCGCATGACCCGCTTCTGGCTCACTCTGGAACAGGGTGCGCGGTTCGTGGTCCGCGCCATCGAGCAGATGCACGGAGGCGAAATCTTCGTGCCCAAGATTCCCAGCATGCGGCTGGTCGACCTAGCCGAGGCCGTCGCTCCGGGGTGCGCCGTGGAATACATCGGCATTCGGCCCGGGGAGAAACTGCATGAGGTGCTGCTTTCCGAAGATGAAGCGCGCGACACCGTGGAATTGGACGAGATGTATATCATCCAGCCGTCGCATCCCTGGTGGAAGAAAGGAAACTGGGTTCAGGCCCGGGAACTGCCACAGGGCTTCCGCTACACCAGCGACCGCAACGAACAGTGGCTCACCAATGAACAACTCCAGGAACTGATTGAGCCCGGAGCCGCGGCGAAGTCGCCGGTGCCAGCGTAGATGCCACTCCGCAGCCAGAACGCCCGACCGGAACGCGCCAGCAAGGCCAGAGCGATGCGTGTAACGTCCAGCACACAAGAAGTTCTCGCCGTCGATGGAGGAACTCCCGTGCGGAACACGCTCCTTCCCTACGGACGGCAGTCGATTGGAGAAGATGACATCCAATCTGTGGTGGACGTGCTGCGCTCCGATTGGCTCACGACGGGTCCGAAGGTAGGGGAGTTCGAGGAAGCGTTTGCCGCCTGGGTGGGAGCTAAGTATGCGGTGAGCTTCAGTTCCGGGACGGCGGCGTTGCATGGGGCTGTTTTTGCGGCAGGCCTGAAGCCGGGCGATGAAGCCATCACTTCGCCCCTGACGTTTGCGGCCACGGCGAACTGCGTGCTGTACCAGGGAGCCACTCCGGTTTTTGCCGACGTCAGCGCCGATACGCTCAACCTGGATCCGGAGAAAGTCGCGGCGCGAATCACGCCGCGCACGCGCGCGGTACTTCCCGTGGATTATGCGGGGCATCCGGCGGACCTGGATGCGATCCTGGAACTTGCGGCGCGCCACGGGATGGTGGTGATCGAGGACGCCTGTCACGCGCTGGGCGCCGAGTATCGAGGGCGGCGCACCGGCAGCATCGCCGACATGACCGTCTTCAGTTTTCATCCGGTGAAGCACTTGGCAACCGGAGAAGGCGGCATGGTGACCACCGACCGCGCGGATTGCGCCGAGGCGCTGCGGCGGTTTCGTAATCACGGCATATCGAGCGACGCCCGGCAGCGTCAGACCGACGGGCAGTGGCGCTACGAAATGGTGTTGCTCGGCTTTAACTACCGGCTCACTGATATCGCCTGCGCCCTGGGACTGTCGCAGCTGAAAAAGCTGGACGCAAATTTGTCGCGCAGGCGCCAGATCGCCGCTCGCTATGCGGCGGCGTTCCGCGACCTTGCCGGAGTGATGCCGCCAGCGGTGCGACCAGATGTGAATCCGGCGTGGCATCTTTATCCCATCCGGCTCAATCTCGAAGAACTGAGCGCAGACCGGGCCCAGGTTTTCAGGGCGCTGCGGGCGGAGAACATCGGAGTCAACGTTCACTATATTCCCGTGCATCGCCATCCCTACTATCGCGATCGCTTCGGATATCGGGGAGGCGAGTATCCCATCGCGGAGGACGCCTACGAGCGTCTGATCAGCCTTCCGATGTTTCACGGGATGACTGACGAAGATGTGGGGGATGTGGTCCGGGCGGTTTGCAAAGTTATCGGTCACTACGCCCGCTGAAGACAGCGTCCTGACGCCGGATTTGGGCTGTCTGTTCAACCACGAGATCGGCGTACAATGGATGCCTTTTCGAAAAGAAAGAAAATCCGGTTTGAACTGGAAAGCATGAGAGTCTTCGTCATATTGCAGGCGCGTACTGCCAGCACTCGATTGCCTGGGAAAGCTCTGCTGCCGGTCGCCGGTTGTCCCAGCGCGGTGTTGGCCGCTCTGCGTGCTGCGAATCAGGGTCACCAGCTTTTAGTTGCCACGTCGGACGATGCTTCTGATGATGAGCTGGTACAAACATTTCGTCACCATGGGTTCGAAGTATTTCGCGGTCCGCTTAACGATGTTCTCGGGCGCTACTACCTCGCTACGTCAGACCTGGCGGGTGATGACATTGTGATCCGGCTGACCGGCGACAATGTGCTTCCCGATGGCGGATTCGTGGAGGAGTTGACATCCGCCTTCCTCCGTTCTCGCCTGGACTATCTCGGCGTAAGCTCGCCCCAGAGCCGCTTGCCTCATGGCTTGTCCGGGGAAGCTTTTTCCGTCGATGTGCTGCGAAAGGCCCATGCCGCCGCGAACAGCACTTACGACCGGGAGCATGTAGGGCCGTGGATGGCTAGAAATTGTTGCGTGGGAAGTTACTCTCCCCTCTGTCTTAAGCAATCCGACTACAGCCATCTGCGTTGCACCATTGATGACGAGGAGGATTACAGAAGAATTGTGCGCCTGTTTAGCGAAGTGGACGATCCTGTCCACGCAGGTTGGCTGGAACTGACTGAAGAACTGAGCTCGCTTCCCGGCGAACCGGCGTTTCGCGTGCCGTACAGCGTGATTGACAGCCGGGTGCACAGTGCGATGACGCTTGGAACCGTTCAATTGGGAATGGAATACGGCGTCGTGAATCACACCGGCAAGCCTCGCAGGTCCGAGGCAATTGCAATCGTTCGACGGGCGATTGCGCACGGCGTGACCGCATTGGACACCGCCCGTTCCTACGGAGACTCGGAACAAATCCTGGGCGACGCACTTTCTGGCGCCTGGGGCTCCCGCGTCGAAGTCATTACCAAGTTGGATACACTTGCCTCAGTTCCGCCGGATGCAAACGCTGAACAGGTACGAGCTGCCGTCAACCGAAGCGTGAGCGACTCATGCAACGCACTGGGTGCAAACCGGTTGACAACGTTGCTCCTCCACCGTTGGGTTCACCATGACGCGTGGCGGGGCGCCGCATGGCGGCATCTGCTGGAGCTCCGGGATAACGGTAAGATTGCGAGATTAGGCGTCTCGATTTCTGAACCCTCGGAAGCGGTCGCTGCCTTGCAGGATCCGGACATCCAGCACCTGCAGCTTCCCGTGAATGTTCTCGATTCGCGCTGGAAGGCGCATGGAATTGACGGTGAGTTAGCTGGCCGCCCGGACGTAGTTGTCCACGCGCGCAGCACCTTTCTGCAAGGCATTTTGCTCCATTCAGCAGATTGTTGGCCGGTCTCACGGGAATACGATGCGCAATCCTGCGTAGAACGATTGCACAGGTTTGCCCGGAAATTTGATCGCGAGAACGTTGCCGATCTTTGCCTGGCCTATGTCCGCTCGCAATCCTGCGTAACCAGCCTCGTGGTGGGATGCGAAACCATATCTCAATTGGAACAGAACCTCAGACTTTTTCGGTTGCCGAAGCTAACTTCCGAACAGTGCGAAGAACTCGAACAGTCTCTATCTACTGTTCCGGATGATCTACTCAACCCTTCAAAATGGAATCCGGCTCATGCCTGATCTGCAGACCGGCACCCGGGATGTGTTGTCGCAGTTTCGTCTGGAGGGCCGAGTGGCCTTTCTGACAGGAGCTACGGGACACCTAGGGCAGCCGATGGCGAGAGTGCTCGCCGGCGCCGGCGCGCATGTCGTGCTCAATGCTCGCCGTCAAGATGCTCTTGAGGGTTTCGCCGCCGAACTAGTCAATGGCGGAAATCAAGTCTCGATCGCCTGCTTCGACGTCACCGATGAAAACGCTGTCAGGATTCATATTGGTAAAATCGCGGAGAAGCACGGTCGTTTGGACGTACTCGTGAACAACGCCAGTTCCGGCCGACCCGGCGCCATCGATAGAGCAACTGCCGAAGATTTCCACCAAGCCTATCGTGTCAATGTTATCGCGGCCTTTCAGCTTCTTCAATTGTCACTCCCGCTGCTGAAAGAATCTGGCAAGCGCACGGCGGGCGGAGCCTCGGTCATCAATATAGCTTCCATGTACGGAAGTGTGAGCCCTGATCCTTCGATTTACGGAGCCAGTGGGGCGAACAACCCTCCATACTACGGAGCGGCAAAAGCGGGATTGATTCAACTAACCCGTTATGCCGCCTGCCACCTGGCTTCTGATCGAATCCGCGTCAACTGCATCAGTCCTGGGCCGTTTCCCGCCGCTAAGTTCCTGGAGCGCGATCAGGAGTTCGGTAATCGGCTGTCTGGCAGGGTTCCTATGCGACGCATCGGCGATCCCCAAGAGATTCAAGGGCCATTGCTCTTCTTGGCTTCCGATGCGTCTTCCTATGTCACTGGGGCAAATCTCGCAGTGGACGGTGGCTGGACCGCCTGGTAAGTCTCCGGACTCGCACAGCGCAGCCTGGTTCGTCCCGTTAATTTGTTGTACAAGCTTGGGATTCACTTTATGAATTTATTCGCGCAGTTTAAGTCTCGAAGATTGAGACATGATCCGCTCTGCCAGGGCACGTGACTCTTAGCAATCATGACGATTCTGCTCATACATTCCGAGGACGATCCAGAGAAAGGTCCGTGGGCAAATATGCCTTGGGACCGGATCGTGGATCTTGGGCTGGGCGGAATGAATTGCTACGCGCGATGGAGCCGTCAGTTCCACTGTCCTGTGACAACTCTTGGATCCCTGAGGAACGGGTTCGATGATTTCCGGCGGGTACGCGACGTGCTGGGTGTGGGATGTGGGCGGCTGATCGACGAACATGGCTTGGACTGGTGGGAGATGATGTCACTGTTCCAGCACGAGGAATTGGAGACGCTGATCCTGCTGCAACGCTTTGCGCAAACCATTAGGTCGGACGATGAAGTGTATGTTTCGCGCCCCGGTCTTCATGCCAGTCTTCTGCAGTGCCTGCGGGCTGCGCGGATCAATGTTTTTCCCTTGCGGCGCGGAGCCCAAAAAGGCGGCCTGGGGCACTACGTTCGCGTTTTCAATAAGCTTTCCGCGCCGCAGATGACCGACGTTTTCTGGGATAAATACGATACGGGATACCAGTTTCGCGGGCGCCTGCGAGGAAAGCGCCGCCCTTCGACGCAGCCGGTGGTCCTGCTGCCCACGGCCTACGTAAATGTGTCGCGAACCGGCGTGGCCTATGCGAACACATTTCCCGGGGAAAACTTTCTTTTGGTCGCCACGCGACGGAGCGGGTGGATACAAAATCTGCCGAAGAATATAGCCGCCGCATGGCTGTCCTCGTATGCCTCGGTGCGCGACCGCGGCGTGGAGAATGCGGATATTGAGAGCCGGTGGCAATTTCTGCTGAACGAACTACTCGGAGTGGCGGAATTCGAGATCCTGAACCGGCTGGGGTATTTGGATAGTTTTCCGCGACGGTTCCGGCATGGACTCCAGGTTCGCGATGCGTGGCGAAATGTTCTCGATACCGAACCGGTACAGGCTGTGTTGTGCGCGGATGACAGCAATCCTTACACGCGGATCCCGTTGCTGTTGGCTCGAGAGCGCGGGTTACCGAACATTGCTTGTCATCACGGCGCCCTGGATGGCCGTTACCTGTTCAAGCGCAGCTACGGAGATGTCATCTGGGCGAAGGGAAAGATGGAGGAAGATTATCTACTGCGAAGGTGCGGAGTGCCTCGGGAGAGAGTCGAAATTGGCGCCCCGGCGCTGCCGGCGAATGGGAACGGATCGCAGCCGCCGAACCGTCAGACTTCCCGACCGTACCTTCTTTTTATCTCGGAAGCTTTTGATGCGGTGGGTGGTCGGCCGGAAGAGTTCTACCGGGATATTTTGCCTCCGCTGGCAGACTTGGCGCTGGCCACTGGGCGCAAGCTGATCGTGAAGTTGCATCCGGCGGAAAGCAAACACGAACGGGCTAGCATCCTGGCTCGAATACTTTCCCCCGAACAGAAGGGCGCCACACGCATTGTGAGCGGCCCTCTTACCGAGGACCTTCTGGCAAACACATGGTTCGGGATCACGATACTGTCCACGGTAGCGATGGAATGCGCAATTCGCGGGATTCCATGCTTTTTATGCAAATGGCTGGAGTTCTCGCCTTATGGATATGTGGAGCAATTCACTCGCTTCGGGGTGGGTATCGGTCTGAACGATCCCAGCGAAATCGAGAGAATTCCGCAGTATCTGCAGCAGCATCCGGTGAACGCAGAAGTTCGCGAGAATTGCTGGCAGCCGGCCGCTGCGGGACGCTTGCGGGAGTTATTGTCCGCATCGCGCAAAGAATCTACGACGGCGATGCGTTGAGTTGAGGCAGAATGGTCGGGGGCGTTGTGGGTGAAGGAACGCTTCTAATCCGGGCAGACGCCAACGTCGCCATGGGAACGGGGCACGTGATGCGATGTCTCGCGCTGGCGCAGGCGTGGCAGGACGCGGGAGGCAAGTCTGTATTTGCCATGGCGGAGCCTCCGCCGCCCGTGCGCGAACGCCTGCTTTCGGAAGACATGGAGGTCGTGCCGGTCGAGATTCAACCTGGAAGCCGCGAGGATGCCAGATGCGTGGCCGAATTGGCTAATCGGCGCGCTGTTACCTGGGTTGTCGTAGACGGTTATCACTTTGACGCCGACTACCAGCGGGAATTGAAGAACGCCGGGCTGCAAGTTCTTTTCGTGGACGATAACGGACACGCCAGCTACTATACCGCCGACCTGGTCCTGAATCAGAATGCGCACGCCGACGAGAGTCTGTATCCGAACCGTGAGCCTTACACCCGGCTTCTGCTCGGCGCGCGCTATGTCCTGTTGCGGCGCGAATTTCAATTGTGGCGGCAATGGAAACGAGTGATACCGCCCGCGGGACGCAGAGTTCTGGTCAGTATGGGCGGCAGCGATCCCGGCAACCTGACCGCCGATGTGATACCAGCACTGAAGTCAATCCAGGTCGAAGGTCTGGAGGTGGTGGTCGTTGCCGGGGGCAGCAACCCTCATCTGGAACCGTTGAAACGAGCCATAGGGTCGTCCGATGGCGGCTTCCGGCTGCTGAAAGATGTGGTCAATATGCCCGAAATCATGGCGTGGGCTGACGTTATGCTGGCCGCGGCCGGTTCGATCTGTTGGGAGATTTGCGCCATGGCGCTTCCGGCGCTGCTCGTTGTGACCGCCTCCAACCAGAGACATGTGGCCCAGCGGCTAGCTGCATTGGGAGCCGCACGGACTCTCGATTCCGGGACGGAGAGAATCGCAATCGATTCCGCTCCTCTTATGCAGAGGCTTCTCGAATCGCAAGATATTCGGCAGAGTCTTTCTTCCAGGGCTCGCGAACTGGTTGACATGGACGGTTCGGCGCGGGTGGTTTCGGCTCTACGAGACTTATCCGACCAATAATCCCATGATTTCATTCCGCCCGCTCCAGTATGAGGATAAAGAAACGATCCGGCTGTGGCGCAACTTGCCGCACATCAGGCGCTATATGCTCACCGATCATCTCATCGGTCCTGAAGAGCACGCGAGCTGGTTCGATCGCGTCTTCGGCAATCCCCTGTATCGTCACTGGATCATCCTCTGCGAGGAGGAAGAGGTGGGGCTACTCGATCTGTACGACATCGACGCCCGTAATCGAAGGTGTTATTGGGGATTCTATGTAGTCGGGGCTGACGTGCGGGGGAAAAATGTGGGCATGTTCGCGGAATACTTTGTCCTTGAATATGTCTTCCATGAGTTGCAACTCAACAAACTGTGTTGTGAGGTTCTCGACTTCAATCGTGGGGTTCTAAGGATGCACGAGGCGTTTGGCTTCGTGCAAGAAGGGCGCTTTAGGCGCCACATTGAGAGAAGCGACGGAGCGCACGACGTGATTTGCCTGGGTCTCCTCAAGAGCGAGTGGGAAGTGAGAAGGCCTCAGTTCGAGCGAATTTTCCGATCCAAAGGATTGATTTGAGCCAGGCATCGCGCGCAAGTATCGGCCCATTGAATAGGCATAGCACTTGCCCGATTATAATGCGATGTGTGCAATCCCGGGACCAATCTTCGATAAATACTCAGATCCAAATTGGCAACCGCCCGATAGGTCCCGGCCGACCGGTTTATGTGGTTGCCGAGCTCTCGGCCAACCATAACCAGGACTACGATCAGGCTGTCCGGATCATTCGCGCCGCGAAAGACGCGGGTGCGGATGCCGTGAAACTGCAAACTTATACTGCCGATACGATCACGATGGCGAGCGATCGCGAGGAGTTCCGTGTCAGCGGCGGCACCATATGGGACGGCCGCAACCTGCACGATCTTTACGGCGAGGCCTACACGCCGTGGGAATGGCAACCGAAACTTAAAACGGTGGCCGAGGATCTCGGGATGGATTTGTTTTCGAGCGCCTTCGATGCCACTGCCGTGGACTTCCTGGAGGACATGGGCGTGCCCGCTCACAAAGTGGCCTCATTCGAGCTGGTGGATATTCCTCTCATCCAGCGAATGGGACGCACCGGCAAGCCGCTGCTTATGTCCACGGGCATGGCCACGGTGGAGGAGATCGAGGAGGCTTTACGCAGCGCTCGGGACGCGGGCGCGACGCAGATTGCGTTGCTCAAGTGCACGAGCGCCTACCCCGCGCCGGCTGAGGAGATGAATTTGCTGACGATTCCCGAGATGGCGCGGCGCTTTGGAGTGCCCGTGGGCTTGTCCGACCATACGATGGGAATCGCGGCGCCGGTGGCCGCGGTCGCGCTGGGCGCCTGCATCGTCGAAAAGCATCTGACGTTGTCGCGCTCAACTCCGGGGCCGGATAGCGCATTCTCACTGGAGCCGCATGAGTTCAAAGCCATGGTGGATGCGGTGCGCACCGCAGAGAAGGCGTTGGGACAAGTACACTTTGGATTGAGCGGCAAGGAAGAAGCCAGCAGGGCGTTTCGCCGGTCTTTATTCGTGGTGGAGGATGTGAAGCAGGGCGAAGCATTCACCGCCGCGAATGTGCGCTCGATTCGGCCCGGCCACGGGCTTCACACTCGCCATTTCGCGGAGGTGCTGGGCAAGCGCGCGGCGCGGGAGATCAAGAGAGGCACTCCCTTGAGCTGGGATTTTGTGGTTCGATCATGAGGTGCTGGTTGTGAGCCCAATCTGGAAGCGTGTCGTGTATCCGTGGTTGGCCAACTCCGGATACCTTCGCCGGCGCGCGGATGGTGGGGCTTTTTGTGTTGTTACCTACCACGGAGTTCTGCCTGCCGGATACCAGGGCGGCGACCCCCAGCAGGACGGCACCCTGGTAAGCGCAGGAAATCTTCGTCGCCAGCTTCAGTTGCTGAAAGAGTGCTACCACGTCGTATCGCCCGAGCAGGTGCGTGACTGGGCAGTCGAGGGAAAAGAACTGCCCGAGCTAGCCGTGCTTCTCACCTGCGACGATGGGCTGTTGAATGCGCTTACCGACATGGCGCCAATTCTGCGGGAAGAAGGTGTTTCGTGTCTTTTCTTCGCGCTGGGTGCCTCAGCCGCACAGAAAGCGCGGATGTTGTGGTACGAAGAACTCTATCTTTTGCTGCTGGCGGCGCCTGCCGGGGGCTACACTTTCGGCGCGCTGGGAATGACCGTCGAGTTGCGGGATCGGGCGCAGAGGAGGTCTGCGTGGTGGAATCTGGTGAAGAAGCTGTCACAATACGATCAGCCGGCACGAGAAGATTTCATCGAAGCATCGCGCATCCAATTCGGATTGCCTGACCAGTGGAACTCGGAACGCACGAACAACGAGGCGCAGCGCCGGCGCTTTGGCTTGCTCAACCGGGACGAGTTGCGGCAACTGGTGGACCTGGGGATGAGCGTAGGATCTCACACCCTGAACCACCCGATACTCTCCCAACAGACCTCCGAGTTGGCGTGGCGGGAGATTTCGGAGAGTCGCGGCTTGCTCGAGGATGCCATTGGAAAGCCGGTATGGGCTCTGGCTTACCCGTTTGGCGACCCGGCGTCGGTGACCACCAGAGAGATGCAGATGGCACAACAAGCCGGTTTCGAATGCGCATTCATGAATATCGGCGGAGGATTCGGCGCATCCTTGCCAAGGTTCGCGCTTCCCAGAGTTCACGTTACGGCCGACATGAGCTTGTCTGAATTCGAAGCCCACGTCTCCGGTTTCCACCGCGACTTCCGGTCTCGCCTGACAGGCGCAACGCCCTAAGAGAGCATGAGTGAGACTCGGGCCTGATTCCCGATGGCCGATACATACCCCGATACGAAGCCCGATCCGAACATTCTTACCTCTAGCCTTACCTGCAACGCACCCGACCTCACTGCGGTATCCTCCAAGGCTGTAGCGACGGGAGAGAAGTGAGTCTGCGCATCGTTGTGCACAGGGAAATTCCTGAAGATCCCAAGCTGCTGCGTCAGTGGAATGACGTGGCGCTGCAGATGGAGCGGCCGGAAGTGTTTTATACCTGCGAGTGGGCGCTGGCGGTGCAGTCTTCTTATCAAGCTTTCCTCAAGCCGCTGCTGTTCCTAGGTTACGAGGGAGATGATCTGGTCGGAGTGGCGTCGCTGGCAACGGACGCTGCTGAGGAAACAGTAAGTTTCCTTGCCGCCACGACCGCAGACTATTGCGAGTTTCTGACCGAGCCGTTACGGCGGACCGAGTTCGTCCATGCAGTTTTCGCGGGACTTGGAAAGACGAAGGCGAGCTTCATGGCGCTGGCGAATCTCCCGGAAGATTCCGCGACGCCTGCCGCACTGCGGGCTGCGGCGGGGAAGCATGGTTTTCACGTGTACATGCGAGCGGCATACTTGTGCGCTCAGGTGGAACTGGGCTCCGGAGAACAACGTCAAGAGTTGAAGGCCTCCCTGGTGGGCAAGAAAAAACTTCGCCGGTACCTCCGAGCGATGGAGCGGGAGGGTCCAGTGACATTTTCACATCTCCGGTCGCAGGCCCAGATCCAAGCGGCCTTGCCGGATTTCGCCAACGCCCACGTGGCGCGCTTCCAGGCTACACAGCGCATCAGCAGTCTCTCCACTCCCGAGCGCCGGCTTTTTCTCGAGGAACTTGCGAGGAGATTCTCCGGTACCGGGGTCGTGACTTTGAGCATGTTGACGATTGGAGACAGGCCTGTGGCTTGGAACTATGGCTTTCAGTTCGACGGGAGTTGGTTTTGGTATCAGCCGACCTTCGACAGTCGTCAGGAAGAGAATTCCCCCGGCTATTGTCTGCTTTCGAGGATTGTGATCGAAGCCTGCGACATGGATGGAATGAAGGTGGTTGATTTGGGCCTGGGCGCGGAAGGTTATAAAGAGCGATTTGGGAACAATACGCGCCAGACACTGTACGTCACCCTGACGAGATCCTGGCGCCGTCATCTGCAAGAAGTCGTGAGATACCGCGCGGCCAGCTTGTTGAAACGCTCGCCGAAAGTCGAGTCAGCAGTCCGCCGCGTGCTGGGCCGATTGCAGCCGGCGCGCGGCGCCACATCGAGAACGAAAAAGCATTTAGACTAATGCATCGCAATTCTTGAGACGGTTTCAGGTCACCGGAACAGAGGCGAAGCGCGGGTGGGCCGATGTTCCGCCGGGGTGGGGACGGGCCGTGGAAACAGTGGGGGATCTGTTTGCTATCCGAAGTTCAGGCTGATGATCCAACACGATTGGTTGATCCAATACGATTGAAGGAGAAGATGCCTGCCGAGGGGTCAACCGCTGAACTTGCGCACGCTGGGCCGGAGAAGCTGAGCTTCCAGACCGAGATGGGCCGCATTTCGCGGCAATCCGGAATCGTCTTTGCAGGGACGATTTTTGCGGCAGCGCTTGGTTATGTCTTCAAGGTCTACCTTGCCCGGGTACTGGGGGCGGAGGCTCTTGGGATGTATGCGCTGGGGATGACCATCATCAGTTTCCTGGGCATTCTCAATGTGCTCGGTCTTCCGGATTCCGCAATGCGGTTTGTGGCTCTGTACGCAGCCTCGAAGAGATTCGAAGCGCTGCGATCGCTGTTGTGGAACGGCTCCTGGATACTGCTGGCCACCAACCTGATTTTTGCGGCGGTCTTGCTTAAAGTGGGCCCTTGGATCGCCACGCGCTTTTATCATTCTCCTCAACTCGTGCGGTATCTTCCCCTGTTTGCGCTGATCATGATTACGGGCGCGCTCAACGCCTTTTTTAGCAAAGTCCTGGCGGGCTACAAAGAAGTCGGCCGCCGCACCATGATCACCCGGTTCGTAGCCAGCCCGGTCACAATGGCCGCGGCGGTGCTGCTGATTACTCTGGGAGGCGGCCTGTGGGGATACCTCGTGGCGCAGATTGTGGGGGCGGCGGTGGCGATGGCGCTCCTCATTTCCCTGGTGTGGCGCCTTACTCCGGTCGCGGCCAGGTCGCTGGATGTGAAGAAACTGTTGATCGAGCCTGAAGTCTGGTCCTTCTCCGCCGCCATGTTCGGCATCGGATTGATGGAATTCTTTATGGGGCAGGCGGACCGGGTCGCTCTTGGTTTTTACCGGGGAGCCCACGAGGTTGGGATTTATGCGGTTGCAGCCGCGCTCATTGCCTACGAACCGATCATTCTGCTGTCGGTGAATCAGATCTTCGCGCCTGTAATCGCGGACCTTCACACGCGAGGCGAACACGCTCTGCTGGAACGTTTGTTTCAGACTCTGACTAAGTGGATGCTGGGGCTGACGTTCCCGTTGGCGATGGTGATGATCATGTACGCGCGGCCGATCATGTGCATCTTCGGCCACGATTTCGAGGCGGGATGGCCCATCCTGGTCATCGGGACGTGCGGTCAATTAGTAAACTGCGGTGTTGGATCGGTGGGTTGCCTCCTGTTTATGTCAGGCAATCAGCGTCGTCTGATTCGCGTCCAGGCAGTGATGGCGGCGGTCATGGTGGGCCTGAGCATCCAACTCGTCCCGCTTTGGGGCGCCCTGGGCGCCGCCGTGGCCGCAGCCATCACGAACGCGGGTACGAACGCATGGAATCTGGTGGAAGTGCGTGCCGCACTAAAGCTGTCTCCTTACAATCGCAGCTATCTAAAGTTGCTGCCTTCGATTGGCAGCGCTCTTCTGATCACGCTGTTGGTGAGCAAGGCGTCGGTATTTGTGCGGGCTGATTGGGTAGGGATATTGGTTGCGCTGCTGCTCGCTTACGGGGCGTTTTCTGCAATGACGTTCGCCATGGGCTTAGATGCGGACGATCGTTTGATCGCCAACGCCATCTGGACGCGAGTGCGGGGAGCTTTTGGACAATGAGGCGAAGCGGTCCGTCATGAGCGAAACGCGTGAAGTTCGACTTCCCGCCGATTTGTGCGCTGCCGCGGAAGAGAAATTTGGCGCCACGTTCCGCAGCGTGGACGAACTGCTGATCTTCTTGTTGCGGGAGCTGATCCGTGGTGACACCGTCGATCTGGATCGGGCTGATCAGGCGGTCGTGGAGGAGCGGCTGCGGGACTTGGGATACATCTGAGGAATCAGTAGCAAAATGGCCTTGGCGTTCTACACGACGAAGGATCTCTCACCGCTTCTGATAAGCGAGATCACAGATTTTCTGGACAGCCAGGATACAGGCCATATATTCCAATTCCCGCAATGGAATGTTTCGGGGGCAAGATTTGCGCTGCAGCGCGACCGCGGGAGCATTCGATGGTTCGGCGCTTTTGGAATGCATGCTCCTTTGGGGTCCACTTTGCCGTGGATGCGAGCTGTCATCGCCAATCGAGGACCAGTCTGTGATGATGGCAAGGTGTGGCAGGCCGCGATCGGAGATTTTATCGGGCAAATGAAACGGGAGGGGGTCGCTTATTTTGACGCTGCCCCTGATTGGGTACAAACGCCGGACGTGGATGTAGAGAATAGTCTCCGGCATTCGGGATGGGAGGGGCTGGGTGGAGAACGCCTGTCGCTGCGTCTTGACCTAACAAAGCCTGAGGATGAAATCTTCGCAAATTTCCGTAAGAATTCACGCTACGAGGTACGTCGCGCGGAGCGCCTCGGAGTTTCGGTGGTTCTAGCTTCCGGCGGCGCGGAGATCGAAGAATTCTTGACCTTGCATGGCCGGGTGGCGGCTCGCAAGGGCTTCGGGGCGGAGTCTCCGGATCGTTTGCGCGCGATCATCGATTGGTTGATCGGCGAACGCTCCCGCGGCGCCCTGCTGCTTGCCCGCTCCGAGAACCTGGTTTGTGGCGGAGCCGTGATTGGGCGCTGCGGGAAGCGGTGTTGGTATGTTTGGGGAGCGAGCGACAAGCACGAGCATTTCAATGTCGGCCACATTCTGCAATGGAAGGCTTTACTTTGGGCGAAATCCCATGGCTGCGACGACTACGATTTCGGGGGCTACACTCTGGGTGCAACGTCAGGGCCAGCGTGGTTCAAGGCAGGCTTTGGGGGCACACTTGTGCGTTTTGTCCCGGCTCACCGCATGGTGCTTCGACGAGGGTACTATCGCATGTTCAACCTCATCTTCCAGATGAGAGAGTTCAGCAGGAGTTCGTCGGCGGTCCCGTGGGCTAAGAGGGCTTCGTTCCCAAAAAGCGCACCTGCAAACTTGGCGGAGAAGTGAGAATCAAGTTCATCTACGAACCCGCAACTACGAAACTGCAATTACGAACCCGGAATAGAGAACGCCCATGCTGAACCTCTTGCGTAGAGCATGGCGGCGTCGGCGTTCTTTTCTGCCCGTGGAGGGCTTCGCTTTCGGCCGCCCGCTGGTGGTGCTGCAAAGCGATGACTGGGGAAGAGTCGGCGTGCGGGATGGCGAGGGCTGGGAAGAATTGCGAGCTCTCGGGATGAACCTTGGCGAGCGCAGCTACGACTTCTATAGTCTTGAGACGGCCGAGGATGTCGCGGCGATCGTGTCACTGCTGCAGCGCCACCGCGATTCGACAGGACGGCCTGCCTCGCTGGGGATGAACTTCATCGTCGCGAATGTAGACTTCGACAAAGTAAGCGCCAACAACTTTCGCCAGATTTATCTTCGTGCTTTGACCGAGGGTCTCCCGGAAGGCTGGAAGCGCCCGGGCCTATTCGAGGCCTACCGCGAAGGGATTTCCGCCGGGGTATTATCGCCGGCGCTGCACGGAACGACGCATTTCTGCCGGCCGGCGGTGGAACGGCACTTGGTCGACCCAGGGGAGCGAGGCGTTCTGCTGCGAGGCTTGTGGAAGGCGGGTGTTCCGTACATCCACTGGCGCATGCCCTGGATTGGATTTGAATACTGGGACCCAGAACCGCACGGGGAGGAAGACTTCCTGACCTCGGAAGTTCAGGAAAGCTTGATTGCTCCGGCGGTGGAGACCTTCATACGATTCTTCTCGAAGGCTCCACGGTCGGCTTGCGCTCCGGGCTATCGCGCTAACCAATCTACGTATGGCGCGTGGGCAAAGCGTGGCATTCGCGTCGCGCAGAACGGACCGGGTAGCGCGATGCCGCCGCACTTCGACGGAAATGGCATTTTGCATCTGTACCGCTCGATGGATTTCGAGCCTGCCGTGGAGGAGGAATTTTCCGTGGACGCCTGCTTGCGAGTGGCCGAGGATTGCTTTGCCCGTGGCGTTCCCGCGATCGTTTCGGTGCATTCCATTAACTTCCACTCGACCATCAAGGATTTTCGGAGCCGGACCCTCGGATTGCTCGACGAGTTTCTGGCTGCTCTGGAAGCGAAGCACCCAGATCTCTTGTATGTTCGCGACGAGGACTTACACGACTTGGTGGATAAAGGTACGTTGCAATCGATGCAAGCTGCGGTGCGGGTGCCGGTGACCAAACGGAAGTTTATGACGCGCGCAGTTGAGGCAGGGTGGAGAGCGTAGATGGTTGCCCGAAAATCGGTGGTTCTAGTCACCGTCGACTGCTTGCGCGCGGATCACTGCGGCTTCATGGGCTATCCACGTCCAACCACACCTTTCCTCGATGGTCTTGCCGGCGAAAGCTTTGTTTTCCCCGCCGCCATCGTGGCGGGCGTTCCCACCTACTACTCATTGCCCGCGATGCTGGCATCGCGCTATCCGCTGGCGCTGGGGCGCGAACTGCTGGGACTTGCGGTCGAGGAAGAGTCTCTGACTTCGGTACTCAAGAACGACGGATATGCGACGGCCTTTTTCGGCGCTGGCAATCCCTATCTGTCTGCGCGCTTTGGCTACAATTTCGGTTTTGATACATTCCGCGATTTCTTGGATGGCGGCCTCGCTCCGTTTTCGAATTGTGACAGTGAGTCATCGGGACCCCATGGCTGGGCGGGAACCTTAAATCGCGCCTTGGAAAGCCTCAGTCGTAAAATCCCGGGAGTTGGCGCCGCCTACGACGAACTCTACTTTCAATACTGCCAGCGCTGGGCCGTGTCCTCGCCGAAATCGCTCGATATGCTGCGCCGCTTCCCGGCGGCGGATGTGATCGTGGACCAGGCGCGCACCTGGTTGGCCTCCGTGGGGGAGAATCCTTTCTTTCTGTGGCTTCACTTCATGGATCCGCATTCCCCTTACTATCCGACGGAAAAAGGACTGGAAATCTTCGGGCAGAACCGGCTGACGGCTTCTCGCGCGCGTTATTTGAACGCCTACTGGAACCGCTTCGACATTGGAACGAAACGTCTGCGGCGTCACCGCGACGAAGTCGTTGCCATGTACGACTCCGGAGTTTGCTGGGCGGATGCGCAGATTTCGCGGCTGGTCGAGGTCTTGCGCCGATTTAAACTCTGGGAGAATTGTGTTTTCGCTTTTACCGCGGATCACGGGGAGGAATTCCTGGAACACGACGGGCGCTACCATGCGCCCTCCCTGATGGAAGAGCTGATTCACGTTCCGCTCGTCCTCCGTGTGCCTGGAGCCGTAAGAAGAGTGCTTCCCAGCAATCCCTTCAGCTTGCTGCATCTCGCGCCGACGCTGCTTGCGGCTTCCGGATTGCCAATCCCGTCTGAATTTCAAGGACAAAGTCACTGGAGACACATCCAGGAAGGAACCGCGTGGAATGAGCCCGCAATTTCCGAGTGTATTGCCGGATGCACGAATCCTTTTCGCCCCGAGCAGCGCCGCGGGGCGCGGCTGCTGGCAATCCGCGAAGTGCGATACAAGCTGCTGTTGAATTTTGATGCTCGTACGGAGTATTTGTTCGATCTTGAAGCCGATCCGGGAGAACAAACACCCTTGCCAGGCGCAGCCGGAAAGCCCGAGCGGAGGCGCTTGCTCGAGGCTGCGCTCGCACATCTGCGAAGGTCCAGCGCCAGACAGAGTTCAGAAGCTTACCTGCGAGCTCGCTTGCGCGAGATTGGCCTGAATCTTACAAATGCCTCGGCAACAGCGAGTACGCGGGCTGCCGGTTAAATGAATCCGCCTGAGCAAACCGAAATGAAGCCGGTCAACATATTAGTCGACTCGTTCGCGGACGAGGGCTTGACCAATGCCCAAATGATTAACGCGCGGGAGATCGTGAGCCGATTGAACTCAGATCGCTTTTCCGTGACCATGTTCGTGCATGGAGTTCCCGATACGCAAATCAGCCGCAGGCCCAATACGCGTTTGATCCAACTTCCAGACCGGCTGCAGACGATTCCCTTGCTGGCCCACTTCCTTTTCGGGAAGCAGGATATTCTGTTCTATCTGAAGGCATCGCCGGCCAGCCGATGGTATTTGAAGCTGCGATCGCTTCGCCAAAGTCATTGCGTGATCGTGGGCACAATCGAGTCGCAAACCGACTGGCGGGACGAGACGACTACCCGGCAAACCATGCGGCTCGTCGAGGAGACCGTTCTGCGTTGTGATTATCTGTTCAGTAACTCCGCGTTCGTCAAGCGGAGTCTGGAAACGAATTACAGGCTGCAGAGCGAAGTGGTTCCGACAGGGGTCGATACTGGGTTCTTTACGCCCAATTGGGACAGGCCTGTAAATTCGAGACCCCGCGTGCTCTTTGTGGGATCGCTTCGAGCTTTCAAGGGACCGCAGATTGTTCTCGATGCTGCGCAACGCTATCCTCAAGCGGATTTTGTGGTCGTGGGAGACGGTGTCCTGGCTCAGGAATTGCACGACCGTGCGAAAGGACTGGCGAACGTTGCGATGCGCGGCTCGATTGGGCGCACCGCAATTCATGAGGAATATCGCGCGGCTGACATTTTTCTGTTTCCCTCGCGCTGGGAAGGGTCGCCCAGAGTTTTGATGGAGGCGGCGGCCAGCGGTTTGCCGGTGATTGCGCGCAAAGATTACGAACCCGAGTCCGTGATTGACGGTAAGACGGGATTCCTGGCAACCACAGACGACGAGATGATGGCACGCTTGGCCCAACTACTCGCGGACCCTGACTTGTGTCGCGCGTTGGGACAGTCAGGGCGTTCGCACGTGGCTCGCTTCAGTTGGGACGTGATCACCCGCCAGTGGGAGACCATCTTCACGCGCCTGGCAAACGCGCAAAGGAAGGACTCGCGATCTTGAATCGAGGCCCGGCTGGAAGTTTTCCCCATGATCGTGTTTCGGACTCGCGCGGCATAGGCCGCCTCGGGCAGTTCTGCCGGGAGTCCGTCGCTTGATTCCCAAGCTGGTAATCGTTACCGAGATCATTGCGCCGTACCGGATTCCTGTTTTCAATGCCCTGGCGCTGAGACGAGAAATTGACCTGCACGTTATTTTTCTCTCCGAGAACGATCCCGGTCTGCGCCAGTGGCGGGTGTATAAAGATGAGATCAAGTTTCAGTATGATGTGCTTCCATCCTGGCGGCAGCGCTTCGGCAGATATAACCTCTTGATCAATCGTGGAGTGCTTTCGGCGCTGAACAAAATCGGGCCCGACGCTGTGTTGTGCGGCGGATACAACTATCTGGCCTCCTGGGAGTCTGCCTACTGGACGAGAGTTCATCGAGTGCCCTTGCTGCTTTGGTCCGAAAGCACGGCTTTGGACAGGCGGCGAGGTCATCGTCTTGTGGAATTTATGAAGGCGCGCTTTTTGAATCTATGCGGGGCTTTCGTTGTGCCTGGGAAATCGTCGTTGAAGTACTTGAAGGATCTTGGGGTATCGGATCGGCGCATCTTCACAGCGCCCAACGCCGTTGACATCGGGCTATTTGCGGCATTAGCGGAAGAAGCGGGCCGGGCCGAATCCGAGGTGCGCACCCGCCTCTCCCTGCCGTTGCGATATTTCCTTTACGTTGGCCGATTGGTGCAAGCCAAGGGAGTCTTCGATCTGGTGGAAGCATATGCCCTGCTGGACGACGAGATCCGCTCCAAGGTTGGTTTGGTATTGGTGGGAAACGGCGCGGATCGCTCCGAACTGATGGAACGAGCTTCGCGAATCGCGCCGGGGACGATCCAGTTCCCTGGTTTTGTACAGCGTGAGGGGTTGCCGGAGTTTTACGCTTTGGCAGACGCGTTGATCCTTCCAACTCATAGCGACACTTGGGGGCTGGTGGTGAACGAAGCAATGTCGTGTGGTTTGGCAGTGATCTCCACAAGTGTTGCAGGATGTGCGGCGGACCTGGTGCAGGATGACTGGAACGGATTTGTCGTTCCGCCCGGAGATGTGTCTCAACTCGCCGCCGCGATGGCACGTGTAGCAGTCGATTCCGGATTGCGAATAGAAATGGGTTCCAACAGCAGGGAACGAGTAGAGGCGTACTCTCCGGCGGCTTGGGCTGAGGGATTGGTAAAGGCAGTGCAATTCGTATGTGCGAGAGAGCGATGAAGGGCCGGGTTCAGCTAATTCTTCTCCCTCTGGGAATGACTGCGTTTCTGATGCTGGTTGTCTTGGCGGAGCGCCGCCCAGCTTTGTTTGCCAACACCACCTACCTCGGCGCGATTTTGGCATTGCAGGTTGCCTTCGTCGGCCTCAGCTATTTTGAACAGGTATTCTTTCCTCTATTGATGGGAACCTTTCTTTGGGCAGGATCGTCGCTGCCGTTTTATGGAGTTGGGATGTCGCTGCGCTGGCTTTTCTTAGGAGTGGGCGCGCTGGGTGGCTTCGTCATCTGGATTAAGAGGCCCCGTCCGCGGCATTTTGCATTCTTCCATCTGGTGGCCGCGTTTTGCGTGCTTTCCGCGCTCGTCTCCGCCGTAGTTTCCGAGATTCCGAGAACGGCGTTGCTTAAAGTATTGAGCCTGTTCTTGCTGTTCCTGTATGCATCCTCGGGAGGACGCGTGGCGATTGCCGGACGGGAAAACAAGTTTATGAGCGGCCTGGTGCTGGCATGTGAGGTCCTGGTTTACGTCTCGGCAGTGTGTTACTTCGTTTTAGGTTTCGGCGTTTTTGGCAACCCTAACTCGCTGGGAGCGGTCATCAGCATTGTCGCAGTTCCGATCCTGCTGTGGGCGGCGTTTGTGGCTGAAACGCGAGGTCTGAGGCAGCGCCGATTTTTCGCCTTGGCGTTGTGTGGTGGCCTGCTTTACCTGGCCAACTCCCGCGCCTCGATTTTGGGTGCGATGGCGGTCGTACTGATGATCACGGTGGCTTTGCGCCGCCAGCGGCTGCTCGTGCAATGTGCCTTCATTTCTCTCTTCTTTCTTACTGTGATGGCGGTGATTAATCCCTCCCACATGGATGAACTGGTTTCGTCGTTCACCGGAAGGGTGGTTTACAAGGAACAAGGCACCCACCTCGGCATGTTCGGGTCCCGCCTTTCTCCTTGGGCTGAGACGCTTTCCGTTGTCAAACGGCACCCTTGGTTCGGCAGTGGTTTTGGCACCAGTGAACTTGGAGACCTTCGGCCTGATCTCGATGCGTCTTCGATCTACACGAAAGAGGGAACAAATCGGGAGCACGGCAGCAGCTACCTGGCATTGGCGGAGTATATGGGGCTGCTCGGTGCGATGCCGTTTCTGGTCCTGCTTTTCATGCTGATTCGGGTGGTGATTCGAATTTATGGGTTTATGCGACGAACCGGAAATCCCTATAACTATTGCATTCCATTCGCGCTGGTTGCGATCGCCGGCCTGATACATGCCTGCTTTGAAGACTGGTTGTTTGCGGTAGGCTCCTACCTCTGCGTCTTCTTCTGGGTATCGGTTTTTGCGCTGATGGATCTGATTCCCGAGGCCGAGCCGGGAAGATCGGCGCCTGGGTTTCACCGGCGATCAGGCGTGGTGGCATCGCCGGCTTCAATGGCCCATTCGCTGCGCTAATCAAATCCTCTCGGTTGGAACTGCTAATCTACCGACTCCGATGTATCGGCGGACCATCGGCGTGTTGGCAGTGTCCAGGCGTTCGAGAATCGGTTCCGCAAGCCCTGCCATGCTCATGCCATGTAGATCCTGCAAATCGCATCTGCGACGCAAGGCAGGTAACTTCATATACACTCATTGCGCATCCAGATCAGTTTTGACCTGAAACATCAATGGAGAAAGAGATATCGGCAAAGCTGCACATCCTGACAGTGACCCCTTTTTATCCCTCCGATGGAAACGACGTAAGTGGTTGCTTTGTAGCTGAACCTCTTCGACAGCTCAAAGCCTACGGCGTGTCGTCCTCGGTGATCGCGGTCGGCTCGATTTATCATGCCGGCAGAAGGTCAAGCCGCGAGTCTCCCGCCGAATGGATTCGCTATCCGCAACTGCCGGGGAATTTTGGCTTGTCGAGCGCGGGTAAGTTTCTGGGCGCATTTCTTCTGCGAAGGGTCCGGCAACTTCATCGGCATTCGCCGATTCGTGTGATCCATGCTCATGCCGCATTGCCCTGCGGGCATGCCGCGGCATTTCTTTCGCGGCGTTTGGGCATTCCGTTCGTTGTTACCATTCATGGCCTGGACGTTTTCAACAGTTGCTTCCAGGAAGGAATCGCGGCAGAGTGGCGACGGAAAGCTTCCTTGAGCGTCTATGAGCGCGCACGCAAAGCGATCTGTGTCAGCGGCAAGGTGCGGCAATTGCTGACGGATGGGATGGTTGCAGACGTTGCGGCTGAGGTTGTCTATAACGGAACCGATCCCGACCTCTTTGCGCCTGGCTCTCCACAAAACGGGACACCGGCAATTCTAATGGTTGGAAACCTGTTGTCGGGAAAAGGGCACGAGCTGGTGCTGAGAGCCTTCGCGCGAGCGAAGGTTTCGCATCCCGGCCTGCAATGCCGCATTATCGGGATAGGGGCAGATCGAGATCGTTTCGCCCGCCTGGCTGGAGATCTGGGCATAAGCGATCGGGTTCATTTTCTCGGGCGGCGAAGCCGCTCCGAAGTGGCGCAAGCCATGCGCGACTGTACGGTTTTTGCATTGCCCAGCCGGTACGAGGGACTGGGATGCGTTTATCTGGAAGCGATGGCCTGTGGCAAGCCCGCAATCGCGTGCCGGGGACAAGGTATTGACGAAATTATCCATCACGGCAGCAACGGATGGCTGGTTCCGGTCGACGGTCTGGAGGAACTGGTACAAGGGCTGCAAGTCTTGCTGCGAAACGCCGACCTGCGTGCGCGAATCGGCCACGCCGCCCGGCAGACAATCCTCGATCGGCTGACATTGTCACATCAGGCGCGAAACCTGATGAAGATTTACGAGGAAGCTGCGCAGTGATCACGGCTGGGCAATCCCGGCATTCCCACAAGAGCGGGTGCCGCGCCGAAGCGTGTGCAATCTTCGAGGGGAACATCGCCGAGGGTGCGTGCTTGATCGCAGCTAAGTCAGGCCGAACCAGAGAAATCGTGAAGGCGCTCCACGAAGATGCCTCGCGGGATGCAGAGGGTCTTGTCTGGTGAGGAGTCGCGTAAGTGTTAAGTTACGCTTGAGGGCGGAATGTCAGAGTGGTGGACTCGTACCGAGGAATGATCCGCCTTTTCATGAACGCGCTGGCGGCCAGTGCAGGCGGAGGGCTTACTTACGCCCGCAATGTTTTGCCGCGCCTGGCGGCTCGCCATGACGTGCGCACAACGGTGCTGCTCGGTAGGGCGCTGAGGGGTGAAATCACAGAATCAGATCGCGTTACCGTTTTGCGGGGAGATTGTCCCGCGGGTTCCGCGAGACGATTCTGGTACGAGCAGCGCAACCTGCCGGACATGATTCGCCGCTCCGGGGCTGATGTCCTCTTGTCCACCGGAAATTTTGCGCTCTACCGCTCGCCAGTGCCACAAATCCTTCTCAGCCGGAACTCACTGTACACTTCGGCCGACTTTGTGTGTGATCTGCGAGCCCGGGGCGACTACCGGTTGTGGCTTGACACGGAAGTGAAGGCCACGCTCGCCCGATGGTCCGTGCGCACGGCGGACTGCACGGTCGCTCCCAGCGCGGCCTTTGCCAGCGATCTGCGGCAGTGGACGGGGAAGGACGTCGTCTGTATCCATCACGGTTTTGATCCCGAAGCTTTCTTCCGCGAACAGGCGTCATTGCCCCAAGACGTGCGTGGACGGCTCGCCGCGACGCAAGGTTCCCTCCGCGTGCTGTTCGTCAGCCATTACAACTATTATCGCAATTTCGAGACGTTGATTCGCGCGATCGCGGTTTTAAAGAAGATGCGGCACCCTCGCACCGTCCGGCTGATTCTGACGTGCAAACTCAAATCGCAGGACAATCCTGGAGACTACCGAGCGGACAGGGCAGCGGAGTTGGTGCGGCAACTCCGGCTTGGCGAAGAAGTTGTGGAGTTGGGCGCAGTTCCTTACCCCTTGCTGCATCACCTCTATCGAGCGTGCGATTTGTACATAACTCCCGCCTACGCCGAGACATTTGCTCACCCTCTCGTTGAGGCGATGGCCAGCGGCCTTCCCGTGATCGCGTCGGACATAACGGTGCACCGGGAAATCTGCGGCGAAGCCGCGCTCTATTTCCCGCGCTTTTCTCCAGAGGTCCTGGCAGAGCTGGTGATTCAGGCAACTCAATCGACGGAACAGATCGCGGCCATGCGTGAAACGGGATTGTTGCGCTCCCAAGACTTCAGTTGGGACAAGCACGTTGAGCAACTGCTCCGGTTGGCCCTGCGCTTGGCTGAAGGTTAGGGATGTCCGATCACCTTTCTAACACCGACCGCTATCGGCGACTTCTGCGCTGACCCCGAAGAATCGAACGCTTCGCGTAAGATGATTTCCGAAGTCCTGGGGAGCGACAGTTCGAAGGAGCGACCGCTCGGATGTGCGGAATTTTCGGCATCATCGGCTTTAACGCGCGTGTGCCTGCCGAGGTGCTGGAGCGCGCCACTCAATCGCTCGCTCATCGTGGGCCGGACGATAGCGGTACCGTCATTCTGCGCGACTCCGCGCCGGAAGCGGTCGAAATCGGTTTGGGGAATCGCCGCCTCGCAATCCTGGATCTGTCTCCTCTAGGGCATCAGCCCATGAACGATCCGGCAACCGGCAACTGGATCGTCTATAACGGCGAGGTCTACAACTTCCGCGAAGTTCGCGCGAAATTGGAGCGAGAGGGGCTGCACTTCAGCAGTCTTTCCGATACGGAGGTGATCCTCAAAGCTTATTCACACTGGGGAGAACAGTGCCTCCATGAGTTTCGCGGGATGTTTGCGTTCGCGATCTGGGATGCGCCGCGGCACCGCCTGTTCGCGGCCCGCGATCCGATGGGAATCAAGCCGCTCTATTACTGCCATTCGGATCGGTACTTCATGTTTTCTTCCGAGGTCCGGACCCTGCTGGGAACCGGGCTTGTGCCGCGCCGCTTAGATCCTGCGGGCCTTGTGAATTATCTGTCCTTTGGATCGCTTTACGACCCCAACACACTAGTGGAAGGAGTGAATGCGCTTCTGCCCGGGTGCTATCTGACCTGGGAAAAAGGACAGGTGAAACAGGCGCAGTACTGGGATCTGATCGGCCCAACCCTGGTCAACTCCGACCTTGTTGAACCTTCCCATCATCAGGCTTGCGATGCCGGCACGGAGAGGCGCGAACTCGAAAGCCAGGTCGCCGAGATGCTCGATGAGTCGGTGCGCATGCAACTGGTGAGCGATGTGCCGGTTGGAGTGTTTCTTTCGGGCGGCATCGACTCCAGCGCCCTCGTCGGCATTCTGAGCCGAAACGGCAAAAGGCCGAGCACGTTTTCCATCGTATTTCGCGAGGCGGACTACTCCGAAGCGGAGTATTCCCGCGCTATCGCGCAGCAGTTTCGCACCGACCACCACGAAATCACCGTTTCCCAGTCAGACTTCTTTGCGGCGATTGCCCCTGCCATCCACGCGATGGATCTGCCCACCATGGACGGCATCAACACCTACTTCGTGTCGGAGCGAACCCGGGCGGCCGGTGTGAAGGTGGCTCTTTCTGGCTTGGGTGGCGACGAAGTATTTGCCGGCTACTCCAGTTTCCGGACGGTGCCGCGGGTGGAACGATTTGCCAATGCATGGGAGCACATACCTCGGGCGGTCCGCGCTCCGTTGGCAAATATTTTTGGTGCGATCGCTCCATCCAGTGACCAGAATCGCAAGTTGACTGCTCTCGCGCGGAATGACGGAGGAATCGTTCATCCGTATTTTCTTTCGCGCATGCTGTTTACGCCGGAACAACAGAACGAATTGCTGCCTGAGAGGAAGACGAACTCCGCGGCTTTCCTGCGTGCTGAAAAATCCTTGAGCGAGAGCTTGAGCCGCGCCCTAAGCCTGGACCCGGTCAACCGTGTTTCCTATCTGGAGACGCGGTGTTATATGCTCAACACACTGCTGCGGGACTCGGACTTCATGAGCATGGCGCACGGCCTGGAGGTGCGGGTACCGTTGATCGACCATCGACTGGCGCGGCGCATCCTGGCCGTGCCGGGATCCTGGAAGCTGGATGCGGAAATTCCTAAGCCTTTGCTGGTCAGGGCGCTCGGCGGACAACTCCCCGACAAGATCATCCATCGCAAGAAACAAGGCTTTACGTTGCCGTTCGAGCATTGGCTGCGGGATGCGTTGCGTCCAGTGGTAGAGGAATCGTTGCGCAAGATCGGGGACGGCGCCCTGGGTTCCGTGATCAATCAACCGGCGGCGCTTCGCGTCTGGGCAGATTTTCTGGAAGGCCGAACTTCTTGGTCTCGCCCGTGGTCGTTGTATGTGCTGCAATGCTGGTGTCAGCAGCACCTTTCGAGTTGAGCGATTGCCGTGATGGAAAAGATTGAAGAAATTGGAAAGAGCGCGAGTGCCGCCTCCGCTGGCAAACTCCCGGTCAGCGTGATTATTGCGGTGCGCAACGAGGCGAAAAATCTGCGACGATGTTTGCAGGCGCTCAAAAATGTTGGCGAAGTGTACGTAATTGACTCTCAGAGCACAGACGACACCGCGGAGATCGCGCGATCCCACGGAGCCCACGTCGTGCAGTTCCACTATCAGGGTGGATGGCCCAAGAAGCGGCAATGGGCCATGAACACGCTGCCGATTGCGTACGGCTGGATTCTGCTGCTGGATGCCGACGAGGTGCTCACGCCGGAACTCGCCGCAGAAATTCGTTCGGCGATCCAGAGTCCGGCGATAGACGGGTATTCCGTCCTCCTTCGCATTTGGTTTCTGGGCCGGGTCCTGCGTCATGGAGATGTGGGCTTGTGGAAGCTGTCTTTGTTTCGCCGGGGCAAGGGACAGTACGAATGCCGCCTGAAAGATCAAGATGTTTCGATGGCCGATATGGAAGTGCATGAACACGTTGTCGTCGAGGGCGCGACCGCAAGACTGCGGAATCCGCTGATTCATCACAATGTGGAATCGCTCTCGCGTTATATCCAGAAACACAACGAGTATTCCAACTGGGAGTGCCGCGTGTTGCTGCAGGGTGGGTACGACGAAGACCTGTCGCCATCGCTTTTGGGCACGCAAGCGCGGCGCCGGCGCTGGTTGAAGCGCACACTCTTTGCCGTTCCGGGCTCTTCCGTGCTGCTTTTCCTGTATCGTTATGTCTTGCGGTTGGGATTCCTGGATGGGGTACCAGGCCTGATCTACTGCGGTTTCCAGGCGGTTCAGATGTTTCATACCAAGGCCAAGATCTACGAACTGCAATCGAAGGGAACGGAAGTCTAAGGGGATAGAGAGGAACCAAGCCCATTATGTGTGGGATCGCCGGACTCGCCAACTGTGGGGACAGGGAAGTGCTGGGACGGATGACGCACGTCCAGGCGCACCGCGGCCCCGACGACTCCGGTCTGTGGGAGCGAAGATTCCCTGACGGTTCCTACATTGGCCTCGGCAGCCGCCGGCTTGCCATCCTCGATCTTTCGGCCGATGGCCATATGCCGATGTGCAACGAGGACCGCACGGTCTGGATCACGTACAACGGCGAAATTTACAACTTTGCCGAGCTTCGCCGTGAGCTTCAAGGCAAAGGCCACCACTTTGCCTCCAACACGGATACGGAAGTCGTGATCCACCTTTACGAACAAGAAGGCGCGGATTGCGTTCATCGGCTCAATGGCATGTTCGCCTTCGCGATCTGCGATCTACGCTCGGGCAGGCCAGAGTTGTTTCTGGCGCGCGATCATTTTGGAGTCAAACCCTTCTACTACGCTCACCACGGGAGGAAGCTGGCGTTTGCTTCGGAAGTGAAAGCCCTGCTGCATGTGCCGGAGATCGAGGCGGAGATCGATCTGGAGTCCTTGCATCAGTATCTGACCTTTCTGTGGGTTCCCGATCCCAAGACGATGTTCCGTGGGATCTACAAGCTACCCGCGGGACATTGCGCGACGTTCCGCGACGGCGAACTCAAAATCCGGCAGTACTGGGACCTGAGCTTTCCCCGCGCGGATGCGAGTTATCCGCGATCCGAAGCGGATCTTGCCGACGAGGTTCGTGAGCGCTTTCGGCGTTCGGTGGAAGCGCAGATGGTAAGCGATGTTCCGGTTGGCGCATTTCTCAGCGCCGGGTTGGATTCTTCCAGCATCGTGGCCATGATGTGCCGGGCGACGAAACAGCCCGTCCGGACTTATACGATTACTTTCCCGCACAAGTATCGCGTCGGCGAGACCACGCTGGATGATCCCAATGTGCCGGCGCGACTGGCGCGACAACTGGGCTGCGAGAACCAGCAGATTGTGGTTGAGCCGGATGTGGCCGAGTTGCTGCCTCGCCTGACGTGGCACATGGACGAGCCCACTGCGGATCCTGCGATCATCACGGCGTATCTGGTCTGCCGCGAGGCGCGCAAGCAGGCTACTGTGTTGCTCTCCGGCGTCGGGGGAGACGAGTTGTTTGCCGGATATCGCAAGCATGCCGCGCACCGCTGGGCGCGGGCGTGTCAGAGTTTGCCCAGTGCGCTGCGAACCGGGATCGAGTCCGGCCTCGGCGCCCTGCCCAGCTTGCGCGGCACGGCCATGAAGGGAAGCGTGCGCTTGGCCAAGAAGATGGCTCGAAGCGCGTCGCTCGATCCTGAGGACCGCTTCGTTCGCAACTGCACCTACCTGGATAACGGCCAGAAGATGAGCCTGTATGCGGCGGAGGTTCAGGATCAGCTTCGTGCCTCCGACCCAGCGGTTCGCCACCATTCCAGCTTCAACGCGGTGCGCGACGCGGACTTTCTGAACCAGATGCTTTACCTCGATACGAAGATCTTCATGGTAAGCCTGAACCTGAACTATAACGACAAGATGAGTATGGCATCGTCGGTTGAGGTACGCGTCCCATTTCTCGACCGCGAACTGGCCGAGTTCGCCGCCTGGAACATTCCGCCGGATCTCAAGCTGAAAGGATTCTTGCGGCCCACTACGAAACACATTTTCCGCAAGGCGATGCGGGACGTTCTGCCTGCCGAAGTATTGCGGCAGCCGAAAGCGGGCTTCGCCGCTCCGGTGGATTACTGGCTGGCGCACGATTTGCGGGAGATGGTGGACGATCTGCTTTCCGATACAAACATCCGCAAGCGCGGGTTGTTTCGCCCGGAAGCGGTGCGCCGCTTCGTGGACGAACACCGGAGCGGCGCCGAGGACTGGTCAATGCAAATCTGGCAGTTTCTAACTCTGGAAAACTGGATGCGAATTTTCCTCGATGCTGGAGCGCAGCAGAGGACGGAAGAGTTCAGTCAGACACGCGAGGCGGCCACCGCGTGAGTTTCTCAGTTCTGTTGGGACACATCTTCCGGGGACAAATTCCGCAATGACTGGCTCCGGGGCGGCTTCCAGGGACAATGGCGGCGACAATGGCATGAAGGGTCAAATCGCCAGGGCGCTGACCGAAGCGACGGGCTTGCTGCGCGGACCGCAGCGCGTGGTTCCGTTGATCCGGAAACTCGTCTCCGACAAGCTGCGGATCGCCTTCGAGCAACGCCATCTTTATTCGTACACAACCACCAGGCGAGCCAGCGGAGATGCGCTGAACTTATTGCTGCGCTGGATTCTCGACGCGCAGCGCCCCGATGGCGGCATTGCCGCCTACTACAGCCTGCTCACGGGATATTCGGAATCCTACCCGGAGGTCACCGGCTACATCGTTCCGACGCTGTTCGATATTGCGCGCGCGGCCGGCGACGACGGCGCGGCTGTCGCCGCGAAACGCGCCACCCGATGGCTGCTTTCGCTGCAAATGCCAACCGGAGCCTTTCCAGGAGGGTTGCACGGCGGCGAAGCGCAGCCGTCAGTGTTCAATACCGGCCAAATCCTGCAAGGATTGGTTCGCGCTCACCGGGAGACGAACCGTCCGGAGATTCTGCAAGCGGCCGTCGCCGCCGGCAATTGGCTGGTCAACAGGCAGCAAGCAGACGGATCGTGGGCCGGACCTGGTGCCTATCAAGACGTAGCTCACACTTACTACAGCATGGTTGCGTGGGCGCTGGCTGAATTGTCCGAGCGTACTGCGGATCATCACGATCACGGCGTGGGCTACGGCCGGGCGGCAGAACGAAATCTGGATTGGGTGTTGTCACACGTCCGGCCCAGCGGCTGGATCGATGGCATCAACCTGCGAGGCCATCCTAACTATCTGCACTTCATTGCTTACGCGCTTCAGGGCGTTCTGGAATGCGCCATTCTGCGGAGGCGGAGCGATGCCATCCAGGTAGTTGCGAAGTCGGCTTGGGTACTGCTGCGAAAGTTCGAGACCAACAAATGGTTGCTGGGCGCGTATGAGCCGGATTTCAAAGGCGGCCGGCGCTTCACTTGTCTGACGGGGAACGCGCAGATGTCGTGCGTCTGGTTGCGTTTGTTTGAGGTGACGGACGACCTGCGTTATCTCAATGCCGCGCTCAAGATGAATGAGATGCTGAAGCAATTGATCCCGGCGCGCGGGCGGCGAGGCATCGCCGGCGGAGTGAGCGGATCCTACCCGGTCTGGGGCCGCTATCAGCCGCTGCGCTACATCAGTTGGGGATGCAAGTTCTTCGCGGACGCTCTCCTGTTAGAGCAGCGCCTGACGCGGTCGTTCGCGGCATCGGCACCCGAGGCATTGCCATGCGCATCGTAGTTCTGTGCTCCAGCGTACACAGCGAAACCGCGTGTGCCATGGCAGTGCGTGTGGCCGAGTTGGGCTATGTTCCCGCCGGTGCCCTTGCTCTTCCCACTCTCGACCGCGGAACTTTGCGGCGCAAGCTTGGACAGTGGGGTTTGCGGGACGTTGCGCGCTACGCGCGCGCGAAACTGATTCCGCGTCACGGCGATGGGCAGGCGCGCGTGATTAATCACTACCTCCAGCCTCTGCTCAAACACGCGGACGGGGTCTTCCGCAGCCTGCGGGAGGCGGCGGCATTGTACGGCTTCCCGGTTGCGGTCTGCAAGGACCAGAATGCGCCGGATTCGATTGCGCATCTCAAAGAGTGGTCGCCCGACTTGATCATTTTCACCGGCGGCAACATTTTGCGCAAGCAGTTGCTGGACGTGCCCCGTCTCGGAGTCCTCAATGTACACCTCGGCTTGCTGCCGGAAATTCGGGGTATGAGCAGTCCGGAGTGGTCGTTGCTGAACCACGTTCCGGTCGGCATCACCGTTCATTACATGGATGCGGGCATCGATACCGGGCCGGTTCTTCAAAGATGTGAATTTCCCGAGGCAGCCCGGTGCGAATCGCTCAGCGACCTGCGCAACCGGCTGGTCGCCTTCGGCGTCGAGAAAGTCGGAGAGGTGGTTGCCGGTCTCGATCATGGCACGATCTCCGCCACACAACAATCCGATCTCGATAAGGATAATCAATTCTTCGTCATGCATGAATGGCTCCAGGCGCGGGCGGCCGAACGCCTTACGAAGAGCCGCCTGGCAACCCTGGCGGGGACGGTGAATGGCTAAGCCGCTGAGTAAGATCGGAACCCTGTTGCAGGTCGGCCGCACCTTCGGGATGCGCGACGGCATGCTCCGCCTGGAATACGAACTCCAGCGCGGCAGCGGCCTGATGTCGTGGAGGATGCGATCCGTGCAGGGCTGGGATTCCTGGGACCTGAAGCGGATTGCACCCGGCGTCCCGGCGGAAGAGATGCGGGCTGCGCGCCGCGACGGCACGCGACGATTTTTCTTCACCGATGCGCAGGCATTGGGAAAGAGTCTCAGAAAGATTGTGGAGATCGACGGAGAAGAGTCTGTTCTCGCCGAAGCGCAGAGCATTCTTGCAGGCAACCTGCCATTCTTCGGCCAACTGTCGTTCGCGTGCGAATTCCCGCCGCGATGGTTCCGGAATCCGGTCACCGGCCAGAGTGTCTCACCGGGGCAGCCGTGGACCCAGATGCGTTTTGCCTCACCCGCCTACGGCGACCTGAAATTTATCCTCGAGCCCTCCAGGTTCCTGTTTGCCTACCCATTGGTTCGGGCTTACGCTCTCAGCGGCGACGAGCGATTTCCGCAGGCCTTCTGGGACTCGGTTGAGGAATGGGCCCGCCACAACCCGCCAATGGCCGGTCCGCTATGGATTTGCGGGCAAGAGTGCTCGTTGCGCATTTTGGCCTGGTCGTTCGCGCTGCATGCGTTCGTTAATTCGCCGTCGACAACCAACGAGCGCGTCGCTTTGCTTGTCTCCATGATCGCCGCTCATGCCTGGCGCGCCGCGCAGACCCTCGGTTATGCCCGCTCCCAGCGCAGCAATCACTTGATCAGCGAGGCCGTTGGTCTTTGGACGGCGGGCACGCTCTATCCAGAATTGCGAGAGGCGCAAGTTTGGCAGAACCTTGGCGCGCATCTGTTGCACGAAGCGGTCCTCGACCAGATCACACCGGAGGGCGTTTCGCAGCAGCACTCTTTCAACTACCAGCGCATGATTCTGCATCTGCTGCTGTGGACGCTGCGCCTCGCCGACGTTCACCGCGCTCCGCTTCACGAGGACATTCGCGCGCGCACGCAGACCGCTTTTGACTTTATGCGCGCCTGGGTCGATCCGGTGAGCGGCTGTGTGCCTAACTACGGTTCTGACGATGGCAGCATGATCCTCCCCCTCGCTCCGGGTGCGTACCGCGATTTTCGTCCGTTGCTGCAGTTGGGTGCTGCAGTTCTGAAGCTCCCGGCGCTCAAGCCAGGGCCTTGGGACGAGGCCGCGCTGTGGTTCGGCGTCAAGCCTGCGGTCGTGGAGAACGCTGCGCCGGCTTCGCTTCCGTCCGCCGAGAGCGGATACTTCCGTCTGGGGGATGAGACTTCCTGGGCGATGGTTCGCGCGGGGCGATACACTCGCCGGCCTTTTCAGGCAGATCAGTTGCAGATGGATTTGTGGTGGCAAGGCATCAATCTGGCCCGCGATGCCGGAACATATCTCTACAATGGCGCTATACCGTGGAATAATGGACTCGCGGGGACTGCCGTTCATAACACGGTCACGGTCGATCGTCGCGATCAGATGCGCCGCGCCGGCCGCTTTCTCTGGGTCGACTGGGCGCAAGCGTCAGGCCGGTTGTATTCTTCGCCCGCTCGGGCTTGCGCCGACCGTTTTGAGGGCGAGCATGATGGCTACAGACGTTTTGGCGTGAGGCACCATCGCATGGTTCAGTGGCTGGCTGGCGCCGGCTGGGTCATCGTGGATGACATACAGGGAGCCGCAGTGCACGACTTGCGCTTGCATTGGCTGGTGGCTGATTTGCCGTATGAGGTTTCTGATTCGCCTTTTGAAGTTGTGTTCGCGTCGGGGCAGTCGCGGATTCGCTGGACTATTCTTGCCAGCATTCCGGGAAGTTCGGCAGTCGTCCGGACAGGGAAACAAGCAGGGAGCGCGACAGGGAAGAGTTCCGCGCTTGAGATCACAGCCGCGGACACGCAGTTGCTCGGTTGGGAGTCGCCCACGTATGGTGATCTTCGACCGGCGGTTTCCCTGGTGTACCAGACTCGATCGCAGTTGCCGGTTCGATTCGTAACCGCAATTCTCACGGACGAACGATGCAGGCTTGAATCGGAAGACGGCCGGTTAGTCGTTTTGCGGGATGAATCCGCGGTCTACCGGGTGAATCTTTCGGCGAAAGCGCCGCATACCGCTGAAGGGCAGCCACTCGCAGTAAGCGTGCAAAGAGAAACCGCATGAAACAAGTTTTCCAGGATGCCCGCAGCGCTGAGATCAACGTGGCGGAGGTTCCTGCCCCGAAATTGCTGGCGGGCTGCGTGCTTGTTCGCACCGCTGCTTCCCTCGTTTCCGCGGGCACGGAGCGGGCTTCCTCTGAGTTCGCGAGCAAGAACTTGCTGCAGAAAGCGAGAATGCGGCCCGATCTTGTGCGCGAAGTTCTTAGCAAGATCGGCCGTGACGGACTGGTGGCGACGGTGTCTGCCGTCCGCAGCCGTCTCGACCAACCCAGCGCCTTGGGGTATAGCAGTGCCGGAACCGTCGTCGCCGTCGGCGAAGGCGTTGCCGATATCAACCCCGGAGATCGTGTGGCATGTGCCGGCGCCGGTTATGCCGTGCACGCCGAGTTTGCCTGTGTTCCCCGCCTGCTGGTCGCGCGGATTCCTTCCGAAGCCGTGAGCTTTGACGAAGCTGCCTTCACCACGGTCGGTTCGGTGGCGCTTCATGGCGTGCGGACAGCCGACGTCAAGCTGGGCGAAATTGTGGCCGTGATCGGCCTGGGCTTGCTTGGTCAACTGATGGTGCAGATCCTTAAGGCGGCCGGCTGCTGCGTGCTGGGAATGGACATCTCCACCGAGCGGGCGGACCTGGCTTTGCGCTCGGGAGCGGATGCGGTGAGCGCTTCGTCTTCCGGCTTTCAGGATTTATGCCTGCAGCATTCTGGCCGGCATGGCGCGGACGCAGTCCTGATCGCGGCGCAAACCGCCAGCAACGATCCAGTGAATCTCGCGGGAGCGGTGGCGCGGAATCGCGCCGTAGTGGTAGCGGTGGGAACGGTTGCGATGGATATCCCGCGAAGATTCTTCTACGAAAAAGAACTCGACTTTCGCGTCTCCCGCTCCTACGGGCCCGGCCGCTATGACTCGGCCTACGAGCAGAAGGGAATCGACTATCCGATTGGCTACGTCCGCTGGACGGAAACGCGGAACATGGAAGCTTTTCTGAAGCTTCTCGCGGACCGCAAACTTGATTTGCCTCCGTTGATGACCCATCGTTTCCCCATCGCGCGGGCGCACTCCGCCTATGATTTGATCGCGGGGAAAACGCACGAGGCATTTCTGGGTGTATTGATCGCGTACCCGGAGGATGCGGACGATACCCGCCACGTAAACCTGGCGGCTCCCGACCGGCTTGTCCGGCCTGTCGCAAGTCGGCAGGCCATTCAGATCGGTCTTCTTGGCGCGGGCACCTTCGCCACCGGCACGCTCCTGCCTGCGATCAAGCGAGTTGGTGGGGTAGAGATGGTCGTGGCTGGCGCGGCTAATGGTTCTCACGCGCGGCATGCCGCCGATAAATTCGGATTTCGTTCCTGCGCCACCGACGAGCGGGAGATTCTTAACAATCCCGCGGTCAATACGGTTGTCATTGCCACACGCCATCATCTGCATGCAGGGCAGGTGATAGCCGCCCTTAATTCCGGCAAGCATGTTTTCTGCGAAAAGCCTCTCTGCCTTAATGCAGCGGAGCTCAACAGAATCGTTGCGGCACACGACGATCAAACTCATAACGATCAAACTCACGAAGGCCGGCCCTCCCAGCGGCGCCTTCTCATGGTCGGTTTCAACCGCCGGTTCGCCCCGTTGGCGGTTCGACTCAAGAGTTTTCTGCAGGAAGTGCGGGAGCCTCTGGCGCTTCACTACCGCGTGAATGCAGGTTTTCTTCCAGCGGATCACTGGCTGAACGATCCGCAGCAGGGCGGCGGCCGCATCCTCGGAGAGGTCTGCCATTTTGTGGACTTCCTGTGCTTCCTGGCGGACTCTGCCCCCGTGGAAGTTGAGACCCGCAGCCTGCCGAATCCGGGTCAATACAGCAACGACAACATCGTGTGTTCGATGCGCTTTGCCGATGGTTCCCAAGGCACAATCACCTACCTCGCAAACGGGGATAAGTCCTTTTCAAAGGAAAGACTCGAAGTTTTCGGCGGCGGCAGCGTGGCCGTGCTGGAAGACTTTCGGCGGCTGGAACTTGTCCGCGGCGGAAAGAATCGCGTAGTTCGCTCGCTCCTGCGCCAGGACAAAGGGCATCGCGGCGAATGGGAGGCCTTCATCACGGCGATTCAAGCCGGCGCGGAGTCGCCGATCCCGTTCCGCGAAGTGGTGAGCCCGATGCTGGCGACGTTCGCTCTGGAGGAGTCACGGTGTTTGGGGCAACCCGTCGCCGTGCCCGTCGCCGTCGTGCCCGTCGCCGTCAAAGACCTTCGCAGCGACGATCGCGCTCCCGACGCAAGCGGTTTCGACCGGGCGTCTTGAATAATAGGTTTCCTGAATCATTGTTCGCCGTCTCCATGAAGATTCTTTACGTCTCGCAATACTTTCCACCGGAGATGGGTGCGCCGGCTGCGCGGGCGGGCGAGTTGTCGCGGCATTGGGCGGGCGCAGGGCACGAAGTGACCGTGCTCACAGGGTTCCCCAATCATCCTACCGGCGTGGTGCCGCCCGAGTATCGCGGCAAGTTCCGGCGCCTGGTGGTTCGCGAGCAAACTGACGGTGTAAAGGTGGTCCGCACCTGGCTGCTTCCTTTTCCTAACCGGAAGGCGTACGAGCGAATGTTCAACTACAGTTCGTTTTGCGCATCGGCGGCCAGTACAGGTCTTTTTTTGTCGCGGCCTGACGTGGTGATTGCCACGTCCCCGCAGTTGCTGGTTGGACTCTCCGGCTGGTGGCTGGCCCGTTGCAAGCGCGTGCCTTTTGTCTTCGAGGTGCGCGATCTTTGGCCCGAATCGCTGGCCGCGGTCGGCATGGGCGACGGCAATTCGCTGTTGCACCGGGCTCTGGCGAAGATCGCCGGTTTCTTGTACCGCCATTCCAATCGGGTGGTGGTGGTCACGCCCGCTTTTGAGGATTACCTGGTGGAACACTGGCGCGTGCCGCGGGAAAAGATTTCAGTGATCGAGAATGGGGTGGAGACCCACCTCTTCGCTCCAGAACCATTTACCGGAGAAACAGGAACCGGCCTGAGAAGGGAATTGGGCGTGGAGGGAAAGTTTGTTGTCTCCTACATCGGCACCATGGGAATGGCGCACGGGCTGGAAACAATTATTGCCGCCGCCGCCCAGTTGCGGGATACGAATCCCGGCATTGTATTTCTGATGCTGGGAGAAGGCGCCGAAAAAGCGCGCATCGTCGCGCTGGGGCGGGAGCGCGGTCTGAACAATCTGCGATTTGTCGAGCAGCAGCCTCGCGAAAAAATTCCCGCCTACATCCGCGCGTCGGATGTTTGCCTCGTTCCGCTCAAGAAAACCGACTTGTTCAAGACCGTCATCCCTACCAAGATGTTGGAATTCATGTCGTGCGCTCGCCCGGTCATCCTCGGGGTAGACGGGCAGGCGCGCGCGATTCTGGAGGAAGCCCGTGGCGGCCTCGTGATCGAACCGGAGAATTCCGGCGCTCTGGTGAATGCTGTTCTTTATCTGGCGGCGAATCGGGAAATGGCTCGCGTACTGGGACAGAACGGCAGGGAATACATCGTGCGCAAGTTTTCCCGCCCCCAGACCGCGGAAAAATACCTTCGCGTGCTCGAACGCCTGTTGCAGTTGCCGGAACGGCCTGGCACAGAACTTGCCGCGTAAACCAAGCTCCCGTGTGTCCGCTCACGGATGGGCGGCGATGACTGCCAGTCCCACTGCCGCGGATATCGCCGCGGTAAAGCCTGCTCCCGCCGCGACCCGGACTCCGCTGAGCGGCACGAAAAGGATGTCATCGGCCTGCAGGCTGATGTCGGGAGCCTTCGCTTCCAGCATTTTCTTCAACGGAACTCGCGTTTCGGTCATTCCGGTCGGGCCCTTGCGGATGATGCAGGTTCCGCTCATCTTTGCGGTGTGATTCGTCCCGCCCGCGAGCGCAAGCGCCTGCAGCACGGTCAAGCTGCCATTGTCCACAAGCAAACCGGTGGGACGGCCCACATCCCCCACTACGTAGATGACCGGCGCCCGGGGTACTGTAATGGTGTCTCCCGGCAGGATCTCGATATTATCCTGCAAATCGTCAGCCAGATTTCTGGGCAGGTTCACGGTGATCGGCTCGGCCTGATCGCGCTGCCGGATGATGCTTACCTTGCGTCCTGCGCTAGCCGTGAATCCCCCCGCCGCCGAGATCATATCGTACAACTTGCGGTCCCCAAGGGCCGGGTAGATGCCGGGTCTATTTACGTCGCCGAGGATCGTCACTCCCTGCGAAGCGGATTCGTCGAGGAAGATGGTAACGTGAGGATTGCGGACAAAGCCCCCGTCCTCGAGCCGCTTCTCGATCAAAGCCTGCGCCTCTTCCACCGTCAGGTCGCCCACGTGCACGTAGTCAATGAGCGGAAGGTAAACATCTCCTGAATTGCCGATTCTCGCTTTGGTGGCCAATTCCGGTACGTTGTAAACGCCGACTTCAAGCAAATCGCCGGTACCCAGCCTCAGCAGTGACGAATTTCCATTGGCCGTGGCCACCGAACCTGTCGAAGAGGCGCTCTGGGAAGCCTTCGCAGCCTGAGCATTGTTGGGTACGGTTCCGGCCGCGGCTTCAGAGAGCGGTTGCGCCGCGGGCAGCGCTGGCACCGTGCTTTGCGCGGGGGAGGATGTCGCCGTTCCCTGCGCCCAAATCTTGAACTCCGAACTGCAAAATAAAACGAGGGAGAACGCGAGCAGACGGCGGCTGCGGGCAAAACTGAATCTGCCGAACTCCATTTACAAGCCTCTGGCGGAAGGAAGAAGGATCGGTGAAAAGTTTAGCACAGAGTGCCCGATCCGATGGCAGCGGGTTGCCGTCGATGGCTTACCGGCCTGAAGTTTTCCACAGGTTTTTCACTCGAACGAATTGAAACCCTGCGTTCATGCTGCTAGATTCCCAGTAACCTTCTAAACGCAGACGGATACGGACGGAACCCATTCACTCACTACCAGCCAGCATCGTGCGGCTGCAATACTTGCCTGTCGGATGAGGATGTTGCGCGCCGATGTTCATGATTGATGGGCCGAGGGAGGATCGTTGACGGTAGCCTTTTTTGCGATTTTCTTCCTGTCGCTGCTGTTCTCGTTCGTCCTCACTCGTTATGTGCGGGACTTCGCGTCCCGGCGCGGATGGGTCGCGGCGCCTTCTCAGGAGAGGCATCTCCACGCCAGCCCTCTGCCCCGCCTGGGTGGAGTGGCGATTTTCGTCTCCTTTTCGTTGAGCATGGTGGCGGCTGCGGTTATGGCCTCTTACATTCCCCACCTGCACTCGGCCTTCTCTCTGAAGACTCTGTTGACCATCCTGGTCCCTGCATCCCTCGTTTTCCTGCTGGGCGTCTATGACGATCTCTACAACGTAGGCCCGTACGTCAAGTTCGCGGTTCAAGCTCTTGCCGCCAGCATGCTGTTCATGGGCGGTCTTCGCATTCTCAATATCCCCGTGCTGTTCGGCAAGCATCAACTGCCATGGTTCGTGGGGTTGGCTTTTACGATTTTGTGGGTTCTGGCTATCACTAACGCTTTCAACCTGATCGACGGCCTCGACGGCCTGGCGGCCGGTTCTGCCTTGTTCTCCACGCTCGTGGCCTTCGTGGTCGCGCTGTTGAACGGATACCCCCTGGTCACGGTGATGTCCATTGCGCTGGCCGGCGCAATCCTCGGATTTTTGCGTTACAACTTCAATCCCGCGACCATCTTTCTGGGAGATTCGGGCAGTCTTTTCATCGGCTTCCTGCTGAGCGCGCTCGCTCTGGCGGGAGCCCAAAAAGCCCCGACCATTGTCGCGGTCGCCATTCCCGTCGTCTCCTTCGGCCTGCCGATTCTGGAAACGTCTCTCTCCATTCTCCGGCGCTTGATCAGCGGACGCCCCGTGTTTGCCGCCGACCGCGAGCACATCCATCACAAGCTGCTACAGCACGGCCTCACTCATCGCCAGGTCGTGATCGTGCTTTACGCGGTCTCCGCCGTGTTCGCCCTGCTCAGCCTGTTTTTGCTTTGGCCCACCGGCAGCTCCCTGGGCCTGGTTCTCGCCGTGCTTGGAATCGGCGTCTGGATCGGCGTCCAGCGCCTGGGCTATCTCGAGTTGGGTGAACTGAGCCGCGTCGCCCAGCGCACCTTCGAACAACGCCAGATCGTCATCAACAACCTTGCCATCCGGCGCGCCACGGAGGAGCTCAAAGCGGCTCGCGACTGCGAACAGATTCGACGCGTTCTGCAGGCGGCCTTCAGCTCCAACGACTTCGATGGGTTTGACGTTAGATTCAAGCTTTTTGCCGGTGAATCCCAACCCCTGTTCGCCGTTGAGCCCGGCGCGCAGCCCCGGCGCGGAGAACTGTCTTTTCACTGGGGTAAGACCAGGGAGTCGAGATCTTTGGAGGGTCTGGCGTTTTGGACCTTATCGCTCGATCTGGTGAACTCATCCAACCGCCGCCGCGGCGCGCTGATGGTGCACCGGCTTTATTCGCAGCGGGACTTGCAGTTTGATATCAATCTTCTGACGTCGGCTTTCCCTGTCGCTCTCGCCGATGCGCTGGACCGCGCTCTTCAGCATACCGTGCAGGTGATCCCGCGCGCGGGTCAGGATGATGTCGGATTTGTTGCCGCGCAGGCTGGCTAGCAGTTTGCGGAAAACTCACAAATGCGCGTAGTACCGTGGAAGAGCGGCGCTTCAGCGCCNNCCCGGTGGTCGCATTTTGTGTCGACAACGAGTTTTTCCGCAGCTAGAAGGGCGTCTTACCTTGGAAGGTCCCCTTACAAAGAACGGACGCGATCCGGCATTCACCGGGATGCTTCCATGCAAACGCATGGCATTCCTTATGGACGGCGAGAGAGAAGACGGCGAGAGAGAAGGCCCAAGTCACGACACGCGCTAGCGCGGGGCTCGTCTTGAAGCGATAGGGAGGGCCGAGGGCTAGAGCTTCGCGCTGACGTACGAGTTGATCTCACAATTCAAGCAAACTTCTTCAAAAGCGGGTGCTGTCCACTGCATATTCTTCCCCCAATCGCTCAAAGCTTTCCTGCCTCAAACGTCTGCTGATCTTACTCCAGCACTTCCCTCAAATCAATAGCCCAGCCGGAGAAATCCAACACGTGAAACCGCCCGCTGGAAGGGGCATTTCAGGCCAAATGGCAGGCGATTGCAAGTTCTTGCACACCCGCAAACTGCTTCGACCTACCTCACCGGGCATTGCTCCGACCGGTAGCGCCGGGCTTTTCCACATGAGGAACCCTTGCGGCCACTGCCTAACTCGGCCATCCCTATATACCTTGGTCTCTCTTCATTGTTGGCGAGGACAACGCAATCATGTTTCGCAAGACGGTTTATGGCACTACCTTCAAGGACGTTAATTTCGTTCCTCTTCAGTCCGCTACATTTTGTGTTCAGTGCGAACTGATAAGCAGCAACAGCAGGCCACATTGCCTGGCCTGTGGCAACCCTTCGCTGCTTAATCTCTCCCGTGTTCTGGGCGGGTCCCTTTGCCACCGGCGGACGGCTCATCTCATCACCGATTCTGAACTTGACAGTCTGGTCCGCGATTTACTGCGCACCGTCCCCGACCCCGCGGTCTTAGACGTTGCCGGCCATTACGCTCGCGTGCCCTCGACCGCGCTTCCCAGCCAGCTTCGCGTGGCCAACGCCGCCCATCCAGTTTCAGGCTTTCGCGCCGTACACGCCGGAGAAGAACTCGACATTCACTCCGCGGAACTGGATCTTGAACCAGCCATCAGCGCCATCACGGAACGCGCCCAGCATCTCACCGGCGCCACCGGCGCCGCCATTGCCCTGCGCGCCGGCGACGAGATCGTCTGTCGCGCCCGCGCCGGCCGCACCGCTCCCGACCTCGGAGTCCGCTTGCAGACCGATGCCGGCATCTCCGCCGAAGCCGTGCGCACCGGGGAAGTCATGCTATGCCACGACGCCGAGCGCAACCCGCGCGTGGACCTCGCCAGTTGCCGCCGATTGGGAGTTCGCTCCATCCTGGTCTCTCCGCTGCGCTACTATCGCCGCACTCTGGGTGTGTTCGAAGTGCTGTCGTCGTCCCCGGGTGCGTTCGACGAACGCGACGTGGCGACCATGCAACTCCTTTCCAGCATGATGGTCGCCGCCATCTCCCGCATCTCCACCCTGCATCAGGCTCGGATCCTGCCGCGTCTGCGATAAGTCTAGCGTTTTGTGTGATCTCCGGTCACCGCTTGCCCTTCCGTTTTCTTCCTGCATACTTTTCCACAATCTCGGGTTAATATGTACCAGCAAGATTTCGCTCCCGGGTTCCGCTATGTCTGCCATCGTCCAGACATCTCGACCTGCGTCCCTTAACCGTCGCCGTCGTGTGCGCCAGAAAGTGCATGCGCCCGCCTACGCGACTTTCGGCGGCGCCTCCAAGAGCGAGATGCTCGATCTCTACGAGGTCCTCGATATCAGTGAGGTTGGCGTGGCGGTTCAGTGCCCGTCGCCAATGGAAAGCAACCAGGAAGTGGAGTTGTGTCTGGAACTCGCGGAAGCCAGTGGACAGATTTCCGCTACCGCCCGGGTAGTGTGGTCCGACTCGGCCGGGCGTGTCGGTTTCAGTCTTCCGGCTCTGACGGATTCCGCTCTGCACCGTTTGCGGGAGTGGCTGTTCCTCAACGCTATGGCCGCGGCTGCCAATGCCGCGTCCTCCGCCGCGCTTCCCTCCACGATGCCGGCGAACGTCCTCCGGCCGAACTATACCGACACGCTCACCGCCGTCTCCGCGGTGCAGCGAGAAGCTGAGTCCCTTAGGTCCGACCTCGAAGCGGTTCTTTCCCTGGTCGCTTCCCGGTCTCAGTCTCTGCTGCGGGCTTCTGGCGCGGCGATTGCCCTTGCCGGAAAAGATGCCGGCACCATGATTTGCCGCGCCAGCGCCGGCCAGAGCGCCCCGCCGTTGGGCGCAATCTTGCGAGCGGACTCGGGTTTTTCCGGCGAATGCGTGCGCACGGGAAGCATGTTGCGCTGCGACGACACCGAGACCGATGCACGCGTGGATCGCCAAAGCTGTCGCGCTCTCGGCATTCGCTCGCTGCTCGCCGCTCCGCTGCGCCTGGGCGAAAAGGTGGTCGGCCTGCTCGAAGTGTTTTCCGCGCAACCCAGCACGTTTGGCGAGGACGATAGCGCTGTGCTGCAGCGTTTCGCCGAGACGATTCTTGCCGCGGTCAATCGCGCCGTGCGCGCGCACGATCTCGCCGGTCCACCCCCGGCTTCTCCTAAGCCTTTTTCTCCGCCGCCCGGCAGCGTTCTGTTTGCTCACGACCCCGACGAGAATACAAAGCACGAAGATGCATCCGGCGATGAGGACAAGGCCGACGGCATTCGCCTGCCTCGCCTTCACCTTTTCCTGCTCATCTGTGCCGCCGCTACCATTGCGCTGGCGCTCGGCTTCGTCCTCGCGCCCTGGATTCAGGAAAAGCTCCAGGCCCGCGAGCGCAATGAGGGAAATACAGTTCTGGCATCGTCGCAACCATCCGCGGAGGGTTCAAAATTCGCCTCGCTGAACCCGGCAGTCGATTCCGCTAACCTCGCGCAATTGCGCGAACTGGCGGAGCGCGCCGATCCCGCGGCCGAAAATGCCCTGGGCCTCCTCTACGCCCAAGGTGATGAAAAACAGGCAGTCAAACCGGACGAGAGCGAGGCGGCCCGCTGGTTTGCCAAAGCAGCCGAGCATGGCAGCGTGCCTGCCCAATACAAATTGGGCCTGCTCTACTGGGGTGGCCATGGCATGCCCAAGGATACGAATAAGGCTTACTTCTGGGCGGTGCTGGCCCGCGCCGGCGGCCAGGAAGGCAGCAAGGATCTCGCCAAGGTTCTCGCTAATGGCATGACCCGTTCCCAGGCCGCAGCCATCGAACAGCAAGCTGAAATCTGGTACCAGCAGCATGAATCGCGCACGAAGGCGGAGCTTAGCCGCTAGAAGATCCGCGGATATATCCCATCATCCGGCTTTCCAACGCTCGAGCCCTTCGCCGTCCGCAGCGGTAGAATAGATTAGAGGTCGTCCGTGCGCACCCTCCGCAGTGTTCTCGACGAGCGAGTTCGCGAGGCCGATCCCGCTCTCTACGAAAAGCTTGACAACAACCGCGTGCGCTGCTTCGCTTGCGGACATTGCTGCCCCATCCCCGAAGGCCAGCCCGGCGTGTGCAAGGTCCGCTACAACCGCGGCGGCACGCTCTTTGCCCCCTGGGGATACACCGCCGGCACGCAATGCGACCCGGTCGAGAAAAAGCCATTTTTTCACGCGCATCCCGGAGCACTCGCCTACAGCTTCGGCATGTTGGGCTGCGATCTGCACTGTGGCTACTGTCAGAACTGGGTGACGTCGCAAGCTTTGCGCGATCCCAACGCCGTCTCTCCTCCGCTCCAAGCCTCACCCGAACTTCTGGTGCGCGACGCGATCGCCCAGGGCGCGAAGATTTTGGTCAGCACCTACAACGAGCCTCTAATCACCAGCGAATGGGCGGTAGCTGTCTTCAAAGAAGCCAAAGCCGCCGGACTCATCACCGGCTTCGTTTCCAACGGCAACGGCACGCCTCAGGTTCTCGAATACCTGCGCCCCTGGCTCGATTTGTACAAAGTCGATCTCAAAAGCTTTGACGACCGTCACTACCACGAGCTCGGCGGCCGCATCGGTCCCATCCTCGACAGCATCCGCCGCATCCACAGCATGGGGCTGTGGCTCGAGATCGTCACGCTTCTCATCCCCGGCTTCAACGACTCCGCCGACGAGTTGCGCCGCCTCACCGAATTCCTCGCCGGAATTTCCCCCGACATTCCGTGGCACATCACCGCCTTTCACGGCGACTACAAGATGCAAAACGATGTCGCACGCGACACGCGCCCCGAAGACCTGCTGCGCGCCGTCGAAATCGGCCAGCAATCGGGCCTTCGCTACATCTATGCCGGCAATCTTCCCGGCAGCGTCGGCCGCCGGGAAGACACGCGCTGTCCGCAGTGCAATGAAACCTTGATCGCACGCCACGGTTACCTGATCAAAGACTACCGGCTGACCGCAGATGGCAGCTGCCCCAAGTGTGCAACCGCGATTCCCGGCCGCTGGTCGGCCCGCTTCGAAGGTCAGATTGCCTCCCGTCCTTTCTCGCCGCGCAAGAGCGCTCTTTTGTTTACAATCCAAAATCAGTAACCTGAGATTTCCCGTTCGTTCATGCGGAAACCATTCATCCTCGTTCTTTATGTCGTGTGCTTGCTCCTGCTCACATCCTGTTCTCCCCGCGACTTTCTCAGCCGCCGTCTGGCCGCCGACCTGATCGCCAGTTCCGAAACTTTCCGAGCCCAGCAGCAGTTTCAGCTGCGCATCGGCGTTGTCTCCAACAAGGACTACCTCTCGCCTGACTATTTCGTGCTGCAGCATCGCGGCTGGATTTCCGCTACTCACGCCAACTGCCCTCCGGATCTCGAGTCCCCGCCTTGCTGGGATGTCATGCTCACACCGTCAGGCGTGGATGCATTTCAAGGTTTAATCCTGGCCGGCGACGCTGAAAAGCAATCCTTCAGCATTCCCGCCGCTCGCCGTGAACTGGTTGCCATCACCGGCATCGCCAGGCAGGGCAACGTTGCCGATGTCGAATTTACCTGGAGATGGATTCCCTTAAACGAAGTTGGCGCGGTCGTCTACCCCGGCGGCGCGCGTTACCGGTCCATCGCGAGCTTTCGCTGTTATGACGATGGCTGGCGCCTCGCGCAGAGCGCTTCCCCTCCCGGCCAGCCTCTCGACGAAGCTCTGAGAAATGCCGAGCCCGCGGAGTGAGACGCCAGTCTATGCCCGCTGTTATGCCTGTTTGGTGACCCCGAGTTCAGCTCAATCCATTTTGAAAGTTGCTTATGGCAAACCCGCCGTTGTATAACCCTACTGCCCGCCAGAAACCTTATGAAAACCTCGAAACATTTTTTGTTGTTGGCAGTAGTTCTCGGTTCCGCATGGCTGGCCTTCGCCGACGGCAAGCCCAAGCTCACCCTCGACGAATTCTTCAACTCGGTGAGCTACTCCGCCGTCGCTCTCTCTCCTGACGGCAACTCCGTGGTGATCGGCACCGAGCGCGCCGACTGGGACCAGAAGATCTTTCGCACCGACCTCTGGCTTTACCACGACGACGGCAAGGGCGGCTCGCTGAACGGACCCACGCTGATCCAACTCACGCAATCCGGTCACGATACCGAGCCCAAGTGGTCGCCCGACGGCCGCTGGATCGCGTTCCTCTCCGAGCGCAAGCGGTCTTCCGAAACGGATTCCGATTCCGGCGACGACAAGAATAAAAATAAAGACAAAGACGACAAGGGAGAAGTCAGCCAGATCTACGTGATTTCTCCCGCGGGCGGCGAGGCGATTCCGTTGACCGAGGGTCAGGAAGAAGTCCATACCTTTTCCTGGTCCGCCGATTCGCGCACGCTCTATTTCGCCACGCGCAACCCCTGGACCAAGGCGCAGAAGGACGACTACAAAAAACAATGGAAAGACGTCGTGCAGTATCGTACCGCCGAACGTGGCGACACCATCTTCGCTCTCGACGTGGCTGCCGCTCTTGCCCATCACGCCGCCGAAGGCACGAAAGAAGAATCCGAAACCGAGAAAGAATCCGACCTGAACCCCGGCGCTCGCGCCATTGCAACCTCCCCATTACGCGTGGAGGACCTGGTCACCTCGCCCGACGGTCGCAAACTCGCCTTGGTGAGCAATGCGATCAACCAGCGCCAGGAAAAGCCGGAAGACGTTGAGATCTATGCCGTCGATCTGGCAGGTGTGGCGCGGGCGCCCTCGCCCGCGACTGCCGGCGGTGAGACAAATCCGCCCACCGTTCAACCGCGCCGACTAACACACAACCATGCCGCCGAGAACAGCCTGCGCTGGGCCAATGACAATCGCCACGTGTTCTTCAGCGTGGAAGTCGGAGACGTAACCGGTCCCTATCGCGATCTTCAACCGCACCTCTACTGGGTTGATACCGAAAAGCCTGACAGCGAACGTCCCGATAGCGAAACCGGCGCGGTCGAGCAGTGGAGCAAGGACTTCATCGGTCCAGTCGACCACTACACAGTCGCACCGGATGGCGTGCTTGCCGCCGCGCGTCTCGGAACCGAGGTGGCTGTGTACTCCGTCGCGCAGCCCGGCCAATCCTTGCACAAACTGAACGGCTGGGAAGGTACTTACGAAATTCTATCCACCAGCGCGCATTCTCCCCGCGTTGCTTTCGTGTATTCCTCGCTGCAGAAGCCGGCCGAAGTCTATTTGGCGGAAAGCGCCGACAAGCTCGATCAGGCGCGTCCCATTACTTCCCTCAACCATCTCTTCACCGAGCGCGATCTTCCTCAAGGCAAGCCCTACCGCTGGAAGGCCGAAGACGGCACCACGGTCGAGGGCATGTTGATCTATCCTCCGGGCAAATTTGAAGCCAAAGGCCTGCCGATGTTCACGTTCATCCACGGCGGTCCCGCCGACGCCGACGGCAACCACTTTGAGGCCGACTGGTACCAATGGGCGGAGCTCGCCGCCACCAACGGCTGGCTGGTCTTCGAGCCCAACTACCGCGGTTCCACCGGATACGGCGACAAGTTCCTCATGCAGATCGTTCCCGTCATCGTCTCGCGCCCCGGCAAAGACATTCTCGAAGGCGTCGATGCGCTGGTGAAAGACGGCATCGCCGATCGCGACCATCTCGCCATCGGCGGCTACAGCTACGGCGGCTACATGACCAACTGGCTGATCACGCAAACCACGCGCTTCAAGGCCGCCGTCACTGGCGCGGGCGCGGTCGAGCACGTCGGCAACTGGGGCAACGACGACACCACCATGGACGACGCCTACTTTCTCGGAGGACGCCCGTGGGAAGCCCAGCAGCGCTATCACGACGAAGCCGCAATTTACCAGATCGACAAAGTCCGCACTCCCACCCACATGGTCGCCGGCGCCGACGACATCCGCGTCGCGGTGCTCGAAGATTATTTGCTCGAGCACGCGCTCTATTCGCTGGGCATTCCCAACAAGCTGCTGATCTTCCCCGGCGAAGGCCACTCGCTATCGAAGAATCCCTGGCACGGCAAAATCAAAGTCCGCGAAGAAATGAAGTGGCTGCAAAAATACGGCGGCGTTCCATCATCAAACTGATCGCGGGCTCAAACAAGAGTTGTCATCCTGAGGAGGGCGCTTTTTGCCCGACGAAGGACCTATGCAACCTGCCGACTGCGAGCGTTCTGTTGCGACTGGAGCGCGGACACTTCCGTCTGTGGATTTCGCGCGAAAATAAACTTTGCCGCGACGTTGCCTGAGCAGGATGGTTTGCTCGGGCACGCGCTGAAAGTGGAGATACCCCCCACCCCCCCTGTCTAATGGAATCATCGGGTCAGCAAGAAATTCCCCGCGAAATCCGGATGTCAAAGAACTTAGAGGTCAAAATCCGTGAAACAAAGGAGTTATGGCCGGATTTTTCGCTCGGCGGTTCGGCGAGACCTGACCCTTTGCCGGGACAATGATGAGCCAAATCGGATTGGGACGCAAGGTTGGATGTCACACGGGGGCTGTGGATTTTTCCGGGTATCGGATTCGCGACTGTTGATTCCCATCGCTCGCCGCGTGCAACGGAGCCGAGGACCGCCCGACCCCAGCCCCGCAGGGGCGGCATACAATAGCCCCGGACGTAAGTCCGGGGTAAGCTCGATAAATGGGAACAGAGTTCCTCCGGAGTCTGTGTCGTAGCTCGGGTGTCGTCCCTGACGGGACTCGTGCTCTCCCACTTCTGCTTTCC
>PKVW01000033.1 GCA_003131585.1 Acidobacteriaceae bacterium
AAGTCAGGCAGCGTGATTCTTGCAGACAGCGCATCGAGCAAGCCGCAGCATGTCGAACTCTCCGGCTCAGGGACGGTGGTTGCGCTTTCGCCCTCGATGGTGCGCTTCGGCACGCAGAAAGTTGGCAGCAAGAGCGTCAAGATGATTCAGCTGACTAACGAGGGCAGCACCGCGCTGAACTTCACCAAGATTGCAATTGGTTCCGACAACACGAAGCAATTTTCCGAGACCAATACGTGCGGGTCGTCCGTTGGCGCGGGCGCGCAGTGCAGCATCACGGTAACCTTCGCCCCGACGAAGACCGGCCTGCTCACCGCCTTAGTCATCCTCACCGACGACGGCGGCGGCAGCCCGCAGACCGTACCCCTGGCGGGACGGGGAAACTAAACGAACGGTGACCTGTCGATAGCAACCCGGCGGCACTCCCTACCATCGCATATAATGAAGTTCGCAACCTCCTGAGGGGACGATTCGCATGCTGCGCTTTCGGAGTACGACCCTTCTAGCAGTGCCTTTGTTATTCACTCCTTTCCTCGCTTACGCTCAAGCCAACGACGCGAATCAAATGCGACACTCCTCCGGTTCGGCGCCTGAGGCAAGACCGTTGGACGATGCGGCGATTGCTCCCGCGTCCGTGCCCCTTCCTCGCGATGCCCCGCGCATGTCGAAGCAGACTCGCTATGAGATCATCCGCGACTTTGAAACGCAGCTGGTGTATGCGCGGACGGCCTTTCCGATGGGCACAAAAGGACTCCAGTTGAAGGAGGGCGTGATCACGCCGAACGGCGAAGCACTGCGGCAGGCGCTCGCCCTTTGGGGACCAGCGGTGAAGCCGGGCGATCCGGCGCACATCTCATTCGTCCAAATCAAGGATGACCATATTCATTTCGAGATCAATGGCGGGCCAGTGCATGGGAAGAAATGGTATCAGCACATTCAGGTTTCAGGCGCAGGCGGACCTGCGGTAGGTTCGGACGCACCCCAATCCAATCCGCACGGTTCGTACGTGGACCTTTATTTCGGCAAGTATGTTCCCGAGATGACGGCGCAGCAGTTGCGGGCATTGCTGTATCCAGTACTCGACTTCAATGCCCGGAATAGAGAGCAAGCCTACCTGGACACCGTGCCTCCCAAGGTCAAGGAGGCGATCCAGGCGCATCATGTGCTGGTGGGCATGAATCAGGAAATGGTGCTTCATGCCAAAGGCAAGCCGCCCAGGAAGGTGCGGGAGCGGGAGGGTGAGACGGAATACGAAGAATGGATTTACGGCGAGCCCCCCGCGGATGTCGATTTCGTGCGCATCGTGGGAGATGAAGTGGTGCGAGTGGAGACAATGAAGGTTGGCGGCGAGAAAATCGTGCGCACGGAGAGAGAGGTTGTGTTGCAACAGCCGGAGCGAGAGGCGAAAAAAGAACCGGAAGGGCGCCCGGCGAACGCGCCGAGCCTGCGGCGTCCTGGAGAAGATTCGGAGGATGTGCCGAAGCCGGCGAACGGTCAGTCTCCGCCGCCCCTGATGCCTCCGCCCGACGCTCCGCAGCCTCCGGGAAATCCGGGGCCAGGGGAGATGGTGCCGACACGATAACCGCGCAGGATGGAAACGTTCGCGTAGAACGCCGCAGAACGCCGCAGAGCGCGCGGAAAAACCCCAATTCTCTTTCGCTGTTTCTTCCTTTAACACTCTAAGCGTTATTAAACTATCTAGCGCCGACTGCTGCCCCGGCATGGTCCTACGTTAGAATGCGTGCGTGGCTGTAGCCATCCAATGTCGCGATCTGCGCAAGACCTACGACGGCAAGGTCGAAGCCGTGCGCGGGCTGAACCTTGAGATTCAAACCGGCGAATGCTTCGGTCTGCTAGGACCGAACGGAGCAGGGAAGACGACGACCATTGAGATCCTTGAGGGGTTGCTGGAGCCGACTTCGGGCGAAGTGTCGATTCTCGGCCACTCCTGGCGCGAGAATGCGCGTGAAATGCGGGAGTGGCTGGGTATTTCTCTGCAGGAAACGCGGCTTTCCGAGAAACTTTCCGTGCGCGAAACCGTCGAACTATTTGCCAGCTTCTATCGCGAACCGCGTTCGTGCGATGAGGTGCTCGAGCAGTTACAGCTTATGGAGAAGGCCGACGCGTGGGTGGGAAAGCTTTCCGGCGGGCAGAGGCAGCGGCTGGCGGTAGCGACGGCGCTGGTGTGCAATCCGAAGATTCTGTTTTTGGATGAGCCGACCACGGGCCTCGATCCGCAGAGCCGGCGGCAGTTGTGGGACATCATTCGGGAATTTCAACGCGCCGGCGGAACCGTGCTGCTGACCACGCATTACATGGATGAAGCGGAGCGGCTGTGCGACCGGCTGGCGATCGTGGACCATGGCGAGATCATTGCGGCGGGTTCGCCGGCAGATTTGATTGAGCGCCTGGGCGGGCATCACGTGGTGGAGTTTGCGGTGAGCGCAAAGACAAAGACAAAGACAAAGACGACCGGGAATTCGGAGGGGGCGGAGCTTGCGGCCTGGCGCGGGCTGCCCAGCGTGGAGTCGGTGCGCGAGGATGACGGCATGGTGGCCCTGAGTGTGAAGGAGCCGCATTTAACTATCCCGGCGCTGCTGGATGCGGTCGGGAAGCAGGGAAGCGAGTTGCAGCATCTGACCACGCGGCAGGCCAGTTTGGAAGATGTGTTCGTGCGGCTGACGGGACGGCATTTGCGGGAAGAATGACATGAAGTGACAAGATGGAGACGACTGTGAGGGGATATTTTCGCTACATGCTTGTTCTAGTTGCAACGGCAGCCATGATACTTGGCGGGCAGTATGCCCGTGCGCAGGCTTCGGCGGTTGACTCGGCGACCGGCTTTCCTCCGCTGGGCTTTCCTGCATTGGAGCAGTGGAGGAGCGCGATTGTCGCGGGAGATGCGGCTGGTCTAAAGGCGCTCTACAGTACCGATCCGCCGGCGCAGGTGCAGGCCAACGGCGTCGCAACTGGAGCCGATGCGGACGTGAACTTCTGGCTGGGCCTGAAAGCGCGCAGCATGAAGCTGGAAATCGTTCGACTGACGGAGCACCCCGGCGTCGAGGGCGTCATTTTGAAAGCGGAAGTGCAGACTGGCCTGCCCAAGGGCGAGACCATAAGCGTGATCGACGCCCAGGGCTGGCGAAAGCAGGGAGAGCAGTGGCGGATTGTCGGCGCCGAAAGAACGGATGCGCCCCACCTGAAACAGCCGTCGGACATGAAGAAAAATATCTATCCGCCGGACGCCGACGCGCACGCGGAGATCAAAGCGGCCGAGGAGAAAGCCGCCACCGGGCACGAGCGCCTGCTACTGGTCTTCGGCGCGAATTGGTGTTACGACTGCCATGTGCTGGATTTGGCATTTCATCGATCTGATTTTGCCGCGGTGATGGCGGGCTACGAAGTCGTTCACGTCGACCTTGGAGACGACGAAAAAAAGAATGCCGATCTGGTGAAGCAGTTCGATGTGCCGCTGGATAAGGGCATTCCCGCGTTGGCGATAGTTGGGAGCGACGGCAAGCTGGTAGTCAGCCAGAAAAACGGCGAATTCGAGGACGCGCGCTCCCTCACGCCGGAGGCGCTGCTCGAGTTCCTGAGTAAGTGGAAGCCGGAGGCGCGCTAGGCTAGGTTGATCGTCCTATGAGCGTTGCGCAGCAAACATCCGTCGCGGAAGGAAAGGTTCCCTGGAAACAGCCGCCCAGACGGAACGGGCGGTGGGCCGGATACTTTCATCTCCTGACGGCGCGCATGCTGGAGTTGAAGCGCGAACCGGAGGTCGTGTTCTGGGTATTCGTATTTCCGTTGTTGCTGGCGCTGGGGCTCGGGATTGCGTTCCGCAACAAGCCGGGCGATGCCTCCTCGGTTGCGATTGTGGCGGGAGCGGGAGCGCAGGACGCGGAGGCGCTGCTGCAACGTTCCCCGCGGCACGCATCATTCAAAATCGAGGTGCGGGACGGTGAAGCGGCGCGCAAGGGTTTCCGCCTGGGGAAGTACGATCTCGTGATCGAACCGGATGGTGGAGGAGGACTTCGGTATCGCTACGACCCGGGGCGGCCGGAGAGCGTGCTGGCCCGGGCCGAAGTGGACGACGCGCTGCAGACAGCGGCCGGTCGCAAAGATGTCGTCGCAACCGCGATCGTAACGTCTTCCGAGCCGGGTTCCCGCTACATCGATTTTATGATTCCCGGATTGCTGGGAATGAACCTGATGAACTCCGGCATGTGGGGCATCGGATTCGCGCTGGTGGACATGCGGCAGCGCAAACTGCTCAAGCGCTTCGTGGGCACGCCGATGCGGCGGGGAGACTTCCTGCTGGCGCTGATGTCGAGCCGCCTGGTGCTGATGGTTATTGAAATCGGATTGTTGCTTACGCTCGGCGTCATCGTGTTCCACATGCGAGTGGTGGGATCGTTGTTTGCAATTCTGCTGCTAGGTTCCGCAGGCGCGATGTGCTTTGGCGGAGTCGGATTGCTGACGGCAAGCCGGGCGCAGAAGATCGAAAGCGTGAGCGGGCTGATGAATTTGGTGATGATGCCCATGTGGATTTTTTCCGGCGTGTTCTTCTCCTATGAGCGCTTTCCCGCGGTGATTCAGCCTTTGATCAAGGCGCTGCCGCTGACGGCTCTGAACGATGCGCTGCGGGCGACCATTCTGGAAGGCACGCCGCTAATGCATCAGTGGCCGCGGCTGTTGGTGATGTTTCTGTGGGGTGGAGTTTCCTTTGTGCTGGCGCTGAAGTGGTTCCGCTGGACGTAGTTGCGGGTCCGAAACGAGTCCGATAAGAAATTCTGGATGGCAGGAGCGGGAAGAGGAGGAAGACGTGCGGCGAATTCGCTACGCGGTGGCGGCCAGCCTGGATGGATACATCGCAGGCCCGAAGGGCGAAGCGGAGTGGATCATTCTCGACCCGGAAATTGATTTTGGGAAGATGTTCAAAGAGTTCGACACGGTTTTGCTAGGACGCCGCACCTTCGAGGTGATGGCGCAGGCAGGCAACCGCTCCCTCCCCGGCATGCGAATCTTCGTTTTCTCGCGAACTCTCCGGCAACGCGATTATCCAGAAGTGACAATCCTGGCGGACCGGTCGGAGCAAAGACTTGCCGCACTTCGAAGTGGGTCCGGCAAAGATATCTGGCTCATGGGCGGGGGAAAGCTCTTTCGCAGCCTGCTTGAGGCGGGGCTTGTAGATACGGTGGAAGTTTCCGTCGTGCCGGTGTTGCTGGGCGCGGGCGTTCCACTGCTTCCGCCTCCGGCTGGTGAGGCAAAGTTGGAACTAATCCGCCACACGGCCTACGGTACGGGAATCGTTTGCCTGCAGTACGCGGTCAAGTCTTGATCCGATTCTTCACCGGGCGGTTCGCTTAAACATCAGCCTCGTCCGCAAGTCTTGGGAGAAGTTACGAACGAGGCCGGCTGCGGTGCTTGCGAAAGCATTATTCTACTTATGACTTTACTAGCTTGGCTGCTGCCTTTCGGACTTTCGCCCAGCGTAGTTTTTGTGCTTCGGCGATTCGTCTGCGGGCATCCTTGCTCAAGGTACGGCCTGTCTTCTTGAGCTTCTTCCCGCCGGCCTGGCCGAGAGCGTCGAGCGCTTTCCCCACCTGTCCCATCTCTTTTTCAAGACGGGAGTACTCCTTGCGCAGGGAAGCGACCACTTTGTTCATCATCATTAATACCCCCTTATAGGGTAAGGCTAACACGGGAAGACGTTTGGTTGGGGTTTCTAAGAACTGACTTTAAGTCGGAGAAAGTGGCCGGGGCCGATCCGGGACGACCGTCCACAATGGGGAACGTAAGTGGGCTACAGTCAGTCCTTACCCCGCGCCGATAGTAGGTAAGAAACGCGGAGACTGGCGGGCCTTTGTGGCTTGTTCGAAAGCGAACGCCAGGCGGATGAGAACCGGTTCGCTCCAGGCGCGCCCGAAGAAGGAGATTCCGACCGGCAGGCCAGAGATAAACCCCGCAGTTACGTTGATGTTGGGATACCCCGCGACGGCGGCGGCATTCGAGCTTCCGCCGGCCACGTGGTCGCCGTTGATCAGGTCGGTGATCCATGCCGGGCCGCCGGTGGGTGCGACGATGGCGTCGAGATGGTATTTGTCCATGGTCGCGTCAATGCCCTCGGTGCGGGCGAGTTGGTGGTTCTTGTCGAGCGCGTCGATATAGGCCTTCTCACTCAGCGGGCCTTTGGCTTCGGCTTTTAGGAATAAGTCCTGGCCGAAGTAGGGCATCTCTTTCTGTCGATTGCGCTCGTTGAAGTCGATAATGTCCTTTAATGTGCGCACGGGGGCGTTGGGGCCGAGGCGCGCGAGATAGGCATTGAGGTCGGCCTTCAGTTCGTACATGAAGACCAACAGTTCGCTTTCGTCGAACTTACCCAGAGTTTCGATGTCCGCGGGATCAACCAGAGTGGCTCCCTGTTTCTTCATGGCATCGAGCGCTTGCTCCATCAGAGCATCGACGGCATCGCTGAAGGCGAAATACTTCCTTGCCACGCCGATGCGGGCGCCTTTGAGTCCGTTGGGGTCGCAGAACTGAGTGTAGTCCGGTGAAGACTTGCCCTGACTGCCGGTAGTGGCGGAGTCCCGGGGATCGACGCCGGTGAGCGCGCCCAGCAAAATCGCTGCGTCGCGGACCGTCCGGCACATGGGGCCAGCGCCATCCTGGCTGTGAGAGATCGGAATGATGCCGCTGCGGCTCACGAGCCCTACGGTGGGCTTGATGCCGGCGAGTCCGTTCGAGGACGACGGGCAAACGATGGAACCGTCGGTTTCCGTGCCGATCCCCACAGCGCACAAGTTGGCGGATATACCCGCCCCCGTGCCTGAACTCGATCCGCAGGGATTGCGGTCAAGCGCGTAGGGATTCTTGGTGAGACCGCCGCGGCCGCTCCATCCGCTGGTCGAGTGGCTGGAACGAATATTGGCCCACTCGCTGAGATTCGTTTTGCCCAGAATGACGGCCCCGGCGCTGCGCAGCTTTTGCGCCACGTAGGAGTCTTCTTGCGGCTTCGATCCGGCCAGAGCGAGCGAGCCGGCAGTGGTCATCATCCTGTCCGCGGTGTCGATGTTGTCTTTGATCAGCACGGGGATGCCGTGCATCGGGCCGCGCGGGCCTTTCGCCTTCCGCTCCTGGTCGAGGGACGCGGCAATGGAGAGAGCGTCGGGGTTCAGTTCGAGGACGCTGTTGATCGTGGGACCGTTTCTGTCAATCTCTTCGATGCGACTGGAATACTTTTCAACCAGGGAACGGGCGGTGAACCTGCCGGATGTCATTCCGTCTTGCAGGCCGGAGATGGTGATTTCATCGAGTTCGAAAGGCTTGATGCTGGGAACTGGGGAGGCGGAGGCGATCTCCCGCGCGGCGCCAAGCGCTGGATAGAGCGGAACCATGGTCGCGGCCGTGCCACCGATCAGAGCGGTTTTAAGAAATGAGCGGCGGTTGGCGGCAAGCTTCGTATCTTTTCGGAGCATGATTAGGGGGATGTCCTTTGTGGCGTGTGAATAATTTGCGAATCGCAACCAAACATAGTAATCCATGCGGTCCGAACTGTGCAGAATCATGCGTCGAGATGCGGGAGGCGGCCGGTCAACGCGCGTGGCGGCGTGAAGCATGGCTATGCTCGTTTGTTCTTTGTGCGCGCACCCGTCGGTGCCACCGCCTTTGCTGGCGGCTTCATGGCAGGGGCCTTGATGGCGGCGGCCAAGAGATGTTGCCCATCGTCGTATGGGTTGTAGGCATCGTCGGGATACCATGTGCCGGCGAAAAGATCCACTTGCCTGGCGATCGTACAGCGCTGCACATGAACACTGTCGACGAAGCTATGTTTACTGTTGGGAGCGCCCCAGTCGCCACCCCAGATAAGGCCACTGCTGTGTGCGAGTTGTCCCAGGAAAGAAAAATCACCTTTCCAGGAAGGCTCTCCGCCCACCATGCGGAGGAGGTCACAGGCCAAGCCATAGTGATGTACGCCCACGGACCGAAGCTTTGTGGCGCCATTGTTAAACAGTGCCTGCTGCCGGTCCTGGCTGCGATAGGTTTCGTAGACCATGACCTCAATTCCCATCTGCCGGGCGGACCAGATCAGGTGTTCCACGAGTTGCCGCATCAGCGGTTCGAGCAGGGAAGGGTCGGCAACGCGAGTTAGGGAGCCAAAGCGGGCATCCTGCGAGATCACGTCCGTGTAGAAGTTCGCCATAAAATACCTCCAGGCGCGTGTTGACGCTCGACGAACCACCGAATCGCACATGAAATCGTTCGATGTCAATGAGAATTTGCAAAAAGCAATTTAAAAACCAGCGGGGGTTTCAAAATGGGACTGCGGCGACGGCGTTGCAGCGGGAAGCAATTGGGCGTCATGCCGCATTGGGCGGACACCGCGCCATAATTTGCCGCCCCCGATCCCAAAGTGGTGCGGAGCAGTTCGGTAAGAAGCGGAAGTGTATAAAGTTGACCAGACGCCGGAATCATGGACCGCTAAAATCCCTGACAGAGTAATAAAGGGTCGCGGCTGAGAGGCTGCGGCTCGTGNNAGCTGCTGCGGCTCGTGGCGGCGCGTCGGATGAACCCCCATGTTCGTTCCTACGAACTCCCGGCGCGTCCCCTCCCCCAATCGATAATCGATAATCGATAGCCACGCTTCAGCACTCTATCTTGCTACTTTCCGCTGCATGGCCCTTTTGTCCTACGCCTGCTTAAGGCGTGCGCGGTGTACCATTCAGCCATGAGCAGAATACATTCAGAATTCATCGATCCCGACGCTGCTGATCGACCGATGGCGGTCGACGCCCTGGTTCGAGAAAAGCCAGACGAAGACGACGAAGAAGAGGACGAAAGTGAAGATGATGACGAAGAAGGCGACGACGAGGGCAACTCCGATGGATACTCGGAGTGAACCGGTCCGGCGGCTAGACTTTCGGGCGCTTCGCCAGCGTTCCTTCCTGGACCCGCGTCAGAACGGCTCAGGCGTGTGGCCTCCATTTCGGTGTGCTTTGACGGCTGAACCCCTTCCACAGGGATTTGGGCATTTGCAGGATTTCGAGCAATTTCTCGACGCATGGTGTACAATTAAAACCAGCTAAGTTTGACTCACGAGCAATTGAAGGTCGGTATCGCCAACCAGCGTC
>PKVW01000018.1 GCA_003131585.1 Acidobacteriaceae bacterium
TGCTCTCGAACATCTCCAGCGCACCGCGGCTCAGGTGCAGCAAATCGATCACCGATTCCGGCACCTCTTCGAGTTCTTCCAGCAGATTGGCGAAGTATTTCTTGCGGTGCAACTTCTCTTTCACATAGATGGCGCCGGTCTCCATCAGCAACCCGGCCATCTTGTTCTTCATGCGCACCGCTTCGCTCACCACCAGGCTGCGGTAGCGCAGCAGGCGGCGCAGTTCGCGAATGCGCGGTGCCGCCACATAACACGCGGGTAGAAGATTGCAGCGCACCAGGTCGGCAATGGTGCGGGCGTCGATGGCATCGCTCTTTTTCTTGCCTGCGCTGATGGCCTTCATCTTCGCGGGATGCGCCATCTCCAACTGCTCGCCGTAGGGCTGCAGCGTGTCGTAGATCCAGCCGCTGAACAGAGTTGCTTCCAGCGCTCCTCGCCAGGGTTGCGACCGCGACGAGGCCCACTGCTGCAGCGCCCGGCGTTGCGCCGCCACCACGCCTTCCTCCACAACCTCGCCAGCCGCGGTCTTGACACAAAAACTGATGGTTTTCTTGTGAACGTCGAATCCGATATAGTGATGGTTGTTCATGGGGTTCTCCAAGTGAGCTTTCTGAGCCGGCGCTTCCTTCGCCGGTCTCAGCATCGTAGCCGCTTCGAGAACCCTTCTTCATCTCACTTATGCATTCATACAGACGGGACTGACCCAATTCTCCCCTCGTCGAAAACCGCGACGAGGGGGGCAGCCTCAGTCGGGATGGCGCCAGCAATAGAACTATTTCTTCAAATCCGACGTCCAGTTCGTGACCAAAACCAGCGGCGTGGAGGCGCTTTCCGGATTCGTGGCGAAGATGAAATGCTGGCCGTCGGGGCTGACGTCGTAGGCGTTCCCGATCGCCGCGATAGAGTTGGCTTGGAACAACGCGCGCACCGGATCCAATTCGAACTCGTCGCTTTTCGTGTTCACAGTAGCGGCGTGGAGATAGGCATCGAATCCGAAATAGTAGATCTCTTTGCTATCCGCCCGCCAGTTGGGAAAGGTGCCTCCGGTCTGTGAGACCTGCCACTTGCCGCTGCCGCTGGGGAAGTGAGTGACATAGACTTCCTCCCGTCCTGACTCGGTCGAACTGTAGGCCAGCCAGCGGCCGTCGGGAGAAAGACGGAATTGAATGATGCGGGCTTGCGGCGTCTGGGGCTGAACGACGGCGAAAGGTTTTTTGTCACCGAACGTGGGCATCGCCCAGACTCCAGTGACGGTTGGGCCGCTCTGCTCGAGGTGCAGGATGTAGCGTCCGTCGGGCGACCATTGAGGTTCCGTCAAGGTGTTGGCAGGTGCGGAATGTTCGCCTTCCATCAGAATCTCTTCCTGGCCGCCACCGTTCGCCAGGCGGGCGCGCAGTGAAGATCCCGAGACGGCCGTCGCGCCGCTCTGGCGCACGTAAATAATCTTTTGGCCGTCGGCGGACCACGAGGGCATCAAGTGAGTCGCGCCGCCAAAGGTGAGGCGGGTGAGCGATCCGCGGGCCAGGTCGAACACCCAAATATCGGCCTGAGGATCTCCCAAAGAAACGGCAAGACGCTTGCCGTCGGGAGAAATCCGGCCGCCGCCCTTATAGAACGCCTGGTCCCCGACCTTATTCAGCACCTTGCCGTTGCGATCGAGCCAGATGAGAGATGACCCCTGAGCCTTCGATCCGGGCTCGTAGACGAGGACGCCGTTCTGGCTGGTGGCAAATGTGGTGTGCCAGGTCGAGGAATCATATTCCACGGAACTGGCCACTGGAACCGGATCGCCTGACACCGTCCCAGCCTCGGGATCGAACTTCTGGGCCAGCAGGGCTGACTGTAGATGGTAGAGAAGATAGCCGGACGCATACTGAGCATCCGAATCGGCGTCGATGACGTGCTTGTAGGAACCATCCTTGAGCGATCCGAAATAAATTCCCTGCTGCGACCCTCCGGAGTGATTGGTGGCGAAGAACAGAAAGTGCTTGCCGTCGGGCAGGAATCTGGGCCAGCGGTGGGTGGTGTGTTTGTCCATCTCAAACTGGGTCAGGCGCACCGGGGTTCCGCCGGCGGCGCCGATGCGCCACAAGGAATCGCGGTAGTCGGGCTCGTAGATAATGACGTTGTCCTGGTTCCACGAACCGCCGCGAGGATTGGCCGCGTCGGCGAGAACCGTGACTGGTCCGCCCGCTGCCGGAACCTTCTTCAGATGCCCGTCGGCGAAGAATCCCAAAAAATTTCCATCTGCCGACCAGAAAGGAAACGAAGCGCCGTCGGTGCCCTCGAGTTTCCGGGGAGACAGGTCGCTGAGGGTTTGCACCCAAATGATGTCCCGATCTTTCCGGTTGCGGGCGCAAAAGGCGATCGCCGTCCCGGTGGCTGTGATGACCGGTGGGCCGGAAAAATCGCCGGTAAAATCGAAGCCGACTCCTGAGGGCGGGGGCAAGTACGAGCGCAGAGTGATGGCCGGCTCGCGCCCGCGCAGGCCCAGCCACAGCAGGCCCGCGAGCAGTGCGAGCACGGCCGCCGCCCACATCGCACGCTCAGCAAACCGGCTGCGCGGGGGGTCGAGCTTTTGGGTTGTGTCACTGGCGCTTCCGCTCGCGATCCAGCGCAGTTCGCGGGCAATGTCGGCGGCACTTTGCCAGCGCGCTTCCGGATCCTTCGCCAGACAATCGCCGACTACGTGATCGAGCGCGGCCGGGACCGTCGGCTGAATTGTGGTGATCGCTTCCGGCTCTTTTTCGAGGATGGCCGATGCCACAGACAACTGGCTTTTGCCTTCAAAGGCGCGGCGGCCCGTGAGCATCTCGAAGAGCACGCAGCCGAAGCTGAAGATGTCGCTGCGCGCGTCCGCTTCGCGGCCTTGCAGCACCTCGGGCGCCATGAACTGGAACGTGCCCACGATCGTTCCTTGCTGCGTGAGCGTTCCCGGCGGCGGACTGAGCGCCGACAGGTTCAGCGTAGGCGTGGAAGGCGTGAGCTGACCGTGGCCGCTCAGAGGCTGCGTGCCCAACGCCGCCGCCGCCGGTTTCGCCAGGCCGAAATCCAGCAGCTTGGCGCCCGACGCCGTAAGCATGATGTTTCCCGGCTTCAGGTCACGGTGCACGATGCCGGCCCGGTGCGCTTTCTCGAGCGCCTCGCAAATCTGCACGCCAACTTCGAGCGCCTGCTTCACCGGCAGCGGCCCTTTTCGCAGTTGCGACTCCAGACTCTCGCCCTGCAAATACTCCATCACCAGGTAGGAGGTTCCATCCTGGCTGCCTACATCGTGCAGCACGCAGATGTGCGGATGATTCAGAGAGGAAATGGTGCGAGCTTCGCGCTCGAAGCGCTGCTTGGCCTCAGGATTCTCCGAGAGATGCGACGGCAGGATCTTGACCGCGACGGTGCGGTCCAGGCGCGTGTCGCGCGCGCGGTACACCTCGCCCATGCC
>PKVW01000063.1 GCA_003131585.1 Acidobacteriaceae bacterium
CCCCACTTGAAGAGCATGCCTTCGGTCTTGGCGAGAGTGAGGATGGAATCGAGCGAGTCTTTTACCGAGTTTATAAAACAGGCGGAGCATTGCGGCGTGCTGTAGCCGGTGACGCCGAACTCGACCTGCTGGGTGCGGGGATTCCAGTGCCAGTTGCGGGCGTCGGAATTGGGTTCGATGCGATCGCAGCCGACGTTGAACCAGACGGGAGAGTTGAAGGCGGCGTACTGGCGGATGAGGATGTGGACGAGCTCGTCGTGGAATGTGGCGCCGTCTTCGGGAGTCTTGAAGTAGCCCTGAGCCAATCCCCAGTCGCGAATGGTTTCGGCGACGCGGGTGACGAGCTGGCGGACTCCGGTCTCGCGCTCGGGGGTGCCGAGCTTACCGTGCAGATACTTGCTGGCCACGATGTTGGTCGCGGTCATGGACCAGTCTTTGGGGACTTCGACGTCTTTCTGTTCGAAGATCACGCCGCCGTGGGAGTCGGTGATCTGGGCGAGGCGGAGATCCCACTCGAGTTCGTCGTAGGGGGAGACGCCGGGCTTGGTGAAGAAGCGGCGGAAGGACAGGCCGGGGGCGGTCTTCCTGGTGTTCGCGGGGATGGGGGTGGATGGGGGCGCGGAAACGGCAGCGATCTGATTGGAAGCAGGGGAAGTGGTTTTGACCTCGGACATCGTTTTCTCCATGTAGTAATTAGATTCTATCCATCGTGGCCCGATTCGGGGGTCCCTGGGGGTGGACGCGAGAATTGAGGCCGTGCCCGAACGGGAAGCATCGGGGGGTGCAACGCTTTCTTGTAAAGAGCTTTTCTTTCGCCCCATTTCGGGGCGGGTGCTTCTCAGTTATTTCCGACTAGAAATGTCGCGCCCGTTGTGACGGCATGCGCAGGTGACCCATTCGGCCCTTGATCGCACGAGCCTTGCGGGTGTTGTGGTTTAGTCACGGCAAGAGCCGTCAAAGCCGGAGCCCCTATTGTTGGTGACGGGGTTGATGTAAAGGTTCCTGTCGTTGTCATGCTTCTTCTCCTAATTAGCTTTGAAAGCACGGGGTGCCGTCCCTTTCGGGACTCGTTTCCGTTTACTTGCTCCTAACCCGGCACTTCCGTGCCGGGCTATCACATGCCGCCCCTTTGGGGCTAGAGTCCGATCATTTCCGTTCTGTCGGGCCCCATGCCCAAGTCAACGTCGTTCTGTCTGACCGCAGGGGCTAAAAGCCCATGATTCTCTTCTTCAATCCTTGCGGCACGGCTAAAGCCGTGCCCTGATACGAACCACAACGGCCATCTCATCGCAGCGCTGGAAGCGCTGCGCCACCCAAAAATCCTGCGCCACCCACCCTCCGGATTAGAAACCGGAGGGGAGGGGGTGAGGACAGTGAAGGTTTTTGGCGGCTCCGGAATCGAGATGCGGAGCTGCGTGCTGGGAATCTCGGTTCAGGATCGGCTTCGGAGCCTGGGCTGATTTTAAAACACTGTCGGCAGAGTCGGACAAGAGTGTCCGACCGACACGGTCTGTGACGGGAGCCAGTTCCAGGGACGAAGAGAAGTCGGCGGGCAAGCCGCTCGCTTTTTCGGCGGAGGAGAGCATCCATTGGTTGAGGGCGTTGCAGATGCCGCGGCGCTGGTCCTGGTCTTCGATGACGACGAAGCGCAGGAAGCAGCGTCCGGAAGCGAGGCGGGCGCGCATGGGATTGACACAGGTGAACATGCGGTCGAGAGTGAAGGCCATGTCGTCGTCTTCGGAGAACTGGAGGACGGCGAGCATGCGGCGAGTGGGGATTGCCTCAGCGGCTAAAGCCGCATTCATGAGTGGCAGGGAATTGCAGCGCTGAAGCGCTGCGCCACCCAAAATCCCAAGCGTTGGGCCACCCAAGACTGGGCCACCCAGGACTGGACTACCCAGGACTGGGCCACCCAAGACTGCGCCACCCAAAGTATCACCTGAGGCTGAAGCCGCGGGCGAGGGCGCCCGCGCCACATTCCCGGCAACCTCCTCGGCGAGGACGAAGATGCCGGGCTTGCTGGGGACGACGAGGAGGCTGTGAGTGGAATCGCAACGGAACCAGCGCGACCATTGCAGGCGGCGCGGGTCGACGGGGCGATCCAAGCCGTGCCGGGCGAGGGAATCGGCGACCAGGCGAGTTAAAGCTTCCATGCGGGGCTCCTCAATCAGCTACCTCAGGGGCTAAAGCCCCGGATCCTGTGTAGCCCAACGCGGCGCTGAAGCGCCGCTGTTCCGCGGTGCTCTTTGCAGCTACGGCAAGAAGGCGTGCGCTGATACGAACCTCTTCCAATTAGGAACCGTCAGGCCGATACGATGCTGACTTTATCGGCCTTTTCTTCCAGCCACTCGTCCACTTAGTTCGTCGTCCCCCCGGGGGGATCGGGGGAACGGCCACCGCACTTCCAAACCCGGCTTCAGGCTTCCTGAAAGAAGCGCATGATGCTGGGACCCTACTTACATCATCGTTGTCTTACGTTTACGGGAGTCGTGCCGGGTCACCTCTGGCCTGGCGCTCTCCCGTAAGTTCTTCCTGACCGCTCTCTTCATAGTTCGCCTGCATGAAACCCGCCTCGTTCCCGCGAGACCAGTTTCAAAGGGCTATGGGATTGCAAACTTACTCCCGCTTATTGTGCCTGTCAAGAGAGAAACACCATAGGTTGTAGTCCTCAACAATGACGGGCTTGGTACCGACTTGGTGCAAGGATGAAGGATTCGTTTTCCACAAGCGGAATTCAGGGGGCATTCACGGGATACAGCGCCTCAAGGCGCGATTGATACGGCGGCATCGCTGAAGCGATGCCTCTATACGGAAACTCGCTGCCGCCGGGGCTAAAGCCAAGCATCAATCCGGGACGGTTTACGCGGCGCTGAAGCGCCGCTCTTCCACCGTGCTGAAGCGCTGCTTTTCTACGGTGCCGCTCGATGGTGAATGGTGATCGTTGCTGCCGATCCGCAGCGGCCGATGGATCCACGTTTTGTCTCCGAGTCTTGTCTCCGACCGGGTTCCGATTCATTTTTTGTGCAGAAGTGAAACAGAATGTACGAGCGAAAGGGCGCGGGGTCAATTCAGTATTTTTGGTGCAGTTGAGGAAAATCGTTGGCATGGATTTTCGGGGATTGGCAGGAATGGTGAACATTCTCGAAGATGTGGCGCTAAGCCGCGTGCGGGGCGCGGGTTCAGTTGGGCGGAAAGCGGCGAGGAGGAAATTTGGGAGAACGGGGAAGCGGATTGTCCACAAAGCTTGCACAGGAAATGCAGAAAAGGGGATGCGGCTCTTACGAGACTTTTCGGCGACGTTTCAAGAGGAGGTAGGCGAGGGTGAGTCCTGCGAAGAAGACGAGTCCGCCGAGTTCGTTTATGCGCGATGAGAAGAGAGTCTGGAGAACGGCGGCGGAGACCAGCAGGAAGCCGAGCATCGATCCCCAGATTCCCAGGGGAGAGCGCATGGGCAGGGCTGCGATCTGTTGTGGTGTTAGCCGCCAGCGGAAGCTTACGTGCGCCGCCAGGGATACGACCCAGGAGAGGATCAGGCCGGAGAATGCGGCTCCCATGATGTATAGGAAGGCTTGTTTTGGCGCCCAGTTTTCGATGATCAGCGCGGTCACGATGCCGTAGGAAGAGACGAGCAGGGCCAAACGGGGCGATCCGGAAGAGTTTAACTTGCCGAGGCGTGCCGGAGCCCACCCTGAGCGGCCCATGGAAAACAGCAGGCGGGAGGCGACGTAGAGTTTGGCATTGGCTCCGGAAAGGGCGGCCGTGAGGACCACAAAATTCATGAAGTAGGCTGCGGCTGGGACCCGGGCCAGGCGGAGCACGCTGACGAACGGACTCTCGGAGACGCCGGCATGGTTCCAGGGCATGACGCCAACCAGGACGATGATGGCGCCGAGGTACAGGCCGGCGAGCAGGAAGAAGGTGAGGCGCGCGGCGCGGGGAATATCTTTCGGCGAACGCGATTCGCCAGTGGTGACGGCGAGCATTTCGACGCCGCCGAAAGCATAGATGGCGAGGAAGACGGCGAGCAGAGGCGCGATCGGACCCTTGGGAAAGAATCCGCCTTGAGCGGTGTATTGCGGGGTCACATGGCCGCTAACCAGCAGTGCCGCGCCGGCCAAAATGAAGGCCACGATAGTTGCGAACTTGATCATGGCAAACCAGAACTCGAAGCGTCCGAAGGAACTCACGCTACGCAGGTTGACCAGGAGGATCAGGGCTGAAAACAGGAGGACCCAAAGCTCTGCCGGTACGGCAGGGAGCCAGTAGGTCATGTAGGTGGCGGAGGCGACGAGCTCGGCTCCGATGGAGAAGGCGATGGAGGCCCAGTATCCGGCGCGGCAAAGAAATCCCAGATATTGGTTGAGATAAAGTTCGCCATAGACGCCGAACGATCCGGCGGCGGGGTGCAGGCTGGCCAGTTCGCCCAGAGCCATGGCGACGGTGTAGGCGATGAAGGCCGCGACGATGTAGCTGAGGATCACGCTGGGGCCGGCGATTTCCAGGGCCGCGGCCGAGCCGAGGAGAAGTCCAGTGCCGATGGAGCCGCCGACGGCGACCATGGTCATTTGGCCGACGGTGAGTTGGTGGTGGAGACCCTGTTCGTGAATTGACTCGGGAACGACCTCCGGGGCAGCGGGGACGAGAGGCATGGGGCACGATAACAAAAGAGGATGAGTTTGCCCAAATGTTTGGGCGGAGAATCGGCATCGCTGAAGCGAGGCCCTGATACGAACCCGGGGGTTCAGATAGCGCTGGGGCTGAAGCCCGGAGTGATTAGGGACGCTTTACGCGGCGCTGAAGCGCCGCTCTTCCACCGAAGCGCTGCTCTTCCACGGAAGCGGCGCTCTGCGACTGAAGCGGCGCTCTTCCACGGGGAGCGCAATCCCAGATCGAGTGACTTTCGTAATCGGGGGCTGGTCCTTCCGGATTGCTGGGTCTGGGAGTGGCTCCTAGAATCGAAGGAGCAGTCCTCTGCCCAGAACCGACCCATGCCAGAGATCACAAAACGTCTCGACCGCGCCGAGCTAGCCCGGCGTGTAGAGCGCGCGGAAAGGCTTCTGCAGAAGGGGAAGGCTCCCGAAGCGCTGGAAGACTATCTGCTGGTTCTGCGGGACGATCCAGAAAACGACGCGGTGCGCCAACTGGCGGCCGATTTGTGTCTATCGCAGGACCGGAGCCGCGAGGCCGTGCTGCTGCTGGGCGAACTGTTTGAGCGACAGGTGAATGGCGGAGACGCTACGCGCGCCAGCTTGACGTATAAAAAGTTGGCGCGGCATGGGAGCCCGACCTGGGAGCAGAAATTCCGCTTCGGACAGTTACTGGAAGGATCGAACAAGAAACTGGCTGTGGGCACCTATGAATCCGCTCTGAGCGAGCTGGCGAAGCTGGAGAACAAGCCGGGCGCATTGCAGGTGCTGGGCCGAGTGGTAGCGCTGGAGCCCACACAGGCAAATTTTCTACGAGTCGCAGAACTGTGCTCCGAAGCGGGGGAAAGCAAGGCGGCCGCGGAAGCGTTCCAGCGGGTAGCGCAACTGGCGGCCGCGGGAGGCGGCGACCCGGCACAGTGGTATGAGCGCGCTTACCAGGAAGACTCCTCGGACGAGGAGATTACCCTGGCCTACGGCAAGAGCCTGCTGGGGCAGGGACAGGTGGGAGCTGCGATCTTTATTCTCGAGCCGCAGGTGAGCGCGGGCAAGAATTCCCCGCAGCTGCGGGAGATCTATGCCGAAGCTCTGCTGGCGGCGGGCCGTTATGCCGAAGCGGAGCCGCTGGCATGGCAACTCTTCGAACAGAATCCCAACCGGATATCGCAGGTGACGGGGCTGATTGGACAGTTGCTGGATGCGGAGCAGGATGAGGCCGCGGTATCACTGGCGCGCAAGCTGGGGCAGTTCCAGGCGAAGCGTGGCGAGCGCCGGCAATTTGTGACGGTGATGCAAGACATGACGGCGGCGCGGCGGACTTCGCCCGAAATGCTGGAGTTTCTCGGCGAGCTGTTCAACGCGTCGAACCGGGAAGGCGACTACTGCCAGACTCTGCTGAAGCTCTTCGATCTGTATTGCAGTACGGGGGATTTCACCAAGGCGGCGGAATGCCTGGACCGGGCGGCGGAGGTGGATCCCTACGAGTCCGGCCATACGAAGCGGCTGGAAATGTTGAAGGGCAAGATTGACGAGAACAAGTTTCAGGCGATCTCTTCGCGGTTCACCCCGATGAACAAGGGCGCGGCCGAGCCGGAGCAGGCGCAGGAAGCGACGCTCGGGGCCTCCACGCTGCAGGATCTGATGCTGCAGGCGGAAATTCTGGTGCAGTACGGAATGCGCAACAAGGCGGTCGAAAGGCTGCAGAGGATCCAAGAACTTTTTCCGCGCGAAGAAGAGCGCAACGAGGATTTGCAGCGGCTCTACCTTGCGGCCGGTGTGACTCCTAGCTATGCCGGGTCGGCACCGCTGCCGGCAGCGTCTACCGTCGTCTCCCCGGCGCCTGCCGCAGCGGCAGCGGCGCCGGCGGCGGAGCCGGCGACTGAGATGCGCAACGTTACTCGCGTGGCTGAGATTACGCGCAAGCTGTATCACCAGGCTACGGCGCCCGCAGTGCTGACCACGGCGGTCGAGGAAATTGGCGGACACTGGGAGGTATCGCGTTGTGTCGCGTTGATGCGTACGCCCGGTTCGGCGCCGACCGCGGTGCAGGAATTCTGCGGGAAGGGTGTGAAAGCGGGCAGTTCCGCGGCGATCAAGGAAGTGATGTGCGCGCTGCAGGATTTGGCCTCGGAAGAGCCCATCATCGTCGCCGACGCCCAGAAGTCTCCGGAATTGAAGATCGTGCGTAAGGCGTTGGCGGAGCTGGGGGCAATGGCGGTGCTGGCGTTTCCGCTGAGCAATGGCGAGGATTCCGTGGGCGTGCTGGCGCTGCTGCACAACCAGCCGCGGGCCTGGCACCACACCGATGCGGTGGTGCTGAAGACGCTGGCCGATCAGATGGTGATCGCGCTGAATAATGCAGGTCTGCGGCGCCTGGTGAAGAATCTTTCGGTCACGGAAGAAAAGTCGGGGCTGCTGAAGCGGGGGTCTTATCTTGACTTGCTGCTGGCGGAGAGCAAGCGGGCGGTGCAGAACGCCTCGTCGCTCTCGGTGTTGTTATTGCAGTTCGGGCGGAGCGCGGCGCTGATCAAAGAATATGGCGAGGCCGCCGTGGAAGGGGCGATGGAAAAGATTGGGCAACAGTTTGCGGCCAACATCCGGACGAACGATCTGGCGTTCCGCTACGACACGACGACCATCGCTATTATTCTGGGGGACACGGCGGAGAAAGAAGCGATGCTGGCGATCGAGAAGCTGCGCAAGATCATCGCAGGCGTGCGCCTGCCCACCAAGGCAGGGTCGGAGAAAGGCCACGCCATGGAATTCTCGGCGGGGCTGGCCGAGGCGGTGGTGAAGGAGAGCTACGATCCCGTGGACATCGTGACGGAAGTGATCAACCGCGCCGAACACGCGCTGGCCACATCGCTGGTGCAAGGGCCCGGGAAGGTTGTGGCGCTGGGGGCGGCGCTCGCCGCGGGGGCGGTGGCTTGAAGAATTGAGTCATTGAGTCATTGAGTCACTCATTACTGACTAGTCCGGAATCCGAATGCTTCCATCTTCGGCTGTCGAAAAAAATGGATTCCAGGCGACCTTCCATAGAAACCCGTCTGGGTCAGAGAAGTAGCCGCAATAGCCTCCCCAGAAGGCTTCGTGGGCAGGCTTGACGAATCGTTGCTCCTGCCGATTCAGAGCCATGCTTCCTGTCTGGAAGAATGTGATGCCTTCTGCGTGTGCCAGGGAACGGCGCCCGGGCGCTCGTAGAATTCGCGGCTGCGGTTTAGGTCCAACACTCCGAGGGTGATTAGGCTTACGCGCTGTTCCATGGGATTCCTCCTCTACAATCTTAGACGGAGAAGCCGGTGCAAAGGTATTTCGGTGCGCTAACCATCGTGCTGCTGTTGGGAATGGTGTGGGTCCGGGTCTTGTTGATGAGGAGGAAAGGGATAAAAGCGATGAATTTCGGCGGAATCGACAAAAAAGATTTTCTGATTCCGCCGTTCGCCCTTTTTTATTTTTATATCGTTTTTGCGTCTGCGTTTAAGTTTCCAACCGTTAGCAAACGAGAATTCTTTCGCTCCGGAATAGTTTCCTGGGTTGGAGTGCTTTTTTGCGTGGCGGGATTGGTCTTATTCGCCCTGAGTCTGGTTTCATTTGGGAAGAGTTTCCGGGTGGGCATTGACCAAGACCATCCGGACAAACTTGTGACGTCCGGCATTTTTGCTTTTAGCCGCAATCCCATTTATGTGGCGTTTGGGCTTGTCTTGCTCGGCGAATTTCTGGTGTTCTCAAATTGGATTCTGTTGGTCTATGTGGTGGCCGCCGTATGGCTGTTCCACCGTCAGGTATTGCGGGAAGAGGAATACTTGAGAAAACATTATGGCCAGCAATACTCAGAGTACTGCGATCGAGTGAGACGGTATCTTTGAGGTAGGCAAATTTGCTGACGAGACTGGAACACTGCCCCGGCCTCTTAGTGGTCAAATCTCCTCACGCGCTGCTACACTAACCAGTTTGCAGCATCGCTGCTGATCTGTTCTGGTCAGGAGCTCTTTCAGGAAAATCATGTTGAAACCGGGTGATATCGCTATTGTCAGTGGGGCACGCACGCCCTTTGGCCGCTATTGCGGCAAGTTGAAAGACTTCACGGCACAAGAGTTGGGAGCGGTCGCCGCAAAGGGCGCGATCGAGCGGGCGGGGATCGATGCAAAAGAATTTGACCACGCTGTGTTTGGCAACGCGCAGCAGACTTCGGGCGACGCTTTGTATGGCGCGCGGCACGTGGGTTTGCGCGCGGGGCTGCCGATTGAGACTCCGGGGCTGACGGTGAACCGGCTGTGCGGGTCGGGAATGCAGTCGATTGTGAATGCGGCGCAGATGATTCAGTTGGACGAAGCGAAGATTGTGCTGGCGGGCGGGATGGAGGCCATGTCGCAGGCTCCGTTTGTGATTCGCGGGCGGGATGGATTTACTTTGGCGCCGGGCGGCAAGCTGGAAGATTCGCTGATGGTGGCGCTGCTCGACAGTTATTGCGGCTTGTACATGGCGAACACGGCGGAGTTGTATGGCGAGCAGCAAGGCATCACGCGGCAGGCGCAGGATGAATTCTCGCTGCGGTCGCAGCAGAAAGCCGATGCGGCTTATAAAGAAGGACACATGCAGGAAGAGCTGGTTCCGGTGGCGCTGCGGAATGCAAAGGGTGAGGCTACAGGAGAATCGCTCAGCGAAGATGACCACCGGCGTCCGCAGACCACGATGGAAGGGTTGGCCAAGCTGAAGGCTGCGTTCGGAAAAAACGGCACGGTGACAGCCGGCAACGCGAGCGGCATTGTGGATGGCGCGGCGGCGGTAGTCGTGATGTCGCTCGAAGAAGTTCGCAAGCGGAACATGGAGCCGCTGGGCAGAATCGTAAGCTGGGGCATTGCTGGAGTTGAGCCGAAGCTGATGGGGCGAGGTCCGGTACCGGCTACGAAGATTGCGCTGCAGAAGGCTGGGCTGTCTTTGGACTACATTGATTTGATTGAAGTGAATGAGGCGTTCGCGGCGCAGTATCTCGCGGTGGAGAAAGAACTGGGGCTCGATCGCGAGAAGGTGAATGTGAATGGTGGAGCGATTGCGTTGGGGCATCCGCTGGGGGCGACCGGGACTCGGCTGGTGATTACTTTGCTGTATGAGTTGCGGCGGCGGAAGAAGAAATATGGGCTGGCTACCGCTTGCATCGGTGGCGGGCAGGGGATTGCGATGATTGTGGAGAGTATGAACTAGTTTTCACCACGCGCACATAGAGGCACAGAAGAAATCTTTAGAAGTCCCATGAAGGCGATCACGGTGGCCAACGGAAGTGTTGCCCAAAGCGTGATCAGCGGCATTGCGCTGATCGGCTGCTATGGATTTGTCCTTTGGCGAGTCGCCAGGCGAAACGCGGGCAACCGGGTCATCGAGTCTGGCAGTCTTGCTCTTGTGGTTGTTTTCGTCATGGTTGCGGCGATGAAGATCCCGAATGTGCCTGATTGGATTGCCCCTAGTCTAGGTATTCTATTTTTGCTTCTCGGATTTCTGATGATCTTTTTCTTAGTGCAGCAGGGATATAACGCCATCCGGCGTAAGAAAAGAAGAAATTGATCGACAGCTACGGGATTCTTATGGAAATCAAGAAGGTTGGCGTACTCGGTTGTGGCCTAATGGGTTCCGGCATCGCGCAAGTCTGCGCAACAGCCGGATTCGATGTAACGGTTTTGGAAGTCGAGCAGAAGTTTCTCGACAAGGGCTTTGCCGGGATTGAGAAATCTTTGGCGAAGTTTGCCGAGCGTCCGGTCGAGAAGGGCGGGATCACGGTGCAGCAGAAGGACGCGATCCGGACGCGGCTCAAGGGAACGACCAACAAGGCTGACCTGGCCGATTGCGACATTATTATTGAGGCCATCATCGAGAACGTGGAGGAGAAGAAGAAGATGTACGCGTCGCTTGATGGCGTGGTGAAGAAAGACGCGACCTTCGCTTCAAACACGTCTTCGATTTCGGTGACCGAGCTTTTGACGGCGGTGAAGCGGCCGGAGCGGTTCATCGGGCTGCACTTTTTTAATCCCGTGCCGCTGATGAAGCTGGTGGAAGTGGTGCGGACGATTGCCACTGCCGAGGATGTGTATCAGGCGGCTTATGAGTTCGGAAAAAAGCTAGGCAAAGTTCCGGTGCGCACGTCGGACAAGACGGGATTTATCGTCAACCGGCTGCTGGTGCCGTATTTGCTCGATGCCATCCGGGCGTATGAAGAAGGAGTGGGATCGATTGAAGACATCGATAACGCGATGAAGCTNNTGACGAGTTCAAGGAGCGGCGGTTTGCGTCGCCTCCGCTGCTGAAGCGGCTGGTGATGGCGGGATGGTACGGAAAGAAGACGGGCAAGGGGTTTTACGATTATTCCGATCCGAACAATCCGAAGGCGAATAAACTGTAAGAGGTATCGCCAAGGGGCAGAGGTGTCCTTCGCTTCGCTCAGGATGACAACTCTCTCAGAGACACGCAGAAGATCAGACAAAAATGCCGGATGAAATCAGCCAGCAGGATGCGCAGCGGTATCGTGGGGCGTGGCACAACTACGTGGCGCGGCGGAATCTGGTGGTGGTGCTGTTTGTGGGATTTGTGCCGCTGGGATTTCTGATCGCGAGGTTGAAGTTGGGAGAGATTGTCAGTATGAGTGTGCTGGCGGGCTGGATCGCGGTGTACCTGGCCGGTGCGTGGTGGCTCACGCAGTGGAAGTGTCCGCGGTGCGGGAAGATATTTGCCAACCGGCTGTGGACGCCACGTTGCATCAGTTGCGGACTGAGCAAGGATGAGGTGGCGGGCGCGGCGCGCGGGAAGTGAATTCAGTTGCCGCGGATCTGCGCGGATAACACTCAGCGCGAGTAGATTTCTCTGCGGTGGCCAATGCGGAGAACCCACACCGCCAGTCGTTCGTTCTCGAAAGAGCAGATGAGACGGTAGTCGCCCACCCGATATTTCCAGAATTCGCTCAAGGGGCCTTGAAGTCGTTCCCCGATCTTTCTCGGATCGTCCAGTTTGCCAATCCGCTGGTAGAGAAATTTGAGAATGCGGCGGGCGACAGGTTTATCCAGCTTATCGAGTTCTCTCTGCGCCGCAGGTTCGAACTCAATCGTCCATTTTTGTGTCGAGGCCATAGCGGCGCATTACTTTTTCGAGTGGGATGGTGCGGTTACGGCCTGAGCGCACGGCTTCGAGCCGCTTCTCGGCGAGGTAAATGTCTTCGAGATCCTCGAGGTGTTGAAGGATGGCCTCGCGGGCGTAGTATGTCTTCGTTCGGCCCGTGCGCTTGGCTAGGCGACCGAGGCGCTTTTCGATGTTGTCGGGAAGGCGGATGGCTAGCATGGGTTCCCCTTGCTGCTATACAATTATAGCAGGTTGAATCTCAGTGCGGGGTGTCGATATTGCGGCCCTCGCCTCCGCCTTCGAAGCGGTTGATGACGGCGGGGCGATACGGATTAACGGCATGAGGACAAGTCATGAGTGAAGTAATCTACATGCCGCTGCGCGGTGAAGATACCGATTGTTGGCGTCCCGTCCACGCGGATCGTGTTTCCAACGATATCTATGAGATCGCGGTCGATGTGGAACCCAGCGGCGAGCGCTGGCTCTTTCCTCCGCGCTCTCTCGTGCGTTGTCGCGAGCATGTCTTTGTGGATGGCCAAGCGGGCTTAGTTGCATTCGAACTTGCTAAATGAATCTTCTATGAACTTCGAAAATATACTGCTGGAAAAGAAAAACTCGATTGCTTATGTCACCGTGAACCGGCCGAAGGTATTGAACGCTCTCAACATGGCGACCATGGAAGAGCTGCGGGCGGCGTTTCATGACATTAAGAATGACGCGTTGATTCGCGTCGTCATTTTTACCGGCGCGGGCGAGAAGGCATTTATCGCGGGCGCGGATATTGGCGAGTTGGCCAAGCATGATGCGGTTTCAGGCAAGGAATACACGCACCGCGGGCAGAGCGTGCTCAACCTGATTGAGAATTTGGGCAAGCCGGTGATTGCGTGCATCAATGGATTTGCGCTGGGCGGCGGATGCGAGATCGCCCTGGCGTGCACGATGCGGCTGGCGAGCGAAAATGCCAAGCTGGGGCAGCCCGAGGTAAAGCTGGGAATTATTCCAGGCTATGGCGGCACGCAGCGGCTGCCGCGGCTGGTGGGCAAAGGCATCGCGATGCAGATGGTGCTGGCGGGGGAGATGATCACGGCGCAGGAAGCGCATCGCATCGGGTTGGTGAACGAAGTTACGGCAGCGGCGGGGTTGATTCCGCGGGCGGAAGCGATTGCGGCGAAGATCATCGCCAACGCGCCGCTGGCGGTGCAGTATGCGATGGAGGCCGTGAACAAGGGCATGGAGATGACTTTGAGCGAGGGATTGTATCTGGAGGCGGTTCTCTTCGCCGTGGCCTGCGCGAGCGAAGATAAGAAGGAAGGGACTACGGCGTTTCTGGAGAAGCGGGCGGCGGCGTTCAAGGGGAAGTAACTTCTTTCGCCCGCGGATTCGGATCAAGAGCAATTCTCACCACGGAGGCACGGAGTCACGGAGAAGAAACACAAGCAGGACTTCGTTGTGGAAAGTCCTCCCGAACCTGCGTTTCGCGCGCTCGAAGGTACGCTCAGCGCTTTAGGGAAGCGCTTCGCGATCGTGGTTTCGCGATTCAATGCCTTCATCACCGAGAGACTTCTTCTCAGCGCAATCGACGGGCTGGAACGCTCCGGTGCGGGGAAAAAGGATATCGATCTGGTACGCGTTCCGGGGGCGTTTGAGATTCCGTTGGCGGCGCGGACTTTGGCCGAAACCAATAAATACGATGCCATTATTTGCCTCGGCTGCCTGCTGCGCGGCGACACGGCGCACTATGATGTGATCGTGAACGAAGTGACGCGGGGGATTGGGCAGTCGGCGCAGGAGACGGGAGTTCCGCATGCTTTTGGCGTGCTCACCTGCGAGACTTTGGAGCAAGCCATCGACCGCGCCGGGCTGAAGATGGGCAACAAAGGATTTGAGGCGGCGCTGGCGGCGGTGGAAATGGCGTCATTGAAGGTGGCTATCGGGCTTCAGGCTTCGGGCGTCGGCAAAACGACTGTTAGAGGTCAGTCATCCGCCGCCGGCAAGAAGCAGGTTCCTCGCTTTGCTCGGAATGACAAGCCTTTGAGACGGCTTAACGCGGACAAGACGAAGCGTAAATAATCTCTCCCTACAGTAAACTGGTCTCTGGCCACCGAACACTGGCCACTTCTTTGATGGGCACTCGCCGAAAATCCCGCGAACTGGTTCTGCAGATGCTGTTCCAGGCGGACATGGGCAAGCAGACGGTGGATCATGTGCAGAGTACGTTTTGGGCGGAGCATGGCGGGACGAGCGCGGAGGTGCGCGGGTTCGCGGAAGATTTGTTCCGGGTGGCGACCGATCGCGGCGCGGAAATCGACAAGCTGATTGAGGGCCACGCGGAACACTGGCGCATGGAGCGCATGGCGGCGGTGGATCGCAACCTGTTGCGCGCGGGGGTAGCGGAGTTTCTGGGCTATCCGGAGACGCCGCGCGCGGTGGTGATCAACGAGGCGCTCGAGATCGCGCGAAAATTCTCCAGCCTGGAATCGGTGCAGTTCGTCAACGGCGTGCTGGATAGCGTGGCAAAAGATTTGGAAAAGCCCGCGTAAGTGGCAGATCCAATTTGCCGACGGTCAATTTATTAATCCGGAAACTTGGGTCCTCAGCGGCTGACGCCGCGATTGATAATATACGCTTGCGGTATGCCTGAAGGATGTCATGAGACTGAACACCTGAAGGCATACCCTGGTACGAATCCTTCCGTGACCCGAACGTTTCACGATCAGAATGTTTCTTGATCGGAATGTTTCTTGAGCAGAATATCTCCCCATCAGAAAGTTTCTTGATCGCACGTCCTTCTTGATGCTAATCCTCTGCTTCTTCCTCAGACTGCTACGGTTTCACGGCCACTAGATTCAACATGCAATTGGGTCCAGTGAAGCAAAAGTTGTTGGAAGAGTTCGGGAGCTGCGAAAAGAAGATCTGGTTCTGGTCTAAGGCGGTAGCGGTGTTGAGCACGTGCAACAATCCATCCGAGCCGGCGGCATAGATCAGCGAGCCATCCACGGTGATATCCGCGGCCACGGGAGTTGCGCCGTTGACGAGCTGGATTTTGGAGGCGGAATGGGTGTTGAAGTCATAGATCAGGACGCCGAAATCGCCGGTAACGATGTAGGCCCGAGTGGTGTCGGGCGAGAGGAAGAAGTTGATGGGGTGGAAAGTGCCCTGGCCGATATCGATGTGGAGGGGAGCGAAGGTTGTGTGCGCGGTGGTCTGGGCGAGGGTGACGAGCTGCGGACAAAGCGAAGCGAGCGGCCCCTGAGAAGAGTCGGTGGCGATGATGTCGATGCCGGTATTGTCAATGCCGAAGAAGAGATCGAGGCCCTCCGGTTCTAGATTTGGAATGAATGCGTTGCCCATGGGGACGTTTCCCGCGGGAACCATCTTCAGGAACAGGGGCGGACTGGGTAGGCCGGGGCCGGTTATCGCCAAATTAACCGCGGAATTGTCACAGGTGTTGCGAATGGCAAGGCTGGAGGGAGCAGCTCCGCCGGCTAGTAAAGCAAACGATCCGGTGGAAGAGAAAACGACCGAAGTGGCGGGCGCAGTCAGCGAGTACGTTTGAAGGGACTGCAGGGTCGAGTAGACNNACAAAGTGTTGCCGCCATTGCCGAGGATGAAGCCTTTCAAGCCATCGGGCGAGAATGCAGCCGCCGTGGCGCTATTAATGTTGAGCGGCGTCGTGGCTGACGACGAATTGACCACATATACCTGATTGGGGGTGGAGATTGTATCGGAAAAGATCGCCATATTGCCATTTTGCGAGACCGCTAGGACTTTGCCGGTCACCAAGCCAAGCGGCGTGCCCGGCGCGGGCAGGGACGTAAAAGGGCTGGAGGTTCCGATGTTGGCAGGATTGATTAAGAGGGCGCCGAATTCACTGCCCATGTAGGCCTTGTCTCCCGCCAGATCGAACATCAGAGAATTGGGCGGAGTGGGCAGCGGGGTCGCGCTCCCCGGGAGATTGTTGGAGGTCGCAACGTCATAAAGGGCCACAGTGCAAAAGGCGTCGCTGTAACAGTCCTGACTGGTTGCCAACACATCGGTCGATGTGGGGGCGCCGGTTACTAATCCGGAAATGGCGGTGACGGGGTAAACCGGTTGCGGGATGAAGATAGAACCGACGGGGAACCCTGCGGGATTCAGCGGGAAACCGACGTTGCAAGTTGGCGGCGTACAAGAGGCGGTGATCGCAGCCACTCCCGGCTGAGTAGTGGAAATGGTGCAGGTCGTGCCAGCGACGCATCCTGCGGTGGAACCGCCTGGGGAAAGCGCAGCCGGTTCGGAGGAGGTCCAGGTCAGCGGAGGTTTGGGAACGATGCAGCCTTGGACATCGACGGCTGTTGCGGTGATTGTTTCGGACGTTCCTTTATTAACGACAAAACTAGTTTGGCCGGTGTATTGGCCGTTTGCGCCGAGCTCCAGAGCAATGCATTGCACCAGGCAGGTTTCGAGGAAATTGTAGGGCTGGCTGGAGACTCCCGAAGCTGAGGCGATTACTTGCGTTTGTCCCGGTATATTCGGCGACGCGGTCACCTGGTTTGTGGCGACGTTGGTGGAAGAGGTCACAATCGGAGTGATCGTGACTACGCCCGTATTGGCTTCGGTCCAGGTGAAAGGGCCGACGGACGCGGTAATGTCGACGCCCTGGCTGTAGGCGGTGGCCTGCAAAGCCTGGACCTGGTTCTGGGAAAGGCAGGTGTTATTCACATTTCGGTTGGCCAGGAACGCGCAGGCGGCGGGAAGAGCAGTTTGGTTGGGGCAGGCGGGGGGCGGAGAAGTGACCGGGGGAACCACGCTAATCTTAATGTTGTCGATGGGCGGATGAACGAAGATCAGGGTGGGCGGACTGGTCGCCCCCAGGGCCGAGGCAGTCACCTGAACCACGCCAAAGCCGCCGGGCGTGCAGATCGTATAGAGCGGGGCATTCCAGATGCCGGCGCAGGCGAACCCGTTGGGAGCGACGTCGAGGACTTCGGGATTGCTGGAGGCATACGTGAACGCTGGCAAAATGTTTGAGTTCGCGTTGTTCTGCGCGCTGGCGCTGAGGAGCAAGGTGGTCCCCGCTTGCAGAGAAGCACTGGGGCTGGGGCTCAAAGCAATTTTCACCGGGAAGGGAGAGGCTCCGGGAGGCTTGCTGCCGCCGCACGCCGGCAAGAACAAGAATAAGGAGATCGTGACGGCTACCCACGCCCAAGGACCGAAACGCAACTTTCCCATGCACCCTCTCGTCGCCTCATGGTTGTATCCCGATGGGCGAGCCGCTCACTGGAATGGAAAACTTTTAGTGTAGAGGCTGGAGACGGATTCAGCAAGCCGGCCCCGGCTGACGTTCTACAAATGTTGAAGCCCAAGGCCGGGGAGCCGAATCGTTCCCGTTTTGTCAATGAGATGCAAAAACATGGGTTGACGATGTTTCCACTCAATTGCTATAGTAGTTTGGTTCCGCGAGTTAATCCAGGCTTGCTGTATGCCGCGAGTCCCAGAGTAGGTGTGTGCGGGGACTTGCGGCTGGGCTTTTGAGACGTACGTTTCCGGCTTGAGTGTGAGTCGTGAGTGTGAGTACGGAGACGCCTCGCTGAAATGTTCCTGCGCTGCCTTTCGCCCTCGGGCTTCTGGAGCGCCTGAGTCAGGCGCGAAAGTGGTCTGCGGAAGGATATGCAGGACAGAGCTGGCGATACGGAGCGCCCTCGGAGTTTTGGCCGGGTGCCACCGTCGGCAGCGAAAATCTTGATCGGGAACCCAGAATCTCTCTCCGCGATTTTTTTGCGGCGGGAAGCATGGCGGGTCTGTAGGATCTGCCAGCCCGGATGGTGCAGCTAGATACCGGGGAAAGCGGAGGGCGCTGTGCGCTGCCCGCCCGTAAGGGCTGGTCTTGTGTGCGGCTAAGGAGCGGCGAAGAGTGCCTACTTTTAATCAATTGGTGCGTGATGGCCGCAAGCGGCCACGGTACAAGACGGCCAGTCCGGCGCTGCAGGGATGTCCGCAGAAGCGAGGAGTGTGCACTCGCGTGTACACGCAGACGCCGAAGAAGCCGAACTCGGCGCTGCGCAAAGTGGCGCGCGTGCGGCTGACCAACGGGATTGAGGTCACCACCTACATTCCCGGCGTTGGCCACAACCTGCAGGAGCATTCGATCGTGCTGATCCGCGGGGGCCGCGTGAAGGATCTGCCGGGCGTGCGCTATCACGTAATTCGCGGCACGCTCGATGCGGTGGGCGTGGCCGGCCGTCAGCAGGGCCGCTCGAAGTATGGCGCCAAGCGGGCGAAGAAGGGGTAAGAAAGCAAGTTTCAAAGTTTCAGAGTTTCAAAGTCTCAAGGTCAGCCGGACCTCGGGGAACTTTGAAACCTTGAAACTCTGAAACCTGGAAACCTGGAAACCTGGAAACCTGGGACTTGGAATTTTATGCCACGTAAAGGACATACAGCAAAGCGAACCGTGCCGGCCGATGCCGTTTATGGCTCGAATCTGGTGACGAAGTTCATCAACTCGATGATGTGGCAGGGCAAGCGCTCGACCGCAGAGGGCATTTTCTACGAGGCCCTCACCAAGATGCAGGAAAAAGGCGGCGACGAGGCTTTGAAACTGTTCACGAAGGCGGTGGAGAACGCGAAGCCGCTGCTCGAGGTGAAGACCCGCCGCGTGGGCGGCGCCAACTATCAGGTGCCGGTGGAAGTGAATGCGGACCGGCGAACCTCGCTGGCGATCCGCTGGCTGCTGACGTATGCTCGTTCGCGCGCGGAACGAGGCATGGTCGACAAGTTGAGCAACGAATTGCTGGATGCCGCCAATGGAAAGGGCGCGGCCATCAAGAAGAAGGAAGACGTCCACCGCATGGCGGAAGCGAATAAGGCCTTCGCGCATTACCGGTGGTAAGGAAGCATTGAGTCATTGAGTGATTGGGTCAAATTTTAAATAGTTGTCGGAGCCCAGAAAGAGTTTACGGTCGTGCCCAGAACAGTTCCATTAGAACGCTGCAGAAACATCGGCATCATGGCCCACATCGATGCCGGAAAGACCACTACGACGGAGCGCATCCTGTTCTACACGGGAAAGACGCACCGCATCGGAGAGGTGCACGAAGGCACGGCCACGATGGATTGGATGGAGCAGGAGCAGGAGCGCGGCATTACGATCACGTCCGCAGCCACGACCTGCACCTGGCGCGACATCCGCATTAACATTATCGACACTCCCGGCCACGTGGATTTCACGGCGGAAGTGGAGCGCTCGCTGCGCGTGCTCGATGGCGCGGTCGCGGTGTTTGACGCGGTGCACGGGGTGCAGCCGCAGTCGGAAAAAGTGTGGCGCCAGGCCGACAAGTACGGCGTGCCGCGCATTTGCTTTATCAACAAGATCGACAAGATGGGCGCGGACTTCGAGCATGCCATCGATACCATCCGCAAGCGGTTAAGCGCCAAGCCCGTCGCCATTCAGATTCCCATCGGCCAGGAAGACAAGTTCAAGGGTGTGATCGATCTGATCAACATGAAGGCGATCGTGTGGCAGGACGACACCATGGGCGCCGAGTACGTTACCGAAGAAATCCCCGCCGAGCTGAAGAAGAAAGCCGAAGCGTTCCATGCCCAGTTGGTCGAGAGCATTGCCGAGAACGACGACGAAATTCTGCACAAGTTTCTGGAAGGCGAAGAGATTACCGCGGACGAGTTGCGCGCGTCGCTGCGCAAATCGACCATTGCGCTGAAGGTATTCCCGGTGGTGGTGGGGACGGCATTCAAGAACAAGGGCGTGCAGCCGCTGCTCGATGCGGTGGTGGACTATCTGCCGTCGCCGCTCGATGTGGTCGAAACACATGGGCTGAATCCCGAAAACGGGGAGACGATTGTCCGCAAGGCGGACGACAAGGAGCCGTTTTCGGCGCTGGCGTTCAAGATCATGGCCGATCCGTTTGTCGGCCAGTTGACATTTATTCGCGTCTATTCCGGCCAGCTCAAGACCGGGGACTCGGTGCTGAACACGGGCCGGCGCAGGACGGAGCGCATCGGGCGTCTGCTGAAGATGCATGCCAACAAGCGCGAAGAAATCAGCGAGATACTGGCGGGCGACATCTGCGCCGCAGTGGGTCTGAAGGGCGTGAGCACGGGCGACACGATTTGCGATGAGAGTCATCCCATCGCGCTCGAAAACATTACGTTTGCGGTTCCCGTGATTTCGGTTGCGGTCGAGCCCAAGACGAAAGCCGATCAGGAAAAAATGGGGATGGCGCTTGGCCGCCTGGCCCAGGAAGATCCTACGTTCAAAGTTCACACCGATCCTGACAGCGGGCAGACCATCATCAGCGGTATGGGCGAGTTGCATTTGGAAATCATCGTCGACCGCATGATGCGCGAGTACAGAGTTGAAGCGAACATCGGCAAGCCCCAGGTGGCGTATCGCGAGACCATTCGCAGGCATTCCGAGGCGGAAGGCAAATACATTCGCCAGACCGGCGGCCGCGGCCAGTACGGCCATGCCAAGATCCGGCTGGATCCGCAACCGCCGGGCCTGGGATATGAATTCGTCAACGACATTGTGGGCGGGTCGGTGCCGAAAGAATTTATCAAGCCGATCGATCAGGGAATTCAGGAAGCGCTCGAAGGCGGCATTCTGGCGGGCTACCCGATGGTCGATGTGAAGGCTACGCTGTATGACGGCAGCTATCACGACGTGGACTCGAACGAAATGGCGTTCAAGATTGCCGGCTCGATGGCGTTCAAGGAAGCTGCGCGCAAGGCTTCTCCGGTGTTGCTGGAGCCGGTGATGGCGGTTGAAGTGGTTACGCCGGAAGATTATGCCGGCGTGATCATGGGCGATCTGAGTTCGCGGCGCGGGCGCATCGAAGGCATGGAGCATCGCGCCGGGTCGCAGGTGATCAAGGCGATTGTTCCGTTGGCGGAAATGTTCGGCTATGCGACCCACATGCGTTCGTCGACGCAGGGCCGCGCCGAGTACTCGATGCACTTCGCGCGTTATGAGGAGGCTCCGCGGTCGGTCGCGGAGGAAATCATCGCCAAGGTGCAGGGCACGACGAAGTAGTAGCGCCGGCGTCTCGCCGGCCTGCCGTGAATTTTGAACTGACGCGGGCAGATGTCCGCATGAAAAGCCGGCGGGACGCCGGCGCTACAAGAGGGAACGGAAATGGCGAAAGAGAAATTTGACCGCAATAAGCCGCACTGCAACGTAGGGACGATTGGCCACATTGACCACGGCAAGACGACGTTGACGGCGGCCATCACCAAGGTATTGCAGAAGCATAATCCGAAGATCGTGTTCCGGTCTTTCGACAGCATTGACAACGCTCCGGAAGAAAAAGCCCGCGGCATCACCATCGCGACGGCGCATGTGGAGTATGAGACGGCGAACCGGCACTACGCGCACGTGGA
>PKVW01000048.1 GCA_003131585.1 Acidobacteriaceae bacterium
GGAACAGCGGGTTGTAGGCTTTCGAAGGACGCTCCGCCACTGCCTGGCACGCCGCATGCGCGAACTGGTTGCCGGAGCCGATCACGAATGCGTCGAACGTATAACGCGGATTCAGTTGCGCCGCGCCATCCCAGTCGAACCGGGCCTGCGCCGGCGCCGCTGAAACCGGACCCGCGGACAGCCCGCCATTGTGCCGCACCGCCGTCGCCGCCGGATCGTCCTCCGGCGTGACGAACTTCACGTCGTTGAACTCCAAGCCCAGGTTGTCCATCGCCTCCTGGATCAGGTCCGCATACTTGTCGCCTGCATGCCGGAACTCCACCGTCGGCACGCGCACGAATAAAACTCCGCCGCTGGCGTGGCTGTAGCGGGTCGGTTTTAACCACGTATCGTAGGAGTGCCGGTTAATCTTTTTTTCCAGCGCATCTAGAATGCGCGTCCACGGATTGGGAGAGAGTGTTGTGATCGGAACTGACATAATATGAAATACCCGCCGCGGCGTCCCGGCGGCTGGCTGAGGGCGCCCGTTAAAAAATGCCGTTTACCAGCTTGCTGTGGAACTCCTAAGTGTACTGCGGAATGCGCCTCTTGTATCGTGCGCGGTTGCCATGGCGATGAAGATCCCGGAAAGCCGACAGAGCGGCATGGTAGCACAAAAATTTTTCGTCGTGCGGAAATCTTCGCACAACAATTGTTTCGCGAACACCATTCGGAACCCGAGGCCCTGCGCCTGTCAAGTGTCGAAAATGTAACTGCAACGAGCGCGGTGCACCCTCGCGTCAAGAGTCTTCCCTCCTTGCAGGACAACTTCAAGGAAGAGTCAGGCCCAATGGCGGCAGCGACCGCACAACTTAAGAACGGAGAACGGAAGCCATCCCCCTTTGCCCTCACGCCGCCTCGTCATTTATACTCATCGCTTGCCCTAACACTGTCGACGGAATCAGGAGCAGCTATCTTTCATGCCCAAGCGTACATTCCAACCGAACCGGCGCAGGCGAAGCAAGAAGCATGGCTTTCGCACGCGCATGAAAACCCAGGGCGGCCAGAAGGTGATTTCCCGCCGCCGCGCCAAGGGGCGAAAGCGCGTTTCCGTGAAGCCCGGCTTCCGCGAGTAGCTTTTCTGGTGCCGCTTACTTCCACAGTCGAGATACTCAGCAGCCAGCGGGGCGTGATAGCATGTGCCGCGCTGGGAGCTCGGCCGGACTCCGCGATGCCGCCAAAGAAAGCCGCCCGATTCCCGCGCACCGCGCGCCTTTTGCGTCATGCGGATTTCGAGCGCGTCTACAAGCAGGGACGCCGCCATTTTTCCGCGTCCTTCACCGTTTTCTATTGGCCGCGCGAGACGCTCGACGCTGGCTCCGGACCGGGCTTTGGCCTAACCCCTGGTTTGCGCGTCGGATTCACCGTGGGCCGCGCCCTCGGCGGCGCAGTCCAGCGCAATCGCATGAAGCGCCGCTTGCGCGAAGCAGTGCGCATGTCGCTTCCGCAGCCTGGGGTTGCCGCGGATGTGGTCATCAACCCAAAGAAATCTTTGCTGACCACCGACTTCGCCGCGGTACTGCACGAAGTCACTCGCGCCTTCGCCGTAATCGAACAGAAGCTGTCAGGAAAAACAGACCCTGAGACAGCAACTAAGAGAATTGCCGGAGGCCGGAGGCCGGAGGCCGGACGCCGCTCTTGAAGCATTTCGCCAAATTCGTCACGCTGCAACTGCTGCGGGCCTACAAGTGGGCCATCTCGCCCTTCTTGCCCCCGGCCTGCCGCTATGTGCCGACCTGCTCCGAATATGCCATGGAGGCCGTCGAGCGCTACGGCGCTCTGCGCGGCGGAGGGATGGCCGTCGCCCGCATCCTCCGCTGTCACCCCTTTGCCGGCTCCGGCTACGACCCGGTGGTGAAGCAGGGGGCCGGCTGCGGAAAGCTGTGATTCAGGGTGCTGGAGCGATTTGGGGTGGCGCAGCGCTTCCAGCGCAGCGATAAAGCGTACTTAAAGGTAACCAGACTTTGGCCGACTTTCAAAATCCTCATCAGCAACCCGGCTCCGAGCGGCGGCTCCTCCTTGTCTTTCTTCTGACTTTCGTCGTCCTCATTGTCTTCCAGCCGCTGCTGAGGAAGTACATGCCGCAGACGCCGGCGCCCCAGCCGCAAAATCAGCCCGCGCCGGCTGCTTCTTCCGTCCCGATACCATCCGCCCCAACACCCATTATTCCGTCCGGCGTCACCGCTAATACACCCACCAGGCAGGCCTCCGCCGAAACCGAAACCGTCATCGAGAACGATCTCTACCGCATCACCTTCACCAACCGCGGCGCCCAGGTTAAATCCTGGATTCTCAAGAAGTTCGATAACGACGCCCAGAACGGCCTGCTTGATCTCGTCAACCCCGCCGCCGCTCAAAAATTCGGCTACCCGCTCTCTCTCTGGACCTACGACGGGGCCCTGCGCAACCGTCTGAACTCCGCGCTCTACGTGGCTTCGAACGAAGGCCAGCTCAACGCCCCGGCCGAGATCACCTTCGAGTACGCCGATCAGGATCTCGTGGTCCGCAAGACTTTTCGTTTCGATCACACTTACGTCTTGAACGTCGAAACCTCGGTCGCCTACAACGGCGCTGAAATCTTCGCACCCCCCGCATGGCCCGCCGGATTCGGCGACCAGGCCACTCCCGCCGCCTACGCCGCCGCCGGCATCGACTACCACAATGACGCCTCCACCGAACGCAGCGGCTACGTTTTCTTCCCGAGCTACGTTTCGCGGCTCGGCGTCAAGAGCATCAGCGGTGGCAACACCATCAAAGGGCCGTTCGAGTGGGCCGCCCCCGGCGACCAATACTTCACTGCCACCTTTATCCCCGACGATCCCACCACGGCCGCCATGGTCACGCTGCACAACGCCATGGATGTCTCGCAGAAGCCCGGCCTGAATCCGCTGGGTGCCGGTTCCAAAGACACGGCCAACGTCGATGTGCTGGGCGCAGTCGTCGGCAACCTTCGCGGCCCAACTACCGAGCGCATGTACGTCGGCCCCAAGGAACTGGCCGTGCTCGATGCCGTTCGCGTCCCGACGATCAAGAACGACAGCCCCGATCTGCGCGGCATCGTCAACTTCGGCTGGTGGGGCATCCTCGCTCGTCCTCTCTTCCTCTGGCTCAAGTGGACCTACAACCACATCGTTCCCAACTGGGGCTGGGCCATCGTGTTGCAAACGCTGATCATCACCGTGGCTTTGCTGCCCTTGCGCATCTACCAGATCCACTCCATGTACAAGATGCAGCGCGTCGCTCCGCAGATCAAGTCCATTCAGGAAAAATACAAGAAGTACANNTCAGCGCCCTCTATAAGAAGGAAGGCGCCAATCCCGCCGGCGGCTGCCTGCCCATGGTGATCCAGTTCCCGTTTCTCATCGCCTACTACCGCATGTTGGGGGTCGCCCTCGAGCTCCGCCATGCGCACTGGCTCTGGATTACCGATTTGTCCGCCGCGGACTGGGTGCTGCCCGTCTTGATGGTCGTCAGCATGGTCGTGATGCAGCGCATGACGCCGCAAGCCGGCATGGACCCCGCACAGCAAAAAATGATGACTGTGATGATGCCGCTCATGATGGGATTCATCTTCTTCAAGTTGGCGGCGGGCTTGAACCTGTATTACACCGAGAGCAATTTGATTTCAATCGCGCAGCAGGCCGTCATGAACCGCACCAAACGAGGCCGCGAAATGCGCGAAATGATGGAGAAACGCGCCCGCAAGAAAGAGAAGTGAACCAGCCGTTAGCAATTAGCCGTTA
>PKVW01000007.1:0-42110 GCA_003131585.1 Acidobacteriaceae bacterium
GCAGCTCAATCAGTGAGAAACCCTTCTGTTGTTTCCGCATCTCTTTTTTCCCCTCTTCTTGGACTTTCGTTGAACTTATGCTGGTCATGGTATGACTCAGTCGGGATTGATGTTCGCACTTGCCGGGCCAAAGCTGCCAGTTACGTTGGTTCCGGTCTGATTCCAGGCAATCCCCTTATTTTCAGTAGAAAACCAAACTATAGTCTCATTCTAAGGCTTTGCAGGCGCTGCCCTGTGCCAAAATGCGTCGCGGAGCCTGACAATTCGTGTCAGTCTGGAACGGCTCGGGGCGCTGTCAGAACGAGGTTTTGGCCTCCGCTTGCGCGAAAAACCGCACCGGCAGCATGAAGCAGGAAAGGGCGTATACACGCGTTCCATCGGGCGTACACGGGGATGAAAAAGAATGGACCGCCGTATGGCGAAGGGCGGCTGAACAGGCTGCGGAAANNGTTTTTCCGCAGCCTGTGAAGGCGCGTACCATTCACCCGGGACCACCTCATGGTTGGGCTGCCGGTTTCTCCGCGGGCTTCTCGAACAACTTGGGGTCGACCACTGGATTGAGCTCCAGCGTTGTGAACTCTGCCGTACTTGAATCCTGACCGTTCTGCTTGTTGTGGCGCATGAAGGGAATGTTTAGGCCGTTTACTGGCGTCCAGTTGTCCATGTCGGTCTCGCCCTGCACAGGGCCGCCCTGGCTGAGCGTGCGATAAGTTTCTTTCAAGATGTGACCATTCTGCGGGTCGACAAACCAGCGGATGGCGGCGCCGGCGGAGTTCACGTCCACGATGCGGGCCTCGGTGTCGCCGACTTTTTCGGTTCCATCGGCGCGGAAAAATACGTTGGCATCCTTCCAGTGCGAAGCGATGAAGATGGGATCGCGCTTGATCTGCTCCAGCGTCTCCGCCTTCTGGGAGGCGGGGAAGTCGCGCATGCCCTGGTCGGGAACGGCCATGAAGGCCACATCCGGCGTGACCACGATGTTCATGACGCCATCCGGAGTTTGCATTTCGGCGTGCAGACGATCGGGGAAAACGATGACAGTTTCCATTTGCATGGGGAAGTCGCCCTGCGGCGTCTTCTGCGTGATGGTTAGCTTCGACTTCACCGCTTTGACCATTGCCAGTTTGGCCTCGCCGCCCATCGCCGCCACAACTTTCGCCGCCAATGCCTTGCCTTCTTCATTCGAAGCGGTGGGTTTCGCGCTCTCTTCCTGCTTGGCGCCGGGCGGAGGCGGAATGGCGATATCGATTTCTTTCACGGCTCCGAGTGACAAGAGAGGTTTGTCGAACTCCTTTGTGTTGCCGACCACCAGCACCGCGAGTTGATCGCGGTGTACATACTTCGCCGCGACGCGATTCACATCGGCGGCCGTCACCTTTTGGATTTCCGCGGGAAACTTATCCAGCCAGTCGGAGGGATACCCGTAGAATTCGTAAGTCACGCGCTCGGCGAGAACTTTGTCGGGTGAGTCAAGCCGGAAGATGAACGCGTTGAGGATGGCGTCTTTGGCCTGCTTGATCTCGTCGGCGGCGATGGGTTGTTTGGCCAGATTGTCGATGTCCTCGTCCAGTGCCTGGATCGATTCGATCGTGCTTTGACTTTTCGTACCCATGGTGAATTGCAGGATGCCGGGATGCCCGAAATTCGTGCCGATGCCGCCGCTCACGTGGTAGGCCAAGCCGCGCTTGGTGCGGATGTCGTTGAACAGCCGGGAGGAGAATCCGCCGCCAAACGCCTCATTGAATACCGCAATGGCGTAGTAATCGGGATTGTTGCGCGTGGTGCCCAGCGCCACCATGTGGATGCTGCTCTGATTTACGTCTTCTTTCGGGATGAGGTAGTAACCGGGCTTGGCGGGCTGATATTGAATCTCATCTTTCGGTATATCGGCGCCTTTGGGCCATGACTCAAACGCGGCGCGCAGCTTGCCTTCCATCGTGCCGGCGTCGAAATCGCCGCCGATGCCCAGGATGATGCGATTGGGATGAACGTAGGTCTGGTGCCAGTCGAGCAAATCCTGACGCGCGATGGCGGCGATGGTCGAATATTCAGGCTCGCGGGCATAGGGGTTGCCCGGCCCATACGCGAGTTTGGTGGATTCGCGTGCCGCAATTCCGCCGATCTCGTCATTGCGCCGCGAGATGCCGTCGTCGGCTTGCTTCTGCGCGAGATCGAGCTTGTCGGCGCGGAATTCAGGATTGCGCAGCAAGTCAGCGAAGACTTTGAAGACGTCGTCGAAGTCGCCTTTCAGGCAAGACAAGGTGATGGCGGTCGAATCGGGACCGCCGCCGGTCTCCACCTTGGCGGCGCGCACTTCCAGAAAGTCGTCGAGCTGATCGCCGGTTTGCGTCCTGGTTCCGCCGGTACGCCAGACTTCGCCGAAGATATCCGCCAGTCCAACTTTGCCGGCCGGCTCATCGCGCGAGCCGCCGCGAATGCGCGCCGAGCCGCTGATCAGCGGCAGTTCATGATCTTCCTGCAGGAAGATCACCATGCCGTTGGAGAGCTCGATGCGCTTAGGCTGCTGCGGATGGAAGGCGGGCAGGGGAGGGATTGGGATCTGCTGCCAGTTCGTCACTTGCGAAGCGGCTCTGGGGAGCGGCATGAACATCGCCGCGGCCATGAGGATCATCGAAAAAGCAATCCGTTTGAAGTTCATCGCGCACCTCCTCGATCCGACGTACCTGGATCTGACGCGCCCGGATCTAACGCAGCTTGATCTCCCGACCCCGGCTCACCGCTTGATCCAGCGCCCGGGACGGTTTCGATCACGCCCACGGTGCGGTTGGTGTCGTAGAAGGTTTCGTTGGCCACGCGCCGAATGTCCGCCTTCGTCACCTTGTCGATGCGGTCCACCGAGCGGAACAACTCGCGCCAGTCGCCATAACGAGTCTGATAAGTCGCCAACTGGGCCGCCAGTCCCTCATTGTCTCCCAAGCCGCGGATCAGGTTGGCCTTGGTGCGGGTCTTGATCATCTTTAACTCGTCGTCGGAAATGTCTTCCTTCTTCAGGCGTTCGATTTCCACGTGAATGGCGTCCGCCACTTCCTGCGTCGTGTGTCCGGGCAGCGGGAAAGCATAGAACGCAAACAGGTGCGGGTACTTGGTGCCGGGCAGCCCGCTGAATCCAGCGGAGAACGAGGCGATCTTCTTATCGCGCACCAGCGCGCGATAAAGGCGGGAGGTGCGGCCTTCCGACATGAGATCGGTGATCGCGTCATACACCGCGTCATCCTTCGTCATGTAGTCGGGCCGGTGGTAGCCCTCGATATAGAACGGCTGCGACTTCTCTTTCAGCGCGACCTTGCGCTCGGAATTCTGCGGAGGCTCGGTGGTAGTGGTTTCATCTGGCTTGGAACTCGCGGCCAGGCGGCTGAAGTATTTCTCGAGCATCGGCAGGATCTGGGAAGCTTTCACATCCCCCGCCACCGCGACCACCATGTTTGCCGGCACGTAATACCCGTCGAAAAACTTTTTCGCGTCTGTGGCCGAGAAGGAATTCAAGTCCGATATCCATCCCACGCCCGGCCGGTGATAGGGATGGGCCTCGAAGGCCGCAGCGTTGAACTGTTCCAGCAGCCGGCCGATCGGGTTGCTATCGGTGCTCCGGCGACGCTCTTCGATCACCACGTTGCGCTCCTTGTAGAACTCGCGCAGCACGGGGTGAAGAAAGCGCTCCGACTCGAGATACGCCCACAGTTCCAGCCGGTTCGCGGGCAGCGAGTAGTGGTAGGCAGTTTCGTCGAGGCTGGTGAAGGCGTTGACATCTTGACCGCCGCTCTGCTCCACGATCTTGCCGAACTGGTTGGACACAACATACTTATCGGCTTTGGCGATGGCGTCTTTCCACTCTTTTTCCAGTTGCTTCAGCCTGGCCTCGTCGCGGCCCACACTCTTGTCGCGCTCCGCGATGTAGGCGGCGTAGGCGGTTTCGACTTTTTCCAATGCAGGCTTCTCGGCGGCATAGTCGGTGGTGCCGATCCTGTCTGTGCCTTTGAAGGCCATATGCTCGAACATGTGGGCCAAGCCGGTCTTGCCCATGGGATCCTGCGCGGAGCCGGCATCGACGATGGTGAAGAAGGAGAAGACCGGCGCCTCGGGCCGCTCGCAAATGAGGAGGGTCAGGCCGTTCGGCAGCTTCTTGACCGTGATGCGCTTTTCAAAGGACGCGACATCCTGGGCAGCGGCGAGCGTAGTCAAGAGCAGGATGAGAACAAGGGGCCTGAGTATGCGGTGTTTCATCGGACCTCCAGAAAGTTGGGACGGACATTGTGGACAGCGATGTTTGGACAGCCATGTTCGGACAGCCATGTGGACGAACATGTTTGGACGGACATGAAGGGCAGAAGTTTGAAATTACGTGGCGGGCAGGGAGGTTGTCAAACCGTCTCGTGCCCTGATTCAGGCGAGTGCAATGAAGAGCCGTATTTTGTGTTGGGGATGGTTTGATGCACAATGCCTGCTGGAGCCATGTGCCATGGATTCGACCGTTGATGTCCAAGGAAAACAACTCAAGCTGTCGAATCTGGACAAAGTTCTTTATCCCGCCACAGGATTTACCAAGCAGCAGGTCATCGACTACTACGTTCGTATTGCGCCGGCGATGGTGCCGCATCTGGCCGGACGTCCGCTCACCCGCAAGCGCTATCCCGACGGCGTGGACGAAGAATTCTTTTACGAGAAGAACGCGCCCCAGTACCGGCCCGACTGGGTAAAGACTGCGCCCATCTGGAGCGGGAGAAACCGCCGCACCATCCATTACATTCTCGCCGACGATCTGGCTACGCTGGTCTGGCTGGCGAACCTCGCTGCGATCGAACTGCATCCATCGCTCTCGCTGGCGGAAGACATCGGTTGCCCGACGATGATGGTCTTCGATCTCGATCCCGGCCCGCCCGCAACCATCGTGCAATGCTGCCGGGTCGGGTTGTGGCTGCGCGAGATTTTCCAACATTTTGGGCTGCAGAGTTTTCCGAAAACTTCGGGTTCCAAAGGATTGCAGATCTACGTGCCGCTCAACACTCCAACGGGCTACGAATTGACCAAGACTTTCTCCCACGCGCTGGCGCAATTGCTCGAACAGGAACATCCCGAACTCGTTGTTTCGGAGATGAAGAAACAGGTTCGAACGGGAAAGGTTCTTGTCGATTGGAGCCAGAACGACGAACACAAGACCACCGTCGCCGTGTACTCGTTGCGGGCGCGAGAGCATCCCACGGCTTCGACGCCGGTGACGTGGGAAGAAGTCGAGCGCGCTCTCAAAAAGAAAGATGTGAGCCTGTTGGTATTCGAAGCGCGGCAAGTGGTCACACGTGTGGAAAAGATGGGGGACCTGTTCGCCCCGGTGCTCGAATTGAAACAGCAGTTGCCGGATCTCAAGGGAGTTGCGGCCTCCGCGGTTGCAGAAGCGCGGCCTCCGATCTCGATCGCCGCTCAGGCGGAGGAAGAACCGAAGGGCGTTCGCGCGCGCGCGGCTGGAAAAGCCAAGAAGCATGCGCGGCCGCGCAAGCCGGGGCGGAAGGTATAATTTCTTCCGCCACGAATTTGCTTCGAGACTCTTGCCATGCCGCAACTTTTTGTCGGGACGTCGGGATGGGCCTACCCAACATGGAAGCCCGGTTTCTACCCAGCCAAACTCGCGCAGAAAAAGTTTCTGAGTCACTACTCCACGCAGCTCAATACGGTCGAGGTAAACTTCACCTTTCGGCAACTGGTGAAAGAGACCACCGTTCAGAACTGGATCGAGCAAACTCCCGCGACGTTCCGCTTTGGTGTGAAAGCGCACCAGGTAGTCACGCACATCAAGCGGTTGAAGGGCACCGAAGAATTCTTGCCGCGCTTCCTGGCGACGATCGAGCCACTGGCCAGCGCCGGCAAGCTTGGACCGGTGCTCTTCCAGTTGCCGCCGAACTTGAAAGCGGATGCCGCGCTGCTCAAGGATTTTCTCGCTCTTCTGCCGCGTGCGTTGCCGGCGGCTTTTGAATTCCGTCACGACTCCTGGTTTGCCGATTCGACGTGGGAACTGCTGAAATCGCACGGAGCCGCCCTGTGCGTGGCGGAGACGGAAGAACGCGCGACGCCGGACGTGGTCACCGCGGCATTTGTCTATTATCGATTCCGCAAGCCGAACTATACGGGAGATGAGCGCCGCGGCATGGTCGAACGCATCGGAGAACATTTGGCTGCCGGCCGCGACGTGTTCGCCTACTTCAAGCATGAGGAAACGCCGGAGGGAGCGTTGTATGCGGTGGACCTGCTGCATGGCACCGGCCAGTCGCAGCAGGCTACGTCTCTATGAAGCGGGCCGCACTCCCTGCCGGTAGAGACGGCACCCTCTTCATCACTTCCGCCAGGGTCCGATAACGCGCATACTCCATTCAATCCTCCGGCATGGCTTCGGAACCCAGCTCGCGCGTGCTCTCCAGCTTCCTCGACTATTTGAGAATCGAGAAGGGGCTGGCGCCGCTTTCGATCGCCGCCTACACCACCGACATCTGCCAGTTCTCGGAATTCCTGGAAAAACGCAAGCGCCTGCTGCTGACGGCTCGCCGCACCGATGTGCGAGAATTCCTGCAACAGCTTTTTTCCCATCAGGTGGACGGCCGCAGCGTAGGACGAAAACTCTCGGCACTCCGTCATCTCTACCGCTATCTTTTGCTCGACAAGAAACTCGAACACGACCCCACGCTGAACATCGAGTCGCCAAGGCAATGGAAAGTTCTTCCGAAGGCGCTGGCGCTCGACGAAGTGGAAGCGACGCTGGCCGCTCCGCTCACACGCCACAGCGCCAATCCAGCGCGCAACACGAAGGAGTCAGCCGCGCTGGCCGCTCGCGATCGCGCCATGCTGGAGGTTTTTTACGCGGGCGCTCTGCGAGTCTCAGAAATTATCAACACTAAGCTCGAAGACCTGAAGCTTGAGGCCGGGTACATGCTGGTGCGCGGCAAGGGAGATAAGGAACGCGTGGTGCCGCTGGGGAAATCGGCTCAGATTGCGCTCGGGGAGTATCTGGTACAGTCACGCCCAACACTCGCCGCAGGGAAGCGAAGCGGAACATCGAGCGGAACGTCGACAACCGCCGCCGCTTCCGCCAGGAATTCACCTCTCCTGTTCATCGCGCGCGGAGGGCGCAAGCTGACGCGCCAGCGCATTTGGCAGATGGTGCGTGCCGCCTCGGCTGTCTCCGGGCGCGCCGCTTCTCCGCACATGCTGCGTCATTCCTGCGCCACGCACATGGTGGAGAACGGCGCCGACCTGCGGACAGTGCAAACGATCCTGGGCCATGCCGATATTTCTACCACCCAGATCTATACGCACCTGGCGCTCGACCGACTCAGAACCGTCTATAAGGAGCATCATCCTAGGGCCAAGGCCAGATGAGACAGTGCGAAGATGAAATTCACCTCTGCGTGGTAGTTCTGAACCTTCATGACCCAGAACAAGCATGACCCAGAACAAGCTCGCTAACGCTGTCGTCGCCAAGGCCGTGGCCGACTTCCTCCACCACCTAAGCGAGCGCAATGCCTCGCCGCACACCATAAAAGCTTATAGCCGTGATCTGTCGCTCTTCGCCACATACGCCGGTTCGCGCGGATGGAAACAGATCGACCACATTGCCGTACGGGGATTTCTCTCGCAACTCTACGAGAAGGGGTTGCACAAGACTTCCGTAGCCCGGGCTTTGGCTGCCGTGAGGTCGCTCTATCGTTGGCTGGCGAGGGAAGGTGTTGTGGAGCAGAATCCGGCAAAGCTGGTCGCCACGCCGAGGCTTCCCAAGAAGCTTCCGCGCGTGCCCACGATTGAAGAAATGAACTTCGTGATCGACGGCCAAATGCCCGAGGTAGCGGCGTTCCCCGAACGCGACCGGCTCATGCTGGAACTGCTCTACGGATGCGGCATCCGCAATTCGGAACTTATCGGAATCAACCTCGACGACATTCGGCGGAGTGCGGAGGCCATTCTCATCCGCGGGAAAGGAAAAAAAGAACGCTACGTTCCGTTTGGGGATTCGGTAAGAACGGTGCTTGCAGCATATTTTCCCGAGCGCCAGAAGGTTCTCGACGCAACCCGCAAGCACTCGATCGCGTTGCTCATCAACCGGCGAGGCGGACGGCTGACCACGCGTAGCGTCGGCCGCATTGTCAAGAAAATTGCCGTCGCCAGGGGTCTTTCCCCAGATGTTCATCCGCACACGCTGCGCCACGCGTTCGGCACGCACATGCTGGAAGAAGGCGCCGACCTGCGTGCCATTCAGGAATTACTCGGCCACGAACGCCTGGCAACGACGCAGCGCTACACGCAGTTGTCAATGAAACACGTGCTGCAGGTGTATGACCAGACGCATCCGCGAGCGAAATAACCCAAGTCCGTTGGGAACCAGCGACCAATCTTCCAATTCTCTGCATTCTCTAATCTTTGCCAAAATTAATTTGAGCCTCACCAAAGCAGCTGCCCTTCGGGTGTCTGAGCTACCTGCGAAACATATTAGTCTGAGAGGATGATCAGAGAAGCATTCGTGACGTCCAAGTCCGCAAAGAATCCAGCCGTGTCCGTGCGTCTTCGGAGTGCAATCGGCGAGTTGCGTGCACTGCTCGAGTTGCTGCGTTGCGACGATCTTGATCCGCGCGTGTTGGATGACTTCCGCGATGCGCTGAACCGGGTCCGGAACACGGCATGGGCGGCGCAACAATCCGCGGCCAACAAGCTTTTCGATCAAGGTCCAACCAATATGGATTCCCTCCTGGCATCCGAGCGAGTGCGCGCCGCGTATCAGCTTTGCCGCGCCATTCGGGAGGATCTGGAGGGCGAGAATATCCAGTTTCAGAAAGGTCAACTGACCGAGCTCTACGGAGTCGCAACCCGGCTCACCAAACACCTGAAAGAGATACTGTGATCGCGGTTGGTCATGCCATGCCGAAAGTCCGGCAGAGATCGAGGCGGTGAATTAATTCCGCAGCCCCTCCCACATCTCGGCCACCCGCGCTTTCACATCCGCGGTCAGGTTCTCGTACGCCGCTTCCGACGCCTCGCTCTCCGGCGGCGGAACAATCGGATCGCCGAACACCATCTTCAGCGGCGCGAAGCCCTGGAACGATTTGTTCCTCGGCCAAGCTTTGTGGAATCCCTCAATCGCGACGGGCACAATCGGCACCTGCAGGTGAATGGACAATATGGCCGCGCCCTTCTTGAAGATTCGCGGGGCGCCGTCAATCGACCGCTCGCCTTCGGGATAAAGAATGAGCGAGCGCCCCTGCCGCAGCCCGAACGCGCCAGCGCGCATGGCGGGAATCAGATTCGCGTCCGGGTCTACGACCACAACCCTTAGCGAACGCGCCAGCCGCAGCATGAATCCTTGACCGAAGATTTCGCTCGTTCCCACCGCAAAAACTTTGTCAAACACCGCCGGCGGTAGAACGGCCGCCAGGATGAGCGGGTCGAGATAGCTCTGGTGATTGGACGAGATGATATAAGGACCACTCTTCGGCAGTTTCTCAATTCCGCGAACGTCTAAATCAAAGCGGTCGAGCGCGATTACTTGTATCAAACGCGAAACCATGTACCAGAATGCATTGCTAAGCGGCTGTGGCCGGGCCAGCGCAAGCACGTCAGCGGCATCCGGTTCTTCGGCAAGAATCGCTTTCCAACCAGCAAAGGTGGGGCGCGCCCCAGGGGCGCCGGCCCCGCTGGCTGCGCTTTGTAAAACGGCGTCGACCAAGTCGCGCACCGTGTAAATCTCGGCGAGTTGTGACTCTTCGACGTTCCCTCCCAGTTTTTCTTCGATCTGGCTGAGCACCTCGACGCGCTGCATGGAGTCGAGCCCCAGATCGAGCTCGAGATTGTGAGCGGGCCGCAGGGTTAAGGCCGCCGTGCGCGCTGCCTCGCGCACAATCTTCAGCGCGCGTTGCACGTCGGGCTGATCGAGCCATGCTGCCTCGTCCGCCCTGAGAGGCCGCTCGGCAGGCAAATCAGAATCGCCGTCGGCCTGCCGCGCCTGATTCGCTTTCACCCGCTTCTCTACCTCGAAGCGCTTGATCTTGCGCGTGGAGGTGCGAGGCAAATCTTCCTGCCAGATCTCGTAGCCGCCGATGCGCTTGGTGGAAGCGATTTGCTGCGACAGGCTTTCAATATCGAAGCGGATGGCTTCCTTCGCGTTCACAATCTTTTTCTGCCGCAGCACATCGAAGTTGGGCACGATGACGGCATGCAACCGGTCGCCGCCTTCGCCGGGCTTGCCTTCCAGTCCCATCACTGCCAGTTCTCTGATGTACGGCGATTTCAGGTAGTGCGCCTCAACCTCCTCGGGATAAATATTCTTCCCGTTGCTGAGCACGATCAGTTCTTTCATGCGGCCGGTGAGGAACAGGTTACCGTGGGCGTCGAAGTAGCCGAGATCGCCGGTGTACAGCCATCCGTCGCGCAGCACCGCCGCGGTCGCGTCGGGACGGTTCCAGTAGCCCTTCATCACGACCGCACCCCGCAACGCGATTTCGCCCGTGGCGGGCCCGCCATCTTCCTGCGATTGCGGGTCATTTATCGCATAAACGATCTTTCCCTCTACGCCCTTCATCGCTTTGCCCACCGATCCAATCACGTCGTTGCTGGGGGACGTAGCAAACACGGCGGCTGTGGTTTCAGTCAGCCCATAGGCTTGCAGCACGTCAATGCCCAGCGCGTAAAAATCGTGCGCAATGGCCGGATCGAAGCGCGAGCCGCCAGTCACCAGGTAACGCATCTTGTTACCCAGGGTTTCGTGAACCTTTCGGAACAAGATCGTACCGGCGTTCAATCCCACTTTTCGCAATCCGCGGTTGACGCTCATGAGCACGCGCAGTGCCTTGTGTGCGATGGATCCTCGCTTCGCGACTTCCTGAAAAATCCGTTCATGAATCAGGTAGAAAAACTGCGGTACAACGGCAAACGCGGTAATGTTGCGTTCCTGCAGCGCCCTCAGCAATTCGGTGGTGTTTAGAGTTTCGAGATAGACGACACGCGCGCCCTTGACCAGCGGAAGCATTAGGTTCGCCATCTGAGCCAGCACGTGAAACATGGGCAGCACGCCCAGAAGAGCATCGCCTGGCCCTATGTCCACCCAGTTGAATACCGCCTCCACTTCGCCCAACAGATTGGCGTGGGTAAGCATCACGCCCTTGGGGTCGGCCGTGGTTCCCGAGGTGTAGAGCAGGGAAGCGATGTCGTCCGCGGTGGAAGGCGCAGGCTGGAATTTCCCCGGGCCGCCCTCGAAAATCGTGGGCAGATTTCCTAGCCAGCGCTCGTGGACGGATTGCTGAGTTATGCGGTTCGGGTCCATCAGTACGAGCCCTACGTTCAGGTCCGCAACCGCCTCCCGCGACGCTTGAGCATGCCTCGCGTCGCAGAATAGGGCGGAGCTGCCGCTGTCCTTCAATAACTTGGTTAGTTGGTCCGCGTGCAGCGCAGTATCGAGCGGGACCACCGCACATCCCGCCGCAATGATCCCCATATACGCCGCCACCCACCGCGGATGGTTCTCCGCCACGATGGCCAGTCGCGATCCGCGCGCGAACCCGTTTTCAGTGATCCAGCGTCCGATGGATTCGGCCATGCGGCGGAGCTCGGCATAGGTGCAACTCTCGATGTGATCGCGGTGCTGGATTTCCAGAGCGACGTTGTCCGGCCAGCGCTCTGCGCACTCCACAAAACGGTCGTAGAAAGTGGGCATGGGTCGTGGGGAATATACACGAAAAATGCGTTTACCGCCGAGGACGCCGGATTCCCCAGGGACTCGAAGAAGTGTTCTTCTCTGGTTCTTTCGGGGCTGCCCCGTTCTCGACGGTGAATAACCTCACTTGTTCCGTACGCCTGTCCAGCGCATCTGAATATGCTAGGCTAAAAGAGATACGCTGAGGCAGCCCTCTGAAGGATTTCACAGTTTGATTAACACTCTGATCGGTAAGGTATTTGGGACCAAGAACGAGCGGGTCATCAAGAGCATGATGCCCAAGGTCGAGGCCATCGGTGCCCTCGAAGCTCAGACACAGAAGCTCACCGACGACGAACTGCGCGCGAAAACGGACGAGTTCCGGCAGCGCATCCAGGAGCGCTTGAGCCGCGTTGCCGGTGGTGCGGCGCGCGATTCCGAGGCCGAAACCGACGCCGGTCCCGACCGGCTGAAGCAGATGGAGAAGGAGCAATACGAAACTCTGCAGGAAGTTCTGAACGAAATCCTGGTGGAGGCCTTTGCCGTGGTGCGCGAGGCCGGACGCCGCGTGCTCAACATGCGCCACTTCGACGTGCAGTTGATCGGCGGCATGGTGCAGCACCAGGGCACAATCTCCGAAATGAAGACCGGCGAAGGCAAAACGCTGGTCGCCACTCTCCCGGTCTATCTCAATGCCCTAAGCGGACGCGGCGTGCACGTGGTTACGGTCAACGACTATCTGGCCAAGCGCGACTCCGAATGGATGGGCAAGCTTTATCGTTTTCTCGGCCTCACGGTCGGCGTGATCGTTCACGATCTCGACGACGAGCAGCGCCGCGCCGCCTACGCCGCCGACGTCACTTACGGCACCAACAATGAGTTCGGCTTTGACTACTTGCGCGACAACATGAAGTTCGATCTCAAGGATTGCGTGCAGCGCGGCCACAATTTCGCCATCGTCGATGAAGTTGACTCCATCCTCATCGACGAAGCCCGCACCCCCCTCATCATCTCCGGCGCGAGCGAGGAATCGACCGACAAGTACTATAAAGTTAACCGGATCATCCCAAAGCTGGAGAAAGGCGAAGAGCTTGAGGTCGCCACGGGCGAACCCGCGCAGCTTACCGGCGACTTTGTGGTCGACGAGAAGCACCGCAACATCACCGTCACCGACGAAGGCTGGGTGAAGGTGGAGCAACTGCTCGGCATTGGCAACATCGCCGACCCGGAGAATTGGCCGCTCAAGCATCACGTCGAGACCGCGGTCAAAGCGCACGCTCTGTATCGCCGCGACGTGGAATACGTGATTAAAGACGGAGAAGTCATCATCGTCGACGAATTCACCGGACGCATGATGCCGGGGCGCCGCTGGTCCGACGGTCTGCATCAGGCCATCGAAGCCAAAGAAGGTGTGAAGATCGAGCGCGAGAACCAGACCCTCGCCACCATTACTTTCCAAAATTACTTCCGCATGTTCAAGAAGCTGGCAGGCATGACTGGCACGGCGGAAACGGAAGCCGCCGAGTTCGACAACATCTACAAGCTGGACGTCGTCGTCGTTCCAACCAACCAGCAGATGCTGCGGCTGGAGAATCCCGACGTGGTGTTTCGTACCGAGAAGGAAAAATACTTCGCGGCGGCCGACGAGATTCAGAAGCTCAACGCCACAGGCCAGCCCGTGCTGGTCGGCACCACATCGATTGAAAAGTCCGAGCGCCTCTCCGAGTTGCTGAAGAAGAAAGGCCTGAAGCAGCACGTCGTGCTGAACGCCAAGTTTCACGAGCGCGAAGCCGAATTCGTCGCCCAGGCCGGACGCAAAGGCATGGTCACCATCGCCACCAACATGGCCGGCCGCGGTACCGATATTTTACTGGGCGGCAACCCTGAATTCATGGCCAAGCAGGAGTTGGTGAAGAAGGGGATCGCGCAGCAACTGCGCGTGGCCCAGGGCAAGATCGAAGGGCCACAGGAAGACGGGCAGATTTCGGTCTTCTATTACAACGGCAATGAATACACCGTGCCGACCGACAAATGGACCGAGGCCTTCAGCCGCTACAAGGCACAGACCGACAAAGAGCACGACGAGGTCACGGCCGTCGGCGGCCTGCACATTCTCGGCACCGAACGACATGAGTCGCGCCGCATCGACAACCNNAGCTTCGCGGACGCGCCGGCCGTCAGGGTGACCCCGGCTCCTCGCGCTTCTACCTCGCACTCGAAGATGATCTTATGCGCATCTTCGCCAAGGAGTGGGTCTCGAAACTGCTGGAGCGGCTGGGTATGGAAGAAGGCGTCCCCATCGAGTCCAAACTCATCAGCCGCCGCATCGAGACGGCGCAGAAGGCGGTCGAAGGCCAGCACTTCGAATCCCGCAAGCACCTGCTCGAATACGACGACGTGATGAACAAGCAGCGCGAGGCCGTGTACGGCCTGCGCCGCCGCTTGCTCGATGGCGTGGACCAGAAAGACCTGATCCTCGAGGACTACGTTTCAGCCATTCTCGGCGAACTGATGGACGAGTACTGCCCGCCCAAGGGCCATGCCGACGACTGGAACATCAAAGGACTGAAAGACGCGGTCTTTACGCGCTTCGGCGTGGATTTCATCGCGGAAGGCGTGAAGCCCGCAACGCTGAACCGGCAGGAACTCGGCGACGCCATTTTCGAAAAGCTGAAAGAGCGCTACGACGCGAAGGAAAAACTGATCGGCCCCGATGCCATGCGCCACCACGAGCGCATGATCATGCTCAGCGTGCTCGACTCGCAGTGGAAGGATCACCTCCTCAGCATGGACCACCTTAAGGAGGGCATCGGCCTGCGCGGCTACGGCCAGCACGATCCCCTAGTCGAGTACAAGAAGGAATCGTTCGAGATGTTCGAGGCCATGCTGCAACGCTTTCAGGAAGACACCGCCCGCTATCTCTACCTGATGCAGATTATCGAACGCCCGCCGGACGCGGACGGTGTCGGTCCGCAAGGAGGCGAACCCACAGGGTCGGAATCCGGAGTGCCGGCGCAACAGGGAAGTGGTGGGAATGGACATCGTCCGCCGCGGCTGGTCGCCACTTCCGCCGACGATCTGGAAGAAGCCTTCATGCGCCGCAAGCGTCGCGAACTGGAACAGGCGCGCATGGCTGGCGCCGGCGACGTCCAGCCAGTGCAGCAAGTCGTTCGCGGGCAGGAAAAAGTGGGTCGCAACGATCCTTGCCCCTGCGGTTCAGGCAAGAAATTCAAAAAATGCCACGGCGCGTAAGCGATCACGCACCGTGCGGGGACGAGTGCCTCGTGAGCCGGCCCTGAGCGAAGCCGAAGGGTCAGCCGAGGGCAGCGAAGCGAGTCCTTATCCCGGACGTCGCCCTGAAGACTTGCGAAGCCCCACCGCCTTGAACGTCATCTCCTCGACCCTGCTTTTCGTCCGGGCCTTCCAATCCAGAAACAATCCCGCATAATTCTTCGTGATGTAATCCCCCTCGGTCACGCCCAACTTCTTCGCCGTCGCATCAATCCATCGCGGCGCGCCTTCGATCTCGCAGAAATCTCCAATGGGCGTCTCATCCACCACGACCTGCCCTTTCCCGTCCGTCCACTCCGCTCGAAACTTTTCGTAGCGGAACGACGGCGCATACCCCAGGGCTCGCAAGATCAAAGCCATCTTCCGGCCGTCGCTCGCGCCAGTCTCCAACTCGAGCCGGGCGTTATGCCGGCCAATCTTTCCCTTGGATTTGTGCGTCAGAGTCCACTCCGAACCGTACTTCCGGAGGCGCAGCAACTCTTTGCGCTCCCGCAGAACCTCCCCAGGAAGGTCGTACAGCGTATTCATCTCGTGCGTGCGGGGCGTGACCACGCGGAATCCCGCTCCGCGCAGTTTGCGCGTGAGCGCCCGAACGTCCGCGACGCAAAACTTGATTTCGATTTCTCTACTCGACGGCATCAGTAGAAGTATAAGCGGAAGTATAAGAGGCGAAGCGCAGTCGCGTTAAGTAAAACCCATCACGACTTCGCACTTGCTTTCCAATACCCGTTCAACAAGCCCCAGTCATAGCGGTCCTGTTTCCAATTGGTCTCTCCAACGTCGAGCCACCAGCGGGGAGCGTTAAGGTCCGACGCCGGGATCATCCTGCTGACGTCGGTTCGGCTTGAGTATCTTCTCAAGGCTGTTCAGCGAGTGGACCCCGCCACCAGAGTGGCACGAAAGGCAGGTCTGTAGAGCCGGAGCCCACATCTTCTTAAACTCTGGATGCTCCTCCATCTCTTCGATTTCGTCGTCGCCTTGCTGTTGAAAAGTCGAGAGCTCTTTTTCCTCGCGACCGGTGGCCCTCAGCCCTCCGTCTTTCCCCGCGAATAACAGCGGGCGGCTAAGCCTGACCTCATAAAAATCCTGGCCACTGTTCTTGATGACCTGCGCCCAGTCTCCCGAAAAATACCGCGGCGGCGTCGCAGTGATCGAGTGATACGCGCGTATCTGGACGCTTTCTGTGATCGGGGCAGGCGCAAGATTGCCCTGATTGTCGAACAGTACCATCTGACGCACCAAGGCCACTTCTGTGCCAGCAGGAAACGACGGCAGATTGGAATTGACGATCGACTGATCGTCGGCAGACTCAGGCCCATGAACCCAGGGTTCGGGAAAGTTCCACAGAGTCTGCAAATAGGCGAGTGTGGCCTTGCGCCCTTCCGGCAGTCGCATGAACACCAGAAACCGCGAGCGCCCGGAAAATGCCTGCACGTGCGCCTGCGCCACGCCCCCAGAATTAAATGCCTCCGGGCTCGAGTCGATGTACACCCAGGGCCCGCGTGGATCGAGCAGGTCGGGCGGCAGAAAGGCCTGCTCGCGGTGCGCTGGATCGTACTCCTTGGCAAACGAGCCCGAGGCCACGGCTTGTGCGTAGTTGTTGGGCAACGACTCAATCTCTTTCGGGGTGATCGCCAAACGCCGCAGCACTTCGGCCAGCCGCGACTGCAGTTCCCGCTTCTCGTTGACGTAATCCGGTCTTCGCGAAGCTGACTGCTGTTGCGCGGACCAGTCAAACACCGCCCACAGATCGCGCTGCAAAATGGCACGCTTCACGGGGTCGCGAATCAGATTCTCGGCATGCGTCTGCAGAAATTCGTCGAGAACGCGTAAGGCACGCGCATGGGAGGGACCTGCCAGCAAGTGTTCCGTTTCGGGCCAGAGGAGCGGATCGAGTGAATCCACGCCGTCCAGAATTTCGGGAGCGTCCTCTCGCACTATTAGAGCGCACAACCGGTTCCAGAGGTGGGTGGGATCCGAGTCGTAGAGGGCAATCGCTCGTTCAGAGTTCCGAGAAGCGGGGAGAGGGTCACCAGTCTCCCAAAATGTCACGACTAAAATCGCGAGAAGCGTCACGGTGAAAGGCAATCGCATATCGGCCTCACGACAAAGCGAAACACCGATCCAGGAAGCTACTGCCTAATGCGGATGCTATCATTCTTGGCGCTCGCGAGGATAGACGGAGCGGAGGAGACTCGCATGTCAAGAAACGCTCCCACCGACAAAGCTTTTGTGATCGCCGACAAAAGAGACTTCGCTCGCGAACAGGAACATCTCAAAGTGTGTGTCGCGCAGTTTCACGAGGGCGGGGAAGCGCAATGCACGAAGCGTCCGCATTCCTTCTTCGGCTCGCTTACTCCGCAGGAGTCCTCTACAGGAATGTACAAACACCTCGATCACCACCTGCGCCAATTCGGAACGTGAAGCAGCACTCCGCGGCGCGGGGATTAGGTGCCGGCGACAACCACCAACGGCAAACGACCAACGACGAGCCACTAGCTAAACGTCGGCAACTTTACCAAATCGTTCTGCGGCACAGACTCCAGTGGTTCCCCGGCCTTGCGCCAGGCGGTCAATCCGCCGACAATCACGAACGTGTTGAATCCTTTTTCCCGCAGCAGGTGCGCCACCCGGGCGCTGGTCGCTTCGCGCGCTCAAGTACAGTAAAGGTAAATGTCCTTGTCCTTGGGAAGAGTCTTGATCTCTTCCTCAAGATTGTTGGGCTCGATCCGGATCGAGTTCTTGATCCGCGCTGCCCCCGAGTCATAGTAGCCGTGGCTGCGGACATCGACGATCTGCACCCGGCTGGCATCCTCCGAAGCCAGACGCGCGGCCAGTTCCTGAACCTGAATCCGCGGTACCACACGATACACCTTGTGTTTGCGATACTGCACGATACGGTAGATCGCATAAACCACTAGCGCGGCGACCACTACCGCTTCCATCGCCCGCCCAGCCGCGTGAAAACCGCGCAGAATGGCCGCTAGAAAATCGCGGGAAAGATATCCAAGCGAAAGATAGGTGACGGAATACGCCAAAGCCCCTACCAAGTCCAGGCACAGAAACTGCCAGAAGCGCATCTTCATGCTGCCGGCCAGCGGCGCCGCCATGGTGTTGACCCCAGGAATAAACTTCGCAATCACCAGGGTAATTTTGCCGCGCTTGTAGAAAGACTCCGCGGACCGCAGAATGCAGGTTTCCGGATTAATCGACACGCGGCAAAGGAATCCGAGCAGTCCCCAGCCCATGTATCGTCCCAACCAGAACTGCACGGTGTCGCCAAGCAGCAGGGCGGCGATAGCCGCAAGCAGGATATACGGACCCCACAATGCGTGAGCTGCCACTGCAGCTCCCGCCGCCACCAGCGCGATCGCCGCGGGGAAGGGAAGCCCGATCGCCTCGGCCAGCAATAGACCGAAGGTCAAGGCATATCCGTGGCGCGCCATCAGCGGAAACAGATTCATAGAGAGTATTGGATAATTGGATAAAGAGAATCGGGGAAAGGTTCAGTATAAACAAAGCCGGCCGATTGTCCGATGGACACCGGCCGGCAGGAAAAATGCGGGATCAACCTGGCCGTCCCGCTCGTTCTCAAGCGGCAAATTACTTGCTCATGGAGTCGCCGCTCTTCATTGCGCTCCCCTTGAGCATCTTTACGCTCATCACGTGGATCGCATTCTTGTCGGCGTAGACGTGCGCGCTGAGCTGCACGTGATGTCCTTCATGTCCCTTGAGTTCCTCGGGATTCATCACATCCCAGCTCTTGCCGTCCTTGTCGTTGACGAACGAGTACTTGTCGCCTTCAGCCTTGACCGTTCCTTTCAACGTCATCAGCGGAGCCTTGGCCCCCGCCTGATCGGCCTGGGTTTGCGACATGTTGTTGTCTTGTTGAGCGAAAGCAGTCAAGCCCATCGCGAAAGTCACAGCCAGCAGACAAACCATCACCTTTTTCATCGAATATCTCCTTATCGTTTTTTGTAAGCCCGGCCAATTCCTACCTACTGCTGTCTTATCTTACGTATTTTAGGCCAGAACGGATTGGTTCGCTTTCCGATACGCGGACTGTTTTGTGGCTGGAACGGATGAAGAGGTTGCCGCAAGTCATGGGAACATTTAGGTTTATGCGGACAGCCTCGCTCCAGGCTGCGCCACAAAAGCAATCGCTTGAACTAACCTGGGGGAACAATCGCGATAAAAAAATCCCTAGTTCTCGACTCTTAGCTTTTCCGGAGCGCGGGCGCGCTGCACTCTGGCCGTTCCGCACTAGAGCTTTCCTGCTCCAAATGGATTCAGAGCCAAAGGCTCCGAGGCTAAAGCTGAGAGCTAAAGGCTGAAAGCTGCTTCCTTACTTTTCTCTTGCTACCACAAACTCCGGCGCCCACAGCAGCGCCCGCTTGATCTCGGAATCGGGGAAGGTGCGGATCGCTTTCCGCGCGGACTCCGCATACCTCGCAGCGCGCGCGGTTGCCGCTTCCAGCGACCCACAGCGCTGCAGAATCTCCATAATCTGCGCATGGGTCACGCCATTAAAAGCGCGCTCGCGCAGAATCGTTTCAATCTTGGCTCGTTCCTCCGCCGTGCAGCGTTCCAGCGCGTGGATCACCGCCATGGTGAGCTTGCCCTCGCGCAGATCGCTCGCCACAGGCTTGCCTAGAACATCTTCGGACGCGGTCAGGTCGAGCACGTCGTCCACGATCTGAAACGCCATGCCGAGGTCGCGCCCGTACTGGGCCAGAGCCTCTTCCTGCGCCGCCGTCGCTCCCCCCAGAATCGCTCCCAGACGCATGCAAACGGAGAACAGGCAAGCGGTCTTGCGGTAAATCAGATCGAAATACTCCTCGATCGCGATCACTTGGCCCAGCTTTTCCATTTGCAACAATTCGCCCTCGACCATCTGCTGCGTCAGTTCAATCAACGTATCGAGGATACGGAAGTTTCGCCCCTGCACCGCCACCTTGAAAGCCTGCATGTATAGCCAGTCGCCCGCCAGCACGCACTTCGAGTTGCCCCAATACGTATTGGCGGCGGGCCGGCCGCGGCGCGTCTTGGCCTCGTCGATAATGTCGTCATGCACCAGCGCGGCGGTGTGAATGATCTCGACCACCGCGCCCAGTCGCACCGCGCCCTGTCCTTGGTAATGGAACAGCTTGGAAGAAAGGAAAAGAAGCGCCGGACGGATCCGCTTGCCTCCACCGGCCCGCAGATACTCCCCAATCTCCGTGATGGCTCGCACGCCCGAGACGGTATCCTGCCCGAACTCGCCCTCAAGAGCCGCGAGATCATCCCGCAGCAGATCGAAAACCTCTTTCCCGTTGATGGTGGCCGATGCGCTCAATTCCTCGGTGCTCTCTGTATCCTCTGTGGTTACGTTCTGCCCATCAGTTCGTCCGGTAATTCGTAAACTGCAGGTCGATCCCGAAATCATGCTGCCGCAGCATGGCGATGACTTCCTGCAGCGTGTCGCGGTCCTTGCTGCTGATCCGCACCAAATCTCCCTGGATCGAAGCTTGCGCCTTTTTTTTCGAATCTTTGACCGCCTTTACGATCTCCCGCGCCTTTTCGATGGCAATGCCCTGCTGCATCGTGATGCGTCGCCTGGATGTGCCGCCCGCCGCCGGTTCCACTGCGCCATAGGTCAATCCTTTCAACGAGACCCCGCGCTTGACCAGTTTCTGCTGGAACACATCGTTCACCGCCTTCAGCTTGTACTCGTCGGCCGAGTGCAGCACGATCGCGTCCTTCTCCAGTTCGATATTCGACTTTGAATCCTTCAAGTCGAATCGCGTGTGGACCTCCTTCAACGCCTGCTGGATGGCGTTCGATACTTCCTGCAGATCAATCTTGCTCGCGATATCGAAGCTGTTATCGGGCATCGGATTTCAATTGTTTCTGAAATGATGGAATCTGACTCCTGAGGTTATCAGAAGAACCATTTGCAGAGGAGAGTTAACCTTCCGAAACTTTGCTTTCAGCGGTTTCAGCCAATTTGAAAAAATTGTAGAAATTGCGCGCCGTTTGCTGCCCGATTTCTTCCGCCGTCAACCCTCGGACCTCGCCAAGCTTCCGCGCTGTTTCCTTTACGAATGCCGGCTCGTTGCGCTTGCCGCGATGCGGCACCGGCGCCAGAAAGGGCGAATCGGTTTCGATCAGCATCCGGTCGAGCGGAACTTCCAGCGCCACATCGCGAATCTGCTGCGCTTTGGGAAAGGTCACATTGCCCGCGAACGAAATCATGAACCCCATATCGAGCGCTTGCTTCGCATGCGGCCAGGTTCCCGTGAAGCAGTGCAGAATTCCTCCCAGTCCCTTCGCGGCCCAATGCTCTCGCATCAATATCAGGCAATCTTCCCAGGCGTTGTCGCTTGCTTCCGACGGACGACAGTGAATCACAATGGGCAGCTTCGCCGCCGCCGCCAGCTCCATCTGACTCCGGAAAACCTGCTGCTGGGTCTCTCGCGGCGAATGATCGTAGAAGTAATCCAGTCCAACTTCTCCCCACGCGATCACTTTCGGCCGCCGCGCCAGTTGTTCCATCTCCGCGAATGCCGCGTCCGTAGCCAGCTTCGCCTCATGAGGATGAATCCCAACCGTGGCATACAGAAACGGATACTTCTCCGCCAGCAGAATCCCGCAATCGAGCGACCCGGGCCCATCGCCGTTTCCAATCGCAACGATGGTCTGGATCCCGGTTTCCCGCGCTCGCGCAATCACCTGCTCGCGGTCGGAGTCGAACTGTTTGCCATCAAGATGCGCGTGAGAATCGACAAACATGAAATGATTAATGTGGGGACAGCCGCCTCGGCTGTCCATGCCGAGCGAAAGCTCGGCTAGGTTTTGACTTCCTCTCTCCCGGACGATTCGCGCTTGGCTTTACTTCAGCCTAGCCCCCACGGGCACATCCTCCAGAAAGCCCGCCAGCACAGGTTTTCCGCCTTCCAGCGAAGCCGCCACGATCATTCCGTTCGATTCCATCCCGCGCAGCTTGCGCGGCGCAAGATTCGCGACAATCACCACTTTCCGCCCAACCAATGTTTCCGGCGCATATGCCTCAGCGATTCCAGCCAGCACCTGCCGCACTTCAGTTCCAATATCAATCTCCAACCGCAAAAGCTTGTCCGCCTTGGGCACTCTCTCGGCGACCTTCACCAGCCCCACCCGCAGTTCGATCTTGGTGAAGTCGTCGATCGAAATCTTTTCGCTCGTTGCCGGAACTGCCACTGGAACTGCGGCCGCCGGAGCTGCCGTCGCCGGAGCCGCCTGCGGCAGGTTCGTCCGCGCCGGCGTCGCCGCTGCCGGAGCCTCTGCCGCCGGCGTATCTCTCTGCTCCTCTTCCATCTTCTGCATCCTTTCAATCGCGCTCTTGTCGGCGCGCGGAAATACGGGCTGCACCTCGCCCAGCTTCGTGCCGAAAGGCAGTTGTCCCCAAGCCAGTTCGCCCAGCGCAAGCTTCTTGATATCCCCCAATCCCATCTGCGACCAAATCTTTGCCGTCGCCTCCGGCATTACCGGATGGGCCAGCGCCGTCGCAATCCGCAGCGCCTCAGCCGCGGTGTAGAGCACTGTCGCCAAACGCGACCGGCTCTCTTCATCCTGCTTTTCGCCCAGCGCCCAGGGCTCATTCTCGACGATGTGCTTATCCACCGCCGCCACCAGCGCCCAGGCCGCTTCCAGCGCGCGCGAAAACTGGAACTGATCGAACAGCGTCCCGAATTCGCGGATCGTCTTGCGCGCCGCCTCGGCAATCGCATCGTCCGCAGCGGTTTTCGCCGCCGCATGCGACGGATACGGCACCTCGCCTTGGAAGTAACGGTTGATCATGGTCAGCGTGCGGCTGGCCAGATTTCCCAGCCCATTCGCCAGATCGGAGTTGTAGCGCTGCACCAGCGCATCGAACGAAAACGATCCATCCTGTCCGAACACGACTTCCCGCAGCAGAAAATAGCGCAACGCGTCCGCGCCCAGCACGTCGAGAATCGTCTCCGTGCGCACGATGTTGCCGCGCGACTTCGACATTTTGCTCTCTTCAAACAGCAGCCACCCATGCGCCACGATCGCCTTGGGCACGGGCAGTCCTGCCGCCATCAGAAACGCCGGCCAGTAGACACAATGGAAGCGGACAATCTCCTTACCAATCATCTGCACGTCAGCCGGCCAGAATTTCTTGAATGCCTCCTGCGCTCCCGCGTGCGAAGAGCCGTAGCCAATCGCGGTGATGTAATTCGCCAGCGCGTCCAGCCACACATAAATCACGTGCTTGGGATCGTCGGGTACGGGGATGCCCCAGGAAAACGTCGATCGGCTGATTGACAAGTCGCGCAGCCCCGAGCGCACGAACGAGATCACCTCGTTGCGCCGCGTCTCCGGACGAATGAACTCCGGATTCGCATAAAGCGCCAGCAGCTTGTCCTGAAACATCGAGAGCTTGAAGAAGTAGTTCTCTTCCTTTACGGTCTCGGTGATGCGGCCGCAAGTGGGGCACGGATCGCCCGGCTGCGCTCCGTCAACGTAAAGCTCATCGGACACGCAATACTGCCCGGTATAGGTGCCCTTGTAGATGTAGCCGTTATCGCGAATGCGCCGGAAAAGTTCCTGCACGCGCTTCTTGTGCCGGTCTTCCGTCGTGCGGATGAAGTCGTCGTTCGAGATTCCCATCCGCTTCCACAACTGCCGGAACTCCGCGGAAATCTCGTCCGCATACTGCTGCGGAGTCTTTCCTGCGGCCTGCGCCGCCCGCTCGATCTTCTGCCCGTGCTCGTCCGTGCCCGTAAGAAAAAATGTTTCGGCGCCCAGCAGGCGCTGCCGCCGCGCAATTGTGTCGCACGCAATCGTGGTGTATGCGTGTCCGATGTGCGGGCGCGCGTTCACGTAGTAGATCGGCGTCGTGATGTAGAACTTCTTGGCCATCTTCCGCTTTCGAACGCTTGCTGCCCGCGCCACCCGCAAACTTGTCATTCCGAGCCGGGGTCAAGCCGGTGAGAAACCTGCTTTTTCTTTGCCGCGCGAATGCACGTACGCCTCAATCGCCTCGCCCATCACCTGCTTCAGCGGCACACGATGCTGCGCCGCGATCCGCCGGCAATCCTCGTACTCCGGAGCGTAATTTGTGACCGTCCCATTCATGCTGGCGATCTTGATCCTCACCTCGCCCCACGGCGTGCCGACATTTTCCCACCGTCGCGCCAACGTCTGCCGCATTTCATCGCGCCGCCGCACGCCCAGCGTGGTCGTCTCGGTGAAGATCAGTTGCGTCAGCTTGCTGGCGGTTTCCGGCTTGCAAAGCACGGTCAGCAGCGTCCCCGGACGATTCTTCTTCATCTGCACCGGCATGCCAAACGCATCCAGCGCGCCTTCTTCCAGCAACCGATCCATTACATAGCCAAAGACCTGCGGATTCAGATCGTCGAGATTCGCTTCCAACACCGTAATCGTTTCCGACGCCGTTCTCGCGGCCAGAGCGTTCGATGCAGCCTCTCCAATCGTCAACCGCACCACATTTGGATGCCCCGGAAAATCTCGCGTCCCCGCGCCATAGCCTGACCTTTCAATCTTCATCTCGGGAAACACAGCAAACCGCCGGGCCAGCGTCTTTACGATCGCCGCGCCCGTCGGCGTGACCAGCTCCGCTTGCAACCCCGAAGAATACACGGGCGCATCCGCCAACAACTCCACCGTCGCCGGAGCCGGTACCGGAAACGTCCCATGCGCGCACTTCACCGTCCCGCCGCCGACGTTCAAGGGGGAACAGATAATCTCCTCCACTCCCAGAGCCTCAGCCCCCACGGCCGCGCAAACGATATCCACCATCGCATCCACCGCGCCGACTTCGTGGAAGTGCACGCTCTCGATGGAAGTATTGTGAATCTTCGCCTCGGCCCGTCCCAGCGCCTCGAAGATGGCGATGGCAGTCTTCTTAGCAGTCTCAGAAATCGAAGCCGCAGCAATAATCCCCCGAATCTCAATTAGCCCCCGCGAACGCTCGTGTGGCGCGGACACTCCTGTCCGCGTCTCACCAGGATGGGAACGTGTATGCCCATGATGTTCGTGCTCGTGAGGGTGCGGCGTAGCGCCGCCGTCTCGGCGGCTAGCGGGCGGGACGCCGGCGCTACGCGGTAAGTCCTTCTCCCCATCCACCCAAACATCCACTTTGGTCGCGGAAATCCCGCTGCGCTCCACGCGCAAAATCTCCAGCCGCGCCCCCACCCCAAGCGCAGACACGGCCTTCTCCAGCAGCGCAGCGGGAACCCCGGCATCCACCAGCGCGCCCAGAAACATGTCGCCGCTCATGCCGGAAAAACATTCAAGGTAAGCAATCCGCATAAGAATCAGTTTCACCACGGAGTCACAGAGACACGGAGAAATTCTTAGGTTTTCTCCGTGTCTCTGTGCCTCCGTGGTGGGTTTGGCACTGATTTTTCATCATAGGGAACCGTTTCTCCTGCGTCAAACCAGCGTCCTCAGCGCGCTCTGCTAGAATCACTGTCTTCATTACACAGCTCAGAGGGAAGCCTTGTATCGTCATCTCGAACACCGTCTAGCCCGCCACGTCCTGGAATTCCTTCGCCGCCGCTACCCGGCCGCAACTCTGCCCAATGTGGTCATGGAACAGCCTCCAAGAGTCGAACTCGGCGATTTTGCCATCCCCATCTTCCCCTTTGCCAAGCCGCTGCGCACCGCGCCGCTTAAAATTGCAGAAGCCATCCGCGCCGACATCGGTCCCATCGAAGGCATTGCCGAAATGCAGGTTGCGCCTCCGGGCTACCTGAATGTCAAAATCGATCGCGCCTGGATGGCCGCAGCCCTGGCCGCCGATCAAAGGCCACCCGCCGATATTCCTGCGGGAAAAATTCTGGTCGAACACACCAGCATCAATCCCAACAAGGCTGCCCACATCGGCCACTTGCGCAACGCCATTCTCGGCGATACGTTCGTTCGCCTGTTGCGTTACGCCGGAAGAGAAGTCGACATTCAGAACTACATCGACAATACCGGCGTGCAGGTTGCAGATGTGGTCGTCGGCTTCACGCACATCGAGAAAAAGTCCCGCGCCGAGATCGAAGCTCTCGCCGGCCAGCCTCGCTTCGACTACTACTGTTGGGACCTCTACGCCCGCGTTTCGCAGTGGTACGCGCAAGACAAACAGAACTTGCAAGTCCGCGCCCAGACGCTTCACGGCATCGAAGACGCCGCCAGCGAAACCGCCGTGATCGCCGAGCTGATCTCGACCGCCGTCCTGCGCCGCCACCTCGAAACCATGGGCCGCCTCGACATCGAATACGACTTCCTGCCCCGCGAAAGCGAAATCCTGCACCTGCACTTCTGGGACGCGGCCTTCACCAAACTGACAGATTCAGGCGTCCTCACGTTTGAAAATGAGGGGAAGAATAAGGGTTGCTGGGTGATGCGCCGCGCCGGAACGGACCGTGTGGCGCGGGCACTCTTGCCCGCGACTGCCGACGCCAACAAGACAAATGGCTCAGACACGCCTGACGATCTAGACGATCTCCTCATCGCGATTCCGCTGAAGCCCGGTGTCGACTTCCGCCTATCAGGCATTTCCGAAGAAGATCAAAAAGTCATCGTGCGCTCCAACGGCACCGTAGGCTACGTCGGCAAAGACATCGCCTACCACATGTGGAAGTTCGGCTTGCTCGGACGCGATTTCGCCTATCGCAAGTTCTACCGCTATCCCAATCTGCACGACTGCTGGATCTCCGCCACCGAAGGCGAGAAGGACCATCCCCACTTCGGAGACGTTGCCGAAATCTACAACGTGATCGACGCCCGCCAATCCGAAGCGCAAAACACGGTCGTCGAAGCCCTGCGCGGACTCGGCCACAATGAGACCGCCGACCACTACACGCACTTCTCTTATGAGATGGTCGCGCTCACCCCGCGCTGCGCCGCCGAACTCGGCTACACGCTCAGCGAAGAAGACAAGGCGCGTTCCTACATCGAGGTCTCAGGCCGCAAGGGTTTCGGCGTGAAAGCCGACGACCTGCTCGACCAGCTCATCGTCTCCGCCAAAAGCGAAGTCGACTCCCGCCATCCCCAGCTTACCGACGCCGAACGCCTCTCCATCGCCACGCAAATCGCCATCGGCGCGCTGCGTTACTTCATGCTGAAGTTCACCAAACAATCGGTGATTGCTTTCGACTTCAAAGAAGCTCTCAGCTTCGAAGGCGAAACCGGTCCCTACGCGCAATACGCCGTAGTCCGTGCCACCAGCATCTTCAAGAAAGCGGCAATGGATCCCGACATTTTCTGTAGAGAAGTAGCTGGCGACGTCTCTGCCGGGGACTTCGCCAGATATCTGGCGGGCGACAACGCAGATGAAATTTGGGAACTCTGGCTAGCCTCGGCGAAAACGTCCTACATCGTCAGCCAATGCATCGCCACCACCGAACCCGCATACCTGGCCAGGCACGCTTTCCAACTGGCGCAACTCTTCAACACTTTCTATCACCGCCATCCCATCCTGAGCGAGCCGGACGAAAAGCGGAAGCAATTCCTGCTCGCCACAGTTGCCGTCGTCCGCCGCGAACTGATTCGGGCGCTCGCAGTCATGGGCATCACCGCGCCACCGGTCATGTAGACGATGTAGACTCATGTGGCGCGGGCGCCCCCGCCCGCGTGCCTTTGCCCGAATAGAAAAATGGCCCGGACCGCGCCCTCCGCCACGCAACCGAGTCGCTGGCTGCGCAACATCGTCATCGGTCTCCTGGGTGTCGCCACTCTTCTCGCGGCAGCCGGGGCCCTCTACCAATCCATCTCCGCTTCCCGCGATCGCCGCGCTCACCCCGTGCCCGGCCAACTCGTCGACATCGGCGGCTACAAAATGCACCTCGACTGCGCGGGCCAGGGATCTCCCACCGTGATTCTCGACTCCGGCCTTGGCGACAGCTACATTTCATGGCGCAAAGTGCAGCCGCAGATCGCGCAATTCGCCCGGGCCTGCTCCTATGACCGCGCCGGCCTCGGCTACAGCGATTTCAGTCCGCGCCCCCGCACCAGCAAAGACATCGCCGAAGAACTGCACATGGTTCTGCGCCGCGCCGGCATTACCGGTTCGCTCATCCTCGTCGGCCACTCCATGGGCGGATACGACGTCCGCCTCTTTGCCAGCCTCTACCGCCGCGACGTCGCCGGTATGGTCCTGGTCGACGCCTCGCACCCCGAACAACAGAAGCGCTTTCCACCCGCGTTAAACGATCTGGACGCCGGCTGGGTGCGGGAGCAGCAGTTCCTGGAACTCACCATGCCCTTCGGCCTTCCTCGCCTCTTGGGATTTTGCGGCAATGATGCCGAAGTCCGCGCCGCTGAGTGCAACTTTCACACCGCTCGCGAAGGGCTCGCGGAATTGAAAGCGTTTCCCGAAAGCGCTGCCCAAACCGCCCCTACCGGCGCTCTCGGCGATATGCCTCTGGCGGTGCTCTCGCACGATCCCGAAAAGCCCCAACCCGACCTGCCCGACGACCTGGTCAAGCCCACCAATGACGCCTGGCAACAGATGCAGGAAGAGTTAGCCCACCTCTCGACCCGCGGCACGCAGGTGGTTGCGAAGAACAGCGGGCATTACATCCAACTCGACCGCCCCGAGGTGGTAATTGAAGCCGTCCGCAGAGTCGTGGATCAGGCCCGCCAGGCGCAGTCCGCGCCGGAACTCAAGCCCTGAGCAATTCTTGAACGAAGAAGTCTGGTCCGCGGATACCGTGGTGTGGTGGGTTGTTAAACCCTGACCGACGCATTCGCAAAGTTCTAACTCGTAAGTTGTTGACGCTTCGTGCAAGTTGTTGAAACTGGCTGTAAGTTGTTGAAGCGTTATCTCGCAGCTATAGCTAGTAAACGCGTCTCGCCCAGGACGCCCGGGATGGCGTTTCTTGTCCGGGATGGTCTCCTGGGTCCACTCGGCCCATTCCTTGCTTTCCTAGGGCCGTTTCCGGCTTCGGGGAATGGCATTCCTGCAGAGGGTTAAGACCATCAGGGCTGGCCCTCTGGTGCTCTTTCCCGCCAATATCTTCCAGCTACAATAAATTCAACAACTTACGAGGAATTGTTCCGATGGCGGGCAACGCTCGCCCGGCTATGACCATCTAAAGTGTTTGGAAAGGCAAAGGCTATTGATCCGGTGAACGCTATGAAAAACAAGATTACCGCGCGGGCCGCACTTGCCGTCGTGTTATTGGCGACGACGCTGGCGCTCGCCGCACCGAAAGCGCCCAAGGTGAATGCTCCGCAAACTGTTCCGGCATTTCCCGGGACGCTGGTGAACGCTCGTTACGTCTACGTCACCAGCTATGACGGCGACCAGTTCAACCCCAATTTGCTTTCCGAAGATCGCCAGGCGATTGGCGTAGTGCAGGATGCGATGCAGACGTGGGGAAAGTTCATCGTGGTGTATAAGCCGCATGAGGCGGACATTGTGCTGATGGTCATGAGCCGCCCGTCAGAAGACATTCTCGCGGTTTACGACGCGCACCGCTGGCCGCAGAATCAGTATCTGTGGCGCATGATGGGACGCAGCGGCCTCCAGCCGAGCGAAACTCCGCTGGTCACAAACCTGGAGAAGGCGTTCGAGCAGGCCACAACACAGTAGATGCCAAGTCCTGGGCGCGGATTGTCACCGAGCCTTCACTCGCGTCACTCTGGAGCGCGGCGTGCCGGCGCGGACTAACTCTTCCGGCTGGCGATCATCAAACCGGCCCCGACCACAACCAGAACGATGCTCACGACTGGCGAGACTTTCTGGTCGTCGTGTGTCGTAATACCCATGTGCGCGTCGCCCATACTGACGCCGTGATGTTCGGAATGCGGAAACGGCACGAAGAACGAAACGATCCCCAGCACCAGCATTACAACTCCAACCAGCATCAGAGCTTTCATGAGATTGCCTCCAAACTGACTAATCCGTGTTCCGGTTCTCTAACTCGCGAAACTCTTTACGAACTCAACCAGACTTCGTAGCGCGATTCCCGAGGGGCCTTTCGCGATCCAGGGTTTTTGATCTTCCATCCAGGCCGTGCCGGCGATGTCGAGATGAATCCACGGCGTGTCTTCGGCGAACTCTTTCAGGAACATGGCCGCGTTAATGGCTCCGCCCCAGCGCCCGCCGGAGTTGACCATGTCGGCGATGCCCGACTTGATGTTTTCTTTGTATTCGTCATCGAGCGGCAGCCGCCACATTTTTTCTCCCGCTTCGTCATTCGCTTTGTGAAAGCGCTCGTACATGGCATCGTCGTTGGCGAAGATTCCCGCGTTGGCGTAACCGAGCGCGACCACGACGGCGCCAGTAAGCGTTGCCGCATCCACCAGATGGGTGCAGCCGAGCTGGCGCGCGTAGAAGAGACCGTCCGCCAGGACGAGGCGGCCTTCTGCGTCGGTGTTGATGATTTCAATCGACTTGCCCGACATGGCGATCTGCACGTCGCCCGGCTTCTGCGCTTTGCCGGAGGGCATGTTTTCTGTGGCGCACACGATGCCGATCACTTTAACTTTGGGTTTCAGCAGCGCGATGGCGCGCATGGCGCCGATCATTGTTGCGCCGCCGGCCATGTCGTATTTCATCTTCTCCATGCCATCGGCGGGCTTGATCGAAATGCCCCCGGTATCGAAGGTAATTCCTTTGCCCACGAGGCCTAAGACCGGTTTTTCCGGCGCGCCGGAGGGCTCGTATTTCATCACGATCAGCGCGGGCGGCTCGTCTGAGCCTTGCGCCACGCTCCAAAATGCTCCCATCTTCATTTCTTTGATCTTGTCGGCCCCATAAATTTCACATTTCAAACCAACTTCCTGGCACATCTTCTGGGCGCGTTCGGCGAGAATGGTCGGGGTCATGCGGTTGGAAGGCTCGTTCACCAGATCGCGCGCGAAGTTTTGCGACTCGCCGACGATCTGCGCTTCGTTGGCGGCTTTTTCGAGTGCGGCCCGGTCTGTGTTGCCGCTGGCAAGGATGGTAAGCGCATCAATCTTTTGATCTTTGCGGTCGCTGCGATAGTAGTCGGGATCGAAGTTGCCGACGAATGCGCCCTCGACGATCGCCCTCACCGCCGCTTCGGCCGGAACGCTGGGCGGGGTGATGAAGGCGAAGCTGCGGATTCCGCGCGACTTGAGGGTCCGCACGGCGGCGCCTGCGATTCGGCGCAATTCGTAACTGGTGAACTTTTTCGCCGCGCCGCCGCCGATCAGCAACAGGCGCTTAGTCTTCAATCCGGCGGGCTTGTGCAGCAAGTTGATTTCGAACGGCTTGCCGGTCATTTCGCCGCTCGTAAGCAGATCGGCGGCCACCGACTGCACGGCCGTGTCGCCGGCCGCGAGCTTGAGTTGCGGGTTTTCCTTCGTTGACGAGTCGCCGTGATCTTTTCCGGTTTGATCCGGTTCAGCGTGATCCAGAGTAATGGCCACGAGACATTCGGTTTCGAGTTCAGCGGGCGTGGAGAACGAGAGCGTGGTTTTCATAATTGTTATGCAGTTTGTCAGGAACACTCCAGTATCGTCGGCAAACGGCTGCGAGCGCAAGAGCGGGCGGATCTAAATGTCTTAGCTCCATAATTCTGTCACCCCCTAACGGCAACGTGAAAATCTCATCCCATGCTTCGCCGCCACCACCGAAGCATAATGAAATTTCTTGCGCACAGAAAAGCCCTTCGATTGGAAGAACTTCGATTGGAAGAACAAGGGCCTCGAACGAAAGTCTTGGGGGGCGGGGAAATGTTAAATGCGATAAGGCGCTCAAGGCTTGTGGAACAAAGCGCCGCCCGGTTGCGTATCGAGTGGAGGTGACCGCGTTCGACTGTCTGCGGTATGATGCCATGTTACAGCGAGAACAGAGGTCTGGTTCATGAATACTCGGTCAATGATCGTGGTTCTCCCAGCGGTTTCGGTGATCGCGCTTTCCCTGCTCGTGAAGCAACATGCAGCGCATGCGGCTCCGCCGCAGGGTGCTTCGGCCGCCGCGACTGCCAAAGCTGCTCCCGCTACTGCGTCCTCGAACAGCCCGGGGGCGGTGGCGATTCCCGATACCGTGCTGGCTATCAATTCGGACAAGCCCATGTCGGAGCGGGTGGTGCACTACGAGATCGATGCGCGCTATGATGCGGTCAAGCATACCGTCGACGCCACCGAAGTCCTCACTTATCACAATCTCACAGGGCAGGCGCTCGATCATTTTCCGTTTCATCTTTATCAAAATGCGTTTGAGCCGAAAGCCACATGGGTGCGCGAGGCCAAGCGCGACGGCAACCGCGACACTTCCTATGCGAAGTGGGAAGACAAGGAATACGGCGCGGAAGAGATTAAGAGCCTGGAAGTGGTGGGGCAGGGCGATCTAACTTCGAACTTGCAGTACATCCAGCCCGACGATGGCAACAAAGACGACAAAACTGTGGTCGATGTGCATCTGCCCAAGCCGGTTGCGCCGGGGCAGTACGTGCAGTTCAAGATTGCGTTCCACGATCAGATGCCGGAGACGCAGGCGCGCTCGGGATGGAAGCGCGATTTCGTGCTGGGCGGGCAATGGTTTCCGAAAGTTGGCGTGTGGTGGCACGGAGCCTGGAATTGCCATCAGTATCACGCCATGACAGAGTTCTTCGCCGATTTCGGCGTGTATGACGTGAAGCTGACGGTGCCGCAATATGAGGTGGTGGGTGCCAGCGGAGTGAAGGTCAGCGAGGTCGGCAATCCTGACAGCACGAAGACTCTGGCTTATCACGGGGACGACATTCACGATTTCGCCTGGACGGCGAGCCCGCGCTTCAAGGTGAAAGAAGACGGCGTGTTTCAGGGGCAGATGGGGCCGGTGAGCCTGCGCATCCTGATGCAGCCGGCGCACTGGAGCCAGGTGGAGCGGCACGAAAAAATTCTAAAGGAATCGCTGGATCATTTTGAGCGCTGGTATGGGCCTTATCCTTACAAGACGCTGACGCTGGTCGATCCCGAGCCGGATTCGGCAGCGGGTGGCATGGAATATCCCACCTTCATTACAGGCGATACGAGCTGGTTCATGCCCAAGGGTCTGTACGGGCCGGAACTGGTAGTGGAGCACGAATTCGGGCATCAGTACTGGTACGGCATGGTGGCGACCAACGAATTTGAAGATGCCTGGATGGATGAGGGTATTAACAGTTATACGGAAGTGAAGGTGCTGGATTCGATTCTCGGTTCGAAAACTTCTGTACTGAATCTGGCGGGCGCCACTTTGGGCGAGCGGGAAGGGCAGCGGCTGGGCTACATCGGGGTGGCCGATGTCGATCCGATCGCGCAAAAGGCATACGACTACTACACCTTCAACTCCTATGGCGGCGTCACCTACGGCAAGACGGCGAGCGTGCTGCTCACGCTCGAAAGCATCGTCGGCGAAGACACCATGCAGAAGGCGATGCACACTTATTTCATGAAGTATCGCTTCACTCATCCCGTCAAAGAAGACTTCCTGAAGACGATTGAGGAAGTTTCGGGCAGGGATCTGCGCTGGTACTTCAACCAGGCTATCTACGGCTCGCCCGTAATGGATTACAAGGTGCTGAAGATCGAGTCCTTCCCAGCGAACTGGTACGAAGAAGAGAAGAAGAGTGCTGGCAAGAAGAAGGATGACAAAGATACGGTCTACCGTTCCACGGTGTGGCTGCAACGCAAGGAAGATTTCGTCATGCCGGTGGAGGTGGAGATCAAATTCGACAACGGCGAAAAGATCCGCGAGCACTGGGACGGGGTAAGCCGCTGGACGAAGTTCGCATACGAGAAGAGGGCGAAGGTGGTCTCGGCGGAAATTGATCCGGACCACAAGATCCAGATCGACCGCAATGACTTCAACAACAGCTACACGGCCGAAGCCAATGGAAAGCCGGCGCGCAAACTGGCAAATTACTGGCTATTTATGACCCAATGGTTGAGCCAGGCGCTGGCGTGGTGGGCGGTTTAAGCAGATTGAGGGCAGGGAATTCATGAATGACGACAAAGGTTTGCTGAGCAGCGGCCTGGACATGGTGGGGCGGAACAAGCGCTACATCGTCTGGTTCTATGTGCTGAATGTGGCGCTGGCGTGGTTCGGCGGCGGCGCGTTCAGCAAGCAAGCGCACGAGATTCTGGATCACAGCTTGCACGCTGAGCGTCTAGTGCATGGCTTTGACCTTGGCGTGCTGGTCGAGATGTTTGCGCGTCCGGAGTTTGGACCGACCATGGCTTCCACGGCGCCGGCGATCCATTTTGCTTTGCTTTTCTTCGCCCTGACCGCGCTGTTTTTGCCCGGCGTGCTGCAAGGTTATGCCTCGACTTACAGGCTGCCGCGAGAGGATTTCTTCCGCGCGTGCGGGCGGAACTTGTGGCGGTTTGTCCGGCTGATGATTGTGGCGGGCATCGTGATGGGAATTGTGGCGGGGGCGCTTTTCGGTATTCGCGCCGCGCTGCTGAAGAAAGCGGCGGAAAGCACGAACGAATTGCTGCCGTTCTATGTTTCGATGGCGAGTTTGTGCGTGATCTTTTTAGTGATGACCGCGCTCCGCATCTGGTTCGATCTGGCGCAGACGGACGTGGTTTTGAGCGACCAGCGGGCGGTGCGAAGGTCGATTGGCGCGGGCTTCCGGCATACGTGGAGGAACTTGGGACGTCTGCTGGCGAGTTATGTCGCGATCGCGATTGTGGCGGCGATTGTATTGCTGGCGGGGCTTTTCGTATGGATGAAGTTGGTCCCGCCCGCCAGCGTGCTGGGGGCGATCTTCGTCAGCCAGTTGACCCTGCTCTTGCTCTTGATTCCGCGTTTCTGGCAGCGCGGTGTCGCAGTGACGTATTACCTGCGGAACATGGTGGAACCGATCGCCGTGCAGCCGTTCACGCCCCTGCCAGTAGTGGCGCCGGCGGCGAATGAGCCGATTCCCGCGCCGTTGATTCCGAGCGCGCTGCCGGAAGCGCAAGAGTCGTAGAATCGTCGCAGATAGGATCGTCGCACAGGCGATGCGGCCGTTTTCTCCTGAGCGGTCATAGGGCGTTGCTCCCCCGCGTCATGCGGTCTTCGGGTTGAGCCGAGCCTCGATTTGTTCCAGCAATCCAGCGCCGGCTTCACCGGCATCGCGGGTGGAAAACTCACTGCCCAATTCGATCACCCGGAGGCTGGCGCAAGCGGACTGAAAGGCCTGCTGCGCGGCCGGAGATGCGGGTATATCCGGGCCCACGAGCAGGAGATCGAAATGCGTGATGCGCATCAGGATCAATGCGTCGCGCAGGTGGCTGCTGGTGTGGACGTCGTAGCCGGCGCGCAGCAGTTCCCGCAGGTAGGCGAGCACGTTGGCGTTGCTGTCGAGGCACAGAACGCTACGGCCGGTGGGGACAAGCGTCTCGGCGCGCGCTCCTGGGACGTAAAAGGCGGCGACCGCCTTCTCCTCCGATTCGTGCGCGTCGAACAACTTCGTCAGGTGCGACAGCTCTAGAACTTTGCGCACATGTTCCGGCACGTTGCAGAGCTTCAGGTCTCCGCGCGCCTGGCGCACGCTGGTCAGGGTGCGGACCATGGTGCCGAGGCCGCTGCTGTCGATAAATGCGACCTCGCCCAGGTGCAGGACGATGGAGCGGCGGTCGTGTAACAACCAGGCAACGTGTGCGCGCAGAGACTCGCTCTCGTCACCGGCGACAATTCGCCCGTTGCAGCACACGATGGTGACGCGTCCAACCTCGCGAGTGTCGAGCGATAGACGCAATAGGCCTCCGATGCGGCTGAAACCAAGGCCGCGAAGTCGCCACATTATACGCGAGGACGTGTAATTGTCTGTTTACAGTAGAACGATGGTGATTCCGCGGTTGCGGCGGCCAAGGTCGGAGTCGCTCTTGAGGTCGGGATGCGATTGCAGAACCTTCCAGGCCGCGTCGTCGGACTTCGACCAGTTCTCGCCGAAGATGCAGCCGCGAATCTGTCCGTTCCGCGCCATCTCCAGCAAACGCTTTTGCACGGCGACGCGAATGTCGCCGCCTTGGCCGGTCGAGCCGTAGCCGTGGACCAGTTTGAGCGGCGTCGCTTTTTCGTGGCGCGCGAGTGCCAGTTCGCGGTCCAGTCGCTGCAGGGCTTCGTGGACCTGCGGCATGTCGGATTTGAGGTTTACGGTTTTGATGGCGCGGCCTCTGCGTTCGCCAGCATAACCGAAATCCGATGGCTGCTTCCAAAGCTCTTAACCGCCAAGGACGCAAAAGGACAGCCGCGAAGAACGCCAGGGAACTCGGGTCAATCCAGATCAAAAAATTCGCAGATACATTGATGTACAATCTCTGGAATCAGCGAGTTACGGCTAGCCGGTCTGCCTTTGGTCTGGCTAAAATATTGGAAACAAACGACTTGGCCGCAAAATACTCCAATCAAAGGACTTAGCGCGGTTCGAGGCTCAAAGTGCCTGCGAACGACTCGTAAAATATTGCATTTGCTGAAGTTATCTCGATGCTATTCAGATGTCAAAGATCTAATGCGCAGAGAAAATTGTCGCAGTATAGGGAATCGAAGTCAAGGGAATTCAGAACTGAGATTCGCGGTTAACTTTCCCTCCGGCGGGGGAGGATGGTGAACTTCTTGCGTCCCGGGAGTCGATAGGTTTCGAAGTCGTCGTGGTCGACGGTCAGGATCATGCTTAGGCGTTCGCGGGCCTCGAGGTGGACCAGCGTCGCGTCGGCAAAGTCCATGGGGCGGTCAGCATACTGAGCCATCAGGGCGTGGAGTTCGAATAAATCAGAATCCTGAATTGGACGAATGGTGAGAGCGCCCGAGCGCACGAATCGCCACGCTCTCTCGATGTTATGCGGATTCTTCCCCGCCAGATGGACCGTCTCTGCGAGTACCGCTTCGGTCGTGAGCAGGGGTAGGCGAAAGGACTGTAACGCATCCAGACAAGCGGAATGCCATCGATCACGGGCGTCAACGATGGCCAGGATGGCGCCGGTGTCAATCAGTCCGGCGGACCGAAGCGGCGAGCGAGGGCATTCGATTCCTTCCAGTGCTTCTTGTAAATGATTTCCCGGACGAGTTCGCCGGCCCGTTCGGCGCGGGTGGGGTCGTTGCCGCGGATCGTTCCCACGGTGGCCATCACCCGTTTGCGGAGGGCAGCTTGTTCGGTTTCGTCGTCCGAGTGGCCGTTGCGGCGTTCGGATCTGCTCAGGGCAGGCTCTCGGCGATACGACCGCCTCGGAAGACAGCCTATCCCTAATAAGGGACCTCAACTAGCCAGACTACTTGTAAGAGTGTCGTCCCTCCGGGACTCGGTTCCATTTCCTGGGGCTTACCCAGGGCTTACGCCCTGGGCTATTATCTGCCGCCCCTCCGGGGCTGCTACGCCTTCCGGCCTCGGATGGCGTCTCGGGCTTCTTTGTCGGCGGTGCGGCGGCGCTCGGTTTCGCGTTTATCCCAGAGCTGCTTGCCCTTGGCTAGGGCTATTTCGACCTTCACTTTGCCGTTCTTGAAGTACATGCGGACGGGGATGAGGGTCAGTCCCTTCTGCTGCGTCTTGCCGATCAGCTTGCGGATTTCTTCCTTGTGCATGAGCAGTTTGCGGGTGCGCAGCGGGGCGTGGTTGTGGATGTTGCCGTGCTCGTAGGGGCCGATGTGGGCATTGAGCAGCCAGAGTTCGCCTTCTTTGACCAAGCCGTAGGCGTCTTTGAGGTTGGCGAGACCGCCGCGGACGGATTTGGCCTCGGTTCCGGTAAGAACCACCCCGCACTCAAATTTTTCCAGCAAGAAGTAGTTATGAGAAGCGATCCTATTAACGGCGGCATCGCGCTGGCCGGAGGCGGTGGGCTCGCGGCGCGGGGATTTCTCCGGTTTGGGCTTGGTTTCGTGGGTGGACTGGCGGGGCATGGATTGAGACATTGAATCATTGAGTCATTGAGTCATTGAATCATTGAATCAATGGGTTCGGCTTCAATCTTAGCAGCAAAAAGCTGGGCTTCGGGCTTCGGCTATCGGGCTTCGGCTGGCTGGGGAGGGGCGCAAGGTGTCGTCCCATTCGGGACTCGGTTCCTCGTTCGGCGGGCTGCCCCGCACTGACGTGCGGGGCTAACGAATGCCGTGCTTCGCGACTCTGAAGCGCGGGTGGTTTACCGCACGAACGCGGTGCGGGGTGAGCGACGGACGCGGGGGCTGACTCCCGTTAGGACTACGACCAAAGAGTGTAACTGCCGTGCGTGCAATCACATGGGGAGGCGGGAAACGCGATGTTATAATCGCAGCAAAAGCGCTCTTTTTTGTCGCATCGAGAGTAGTGTCACGTGAATCCCAGGTTCGCTGGCCCTAGGGTTAAAGACGGCTTGTCCGGCGAAGACTTTGTAGACGAGGACTGACGAATGAGACGTCTGATGCCCGCGGCAGTAGTGCTGCTGGTCGTGGTTGCCATACTGCCTGCCATCGCCGATAAGGCCAAGACCATCTGGGAAAAAGGCCAGGACGCCGAGGCCCGGCAGAATTACGAGGCCGCCTACGACTTCTACCGGCAGGCTTACGAGCTGAAACCAAAAGACTTGCGCTATCGAGCCTCGTTCGAGCGGACGCGCTTCAAAGCGGCCGCGTCGATCGTCCATCGCGGACAAGGACTGCGCGATGAGGGCAAGCTGCAGGAGGCGCTGGCCGAATTTCAAAAGGCGGCGCAGATCGATCCGTCGCTGTTCATCGCGCAACAGGAGTTGAAGCGCACGCTGCAGATGATTAACGATGCCCGCAATCCTCCGCCGCAAGCCGCAGGTCCGCCCAGCGGACTGGAACGGAAGATCAGGGAAGCTGGAGGGCCCGTGGAACTGGCCCCGATCTCGAATGTTCCGATCACCGTCAAGCTCACCGAAGATTCCAAGGTTATCTATCAGACCGTCGGGCAGTTGGCGGGGATCAATGTTTTGTTCGATCCGGACTATACCTCGCGGCGCATTAAGGTCGAGTTGAATGGAGTGACGCTGGAGGAGGCGCTGCAAATTACCGCACTGGAATCGAAAACCTTCTGGCGGCCGGTGACGGGAAATACGATCTTTGTGGCGCAGGACAATCCGGCCAAGCGCAAGGAATTGGAGCAGAGCGTCTTGAAGACGTTCTATCTGCAAAACCTCTCTCAGCCTACGGAATTGCAGGATGTGGTGAACGCGATCCGCGCCGTGCTGGACGTGCAGCGGGTGCAGCAATTGCTTTCGCAGAATGCGCTGGTGGTGCGGGGCACGCCCGACCAGATCGCGCTGGCGGAAAAGCTGGTCGAAGACCTGGATAAGGCCCGTCCCGAAGTGATCATCGACATCGCCGTCATGCAGGTGAGCAAGGACAAGTCGCGCACTCTGGGATTCAGTCCGCCGACCAGCGCCACGGTGGCTCTGCAAAGCAACATCAACACCACGAGCACAACTTCCACCACGACCACGGGCACCCCCACCACCAGTTCCAGCAGCGGCGGCCTGGAGCTGAACACGCTGGGCAACCTGAACGCGACCGATTTCCAGGTGACGATTCCGTCCGCCAACCTGTCGGCGGTGATGGGCGACAGCGACACGAAGCTGATCCAGAATCCGCAGATCCGCGCGCTCGATGGACAGAAGGCATCGCTCAAAATTGGCGATCGCGTGCCGGTGGCCACGGGATCGTTCCAGCCCGGAATTGGCGGCGTGGGCATCAATCCGCTGGTCAATACGCAGTTTCAATACCTGGACGTGGGCGTGAACATCGACATCACGCCGCACGTGCACGCGGGCCGGGAAGTAACCCTGAAGATCACCATGGATATCTCGTCGGTAACGGGCCAGTCCAGCATTGGCGGCATCAGCCAGCCCATCATCGGCCAGCGCAAGATCGAGCAAGAGATTCGCTTGAAAGACGGCGAGGCCAACATCCTGGGCGGAATGATGGAAGACCAGCAGACGAAATCGTTGAGCGGAATTCCGGGACTGGCGCAGATTCCGATCTTGAAGTATCTGTTCGGGCAGACGCAGCAGGACCATGCGGAGAGCGAGATTGTATTCGCCATCGTCCCGCACATCATCCGCGGGACCGATGTGAATGAGATGAATCAAAGGCCGATCGACATCGGAACCGCGAACACGATTGAACTGCGGCACTTGAGTCGGGCGGCGGCTCCGGTGGCACCGGCGGGGCAGGTGCCGGTTGCTCCGGCAACGCAAGCTCCCGCTAATCAGACGCCCGCCAATCAGTCGCCGGCGAATCAGCCACCGGCAAATCAAATTCCGAACCAGGCTGCGAATTCGGCGGCGCCGGGCGGGACGAACTTCCTGTTTGATCCGGGGCAGATCACGGCGGTGAAAGGCAACACGTTTGTCGTGAACCTGCTGATTTCCGGGGCGCAGAATGTGTATTCCGTGCCGGTGCAGATGAATTACGATCCGGCCAAACTGCAGTTGGTGAACGTCTCAAACGGCGGGTTCCTCTCGCAGGATGGGCAGGCTGTGGCCCTGGTGCACCGCGAAGATGAGACGACTGGAACGTTGCAGATTACGGCCACACGGCCGCCNNCGGGGGCGGGTGGAGTTTCCGGGCAGGGCGCGGTGGTTACGATGACATTTCAGGCAAAGGCGAGCGGACAGACTCCCCTGACCATTACTCGGGGCGGAGCCCGCGATCCCGGTTTGCAAGCCATTACGGTGAACGGAGCGCAGGCGTCGGTGACCGTGCAATAGGATCGTCGCGCGATCTTCTCAATCCGAGACTTGAAGATGAAACCACACGGATTCCAGCGCGGGCGGAGTGCGAGGCCCGAACGGGGCTTTACGCTCCTTGAGTTGATCATCGCCACAACTATCCTGGTAGTTCTCTCGACCATGGCGATACCGCTGGCGCGCCTGACCATCCAGCGGGAGAAAGAGCGCCGGTTGCGATTCGACATATGGGAGATGCGCGACGCGATCGACCGCTACAAAGACGCGGCCGACCGGGGCGGGTTCCGGACTAAAGTGGACAGCCAGAACTATCCGCCTGATCTCGAAACACTGGTGAAAGGCGAGGATGTGCAGGGCAAGAAAGTGCGCTTCCTGCGCAAGATTCCTATCGACCCCATGACGGGCAATACTGAGTGGGGTCTGCGTTCCATGCAAGACGATCCGGACTCCGATTCCTGGGGTGGGCAGAGCGTGTTCGACGTCTACACCAAGTCGCAGGGCACGGCTCTGGACGGCACGAAGTATAAGGACTGGTAAATGGCGAGAAGGCGCAAAACCGGGCGGAGCTTCGGGTTCACGTTGCTGGAAATGATGATCGTGATCAGCATTATGCTGATCCTGATGTCGGTTGCGCTTCCCATCTATAACCAGTCGGTGGTGAGATCGCGCGAGGCCGTGCTGCGCCAGGACTTATTCGAGCTGCGCTCGCTGATCTCCCAGTACACGCTGGACAAGCAAAAGGCGCCGCAATCGCTGGACGACCTGGTGCAGGGGGGCTACATCAAGTTCGTTCCCAAGGATCCGATGACCAATGAAGCGAACTGGGAAGTGGTGCAGGAGGATATTCTTCTGACCGTGGACCAGCAGGACCCCGGCATCAGCGACGTGAAATCGGCGTCGGGCGCGACCGCCAGCGATGGCACGGCGTATTCGTCGTGGTGAGCGCACCGTCACCATACTTCCAACGTTGAACACATCCGCACTCAGCAAGTAACATCTATGCATGCCCGTTGATTCGGAACTCACACAGGCTCATGCGTCCATTCGCGCGCCGCGCGGCAACTCCATCACCTGCAAAGGCTGGCAGCAGGAAGCTGCCATGCGCATGCTCATGAATAACCTCGACGCTGATGTTGCCGAGCGTCCCGAGGATCTTGTCGTGTACGGCGGAACCGGCAGAGCAGCGCGCAGTTGGGAGGCTTACCACGCCATCGTCGCGACTCTGAAGAATCTGGAGAACGACGAAACTTTGCTGGTGCAGTCGGGCAAGCCCGTCGGAGTATTCAAGACCCACGACCATGCGCCGCGCGTGCTCATTGCGAATTCGAACCTGGTGGGGCATTGGTCGAACTGGGAGAAGTTTAACGAACTTGAGCGCGCCGGGCTGATGATGTATGGCCAGATGACGGCNNCGTGGATCTACATCGGCTCACAGGGAATTGTGCAGGGGACGTTTGAAACGTTCTCGGCGGCAGGCGATAAACATTTCGGCGGAGATCTGGCGGGCAAGCTGATCGTCTCGGGCGGCATGGGCGGCATGGGC
>PKVW01000007.1:42135-74117 GCA_003131585.1 Acidobacteriaceae bacterium
ACCGGCTATTGCGATTTCATGGTCACCACGCTCGACGAAGCCCTGCGCATTCTGAAGAACGCCGTGCGCAAGAAAGAGAATGTGTCGGTCGGGCTGGTGGGGAATTGCGCGGATGTGATTCCGGAGCTGGCCGCGCGCGGCGTGGTGCCTGATATTTTGACCGATCAGACTTCGGCGCACGATCCGCTGAATGGATATGTGCCGAACGGCATGACTCTCACAGAGGCCGTCGAGTTACGAAAAAATGACCCCAAGGCGTATCAGGAAAAGTCGCTCGATGCCATAGCCGCGCACGTAGAGGGCATGTTGCGGCTGCAGAAGATGGGATCGGTGACGTTCGACTATGGAAATAACATCCGGACGTTCGCGTTTCAGCGCGGCGTGAAGAATGCTTACGACTTCCCTGGGTTCGTGCCTGCATATATTCGTCCGCTATTTTGCGAAGGACGGGGGCCGTTCCGCTGGGTGGCGCTGTCGGGCGAGCCGTCGGACATTCAGGTTACCGACGAACTAGTTCTAGAGTTGTTTCCCGAGAACCGCATCCTGCGGCGCTGGATCGATCTGGCACGCAAGCGCATCAAGTTCCAGGGACTGCCGGCGCGCATCTGCTGGCTCGGTTATGGCGAGCGGGCGCAGTTCGGCCTCGCCATGAACGACCTGGTGAGGAAAGGGAAGATTAAAGCCCCGATCGTGATTGGGCGCGATCACCTCGATTGCGGGTCGGTGGCGTCACCGTTTCGCGAGACGGAGAACATGAAAGACGGCTCCGACGCGGTCGCGGACTGGCCTCTGCTGAATGCCCTGCTGAATACGGCCGCAGGTGCATCGTGGGTGTCGATTCACAACGGCGGCGGCGTGGGCATCGGATACTCGCTGCACGCCGGACAGGTCACGGTTGCCGACGGAACAGATGCGATGGCCAAGCGCATCGAGCGCGTGCTGACAACAGATCCGGGGATGGGGATCATTCGGCATGCGGATGCGGGGTATGAAGAGGCGAAGGAGTTCGCGAAGAAGACCGGCGTGAAGGTACCGATGGGATCATAGTTATTGGTTGCGGTCGGCACTTTTCAAGGATCGGCAGGGAGAGCTGATGGTCTTGCCTGCTAAACTATTCGCTGCTTGAAATCAAATAGGAAATCCAAACCAAACGGGCAGGCGCTGTTACTTATCAACATCGGCCAACTCGTCACGCTACAGCCCGCTTCGAGCAAACCAGGTCCACGCCGCGGACCCGGCCTCAAAGAACTCGGCATCATCGAAGATGGCGCTGTGCTCTGCCTTGGCGGGAGGATCGTTTCCGTCGGCCCGACCAAAGACGCGCTGCGCGATCCCTGGCTGAAGAAGAATCGTAGGAAAGTCCTCGAGATCGACTGCGCGAGCAAGGTCGTTCTGCCCGGCTTCGTGGATTCACACACGCATCCTGTTTTCGTCAGCCCGCGGCTGGTGGATTTCGAGAAGCGTATCGAGGGCGCTTCCTACGAAGAGATCGCTGAGGCCGGCGGCGGCATCCGGTCGAGTCTCGAGGGGTTCCGCAAGGCGGGGAAGCGGGTTTTGGTGGAGAAAGTTCTGGCTGTGCTGCGCGACATGGCAGCGCATGGTACGACTACCGTTGAGGCCAAGTCGGGCTATGGGCTGACGGTTGAGTCGGAACTGAAGTCGCTGGAAGCGATCCGCGACGCCGCCTATCGCTGGCCGGGGACTGTCGTTGCGACGCTGTTGGGAGCGCACGTCGTTCCAAAAGAATTTCAGGGCTGCTCACAAAAATATGTCGAGGCCGTCTGTAAGGAGATGATTCCGCAGGCAGCGAAGCGGAAGCTCGCCCAGTTCGTCGACGTTTTCTGCGACCAGGGGGCGTTTACGGCGGCGGAGACCGAGCAGATATTTGAAGCCGCCGAACAGTATGGTCTCAGCGTGCGCGCGCATATGTGCCAGCTTACGGAGACGCCGCTGCAGCCGTTGTTACGCTTCAATCCGGCATCGTTTGACCATATGGATCACGTGAGCGAAGACGACATCGCGCAGTTGGCCAGGCACGACACCGTCGCCACACTGGTGCCGGGAGCGAATTATTTTCTGGGGCTGAAAGAATATCCACGGGCGCGCCGGCTGATTGACGCAGGCGTACCGGTGGCGCTGGCGACGGACTATAACCCAGGCACGTCGCCGACCCTGAGCATGCCGACGGCGATGTCGCTGGCCTGCACGCAGATGAAGATGTCGCCGGCGGAGGCCGTTGCGGCGGCCACTATTAACGGGGCCTGGGCGCTGCGAGTGGCGGATCGCAAAGGCACGATCGAACCGGGCAAAGATGCCGATCTGGCGGTATTCGCGGTCGAAGATTACCGCGAGATCCCTTACTGGTTCGGGGCCAACCGGTGCTCGCTGACGGTGATGAACGGGAGCGTGGCATGCCCGCAGTGAACTTTTGCGGCGGATCTTCCGTATACAAGCGAGAGCGATACTTACGTCTTTTTGGTGAGGCGGCTGAACCTACTCTTTTCATGAAATCAGCGATGAAACTGTTCTGTTAAGAAATGAAATTCAAGCGAATCTCCCGAGGAAACTTATGAAGCGAATTTTTGCGGTGCTCACTTTTGCGTTGGCGGCGATTTCCCTGGCAGCGGCGCAACGGCTGCCCGAGGTGGCCGCACCAGAGAACTACAAACTCACCTTCACCCCCGATCTTGAGAAGGCCACGTTCGAGGGCGATGAGACGATTTCCATCCGGGTGCTGAAGCCGACTTCGGAAATTACGCTGAACGCAGTCGATATCGATTTCCACGAAGTCACGATTACTAGCGGTGGAAATACGGAGACGGCCAAAGTGACGCCCGAGAAGGATAAAGAAATGGTGGTGCTCACGATCGAGAAGCCGTTGGCTCCTGGCGCCGCCACGGTACACATTACTTACACCGGCACCCTCAACAGTGAGATGCGCGGCCTCTATTTGGGCAAGGACGATCAGGGACGCAAGTATGCAGCCTCGCAGTTCGAGGCCACGGACGCGCGCCGCGCCTATCCGTCGTTTGACGAGCCCGCGTACAAAGCCACCTTCGACATCACCGCGGTGGCCGATAAAGGGATGGTCGCGATTTCCAACCAGAAGGTCGTTTCCGATACGCCCGCTCCGGGCGGCAAACACAGAGTACATTTCGCCACCACGGCCAAGCTGTCGTCGTATCTGGCGGCGCTGGTCGTCGGCAATTTTGAATACATCGAGGGTGAGGCGGACGGCATTCCGATCCGCGTCTACAGCACTCCCGGGAAAAAGGAAATGGGGAAGTTTGCTTTGGAATCGGCCGAGCACATCCTCAGTTATTACGATACATATTTCAATATCAAGTATCCCTACGGAAAGCTGGATTTGATCGGCCTGCCGGATTTTTCCGCGGGCGCGATGGAGAACGCCGGCTGCATTACGTTCCGCGAAGTCATCCTGCTAATCGACGAGAAGCAGGGTTCGGTGGACCTGAAGAAAACCATCGCTTCGGTGATTGCGCACGAGATGGCTCACCAGTGGTTTGGCGACCTGGTCACAATGAAATGGTGGGACGATATATGGCTCAACGAAGGTTTCGCCACATGGATGTCGAGCAAGCCGCTGGAGAAGTGGAAGCCGGAATGGAACTACGATCTGGACGACGTGAGCGGAACGGGCGCGACTTTGAACACCGACTCCTTCGCGAATACGCGTCCCATCCACCAGGCCGCCGAGACGCCAGGGCAAATCATAGAACTGTTCGACGGAATCGCCTACGGCAAGGCCGCGTCAGTGCTGCGCATGATCGAGTCTTATCTGGGTGAGCAGACTTTCCGCGCCGGCGTCAACGCTTATCTTGAGCAACACCAGTACGCGAACGCGACAGCCGCCGACTTCTGGGATACACAGGCCAGAACTTCGAAGAAGCCCGTGGACCAAATCATGCCCACTTTTGTGAAGCAAGCGGGCGTTCCGATTATCGAGGTGAAGGCGCAGTGCTCCGGCAACTCGACCGCCGTAACTCTTAATCAGCATCGCTACTACTATGACCGGGAAAAGTTCCAGGCGCCTAACGATCAACTCTGGAAAATTCCTCTTTGCCTGAAGTCTTCCGCAGGCAAAGGAGCGCCGAAATGCGAACTACTTGCCGAGAGGGAAGAGACTTTCACGCTGCCCGGCTGCTCCAGCTGGGTTCTGGCCAATGCCGGCGCGACCGGGTACTACCGCGCCGGTTACCGGCCCGATGCGGTGCGAGCCCTCGCCGGCGATGCCGAGAGCAAGCTTTCTCCGGCCGAGCGGATCGCCCTGCAAAACGACATCTGGGCGTCGGTGCGAATGGGGCGAGAGCCGGTGGGCGACTATCTTGCCTTCACGCAGGGACTGGAAAATGATCGCAGCCGCGCGGTCCTGGAAGATGTTCTCCAGAGGCTCAACTACATTGGCCAATATTTCGCGACTGATACTGACCGCGAATCCTTTCGGGTTTGGCTGCGGCAGTATCTGACCCCGATCCTCAACGATGTGGGCTGGGAGTCCAAGGCGGGCGAGAGCGACGAGCAAAGAACGTTGCGCGCTCGTTTGTTTAACTCGCTGGGCTATGACGCTCGTGATCCGCAGGCCTTAACACAGGCGCGCAAAATCGCGGAGAAGGCGATAGACGATCCTGCATCGGTGGATCGCGAGATGGCGGGCGGCGCCATTGACCTGGCCGCTCTGACAGGGGACGAGGCCTTCTACGAAAGATTAATGGTGGCATTGAAGCACCCGAAGTCGCCGGAGGAGTACTACATGTACTTGTTCGCGCTGCCGCGGTTCGGAGATCCCAAGCTGCTGCAACGAACGTTGGCATTCGCCATCTCTCCGGAGATACGTTCCCAAGACTCGCTAGGCTTGGTCACCAGCGTGATGAGGAATCCGGCGGGTGAAAAACTGGCTTGGGACTTTGTTCGCCAGCACTGGTCCGAGATGGAAAAGGCCGGGGGCCCATTCGCCAGCGCCCAGGTTGTGGGAGCAACCAGTTCGTTCTGCGAGGCGCACATGCGCGATCAGGTTGTGGATTTTTACGCCGCGCACAAGATCGAGGCGGCGGAACGGACCTACCGGCAGTCGATCGAGCGCATCAACAACTGTATTGATCTAAAGTCGCAACAAGAACCGGAGCTCGCGTCGTGGCTGGGACAGCACGGCGCTTCGGCAGGCGGACAGTAGGCCGAAAACACCGCCATTCGCCCGAATGCGTGGCCCGGTAGTGGGTCAGCTCCGACTGGCCCACTACCCACAACGCTCAGCGGCAATTTCTATTGCGCTGGCCGAACCCACATCGGCCATCACGAACGCCGACGTTGAGTGAACTCGCAGCCGTTGCTATAATCAAGAACGTTCCGCACGCGTTCGGCAGTGAGCTGTTTCGTTCGGCTGAGAATCCCGCAACAATCGGCGTGAAGCGAACGACCCTCGCGACCCGAGGTGGATGAGCGCGTTTCGAAACGTGGCCAGGTAGCTCAGGTGGTAGAGCGCAGCCCTGAAAAGGCTGGCGTCGGCGGTTCAACTCCGTCCCTGGCCACCACATTTTCAAGCACGTAGTGCGTAAAGAAGCGCCCGTCCGGCCGACGCCGTTATCCCCAGCCTGGCTCTGAATACGGCGACATCGTACTACAACGCATCGCGCGCGAGGCTGTCGAAAAATTAAAAGAAGATGCTTAGGAGGTTCGGGCCAAGTGTATGTCGAGGAAGTAGCCTTTGGAGTTCGGATCAAAGAGGAGCCGCCAGTAAAGATTGCGGTGCGTTGAGGTCAAGGTCTGCAGCAGAAGGTCGCGGGCCGATACTTTGGTTCCGCCGACGGTTACATTGGTGTGATCCAACAGATTTCTCGGCGACACTCCGACACTGATCGCCATGCGGCGGTGCTCAGCTATCTTCCGAAAAATCAGATTCACCGTATCAGAAACAGTCCTGCGCCGGGTCGCGAGCGTTATGGGCACGTCGAGGAGGACTCGCTGGTGCGATATCTGGCCCCGTTCGTCGCGAGCTTCCGCGCCCACAACAAAGAACGCTTCCTGCTTGCCCCTTCGTAGCTCGAATCGCCCCGGGTTATTACTTCGGTTGTAAGAATCAACCACCAGTTGAAGAGTCTTCTCTTCCTCGGGAGTACTGGCCGGAAACTCCACACTGAAAGGTCCGCCCCCAGGAACCCGGGCTAGAAGATTCGAAGCAGGCGCACGATTTGCCGCGTCTCCGGTTTCTGCGAGATCGAGCTTTGAGATGAACTGTGGGTCTTCGTAATCAACCACCCATCCATATTTCTGTTGGAGGGCATCCAATGTCTGCGCCAGAGGTCGAGGGCTATTGGCGACAATGTGAATCGTTCCCGCAGTCTCGGAAATCGCGGCTTGTTTCAGATATGAACTTGTTTCACGCGCTGTCTGCGAAATTGCCTGTGACATGAACAGCAGGCTTATGTAGGGTACGTATTTGATTGACTTCATTCGGATTCCGCGATCTCCCCGGTTTGCCCCTTCCGTTGGCCGCAGAACCGTCTGGGCTCGTCGTTGGCTACCAATTCTACCATTCCTTGAAAAGGGTTTTAGGTAGGGGTGGAGTCGATTGGCTCCAAGAGCAAAGACTCCTAGCTAAATGTCACCGCGGGCGCTTTCAATTTTAGGGATAGCAGTTGGGTTGCTATCAATCGAGGGATTAGTTCCTTCGGAGTGGTGTCCCCAGGCGGCGTGACGGCGTATAAGACATACAATCAGGAACATAAGCAACGATGTGGGGACGCCGATGAGGGACATTGATCGGACTCACTTGGAGAATGCGGACGAGGCCTGGATCGCGAAGTATAGAGCTGCGGTAAAGGGCACTCCAATTCAGCGGTCACGCTTCATGAGGGTTCGCGTGGGTCTAACCAGCGCCCACAACATGGTGATTTCGCGGATTGGCAGGATCTTGGGCCGTGGGCAAACACAACGGCAGAGGCCGGCGCCAGCGCCCGAACCGGTGCCCGTTCCAGGACTACGAACTTCGATCGGAAAAGTGAACCGGGCAGAGTCGAACGGTACACAACCGCCGAAGAAAGCAACCGCAACGACGAAGCGATCAAGGCCGCTTCGATCAATGAACAAGTATCATGCGCGGGGTGAGCAGTCTGACGAGAACGGGGACGTTCGCGCGCTCGCATCTAGTTATGTAGCAAGTATCATCTTGATACTTGCCGATTGCACTTGCCGAACCGCCGATGTTTATAGCCCATTCGGAGTAGCCTAAACGTGCTAATTTCCCCTAGAAATGCGCTAGAGTCAAGATAAAGGTGCATTGTGGCTTGACAACAGGCCGTTCTGTGGCACAATACAAGCGCCTTCCCCCTCACCCTCTGGGGGAAGTGCGGGATGATCTTTCCTACCCCCAGGAAAGTGTTTACCTGCTTTGAACACATGGAAGTGAAAAGTTTGGCTGCGAGAAACGAGCGCAAGCGGGTGTGCGTCTGGCCGTTCGCTGCGGCGAAGTAATAGTAGTTCGGACTCCCCGCTCGGGCCTTGAGGCCAGGTCGATTCGTCTGAGGCGGCTGGCAACTGTTGTGCCGTCTTTTAAAAAAGGGGAAACTAATTGCATACTGCTCCAGCCCGGCCCGGTCTGATCGTGGTGGACACGTCATTGAGTGTCGTCGCTTCCAATGCCGAGGCCCTTCAGATCCTTACATTTCCAGACCGGCCAGAGAAAATACACCATCTGGACACTTGGCTCGCTGACAAGATCCGTTCTAATCTCGTGGAAAGGCAGTCTGCGTCCCGACTCGCCGGCGAATTTCGCTCGGCGAAGCGGACGTATCTTTGCCGCTCCTTTTCGCTTGATTTGGCGGGAAATCATAAGAATGGTTCGGCTCCATCCGGCGGATGGCTAATCGTCATGCTCGAGAGAAAAAGCAATGAGGCGGTTACGATCGCCGAGATTTCCAAGCGTTTTGGTCTAACCGCACGCGAGCAAGAAACGGTGCAGTTTTTGCTGGAGGGCTTTACCAGCAAAGAAATTGCCCAGCGCATGAAGATCAGTCCCAACACGGTGAAGGCCTTTATCCGGCTGGTCATGGTAAAGATGAACGTCTCGACCCGCTCTGGGATTATCGGCAAGATTGTCGGTCCGAGGGTTGGGCTTGAATCCGGCGCTGGGAGCGGCTTTTCGCGGGGCTAGTAAGATCGGGTTAGTGCACTTGGGGACTTGTTGAAACCTTGAATTACGATAGAGTACGCGATGCGCCACAACAGCCGAGCAAACCCCTCCCCAGCTTGGCGGCGTAATCTCAAGGAGGACAATACAATGCGTCGAACCACAATGGTCGTAGTCTGTACACTAGCTCTGGCACTTTGCGCTGGGAGCGCGTTTGCGGGAACAACTCCGCCTCCCGATACTCTGAAAGTGGATTATTTCTCTGGCGCCAACACCGGTGGTAATCCGCTTGCGCAGTTGCGCGTGATCAATCCCAACACAAACACCGGCAATGGCATCTGCGCCGCCATTTACGTGTTTGATTCGTTTCAGGAACTGTCTGAGTGCTGCAGCTGCGCCCTCAGTCCGGATAGTCTGCGTACGCTCGACATCAACCTCGACCTGACCAGCAATCCGCTGACGGGCAAAATCCTGAACACTGGGGCGATCAAGATCGTCTCGACCCCAGAAGTGGCTGGCAATTGCCCGCTTCCGACCCGTCTCACTCCGACGGCCGGCGTGCGCGCTTGGGTTACTCACATCCAGGACAACGCCTACGTTACTGAGACGGCTTCGCAAGATGCCACTCTCAGTTCCGGCGAACAAACCCGGCTCCAGAGCGAGTGCTATGCCATCCAACTGGACGGCAGCGGCACTGGTGTTTGCACCTGCGGCGTGGGGGACTAGTTTCACTTTAACCTGAGTCTGGGTGGGGGCTCCGACTGGCTCCGCCCAGCTCCGAGAACCGGGCTCGCCAGAAAGCGAGTGCATCTGCTTTCTGGCGAGGCCGTTATGAGGAAGTCTGATTTTGCTAAAATCTTTTGAGATGGGGGATCTCATGTCGGTTTCAGGAAACGTTCTAAAGTTGGGATTGAGCGCCGCACTGGCGTTGTTGAGCGCGGGAAGCATCGCCGCCCAGAATGACACCAGCGAAGTAGTGGCGAACGTGGGTGGGGTTAAGGTGACAATGGCTCAGCTGGAACAGGAAGAGTCAGCCAAACTCTTATCGGCGCACTATCAATATTACCAAGCGGAAACCAAGGCACTGGACGAACTCATCGACAAAAGGCTGCTCGAGCAGAAGGCGAAGAGCGAGCACCTCACAGTCGAGCAGTTGGTTGACCGGGATATTAAGTCGCAGGTAAAAGATCCAAGCGAAGATCAAATGAAGGTCTACTACGAAGGATTGGAAACCGATCAGCCCTATGAAGCGGTCCGCGGAAAAGTCCTGGAAAAGATTCGTGAACTGCGCACCCGGAGAGCAAGTTCCGCGTACGTGAAGGCATTACGTGCCGAAACCACAGTGTACGTCACTCTTGCGCCCCCCCGCGCGAACGTGGATACACAGAACGCGCAGATGCTCGGTTCGGAGAAGGCGCCAGTGACGTTGGTCGAATTCGCGGATTACGAGTGCCCATATTGCCAAAAGGTCGCCGCGGACGTGAAGAAGCTGCAGGCTGACATGGGCGATAAGGTGGCTTTTACCTACAAGGATTTCCCATTGCCCATGCACGCGCGTGCGGAAAAGGCGGCGGAAGCAACACGCTGCGCGAGCAAACAGGGCAAGTTCTGGGAGTTCCACGACGAGTTGTTCCGCAGCAAGGAACTGGATCTCGACCAGCTCAAGGCGCAAGCCAGGGCATTGAAGCTGGACCCGGCCGAGTTTGATCACTGCCTGGATTCGGGCGAGCAAGCTACGGTTGTGGAACGGGATCGCAAGGAAGGAATGCGCCTGGGGATCACCGGTACGCCCAGCTTCTTCATAAATGGCCACTTCCTCAGCGGTGCGCTGGACTATGCTGCGCTGCGCCAGATAGTGGAGCAGCAATTGGCGGCTCAAGCGCAGGGCACAGGCAGTAGCGGCGGGAGTAAGTAAGCTGTAACAGGCCCTCCCCCCATCCATCCGCGTGCCTGAACCTAAGGCCCAAATCTCGCATTTGGGCCTTTTTTTCAGTGCTCTGGCGTTTCGAGTTTTCTGAAGTCCGCGGGCTTTGTCTTGTTGGATAGCCCAAATGGGCTATTGCCGGGCTGGACGAGCCGGGGTACTCTTTCTGAGTTCTAGAGCCGCGACAGTTCCATGCCCGCGGCGTCGAAATCAGACTCCCCTTAATTTTTCCCCTTTAATTCCCCTTTAGCCTCCGTGCTTTTTCAGCGGCATTTTCGTCCGAGAGGGTTCGTCTCTCTCGCCGTCCTCGCGCCACTCATACGCGCGGGGAAACGGGACCGGCACGGAACGAATTGAGCGGCATACCGGGTTGCCGCGCGGGATCCCATCTTGAAGAAACAAAGAACATTGTCGAGGGAGGCTTCATGTTGAGACGTACGCTTTCGGGACTTGTATTTTGCGTGTTATCCGGGGCGCTGGTGGCCCATGCCGGACAATTCCTGGAGGCGCCTCAATATCCCGCCGGGAAGAACCCTCAAGCAGTGGCCGTGGGGGACTTCAATGGCGATGGAAACCTGGACCTTGCCGTAGCGAATTCAACCAGTAACACGGTCAGCGTGCTGTTGGGCAAAGGTGATGGCACGTTCAGCCCCAAGGTGGATTATGCGACCGGGAGTACGCCCCAAGGCGTTGCCGTCGGAGATTTCAACGGAGATGGACATTTAGATATTGCGGTAACGAATGCGGCCAGTAATACGGTGAGCGTTTTCTTGGGCAACGGCGATGGCAGCTTCCAGCCCAAAGCGGATTACGCCACCGGCAGGAAGCCCCAAGGGGTAGCGGTTGCCGATTTGAATGGTGACGGCAAGCTCGACATTGTAGTAACCAACGCCACGGACGGCGCTGTGGGAGTGCTCCTAGGCAAAGGCAACGGAACCTTTAATGCGGAAGTGGCCTACCGGACGGGGATAAATCCGTATTCAGTCGCGGTGGGCGACTTCAACGGCGACGGCATCCTAGATCTGGCCGTGGCCAACAATAATAACAATAACGTGGTCAGCGTATTGCTGGGCAAGGGCGACGGCACGTTCCAGTCGCAGTTTCAGTACGCAACGGGAAATACCCCGGTCTCGATCGCGCTGGCGGATTTCAACGGGGACGGCAACCTGGACATTGCGGTCGCGGACCAGCAGGGCAATGCGGTCAGCATACTGCTGGGCAACGGAAAGGGCTCCTTCGCAACCCACGTGGAGTATCCCACAGCCGCCTTTCCCACAGCGGTTACTGTGGGAGATTTTAATGGCGACGGGAAGCTGGATTTAGCGGTATCCGCTAGCGATGGCAACACCATAAGCGTGCTATGGGGGAATGGCGACGGGACTTTCCAGGGACAAGTGAACTGGGGGACGGGAGATATTCCGTACTCGGTGGTCGCGGGAGATTTCAACGGCGACAGCAAGACCGACCTGGTCGTGGCGAATTCGGGCGGGAATACCGTCAGTGTGATCTTGAACCATGGGGATGAAACCTTCCAGGCACGGACAGACTATCCGGCCGGCCTTAACCCCTACTCTGTTGCAAGCGCCGACTTCAACGGAGACGGTTTTCTGGACTTGGCGGTGACGAACAGTAATTGCCCGGTTTTTCCCAGTTGTGGGCCAGGGACGATTTCAATCGTTCTGGGCAATGGCGACGGCACGTTCCAGGCGCCGAGCCACTACTCAACCGGAACCAACACGGACCCCTCTTCCCTAGTGATCGGCGACTTCAATGGAGACAAAATCCCTGACCTGGCGGTGGCAAACTCTGCCACCAACACAGTCAGTGTCCTGCTAGGGGTGGGCGACGGCACGTTCCTGGGGCACGTGGATTTTCCCGTCGGGAGCGAGCCTGCCTCCGTTGCGATTGGAAAAGACTTCAATGGGGACGGCAACCTGGACCTGGTGGTGGCGAATTTTCACAGCAACACTGTGAGCGTGCTGTTAGGCAACGGCGATGGCACGTTCAAGTCCGCTGTGAGCTACAACGTGGGCCACGGCCCTGTATCCGTGGCCGTGGCGGACTTCAATGGCGATCACAATCTCGACTTGGTGGTCGTGAATGAGTCAGACAACAATGCCAGCGTTTTGATGGGCAATGGCGACGGCACCTTCAAGACGCAGGTGGCTTACTCGACGGGAACAGGAGGCAACCCGCTCTCGGTGGTGGTGGGAGATTTCAATGGCGATCACAATCTCGATCTGGCAGTGGCCGACTCCCAGACTCAACAGGTAAGCGTCCTGCTGGGCAATGGCGACGGCACGTTCCAGGCGTTCAAGACCTATCCGGCCGGAGCCAATCCATCCTCGATCATACTCGCGGATTTCAACGGTGACGGCAATCTCGATCTGGCATTAACCAGCACGCCCTTGGGAAGCTCTGCCGGGAATTTGGTGAGTCTGCTCCTCGGCCAGGGCGACGGCACATTCGGTGCGCCCGCCCTTTTCGGCACGGGATACTTGTCTTCCTCAGCAACCGTTGGAGACTTCAACCGAGACGGAGTTCCGGATCTAGCGGTGGCGAACGGGGGCAGCAACACCCTCAGCGTGCTGCTGAACACACAGGGCACTGCGATGAATATCCTCTCCTCCGGCAATCCCTCTGCCTTCGGGCAGTCCGTCACGTTCACGACAACGGTGGCGGCCAGCGTATCGAATGGCACGGCAGCGCCCACGGGCAGCGTAACTTTGAAGAATGGAAGCATAGTCCTGGGTTCCGGAACTTTGGCCGGCGGACAAGTTGCCGTGAGCACAACCACTCTGCCGGTGGGGACGGATGCGGTCTCAGCGGTCTATTCTGGCGACAGCAACTACCAGTCGCATACCGTCGGATTGACGCAGACGGTCCAGATGGCGGGCACCAGCACGGTATCGATCTCTTCTGCCAACCCGTCCAATCCGAATCAGTCGATAACCTTCACGGCCACGGTTACCTCAAATACGACTGGGGTGCCCACAGGCACGGTAGCTTTCCTCGACGGCACAACCCCCATCGGCACTTCTCCTGTAAACGGAAGCGGCGTCGCCACGCTCGCCATCTCTACGCTGAGTGTCGGAACGCACAACATCACCGCCGCTTACGGCGGAGACAGCAACTTTACCGCTAGCACCTCGCCCGTATTGAGCCAGGTGGTACTGAAGGCAAGCACGAGCGCAGGATTGAGTTCCTCGGTCAATCCTTCCACCGTGAACCAGTCCGTTACATTCACGGCAACAATAACCTCCGGGATCGGGGTGATCCCGACCGGCATCGTGCAGTTCATGGACGGGACAACGACGCTGGGCAGTTCGGCACTGAACGGAAGCGGTGTTGCTGCATTCTCCATTTCAACGCTGAGTGTCGGAACGCACAACATCACTGCGGTCTATAGCGGAGACAATAATTTCAACGCTAGCACCTCGCCGATATCGAGTCAGGTCGTGCAGCAAGGGAACACCGGCACAGCATTGACCTCCTCGGCAAATCCATCCACGGAGAGCCAGTCCGTAGCATTCACGGCTACGGTAAGTTCGGGGATCGGGATTACTCCCACTGGCACAGCCAAGTTCATGGACGGAACGACAGCGCTGGGTACTTCGGCACTGAACGGAAGCGGAATCGCTACATTCTCGATTGCTACCCTGAGTGCTGGGACACACAGCGTCACAGCCGTCTACAGCGGAGACACCAATTCCGACCCGAGCACGTCGCCCGTTTTGAGCCAAGTAGTTCAAAAGGCAAGCACGAGCATCGCGCTGATCTCCTCGGCGAATCCTTCCAGCTTCGAGCAACCGGTGACGCTTACGGCCACCGTAAGTTCCGGCACGACCGGGATGCCCACCGGAACGGTAACGTTCTCGAGCGGAGCTACTACACTGGGCAACTCCGCTTTGAACCCGAGCGGAATGGCAACCCTCTCGATGGCCACGCTCGCAGTGGGAACGGATAGCATCACAGCTGTCTACAGCGGAGATGCCAATTTCGGCGCCAGTACTTCGATTGCTTTGAGTCAGGGGGTGCAAAAGGCAACCACGGGCACGGTATTGAGCGCATCTCCGACTTCAGCGAACCTGAACCAGACCGTAACATTTACAGCGACGGTCACTCCGGGAACCGCCGGCACTCCTACGGGCACGGTTAACCTGCTGGATGGAACAAACTCGATTGGCAGTTCCACCCTGAACGGAAGCGGAGTCGCGACGTTCTCGATCTCCACGCTCACCGCAGGATCCCATAGCATCACCGCGGCGTACAGCGGAGACGGCAACTTCAGCAGCAGTACCTCGACCGTTGTAAGCTTGGCGGTAAATGCTCCCGACTTCAGCCTGGCATCTTCCGCGCTGTCGCCACCCTCTATCGCCCCCGGCGCGTCAGCCAAATCGACCATTACGATCACTCCGTTGAATGGACTCGACCCGACGAAGGTGACTCTCGGTTGCAGCGTCGCTCCTGCCGCGACTTGCTCGCTGGGATCGATCACAGTAGCGAACAATACGGGTACTTCCGCGCTCACGGTCACCGCTCCTGGACCTGAAGCGGCACTCGCGCTACCGGCTAGCGAACCTCGATCCGGCACTCTTCTCGCGCTCGGTCTGATGATTCCGGCAATGTTGCTCAGCGGAGCTGGATTGAACAAGCCAAACCAGAGAAAGCTCTTGAGCTTCGGTCTCATCTTCCTGGTGATCGGCGGATGCTTGCTCCAGGCGGCATGCGGCGGTGGCGGAAGCAGTCCCAAGATTGGCGGAAACTCGGGGCCTCCGGCGGGCATTTACACGGTGACTATTACGGGCAATGCCAATGGGACGCAGCACACGACCTCGGTTTCGCTAACGGTGCAATAAGCGTGCTGGTTCTCTTGGTCATGATTACAAGTCAGGGGCGGTGGCCGCACGGTAGCTGGGCCGTATTCGGGGCGAAACAAGTTGGAATGCCGGGTCGCCCACTTCGAGTGTCCGCAACCGCTCGCGTATGTCATGGCAGAGCAACGTAACGGAAATACCGCCGAAGCATGCCGGATAGCGGTCGAGCCGCCCCAGCGCAGCTTGCAACAAGCGGGCGGTTCCGAGCGGATTGTTGCGTTGCATGTGATGGCACGCCGCCGTCACTTGAATCAGCCCCTGCAAGAACGTCTTCTCCGGCTCTGGCAACCCCAGCCACACGCCTTCCCACGCCTCATGTGCGGTAAAGAACTCGCCCGCATCGTAGAGTCTTAGGCCTTCCGCAAGGGCCCCCTCGGTCCAATCGAATTTCATCATCCGCAACCCAATGCTACAAGCTAGCATGGAATGATTTGGCTTCATGCAATTAAGTCCAGGGGCGTAAGCTTCCCATATGGTTTCGCAACGCAGATCTTTCGCGCACACGGGGTCGCTGCTGTGCGTCACGGCAGCACTCTTTGGGTTGACTGGTTGCACGAAGAAGTCGATCGCGCAAACGTCGGTTGATTTGCAGCTCAAGGTGAGTGTTCCGTTTCGTTTCGTGGCCTACGGCGACGCTCGCTTTCATGACCCTAAAGATACGGACGCGGCGAATCCCGCAGTGCGCGTAGCTCTGGTGCAAGCCATCGCCGAGGCGAATCCAGCGTTTGTGTGCTTCACCGGCGATATCGTTTACAACGGCTATAACGCGAACGATTGGAAAACCTGGGACAACGAGACCAGCATTTGGCGCGACAAGAACATCCCGGTTTATCCCGCGCTCGGCAACCACGATCTGCACGGGGACGAGAAGGTGGCGTTGGGCAACTATTTCCAGCGCTTCCCCAATCTGAAGAACAGCCGCTACTACTCCGTGCGAGCCGCGAACACCCTCACGCTGGTGCTCGACAGCTCTTTGGAGGAAACCTCGGGTCCGCAAGGCCAGTGGCTGACCGGCAAACTGGATAACATCCCGCCGGATGTGGACTTCGTCTTCGTCATGACGCACCATCCGCCGTACACGAGCTCCTCGGCCACAAAGATGTTCGGCGGAGGGCACTCTGCCCGATCGAAGGAGCAACGCCTGGCAAAGATGCTGGAAGAACGTCAAGCTCACGCCCGCGTGCGTTTCGTGGTTTTTTCCGGACATGTGCACAACTATGAGCGCCACGAGCACGGCGGCGTCACCTATTTCGTTTCCGGTGGAGGAGCGGCTCATGCTTACCCCATCGAGCGTGCGTCTGACGACCCTTTTCAGAGCAAGGAAGTGAACTATCACTACCTCCTTGTCGAAGTCGACCATCGGCAGTTGAAGATTACGATGAACCGCCTGGAGTTGAACAATGGGAAGGCGGTGTGGACGCAGCCGGATTCGGTGAAAATTGTGCTTGCGGCCGCGGCCTCCGCCAACGCAGCCGCGCACTGAGAGCCGCATTCGACCTGCAAGAGCGGCTTCGCATATGATCTGAGGATGATTCCTGCGAAGGCGCATTGCCCTGGGTGCGGGCATTTGGGGGATGCAGGTCCTGCCGTTCCTTTCGCCGGTTGCGCGTGCGCGCTCAGCAGGATCGTCGAGTTGTCATCCGTGAGGTCCGCTCGATGATCATTGCCCGGAGTCCGCTGAGAATCTGTCTCGGCGGCGGCGGCACCGACCTCCCGTCCTATTACCGGCAGCATACTGGATTTGTCATCGCCGCGGCGATTAACCGGTACGTCTATATCGCGCTCAACGAAGCGTTTCGTCCCCGGATTATTGTCAAGTACTCCAAGTTCGAAGACGTGGAGCGCGTCGATCAGATCCAGCACCCAATCATCCGCGAAGCGTTGAAGCTGACTGGCGTCACGGGGCCGTACCTTGAAATTGTCAGCCTTTCCGACATCCCAGCCGGTACCGGGATGGGATCATCCGGCAGCTTTACGACCGCCCTGTTGTGCGCGTTGCATACGCTGAAGAGAGACTTCGTGCCGCCGCGAGACCTCGCGGAGCAGGCTTGTCACATCGAATTAAAGTTGCTTAACGAGCCCATCGGCAAACAGGACCAGTACATCGCCGCCTTTGGCGGCATCACCTGCTTCCAGTTTCTGCCGGATGATCGCGTGGCCGTCGAACCGCTGAAAATCCCGCCCGAAACTCTAGCCAACCTCGAGGACAACCTCCTCTTGTTCTTCACCGGCAGCTCCCGCAACGCGTCCGATATTCTCCGCGATCAGGATTCAAGAACCAAACGGAACAACACTGAAATGATCGAAAATCTCCACTTCACCAAGCAGTTGGGGATGGAGAGCCGGGACGCCCTGCTGGCCGGAGACTTACGTGAGTTCGCCGATTTGATGAATGTGCATTGGGAGCACAAGAAGAAACGATCTCCGGGCATGAGCAGCGCTGAAATCGATAAGTTGTATGAACTCGCGAGAGCCAATGGGGCGCTCGGCGGCAAACTCATTGGCGCCGGCGGAGGTGGGTTTCTCATGTTCTACGCGGAAGAGAAGACTCACCTCAGGGCGGTCATGAGACAGGCGGGACTGCGCGAGGTTCGTATGCAGTTCGACTTTGGCGGCACCACAGTCGTGGCGCATTCGTAGGAGGATGCATTGTTGACGATTGCGATTCTCGCGGGGGGTCTCGCTACCCGATTGGGACCCATCACGGACGGCGTGCCGAAGTCGCTGCTCGAGGTGAACGGCGAACCATTTGCCGTGCATCAACTGCGCTTGCTGCAGGCGAATGGCATCCGGCGCGTCGTGCTCTGCGTGGGGCATCTAGGTGAGTTGGTTCGGCGCGCAATTGGCGACGGATCTGCCGTGGGCCTTCAGGTAGACTACTCATTCGACGGGCCTGCCTTGTTGGGCACGGCCGGGGCTGTCAAGAAAGCGTTGCCTAAGTTGGGAGACGCTTTTTTTGTTATGTACGGGGATTCCTATCTCCCGTGCGATTACGCGGCGATCGGCCGCAGCTTTGAGTCTTCGGGTATGTTGGCGATGATGACCGTCTTTCGCAATGAGGGGAAGTGGGACTCCAGCAACGTCGAGTTTGAGGCCGGAACGATTCTCGATTACAGCAAAGAAACCCGTACCCCGCGCATGCATTACATCGACTACGGGCTCGGAGTTTTTCGCGCCGAAGCATTTCGCGGTTTGCCTGCCGGAAAGGCTTGCGATCTAACTGAGCTGTATACCGACCTGCTGCAACGCAAGCAACTCGCGGCATTGGAAGTGAGGGAACGCTTTTACGAGATCGGGTCGCCGGCGGGGCTGCGGGAGACGGCTGAGTTCCTGGCCGCACGAGGAGTGAGTCAAGAATAAACAGTGATGATGACAGGAAATACATTTGCGCAACAGTTTCTGGCAGAAGCCAGAGATGTAATCGACCGATTAGACGCCGCCAGCATCGAAGACGCTGCCTCCTTGCTGGCTCTGACGCGCTCTTCCGGCGGACGCCTGTTCATCCTCGGTGTCGGAGGCAGCGCAGCCAACGCTTCGCATGCCGTGAACGATTTCCGCAAGATCGCTGGGATTGAGGCTTACGCTCCCACAGACAATGTGGCGGAACTCACGGCGCGTGTAAACGACGAAGGTTGGGCAACGGTGTTCGAAAGCTGGCTACGCGTCAGCCGCCTGTGCGCCAGCGATCTTGTGCTCGTGTTCTCAGTTGGCGGCGGCGATCTCGAGAAAAATGTCAGCGCTAACCTGGTGGCTGCCCTGCAGTATGCAAAAACAGTCGGCGCAAGAATCGTGGGCATTGTCGGCCGGGACGGTGGGCACACGGCAAAGGTGGCCGATGTGTGCATCATGATTCCGACAGTCAACCCGGCCCACATCACCCCGCACACGGAAGCTTTTCAGGCAGTGGTGTGGCATCTGCTGGTTTCGCACCCGGCAGTGAAGCAGCGGCAGACCAAGTGGGAATCGACAGCGCCAGGCAGCGGCCAATCCCGGCCGGCAGTTTTTCTCGACCGCGATGGCGTCCTCAACCGCGCTGTCGTGCGCGATGGAAAGCCGTTTCCACCCTCCAGCCTGGAAGAACTCGAACTGCTGCCCGAGGTTGTGTCGTCGCTGCTCGACCTGAAGGCGCACGGATTCGATCTCTTCGTCATCACTAACCAGCCGGATGTTGCGCGCGGCACGCAGACGCGCGATGCCGTAGAAGGCATTCATCAAGCGCTCGCGTCCTCGCTGCCGATCGACGGTATCTTCGTCTGCTATCATGACGATGCGGATCATTGCGCTTGCCGCAAGCCCCAGCCCGGACTCTTGCTCCAGGCCCAGCGCAAGCACAACATCGATTTCTCTCGCAGTTTTGTAGTGGGGGACCGCTGGCGCGACATCGATGCCGGCCACAGTGCAGGTTGCAAAACCGTTTTGATCGATTACGGTTACCGCGAGAGAAAGCCGGCGCAACCTCCGGAAGCCAGCGTGCGATCGTTGCGGGAGGCTGCCGACTGGATCATTTGCTCCAGTTTGAAGGGGTCTCATAATTGTGAAGGAGTCTCACAATAAAGATGAAGTCCGTGGCTGAGTTAAAGGTTCAGGTGTTCGCCGACGGAGCCGACAAGGCCAGCATGCTCGAGCTCTATCGGCAGCCCTACATCAGGGGTTTCACCACGAATCCCACGCTGATGCGCAAGGCGGGGGTAAGCGACTATGAGCGCTTCGCTCTCGAAATTCTCCAGCACATTCCGGATCGTCCAATCTCCTTCGAAGTGTTCGCCGACGATGAAACCGAAATGGAGCGGCAGGCTCACAAGATCGCCCGGTGGGCTCGCAACGTGTACGTAAAAATTCCGGTTACGAATACGCGCCGGGAGCCCATGTATGACTTGATCCAGCGCTTGAGCGCGGACGGCATTCAGGTGAACGCGACCGCGGTGCTCGCGCTTGATCAAGTGCGCCACATCGCGGAAGCGCTGCGGGGCGGTGCGCCCTCCTATATTTCCGTCTTTGCAGGACGAGTTGCCGACACCGGCCGCGATCCGGTTCCTCTCATGAAAGCCGCGCTCGAATTGATCGCACCGGAGCCCAACACGCAGCTTGTCTGGGCCAGCCCGCGGGAACTCCTGAACATCTTCCAGGCCGATGAAATTGGCTGCCATATCATTACCGTTACCTCCGACGTTCTCAAGAAGGTCAGCCTGATTGGGAAGGATCTGCACGAGTACTCTTTGGAGACCGTGCGGATGTTCCATGACGACGCTGCCTGCTCCGGATACACGCTGGAACTCACACCGGAAGAGCTGTTGGCTCACTGAGTTCCGGCAACGCCTATCCGGGATATCTTCCCGTGATGTAGCCTTCCAGTTCCTGAATGGTGTGGGCCTGATCGGAGACGATCCACTTCACGAGATCGCCCAGCGAAACCACGCCCGCCACGGTGTCATTCTCTCCCATTACCGGGAGATGGCGGAAATGGTGCTTGGTCATGATGGACATGCAGTCGTCCACGGTGTGTCGCGGAGTTACGAAGACGACCGGCGAGGTCATGATCTGGCGCACCCGAGTTTCCTTCGAGGAATGGCCCTTGAGGATCACTTTGCGGGCGTAGTCACGTTCCGACAGGATGCCAACCAATTTGGCGTCGGAAATAACCAGTAATGCACCCACGCTCTCCTCGGCCATCTTCTCAATTGCCTCATAGACGGACTGATCGGGCGTGGCGGATAGAACTCTGCTGTTCTCTTTACCCTTCAGCACCAAAGCAATCGTGTCCGTAAGTTTCATGAGGACCCCTCCAGCCGGGCAAGATTATACGCCTGACCGTTCCCGGTCCAATCGCAAATGGTCACGCCAGGGCGAATCAGGAAAGAAACAGCAACGCCTCCGGCGCGGGCCGGGGCAAGTCGATCCGGGACATCCTCGCGTCAACGAAGTTAATACCCGCGAGACGAACCAGCAGGACCGCATCGCGAATGGCGTCAAGAACGGCCAGCTTACCCCGGGACAGACTTCGCGCCTGGAAAACCGCGAACAGCATATCGAGAACCAGCAAAAGGCGGATATGGCCGCTCACAATGGTCACCTGACTAACGGCGAACAGAAACAGCTCAACAAAGAACAGAACCATGTGAGCAAGCAAATCTACAAGGACAAGCATTCTGGGAAGTGGGTCGGGGCATCTGCCTTCCAAGTGCCGGAGCAAAGCCGCGAATGTTGCGGTTTTTTTTCTTTCCTTCCCCCTTTACCGAAATCGGTGTTGGCAACCGGGCTCGCGTAAAACTTTGTTCTGCCTGTCACATTTTCCGGATTCTGGGTCTGCATTACATTTTTGGGCTTGGTCTTGTCTATAATGGCCGGGGCACAACGCGGCTTCGGTCCTCCCGGCGGGAAGTCATCTTCGTGCTTGTTATCTCTTATCGCCTCCGCGCTGCCGGTTGAGGAAGCGAAGAAGTGTTTGTTGACTGCATGAATGCGAAACCCGGAGTTGAAGTGGCGAGCCTCACCGACGTGGGCTGCCAGCGCGAAAACAATGAGGACTCCTACCTCTATTGGGAACCAGAAGGCGAAGAGGAGTTCCAGCGCAAGGGACGATTAGCGGTAATTGCCGACGGCATGGGAGGACACGAGGGCGGCCAGGAAGCCAGCCGCCTGGCGGTTGAGACCGTTCGCGAAGTCTATGATCAGGCCTTCCGCGACGATCCGCAAGCGGCTCTAGTGGAGTCGTTCTTCGCGGCCCACGCACGGATTCAAGACTATGCCGAGCAACATCCCGCCTTCCACGGGATGGGGACCACCTGCACTGCCGTCGTTCTTCGCGGCCGGCAGCTTTATTTCGCGCACGTCGGAGACAGCCGCCTTTATCTGGTGCGCGGTGCGCACATCTTGCGCCTGACCCGGGATCACTCCTACGTTGGCCGACTGGTGGAAAGCGGCATCGTCCGCGCCGAGGATGCGGAGAAGCACCCGCAGCGCCACATTCTCACCGCCGCTTTAGGAGTGGGAATCGAGATGGTTGCGGACGGCGCTGAACAGGGAGTGGCGTTGCAAGATGGGGACGGCCTCCTGCTTTGCACCGACGGTCTTTGGGGCGTCGTCACGGAGGAAGAGCTGGAGACGGCGGTGAGCGGCCACGCACCGGCGGAGTGCTGTGCCGCCCTGGTGAAGCTGGCTCGGCAACGGGGCGGGCCGGACAACATCACGCTGCAAGTGCTGCGCGTCGGACCTGAATCACGGCCCTGACGAAAGCGTCGAGAATTTTCGGGATTCCGCAGAATCTCCCCTCCGAAACTGCAACGAGTTGCACATTCTCCTTCCTCGCTGACTTTACACAGATCTCCGTAAGCCACTGATAAAGTTGGCGTTAAATGGAATCTGGACGCTCCGCGGAAACGGAGCCTCAAGTGCTATGTCGTTAACGTCGATAAAGTCTATTACGAACATGGACTTTATGGCATAATTGCGGACTATGAAAATCTCTCAAAAGGGACTCTACGCTCTTCAAGCCATGATGATGCTCGCCCGCCATCACCACCAGGGCGCCATCAAGATCCGCGAAATCGCTTATGAGGAAGATCTTCCGGAAAAATTTCTGGAACTCATCCTCCTCGAACTCAAGAATGCACGCATGGTCGAGAGCGTGCGCGGAGCCAAGGGGGGATATCAGTTGCGGCGCGATCCCGCCGAAATCCGGCTGAGCGAGATTATGCGTTTGATCGATGGCCCGCTGGCGCCGTTTGCCGACGCCGAGCAACTGCGCGTGCTCATCGACCGCGACCTCCCGCACCGTGCGCTCTATCAAGTGTTTCTCGACGTGCGCGACGCGGCTGCGCACATTCTGGATAACACCACGCTGGCGGACCTGATTTCCGGCACAACGCCTCGTTCCACCAAAGGCAAGCGTGTGTCGAAAAAGAAAGAGAAAGAAAAGGGCAGCGTCCTGCCCATGGTAGTCGGAGGCCAGAAGGGTGAATAGGCGAGTTCTTATCGGTCTGGTCCTCGCCAGCGGGGCCGCGGTTTCGGGTTGGGCGCAAACCACGATCCGCGTGGGAGCGTTTCCCAACATCACCCACGCTCAGGCGATGGTGGGCAAGGCGAACGGCTGGTTCGACAAGGCTATGGGTCCGCAAGTCAAAGTGCAATGGACCAGCTTCAACGCCGGTCCGGCCGCCATTGAAGCCTTGTTTGCTGGCGCGATCGACATGACCTATATCGGCCCGAACCCGGCGATCAACGGCTATGTCCGATCCAACGGCGAAGCTGTGTGTGTGGTGGCTGGAGCGGCCAGCGGTGGTGCTTCGCTGATCGTGCGCAACGACAGCGGAATTCAGAAACCAGAAGATTTCCACGGCAAGCGTGTCGCTTCCCCGCAGTTCGGCAACACCCAGGATGTGGCCCTGCGCAACTGGCTGAAGAGCAACGGGATGAAAACTAACGATAAGGGTGGCGACGTCCAGATCATTCCCATGGCGAATCCGGATCAGCTCACGCTGTTTCTGAAGAAGGAACTCGATGCCGCATGGGCTCCCGAGCCCTGGGCCACTCGGTTGATCCACGATGGCAACGGCCGGCTCTTCGTCGACGAGCGCACACTTTGGCCGAACGGCCAGTTCGTCATCGGATTGTTGGTGGTAAACACCAAGTTCCTGAGGAATCATCCGGATCTGGTCAAGAACTGGATTCGGGCGGAAGTCGAACTGACCGATTGGATTAATGGCCATCCGGTCGGTGCCAAGAAGCTGCTCAACCAGCAGATTCAAGCCGAAACCGGCAAGGCCCTCCCCGCTGCGGTTCTCGATGAGGCGTTCACCCGTATGCAGGTCACTTACGACCCGCTGCACGCAGCAATGATGACGGCAGCCCGGCAGGCATTCGACGACGGCTTCCTCGGCCGGCAGATGCCAGATCTCTCCGGGCTCTACGATTTGACGCTGCTCAATCAGGTTCTGACGGAGAAGGGAAGAAAGGCCATTCAATGAGCACAAACGCACATAATTTTCCAGCCATTCCAATTCCCATCGATCCCTGCGCTCCAGCGCGCATCGGAGGAGTGCGAGGAAAGTCGGGTCGGGCCACAGTGGTGCGCGCGATCCCGCGAATTTCATCCGGCATTCCCAAAGTTGCCTTGAGCGACATCTGTCTGAGCTACCGCACCCAGAGCGGCGAACGCCTGCTCGCCCTCGACCACATCAATCTGCAAGTGAAGGCGGGAGAATTTCTCTGTATTGTCGGGCCCTCCGGTTGCGGCAAGTCGACGCTGCTCCACCTAGCCGCCGGCCTTCACCAGCAAACTTCTGGCGAGATTCTGATCGACGGCAAACGGGTCCAGGGACCGGGCACTGACCGCATCCTGATTTTCCAGGAGCTGGGCCTTTTCGCCTGGCTCACCGTCGGGCAGAACGTTGAGTTCGGCATGAAGATGAAAGGCGTCAACAAGGCGGAAAGGGAAGAGAAGACCCGTTACTATCTGCGGCTCGTGCATCTCTCGCATTTCAAAGACAGCTACACTCATCAGCTTTCCGGCGGTATGCGGCAGCGTGTGGCTCTGGCTCGCGCTCTCGCCACCGAACCCGACGTTCTGCTAATGGACGAGCCCTTCGCCGCACTCGACGCCCAGACTCGCGACCTGCTGCACGATGAACTCGAACGAATCTGGGCCGAGACCGGCCGCACCATTATTTTTGTCACGCATAATGTGCGGGAGGCGATACGACTCGGCGATCGCGTGGCGCTGCTGACCTTCCGGCCCGGACGCGTGAAGCGGGAGTTCCTGGTGGATTTGCCCCGGCCTCGGGTATTGGAAGATGTTCACGTCGCCCACGCGGCCCGCGAGATTCTCGATGAGCTCCGCGAAGAAATTAACCGCTCCCTCGAAGTCGAATACAACGTGGGCGTGAAACCCCACGTGGAACCGGGAGTGGAACAACAATGAAGCGCGCCGCTCGCTTGATCGTTTTCTACGCAGGACTGCTCGGTCTGTGGACGCTACTGGCCGAGTTGAAGATATGGCCGCCCTACCTGTTTCCCACGCCGTGGGGCGTCGGCGAAGCGCTGTATGCCGGATTCAAAGATCACAGCTATTGGATCGCAATCGCTGTCAGCATGCGGCGCGTCTTAATCGGTTACGCAATTTCCGTCGTGCTGGGCATGATTCTCGGACTGGGCGTGGCCAGCAGCAAGTTTCTCGAAGAAACCATGGGCGGCTTGCTCGTGAGCCTCCAGAGCTTGCCCAGCATCTGCTGGTGGCCCCTGGCGCTGCTCTGGTTTGGCCTCAGCCAAAATGCCATTCTCTTCGTCGTCATCATGGGATCGCTGTTGTCGGTCACGTTGGCCATGGAAGACGGCCGCAAACAGATGCCCAAGATCTACGGCATGGCCGGACGCAACCTCGGCGCCAGCGGATTCCAACTGTTCTGGCATGTGCTCTTGCCGGCCAGTCTCCCCTTCATCGTTTCCGGCCTGAAGCAGGGCTGGGCTTTTGCCTGGCGCTCCCTGATCACCGCTGAAATGCTTTATCTGAGTTTGGGACTCGGCCAAGTGCTGATGATGGGACGCGACTTAAACGACATGAGCGCGGTGATCGCCGTGATGTTTCTGATTATCGCTATCGGCTACGTCGTGAACGGCGTGGTGTTCAAATCCATGGAACGTCATTTGCAGAACAAGTGGGGTTTGACTTCGTCGGTCTGACACAGTTCAGGAAAAACCTCCCCAGGTTTCCGATTTAGCAGTTACTTAGAATTAGTGACCCAGAGAAGCAAGTTTGTTTTCACGAATCACTAGTAAGTTGATAGTAATAATAGTAACGATTGAGAAGGCGCGAATCGCGACCTCCGATGCGAAAAGTTTCTGTACTCCCCGAAAGAATGGTTTGACCAACAACTCAAAAGGAGAGGATTTAACTTCCATGAAACCACCTAAGAAAGCATTTCTCACCGCTCTGACGCTCGCGGCATTCTCCGCCGGCGCCTGGGCACAAGCCTCGGCGTCAACCGCGTCGGCGCCGCCGGCGGTTACCGCTGCCGACGTCCAGGCATTGAAAGATGCCCTCGCCGCCCAGCAGCAGCAGATTCAGACCTTGCAGGATGAGTTGCATCGCAAGGATCAAGTGGCGCAGCAGGCTCAATCCACCGCGGCCGATGCGTCCGCGAAAGCGGATGCCGCGCAAGCCCAGGCGCGCCAGCAGCAGCAAACGGTGAGTCAACTGGAGAGTGACTTCGCCGGCCTGAAGTCCGTGAACAATACGACGGCGAACGACCCAACCTTGAAGAACGCGGTATTGTCGTTGCAGGACTCACCCCAAGCCTCCAACCCCGATCAACCGCAGACCTACGACAAGCGTATGGAGGGCCCGCTAACCATCCATTTCAGAGGCATCAACATTACGCCGGGCGGATACGCCGCTGCCGAATTCGTGCGGCGGTCGAGAGCGCTCGGCGCCGACGTGTCCACGCCCTTCAATTCCCTGACGATGCCGGGCGCGTCGCAAAGCTCGGTGTCGGAATTCTTCGGATCCGGCCGCCAGTCTAAGATCACCACCTTCGTCGATGGCCGTCTGAAGAACGTCGATCTTTCCAGCTATGTCTCGGCCGACTTTCTCTCGGCCGGCGTCACCTCGACCTCGAACTCAACCAATAGTTACACCCTCCGTCTCCGCCAGGCGTGGGGCCAGGCCAAGTTTGATAATGGCTGGAGCTTTGTCGGCGGTCAGGTATGGAGCCTGGCGACGGAAAATGGGGCCGGAATCGCCCCTGACGACGACCTCGGCAGAACCAATGACGCACGGCCAAAGACGATCGACTCCTCATATAACGTCGGCTTTGTTTATGCGCGCCAGTATGGAATCCGCGTAGCCAAGACCTTCGGCGACAAGGTTGCGTTTGCCGTCGCCATGGAAAACGCGCAAGGCACGCTTACCACCCACGGAAATGGAGACAATTTCCTGCTGGGCGAAGCGGGCGCAAGCAACAGCTACAACTCAACCTCGACTTACACCTTTAATCCTTCGCCCGATCTCATCGCGAAAGTGGCCTTTGATCCCGGCTTTGGGCACTACGAGATCTTTGGTCTGTTTGACCGCTTCCGCGATCGCGTATTTCCCTGCGGCGAGGTAGCCAGCAGCTCCACTCTTTGCGGCGGCAGCACTGTTGCGGGCGTCAATGCTCTTGGAGTCTACAACGCTTCCAAGAACGGAGGCGGCGTAGGCGCAAGCGCACGCTGGGCTTTCGCCAACAAACACATCGTCTTCGGAGTGAAAGGGTTCGACGGCAGTGGAATCGGACGCTACGCCCCAGGCGGACTGTCGGATGTCGCGATTAATGCCAACGGTACACCTCACTTAATCAAGAACTTCGAAGGGTTGAGCACCCTTGAGTTGCACACCAAGAAACTGGATATCTACAGCTACGCCGGAGTCGAGTACGCCGGCCGGGCGGTCAGCTTCGATCCGTTGCAGGCAAGCGGCAAAACTGGCGGCCAGGTTGGCTATGGTGCCCGGCTCTTCAACAATTCTGGCTGCTACAGCGAATTGCCTCCCGCTGTAGATACGGGTTTCACTCCCACGAGTCTCGCCAATTGCACGGCCGACACCCGCGCTCTGATCGAGGGAACCATCGGCTTCTGGTACCGCTTCTACAGCGGCCCCAGGGGCAGATTCCAATTCGGCACGCAGTACTCTTACGTCACTCGTCAGACCTGGTCTGGCGTCCCAGCGGTAGGAACTTCAGGAACGCCGGAAGGAGTGGACGGCATGGTCATGACCTCGTTCCGTTACATCCTCCCCTAAGCGCTGGAAAGGTCCCGCGTCAGTATTTGACGCGGGAACACCAGGTTCAACCCCCGCTCAACTTTCTGAAAGGGCGTCTTCCCTTCAGAGCCGCCGCCGACCCGGTTTTGGCTCACTCTCCTTTTCCGGGCCGGTGGTGTTAACTTAAATTACGGCAAGATTCAGACCAGGCTGTTCGATGCCATGCGTTTCCTGGCAAGACCATGTTTGCGAAGTATGTTTGCAAAATTATGAACTCCAGACGCGATTTCCTCAAGCAGATCTCCGGGGCGGCGCTTGTGGCAGGCGCAGCGCCCTCCATATTGACCTGGGCTTTCCCGCAGAGACAAGTGGTGGAGTTTCCCGGCGAAGACGGCATGATTCTGCGCTCATTCCGCTTCGTCGATCTCGAAAGCCCGGTCGAGTATTTCAACACCTGGCTTACGCCGGTGCCTCACTTCTTCGTGCGGAATCACATGCACGAACCGAGCGAACTCGATGCCAACGACTGGAGACTCTCACTTGGCGGAGAAGTCGAGAAGCCGCTCACGCTGAGCTTGGCCGAGCTTTCTAAGATCGAGACACACTCGGTCGTGAACACGCTTGAGTGCGCCGGCAACGGCCGCGGCTTGCAGCGCCCTCAGGTCCCCGGTATTCAGTGGGACAAGGGCGCGGTAAGCACTGCGCGCTTTTCCGGTCCACGTCTGCGCGATGTGTTGCAGCGCGCCGGAGTGAAATCCACCGGTAAGCACGTCATGTTCCGCGGACTCGACGAAGTTCCCGGCAAAGTGCCTCCCTTCATTCGCAGCATCCCGATTGAGAAGGCTCTCGACGCCGACACGCTCGTGGCCACGCACATGAACGGATCTCCGCTTACCAAGCATCACGGCTTTCCGGCGCGCGCCCTCGTCCCGGGCTGGATTGGCGCGGCCTCCTGCAAGTGGATCACGGAAATTAAGGTGCTCGACGCGGAATTCGTCGGCAATTTCATGAGTCCCGGTTACCGCCTGCCCAACCAACCGGCGAAACCGGGCGATGTAGTGAAGCCGGAAGATACGCATCCACTGACTGGACTGAACGTGAAGTCGGTCATCTCCGGGCCGAGCGACGGCGCCAGCCTCAGCTTCAAGACTGGCAAAGTGCTTGTGCACGGCGCGGCGTGGGCCGGCGAAGCCGACATCGCGAAGGTGGAGATCTCCACCGACGGCGGCACTAGCTGGCGTTCTGCAAAGCTGGGTCACGAACAGGCCCACTATGCGTGGCGCCTGTGGAGCTACGACTGGAAAGCCGGTAAGAGTGGCGACTACACCATCCTGTCGCGAGCCACGGACAGCAAGGGGCGTACCCAACCAGCGACGGCGGTGTGGAATCCCAGCGGCTATCTCTACAACGCCATCGACGAGGTGAAGGTCCATGTCGGATAACGGGAGAGAGTTCCTCAAGAAGTTTCTGGCCAAGAAGTTCTTGACAAGGACGCGCCGGGCTGCTCCGGCCGCTGCACTGCTGGCCATGGTCGCCGCGTCGCCGTTCTGGGCGCTGGCTCAGAATCCCGTTCAGCCAAACCTGACCGCGGATCTACCTGCGGCGCCAATGCAGGCAAAGGCCACCACCGCATGTCTGGAATGCCACGAGGCGCGCATCATCCTGCAGCAGCGTCTCAGCAAGGCCGCGTGGACAAAAGAGGTAGACAAGATGACGAAATGGGGCGCGGTGGTCGATCCCGCCGACCGCGATGCTCTGATCGATTATCTGAGCACCAACTTCAGCCCCGAGAAGGCCGCCTATCAGCCGCAACGAACCTCAGCGAACAAGAACGGCTCCGGGAAAGCATCGAAGTAGAGGTTCGCCGAGGAAAAGCAAAGCGCTGCCGACCCAATGTCCNNCCGCCACTACTGCGCCCAAAATACTTGAGACAAAGTATAAAGACGTGTCTGCCCTACTTCTAGTGCATGGTCGGGTACTGGGAAGTTAGTACCCGAAATCCAACCAGGAAGCTCCTTACGGCTTCTCCTCTGTGCCCTCTGTGGTTGCGCCCTTTTCCGGCCGCAACAGAGGAAACAGAATCACGTCGCGGATGGTGTGCGAATCGGTCAGCAGCATGCACAGGCGGTCTACTCCCAATCCGACGCCGCCCGCCGGCGGCATTCCATACGACAGCGCGCGGATGTAGTCTTCATCCATCTGGTGCGCTTCGTCGTCGCCGCGCTCGCGTTCCTTCAACTGCGCCTCAAAGCGCCGCCGCTGATCTTCTGGATCGTTGAGTTCGCTAAAGCCGTTCGAGATCTCCATCTGCCCCGCGAAGATTTCGAAACGCTCCGTCCAGTCGGGCTCATCCGGCTTCTGCTTCGACAGCGGTGACACCGCGGTAGGAAACTCGTAGATGATCGTCGGCTGCACAAGCCGTTCTTCCGCGACGGACTCGAAGACATGGGCGATTGTTTTGCCGATATTTCTGCCCGTTTCTAATGCTTGCGCAATATGCTTGAAAGTCACCTTGCGGAAAGTCAGACGCTCCCATTCCTCGCCGGACACAGTACCAGGAGCATTGCCCATAGCTTGCTGGAGCGAATCCACAGCGTATTTAAGGCGCTGAACGAAGGCATCAACATTAGAGAACTCCGTAAGACTTGGCGCAGGCCCGGCTTGCGGAGGCCAGAATTCAATGATTGCCTCGCGCATTGTCATGCGTTGCCAGTTGGCCCAGTCAATCTCGTGATCGCCCCATTTCGTTTTCGTTCCACCAGTCACATCCTTCGCCGCCTGCGTGATCAATTCCTGCGTGAGATCCATGACTCCCTGATAGTCGGTATAAGCTTGATAAAACTCCAGCATAGTGAACTCAGGATTCCATCGCCAGCCCAGCCCTTCGTTGCGGAAGTTGCGGTNNAGCATCGTGAACTCGGGATTGTGCTGGGTCGAGATGCCTTCGTTGCGGAAGTTGCGGTTGATTTCATACACGCGGTCGAATCCGCCCACGACTAGCCGCTTCAAATAAAGTTCCGGCGCGATGCGCAGGTACAAATCCATATCGAGCGTGTTGTGGTGCGTTACAAACGGCCGCGCCACCGCCCCGCCCGCAATGGGCTGCATCATCGGCGTCTCGACTTCGACAAATCCGTGCGCTTCGAGCGTGCATCGCAGCGACTGCACCAGCTTGCTGCGCTTCAGAAAAACTTCCCGTACCTCGGGATTCACCACCAGATCGACATAGCGCTGCCGGTAGCGCAGTTCCACGTCGGTGAGCCCGTGCCACTTCTCGGGCAGCGGCAGCAGGTCTTTGCTGAGAAAGGTAATCTCCTCCACATGGATCGTCAGTTCGCCGGTGCGCGTGCGAAACAAATAGCCGCTGACGCCGATGTGGTCGCCGAGATCGAGCAGCTTGTACAACTCAAAACCCTTGTCGCCGACCGCATCTTTCTTCACGTAAATCTGCAGTCGCTTTCCACCTTGTTGCACGTGGCCGAATCCGGCCTTCCCCATCAGTCGAATCGCCATGATCCGCCCGGCCACGCGCACGTTGACCCGCGGACTCTCCAGTTGCTCCGCAGTCTTGTCCGAGTAGTCCGCCAGAATCTGCGGGATCGTATGCGTGAGTTCGTACTTGCTCCGGTACGCGGTTTGGCCAAGCGCCTCGATTTGTTTCAGCTTCTGGCGCCGCAGGTCGTAAATGTTGTCGTCGAATGCCAAGAAAGTCCTTTGACTGGGGATTACGCCTTGCGGCGCGGTAGACGATGAAACGCGATTATAAACAACCCGCGCCCGGACGTGCGCCTTAGCGGCCGGAATCAAGAGCTGGTTGCCACGTACCTAGATATTATGGTACATTGGTACACATGACCGACGACCGAGAGCTGTTGGTGGAGCGCGTCCAGACCGGCGTGCGCATGGAGAAGCGCCTGCTCAAAGTCCTCAAGGCTTTTGCCGAGTATCACGACATGACGCTCGGCGATCTTTTGGAGGGCATCGTGCTCCATGCTTTCGATGGGAAGACGCCATTCAACCCGGCCTCGCTCGAACGCATTCAGGAGTTGAAGCGGTTTTACGATTTCGATCTCGATTCCAGCGCCAGCCACCGCCTGAAGGAAATCAAGGCGCGGCCAGCCCGCAAGCGCACTGCCGACAAGTAGAAGAGATTTACGACATGACAGAAAAGCGGATGAAAGCTGCCCACCGGCGAGGCAGCCTGGAACGGTGTCGCAGAATGTTCCCGGAGGGAAAGAAGACGTCCCTCAGGGGCTGAAGCCCGCGTGTCTGTTGGCTCTGGGCGGCACGGCTTTACAGAGTGCTGAA
>PKVW01000051.1:0-10486 GCA_003131585.1 Acidobacteriaceae bacterium
CCGCTCTTCCACGGTACTTCACCGATTTGCGAGTTTTTCCGCAGCCTGTGGAAGTCGTGCCCTTCCCGGTTTCTCTCGGTACTCGCAACTCGCTCCTACTTCGCAGCGCTGGCCACCTTAACGCCGCGCGAGCTGGCTGCGTAGCGCGCGATGCCCTTATACAGAGCTTCGGCGATCTGCTCGCGATAGCCGTCGCTGCGCAGTTTCTGCTCGTCGGTGGGACTGCTGACGAAGGATACTTCCGCCAGAATGCCGGGCATTGCGGTCTCGGTAAGAACCACGTATGACGCCTCTTTCACGCCGCGGTCGCGCAGGCCGGGATTTTGCGCGGACAAAGTTCCGTAGAGCGAGCGTTGCACGCTGGCCGCAAGGCGGCGTGACTGTTCGATCCTCTCGTGCAAGTCCTCGGGCGAAAGTTCCGCGGTGACCGCATTCTTGCCGACCGATCCGTTCGGCCGCGTCTCACTTTCCCGCAACTCACTTTCCCGTACTTCATTTCCCCGTACTTCATTGTCCCGCACTTCAAGGTCTTTCGTATTCGGCGACGAGAAGAAGTTCGTGTAGTAGGTTTCCACGCCACGCGCCGAGGGCAGGTCGCTATAGTTCGCGTGGACCGAGACAAATAGATCCGCCTGCGCCTGGTTCGCCATCCCCGCACGTTCGTCGAGCGGAATGTAGCTGTCGTCGTTCCGGGTGAGAATGACGTCCGCGCCCAAGCGGCTCGCGAGCAGTTTGCCCAATCTCTGGGCAATCTCCAGCACCAGGTCTTTTTCCAGCAAGCCGCGCCGCCCGACCGTTCCCAAATCCCACCCGCCGTGGCCCGCATCCACTACAATGCGCATCTTCGGCAGCCGGGCGCGCAGTTGCAGGTCTTCGCGCGTGGGCGGAGGAACCACGATAGCCAGCTTCTCTCGCTGGGGTTCCGAGACTCCCGGGAAAAGGTTCACCTGAGCCTTGCTGCCCGCGCCCAGCTTTCGCACCTCGACCACCAGGCGGTAGGGATTCGGCTCCAGGCTGACGGAAAAATTCGAGTTGCCTTTGGTCTCGAGCACCACGCGGGTCAAACCGGAGATCGGCTGCGCCACCCGAACCCGCGCCAGCAGCGCATCGCCGACTTCGATGGTCTTTCCTTCCATCCCGGGAGCCAACGAGGTATCGTGCAGATCAAAGTAAATCCGATCGGGAGAGGTGAGGCGATGCGCCTCGTATTGCACTTGATCCTGAAGGTCGAGCACAACCGTGCTGGAATCGGCGGAAGACCAATGCCGGATCCCGGTGATACGTGGCAGCTTCGACAGCTCCTGCGGCGTGACGCTCCCGCTGCCGGGTTCAGCCGGGATGTTCCCCTCCGCCGCCGCCCCGGAATTGACCGCTGAATTCAGTTGCCCATCCGTGGTTGCGCTCGAGGGAGTGGCCGAAGAAGCAGTGACGGAAGATGGAGTGACCGACGCCGCCGGTCGCTTCGCCGCTACCGGCTTCGTGATCGTCTGTTCAGGTCGAACCAATCCCTCGCCGAGCTGCGCATTTTTCAGCTTCCACCATAACCCTCCGGCCAGCAGCGCCGAGACCACCACTAGCGCCAATACCAGCGCGATTCCGGGATGGTGACCGGCAGAAGGCCCAGAATCCCGGGCGGCTGCGGGGGTAAGTGTTTCTTCGAATGCGCGCTCCGGTTCAGTCTCTGGCGCCGGCGCTACCGGCATAGGCGCTACGCTTGCCGTTGCGGACTGCGCGGACGCTGCCGGAACTTCGTGGTCAACTTGCGGGACGGGCTCAACCACCGCAGCGACTTTCTCAGAAGACGTTTTTTCAATCGGCGGAGCCGCCGGCGACGTGAGCGCGGGCGCGGCCAATTCCGCCTCCGCCACTTGCGCCGATTCCGCGAAACGGTCTTCGTCCTCAGGTTTGAGAGCGGCAAGAATCAGCTCGGCCAGCAGTTCCAGGCTGCCCACATCGCTGTCGTTGAATCCGAAGGGCTCGGCCGAGAACGCTTCCAGTAACCCGATCACGCGCCGCCGGCCGCACAGCGGCACGGCCACCATGGACCGCGCGCCCAACTGCCGGCACGCGTGCAGGTTTACGCGCTCGTCGGTCTCCGTATCGTCGCAGCGGATAATCTGCGCCGTGCGGAAACATGCTCCGGAGAAAGCCGAGTCCCGCTGGATGCGCGCGCCCACATCCGGCTTGATCGTGCCCGCCGAAGCCCGCAAGACAATCTCGTTGTTCTCGGCCAGGGCGATTCCCAAACCGTCCGCCCCGGTGATGGCAATGGCCCGTTCCGCTACCAACTGCAGCACTTCATCCAGAACGAATTGCTCTGCCGGCTCGAACTCGGCGGGACGCACAATCTCGAATCCGTTGCGCTGCGAGGCCAGCGCCCGCCGCTGCCGCACCTGCTGATGCAGCGCCGAGAATGCCAAAAGCGCCTGCAGGGCATCGCGTCCCGAAGGCCGCCACTGCCGCCCTTTGTAAGGAGCAACTTCCCGAGAAGCGCCTGTATAGGAAGTGCCTTGTCCCGGCGCAGAGGGGCCGCGCTCCAGCGGCCACGAGGGCGCCCGCGCGCCCGGCAGTCCGGGGCCAGTGTCGATTGCCGGTTTGGTGGGAATCGTTGCCATTATATTGCGAACCGGCCAATTCCCGGTGTTGCGAGTGTGGCCATCCCAAGAAGGCCTGTCAATTAACCACTTGGCGTAGCCTGTTTCCGCCGCTCCCGGGGCGCGGATGTAGGTCCATCCTAACCCGGTTTTTGCTGAGTTTAACAGTAAGTTAGGGGGATTTCGCCCACTTGCAACGATGCGGATAGGTCCTTTTGGCCACGGTCTTTAGTAAGCACAGCAGGTAAGCACCGCAGTAAGCACCGCCGGAAGCACCGCCTTCCGCGATGCCCCGAACCCGCCCAGTTACTCCCAGCCGCCGTCGACCAGAAACTAGAATCGCACCAAACGGGCCCCGTCTGAGCCGTTCCTGGCGGAGACTATGCAGTCAGTATCTTTTCCCGCGCGGCAAGCGCGCACCCACTACCGGCATGAACTGCGCACGTTGACCTACATCACGCTCGATGAGGCCAACGGTGGAATCATCCGCAACCTGAACCACGAGGGTGTGGCCGTGCAGGCCGTCGCCCCGCTGTGCCTGCAACAGCGCGTCCGCCTGTGCTTTGAGTTGAGATTTCCCCGCTTGCGCGTGGAAACCTACGGCCAGGTCTGCTGGGCCAGCTCTTCGGGACAGTCTGGCATCCGCTTCGTAGACTTGCCCGCGCGCACCGGTCATCAAATCAACGAGTGGATCTTTTCCAGCCTTCTGGATGCTATCGCCCGCGATGCGGCCCATTCCCGGTCCATCTTCGGGGCTTCTGTCGTGTCTAATGCTGGCGAAGAGAATGCTCGCGAAGGGAATGCCGGTGAAGAGAATGCTGGTGAAGAGAATGCTGGCGAAGAGGATGTTCCGGAGGAAAACGACGGGCTGACTCTGTCGGCTGCGCAGCGCCCGGCGATCCGGCTGGAGCCACGCACTGCCGGGCGGGACGAAGCACAAGTCCCGCACCGCGAAGAAGATCTTGCAGATGCGGCTTACGAGCCCCGTGCCCAACTGAACTGGCTTTCCCGGCCGCTCTCCGGGCGCACCCTCGCGTGGCTGGTGGATAGTCTGGTCGTGACCGCGGCCCTGCTGGTGTTCGCTCTGATTTTTCTCTCCATTGCGCACGAGCTTCCGCCATGGCCCCTTACCCTGGGAACGGCCTCGGCGGCTGCGGTTTTCGTCGCCGCTGCCTACTGGAGCCTGTTTGCTGTGTTTGGAGGAGCGAGTGTGGGCGCTCGTGTAGCCCAATCGGCTTCCGGCCTTGAAGAGGAAGAGGAAAGTGAGGGCGCAGGCCGCTTCCGCTAAACCCGACGCCGACTCCGAAAAATCGAGAACTGAGAACCAATGACTGGGAACTGAGAACTGAGAACTGAGAACTGAGAACTGCTTCCCCTTAGTTCGCGAAATACTGCTGCGCCAGCCAAAGCCGCAACGTGTGTTTCATCTGCGACGCCATCTTCACAAAGCGGATGCCAACGTTTCCGCGGTTGTCGGACCAGGCTATCTCCACTTGAGCATTCACCCCGCGCTTCGTTCCAGGCAGCGCGAAAGACACGCGCGACGCCTCACTCGTATCGAAGCCAGCTTCGACGCGAACCTGCAAGCCGCCCTGGCTTAGATTGATGAGCCGGCCCCCGGCCCGCTTCCGATGGCGGTCACTCAGAGTCACGGGCACTTCCAGCCCGGCCCGGTGATAACGCAAGCGTCCGTCAAGAATCATGTTGCGCGCGGCGGAGAGCGTGCGCACCGCCTGTTCCACGGAAATCGGCTTATCGAAGGCAAACATCGCGCCGGTCCCCTCCATGTCGCGCTTCCCCTTCGGACCGCCCATGATCACCAGCGGTACTGTACTCACGCGCGGCGCTTCCCGCTGCAGTTCGCGAAAGAACTGCCCCGTGCCATTCAGATCACAGTCAACAATAAGGGCATCGACTTTGGATTTCGTGAGCCGGGAGAGAGCACGTTGCGGTTCGGTCTCGACGGCAACATCCATGTGCAAGCCGCCAAGAATGCATTCCAGAACACTGACTTCCTGCCAATCGCGCGAAACGACCATCGACGAGAGTGTCATGCCTTCACTCTACTCACCTCGGTAATCTCAACGTAGATCACTAACGTAATGCGGGCTTCGGGCTTCGGCTTTNNTTCACTGACGGCTGACAGCTGAGAGCTGACAGCTCTTGTACCACTCCACCGTGCGGCGCAGGCCATCTTCAAAGTCCACCTGGGGTTTATAGCCGAGATGCTCTGCCGCCGAGGAAATATCGGCCAGCGAATGCTTGATGTCGCCGCCGCGTTCCGCGCCATAGATGGGAGAGCCGGAGTACGAGGTGAGTGCCTGCAGGAGTTTAAAAGTCTCGTTGAGCGTGACCCGTCGTCCCGTCGCCACGTTGAATACCTTGCCGGCCACTTGCGCCGCGGGAGCTTTGCAGGCCAGCAGGTTGGCCTCGACGGCGTTGTCGATGTAGGTGAAATCCCGGCTCTGCTCGCCGTCGCCAAACATCGTGGGCGGCTGGCCGCTCAGCATAAGCGTGATGAACTTCGCCAGCACGCCGGAGTAGGGCGAAGACGGATCCTGCCGCGGACCAAAAATATTAAAGTAGCGCAGCGCCACCGTCTCCAATCCGTAGCAGCGGTAAAACGAGATCATGTAGCGCTCGCTCGCCAGCTTGGCCACGGCATAAGGCGAAATCGGATCCGGCGTCATGCGCTCGTGTTTGGGCAATGTCGGAGTATCGCCATAGGCTGAGGATGACGCCGCGTAGACCACCCGCTTCACCCGGGCGTCGCGAGCTGCGACCAGCACGTTCACCGTGCCATCCACGTTCGCCTGGTTGCTGGCGATGGGATCCAGCACCGACTTTGGTACAGACGGGATCGCGGCTTGGTGCAAAACATAGTCCACGCCGGTACAGGCCCGATTCATCGCATCGAGATCGAGGATGTCCGCCTCACGAAAGTCGATCTGCCCCAGGATTTGGGAAAGGTTCTCCCGCCTGCCGGTGGAAAAATTGTCCACTCCGCGAACCTGCTCGCCGCGGCGCAGTAGTTCTCGCGCCAAAGACGATCCAATAAAGCCGCCGATGCCTGTGATGAGGTAAACCGCCATATACTTTCAATCATAACCAATCGCGGGAATCCTTTGGGCGGGCAAGCGGCGCGCGCACGAAAACCAAGGTAACGCGATGTGAGGAACAGGATGGAAACGCACCACAGTACGAACGACGTCGAACACTTCGATTCGCTGGGCGTCTACATACGACGCGTTTTGGGGGCAGCGGCCTAGCTAGAGAAGTTCAGGATTGGAGCGCGGCGGCAGGGAATTCGGCCACGGACTGCCGGATCTTCTTCCACACCTCGTCCCGCCCGGCTCCGGTTTTCGCCGAGAAGGGAATCACCGGCGCGATGGGATATGCCTCCGTCAGGCTTTTCAGCGCGTTGCGCAGTTGATTGTTGGAGAGCCGGTCGCTCTTGGTTGCGATCAGGAGAAAATCGCGTCCCGAGGCATTCAGAAAGTCCAGGAGTTGGCGGTCGCTATCTTGCGGAGGAACGTTCACGTCCACCAGCGCCAGACATAATGCCAGCGTAGGGCGGGCGCCGAGATAGGGCTCGATGAACTTGGGCCACTCCTGTGAAATCTCGCGCGAGAGCTTGGCATAGCCATAGCCGGGCAGGTCGGCGAAGATGACCTCCGGTCGCGGCTTTCCCGGCCAGCGCACTTCGAAGAAATTGATGCTGCGGGTGCGCCCCGGCGTGGAACTGGTGCGAGCCAGCTTGGCATCCACCAGTGTGTTGATCACGCTGGACTTGCCCACATTCGAGCGGCCGAGAAAAGCGACCTCCGGCAAGCTGGGAGCGGGGAAGTGAGCGGCATCGGTGGCCGCCGCCAGAAATCGGGCCATAACCCTCATGCTCAAGTTTGCAACGCGGGAGAACAGATTGGCAAGTCGGCGGAAAGAGCCGGTAGTGAGCGCTTTTTTGAGATCCCTCCCTAAAACAAACCCAGAGAGCGTAGCCTTCCCCCGGCCATCGGAAAAGGGGGACAATGTCGGGCATGAAAAGATTGCGGAAGTTTCTGGTCGAAATACTTGGCGTCCCAATCATACTGGGCTCGCTATTTGTTCAGTATCCCGAAGTATTCGATGCAGCGGTCCCTTGGATTGCGCTGGTAGTACTCCTGCACCTTACGTGGGAGTTTATCGTTGTTCCATCAAAAGGGATGTTTGCCAAAGCGTGGCGCGCATTGGGACGGTTGGCATGGATACCGTTTACGTTGGCGGCTGTAATCATAACGGTGCTTTATTTACTTGGGATTGAAATGGTAATGATCGATCTTGCCTATAAGTACAGGCCTTTCGCGCCAGTTGTGCAGCGCGCTTGGCCGACTCCGCCGCCCTTTGCGTATAGCCGCACACCAAAGGCAACCCCTATCCCACCCAAAGCAGGTGGCGCGGTCCCACCAAATCAACTAGATCGACAGGGCGAAAGCCCGATCCAGCTATCGGCAACATTTTATGACGCACAGTCTCCAAGTCTTGTTATCTCTAACTCGTCCGAACGCATCGCGGACGGTGTGATCTGGGGCGTGATTGCGCTTAGAACGTCAGACTTGAGCTATTTTGGATTCGCTACCCAGTCGATCGGTTATATCAAACCGCGCTCAGAGAGCGCATCTTATCTACTGGATCTCCCACGAATCCAAAAGGTTTCGGATGGAAATGGACAGATCGCGGATGGCGACGAACTAACAGGAAGTATCTTTATCGACTGCCCGCAATGCGAAATTCAGACATACATAGTTCACTTTGTGTGGGGGCACGCCGGTTGGTTTTTTGAATCACCACGAAAGGCAGGTTACATCGTTCCGAAGGATATGTCTAAAGATGGACGCGCGAAGTACATTCGGTTATTTACGGGAGATACCTTCGCCAAAGATCGAATTGAAATAAAGCCTAAGCCACGGTGAGTTCTTTGTATTCGAGCGGCGAAACCAGCTCTCGAGGGTCCGCACGCGATCGGCAAGAGTCAGCGCCCGCCTTCGCGACGAAACTGCTTGCTCAGGGTGAGCGCCTGATGCTGGTAGGACGATCCTATGTTCGTGCCATAGATCTTGTCCGGCCGCGACAGCAGAGGCATATAGTTCAGCCGGCCCACCAACTGCCCGTGTTCGATCAGGAACGGAACCTCATGGGCTCGAACTTCAAGCACGGCGCGGGTTCCCTTGATGTCGCTGGAACCATACCCAAAACCAGGATCGAAGAACCCCGCGTAATGAATCCGAAACTCGCCATCCGACGGATCAAAGGGAACCATCTCCGCCGCAAAGTCCGGAGGAACGCGCACCCTTTCTCTGGAGGCAAGAATATAGAAGTCCCCGGGTTCGAGGATCAGGTTCCTGTTGGCATTCTGATGACGAACTTCCCAGAACTCCTCCGTCGGATAAAAGTCAATCCGGTCCAGTTCGATTGCCGGAGCATACCGCTTGGCCTTGTAGGCAATGACTTCGCCCGCTTCTGCGCCTTCCAGATTGACCGTGATTCTCAGGCCCCGGTGAAGCCGCGCTTTGCCCGGGCTGTCTTCTTCGTCCATGTAGATCAGCGGTTCTTCTTGATTCAACTCTCGGATCGTGCGGTCGCCGGCGACTGGATTTCCTTGCACAAACCGCAACTGGCTGAGCCTCATCCCCGCCCGGATGGCAACAGTAAATGTACGGGAAACAACTTCGGCGTACAGTTTGCCCTTGTATCCCGGAGGCACGCGGTCAAACTCGGTGCCGTAGTCAGTGATCAGGCGGGTGAAAATGTCGAGGCGGCCGGTCGTGCTCTTCGGGTTGGCCTTGCCGGAGATATTTTCCGGCAGCTTCAGTTCCTCGATCAGCGGCACGATGTAGACACAGTCTTTTTCGAATACGGCGGAGCCGGTCAGATCCACCCGCGTCATCCGCAGCTCTTTGATTTTGGCTTCGACCGTGCTCTTGGGGCCGGGCAGAAAACTCGCGCGCACGCGGTGCGCCATGTCGCCCAGCCGCAAATCGAGACTCGCCGGCTGGATGTGGTCCGGGTTGATTGCGGGCGTGGCGGCAACGTTTCCCCGGGCGATCAGGTTGCTGATTTCCTGCGAGGGGAGGATTCCTGTTGTTCGGGGTTGAGCTTGTTCGGTTGGCAACTCCGGCCGGTTTTCAAAAGCAATCTGACTTTGATTGGGTGTGGACATCTTCAAGATTTCCCGTGCCTTTTCATGGCTTCACAGATGCGGCACGCCGTCTCGTTGGATCATACTTCGCGTCGGCTGGGCAAAACGTCTTCGAAGTCCATTGTGCAATGCGGCAGCGGAAACATGCAAGCAGGCAGAAATGAGGGGAGTGGGTGTTCTTGAATTTTAGCGATGCCTCACGAGTCCGTAAATTCCAAGTCCGAGTGGTGCTAGCCAGCCGATCAAGAAAACCAGGTACACGACCATGGAGAGGTAGATGCCAAAAATCAGAGCCGCCTGCTTGGAGACGTTCGGAGCCATCCACACGTAGGAGAACGATCTATCGAAAAAGCAAACCCATAGCACGACAGCTACAAGCCAAGCTAGTCCGATGGCGATCAGCCCTTTAGGAGTCATGCTGCCTGCCCTCGCCTCTCAGCCCCAACGGATTTCAAACGGCCCACTCCCGAAAGAAGATAGAGAGCTAAGGACCTGAGAACTGAGAACCGTTCTCCTACTGACGCGCCGCCGGACTATCCCCGGTGCTCGAAGTCAGAGGGGCGAGTGGCTGCGTGGTTTCTTCCTCGCGGAGCGTGGGCAGCGGAGATTCCAGCGCAATTTGCAGCACCTGGTCCATGGTATCCACGAAGTGCAGTTTCATGGCGTTGCGCAGGTTCTCGGGAACCTCGGCGACGTCTTTTTCGTTGTCCCGGGGCAGGATGATCTCGAACAGTCCGGCGCGGTGCGCGGCCAGCAGCTTTTCCTTAAGACCGCCGATGGGGAGGACTTTGCCGCGCAGCGTGATTTCTCCGGTCATGGCGAGATCGCGCCGTACCGGAATCTTGCTGAGCGCGCTGGCGATCGCGGTGGCAATGGTAATGCCAGCCGATGGCCCGTCTTTCGGGATGGCGCCTTCCGGCACGTGCACGTGCAGGTCGAGGTTGCGATAGAAATCGCGAGTCAGGCCGAGACGATGCGCCCGCGAGCGGATATACGACAGCGCCGCTTGCGCCGACTCCTGCATGACGTCGCCCAGCTTGCCGGTCAGCGTGAGCTTGCCCTTGCCATCGACCACCGTGGCCTCGGTGCTGAGGATGGAGCCGCCAACCTCGGTCCAGGCCAGGCCGGTGACCAATCCCACTTCGCTCTTTTCGTGGGCCAGCGTGTCGCGGAACTTGATGACGCCCAGCAGGTCGGTAACATTCGCGCCAGTCACTGCGATGGTATAGTTTTCGCCTTCCTTGACCACCTTGCGCGCGACTTTGCGGCAGACGTTGCCGATTTCGCGCTCCAGATTGCGCACCCCGGCTTCGCGGGTGTAGGCGCGGATGAGTGTGGTGATGGCGTCATCGGCGAACTTCACGTTCTTTTCCGACAGTCCGGCCTGCAGCATCTGCTTTTTGACCAGGAATTGCTTCGCGATCTCCAGTTTTTCCTGCTCGGTATAGCCATGCAGCCGCAGCACTTCCATGCGATCCTGCAGTGCGGGAGGAATGGTGTGCATTACGTTGGCGGTGGCCACGAAGAAAACCTGCGACAGGTCATACTCGACATCGAGGTAGTGGTCGACGAACATGAAGTTCTGCTCGGGATCGAGCACTTCAAGCAGCGCCGCCGAGGGGTCGCCGCGGAAGTCCATCGACATCTTGTCGACTTCGTCGAGCATGAAGACCGGGTTCTTGGTGCCCGCCTTCTTCATCATCTGAATGATCTGGCC
>PKVW01000051.1:10505-165775 GCA_003131585.1 Acidobacteriaceae bacterium
TTGCCCACGCCCGGAGGTCCGACAAAGCACAGGATCGAGCCCTTGGGATTCTTCACTAACTGGCGCACGGCGAGGAATTCGAGGATGCGCTCCTTGATTTTCTCCAGGCCGTAATGATCTTCGTTGAGAATCTTTTCGGCGCGCGAGATATTACGGATTTCCTTGGAACGCTTCTTCCACGGTACTGCCAGCAGCCAATCGAGGTAGTTGCGCGAAACCGTGGATTCGGCCGACATGGGCGGCATCGCTTCCAGTTTCTTCAGTTCCTGCAGGGCCTTGTCTTTGACGTCTTTGGGCATGCCGGCGGCTTCGACCTTTTTCTTTAGTTCGTCGAACTCGCTTTTCTCGCCGCGGCCGAGTTCCTTCTGAATGGCCTTGATCTTCTCGTTGAGGTAGTACTCTTTCTGCGCTTTCTCCATCTGCCGCTTTACCCGCGATTGGATGGTGCGGTCCACATTAAGTTTTTCGATTTCGACGTCGAGCACATCGGCGATCCGGTTCAAGCGTTCCGAAGGATCGAAGATTTCCAGCAGCTCCTGTTTCTCCTCGATGGAAAGCTGCAGGTTGGCGGCGATGATGTCGGTGAGCTTGGCCGGATCTTCCATGCGCACCGCCGAGATCATGGTCTCGTAGTTCAGCGCCTGGCAAAGCTTCACATACTGCTCAAACAGCGTGGTCACGCGCTGCATGCCGGCTTCGATCTGCTGGTTCATCTCGACCGGATAGCGAGCCACCCGCACCGAAGCCTGCATGTAGCCATCCGCGTCGGTGGCCTGGAGAAGCCGGCCGCGCTCAATGCCTTCCACCAGAACCTTAATGTTGCCATCGGGCAGCTTGAGGCTCTGCACGATGTTGACGATGGTGCCGACCTGATAGATTTCGTTGGACTTGGGTTCGTCGATGGAGGCATCGTGCTGGGTGGCCAGGAAGATTTTCTTGTCCGCGGCCAGCGCCTCTTCCAGGGCGCGCACGCTGGACTCGCGGCCCACCACGAACGGCGTCATCATGAAAGGAAAGATGACCACGTCCCGGATGGGCATCATGGGCAGCTTCTTGGTCTCGAATTTTTCCTTGGATGTGGTCACTCAATCTCCCCGGATTTCTGCCGAATGATTCGCGCCGAATGATTCCTGCCGAATGACAGTCGCAGTGCGCTTCCACCGCCTATCGGTCCACTACCAGTTTACTCCTCTTTTACTACCCGGCCTTCTCCAGCGTGGCCACGGAAGCGCTGCGTTTTTCCACCATCTCCCGCGTGACCTCAAACTCCTTCAATTTCTTCTGGCTGGGCAGGTGGAACATCAGGTCGAGCATAAGCTCTTCCAGAATCATGCGGAGCCCGCGAGCGCCCACTTTGCGGGCCATGGCCTGGCGGGCGATGGCGCGCAGCGCGTCATCGCTGAACTTCAAGCGCACATTCTCGAACTCGAACAGGCGCTGGTACTGCTTGACGATGGCATTCTTGGGGCGGGTGAGGATCTCGATCAGCGCAAATTCGTCCAGATCTTCGAGCATGCCGATGACGGGCAGGCGTCCGACGAATTCGGGAATCAGGCCAAACTTGATCAGGTCTTCCGGCTGGATTTCGCTCAGCAGTTCGAAGTTGCGCTTGCGCGAGGCGGAAATGTCTTCCTTTTCCGCTTCTTCGCCGCTGCGGAAGCCGAGCGACTTTTTCCCGACACGCCTTCCGACGATCTTTTCCAGGCCCACGAACGCTCCTCCGCAGATGAAGAGGATGTTGGTGGTGTCGACGGGAGTGAATTCCTGATGGGGATGCTTGCGTCCGCCCTGCGGCGGAACGTTGGCAATGGTTCCTTCCAGAATCTTCAGCAGGGCCTGCTGCACGCCTTCGCCGGAGACGTCGCGCGTGATGGACGGATTCTCGTCCTTGCGGCCGATCTTGTCGATCTCATCGATGTAGATGATGCCGGTCTGGGCGCGGCTCACATCGCCCTCGGCCGCCTGCAGCAGTTTGAGGATGATGTTCTCGACATCCTCGCCCACGTAGCCGGCTTCGGTGAGGGTGGTGGCATCGACGATGGCGAAGGGCACGTCGAGCATGCGGGCCAGGGTCTGCGCCAGCAGCGTCTTGCCGGTGCCGGTGGGACCGATGAGCATGATGTTCGACTTGCTCAGCTCGATGCCGTCGCCGGTCTTCTGCCGGTTCATGAAGATGCGCTTGTAGTGGTTGTAAACCGCGACCGCCAGCTTCTTTTTGGTCTGCTCCTGCCCGATGACATATTCGTCGAGGAAGGTCTTGACCTCCTGCGGCTTGGGCAGTTGATTGGGCGCGGCGGTTTGGGGAGTGGCCGTGCGGTCGTCTTCCAGGATGGAGTTGCATACCGCCACGCACTCATCGCAAATATAGGCGCGGGGATAGTCGCTGGGCGACGAAATGAGTTTGGCTACGGCATCCTGCGACTTGTGGCAGAACGAACAGCGCAGAATCTCGTCGGAGCCCGACTTGGTTTTCACTCGGCTCTACTCCTTTTCTACTCGATACTATTCAAGCGCGAAGGCAGATCATACCGCTTTTCCGGTCTTGTAGATGATATCGTCTATGATTCCATACTCCTTCGCCTGCTGCGCATTCATGATGAAATCGCGCTCTACGTCCTTTTCCACCTTGTCGAGCTTCTGTCCGGTGTGCTTGGAGAGCAACTGATTGGTAATCTCCCGCATGCGCAGGATTTCGCGCGCGTGGATGTCAATGTCGGTCGCTTGACCCGACAATCCTCCCATCGAGGGCTGATGGATGAGGATGCGCGAATTGGGCAATGCCAGCCGCTTCTTGGGCTCCCCGGCCGCCAACAGCAATGCCGCCATCGAGGCCGCCTGGCCCACGCACAGCGTCATGACATCGTTCTTCACGTACTGCATGGTGTCGTAGATGGCCATGCCGGCCGTGATCGAGCCGCCCGGAGAGTTGACGTAAAGCTGAATGTCTTTCTCGGGATCTTCCTGCGCCAGAAACAGCATCTGGGCAATCACCAGATTGGCGATGTTGTCGTCAATCGGCGTGCCGATGAAAATAATGTTATCGCGGAGCAGCCGGGAATAAATATCGTAGGCGCGTTCGCCCCGCCCGGTCTGCTCAATGACCATCGGTACCAGCATCATTTGCGGATCGTTTTGCTTCATTGTCTACCGGACCTGTCACCGGACCTGCCACACTCCGCCCCGTAGTAACGTTTTTCGTTTCTCGGGGAGGGTTGAAAGTGGTCCGCGGCTTTATCTAAATAACTACGCGGACTGGTGATACAGAAAGTCGAGGGTCTTCTCGCTGCGGATTCTAATTCGGATTCTATCGAGGCCCCCATCCTCTGTCAAACGCGCCCGCACCGCTTCGGACGTCTGTTTCGACTGTCGAGCCAGAGCTTCCACCTCCCGGTTCACTTCCTCGCCGCTGACCTCGATTTTCTCCAGGTCCGCGATGCGCTCCAGCAGCAGGGAAGACTTCACATCGTGTACCGCCTGTTCCCGTTGGCCGGCCCGAAGGCGGGGCAGATCCATCTTCTTCAGGTCTTCCATCTTCATGCCTTGCGCTGCCAGAGCTCGTAGGCCGCGCTCCAGGCGCAGATCAATCTGCCGGTCCACTAAAGACTCCGGCACTTCGAAATCGTTGCGCTTCACCAGTTCGGCCACCAGCTTGTCTTTCGCCGCATGTTCCGCCGTATGCCGCTTTTCGGCATCCATGTTCTCGCGAATCTGTTTGCGAACCTGGTCCAGGCTGGTGAACTCGCCCAACTCCTTGGCGAAGTCATCGTTGAGCTCGGGCAGGCTTTTTTGCTTGATGCCATTCACCTTCACCGTGTAGACAAAAGTCTTGCCCGCCAGCCGCTTGTCGGAAATGTCTTCGGCATAGCTCACGTCGAAAGTACGCTCGTCGCCAGCGGAAGCGCCGGTGAGGTGCTCGGTAAACTCCGGCACGGTGTTCTTGCCGCCAATCTCGATCAGCACGTCGTCCATGTGTACGGGATTGGCCTTGGCGTCCGCGACATCCTTGCCGTCTTTGGGCTTTCCATCCATCGACGCCTGGGCAAAGTCGCCCTCGGCGAGGGTACGTCCTTCCACGGTGGTGTAGGTGGCGTGCTGCTCACGCAGGCTGGTAAGCGCCTGCCCGACTTCCTCGTCGGTGACGGCAATCTCCGGCTTGTCGGCGCGCAGATCTTTGTAGCCTTCCACCTGAATCTCAGGCAGCACTTCAAAACTGGCCTTGAAGCGCAACGGCTCTCCGGCTTCCATCTGCAGATCGGTGACGCGGGGCTGCGAAATCGGAATCAGACCTTGTTTCTCAGCTTCCTTGCGGAAGTATTTTGGGACCAGAGCCTCGACCACATCGTTCTTGAGCCCATCCCCAAAACGCTGCCGGATGATGGAAGCCGGCACATGCCCCGCCCGAAACCCCGGCAGCCGCGCACTCTTCTGATAGCGCTGAATCTGCAACTCGGTTTCGCGGGTAACTTCGGCGGCTGGGATCTCGACGGAGATCTCCCGCTTAATGTCTTTCTTAGTCGCTTCCGTCTTCGTCGCGTCGATCTTCTTCGTCGCGTCGGTTTTCGTCCCGTCGATCTTCGTTGCCTCGACCTTGGCCGCGTCGCTAGTCTCTGTGGGGCTCACATTCCGCCTTTCACTCGCCGCCGAATCCCGAGGCTCCGTGGAGCAAACGGACCCGCCCGAATTCATACGGCGTTAACTTGAGTGTAAAGACAGAAGGAGAGCAGCGTCAAACGGCGGGGGGATCCAGATTCAGTCACTACCCAGAGCCGCCATTCGTTGACTGGCCGCTGCCGCGCCCGTAAGATGAAGCGACCCGAAAGCCTGGCTTTTGCAGAATGATTGACCAGACCATCTCGCACTACCGCATTGTCGAGAAGCTTGGTGGCGGCGGGATGGGTGTGGTCTACAAGGCCGAGGACACCTCGCTCGGCCGATCTGTGGCGCTCAAATTCCTGCCCGAGGAAACCTCGCGAGACCCGCAAGCACTGGAACGCTTTCGCCGGGAGGCGCGCGCGGCGTCCGCGCTCAATCATCCCAATATTTGCACCATCTACGAAATCGGCAAACACGTTGAGCAATCTTTTATTGCCATGGAGTTTCTGGAGGGTGTGACGCTGAAGCATCTCATTGCGGGAAAGCCGATGGATCACGAAACGGTGCTCTCGCTGGCCATTGAGATTGCCGACGGGTTGGACGCCGCCCATGCCCAGGGGATCGTCCACCGCGACATCAAGCCAGCCAACATCTTTGTCACTAAGCGGGGGCACGCCAAGATACTTGACTTCGGGTTGGCCAAAGTCACCCCCGCAGCCGGTTCCTCCAGCCAGATGGCTGCGGCCAACACCCAGACAGCGGTTGACGAACACCTCACCAGCCCGGGTATGGCTGTGGGCACGGTCGCCTATATGTCTCCCGAACAGGTGCGGGCCAAGGAGTTGGACGCGCGCACGGATTTATTCTCCTTCGGCGCGGTGCTGTATGAAATGGCGACCGGGGCCTTGCCGTTTCGGGGAGAAAGTTCGGGAGTCATCTTTAGCGCGATTCTGGAACGAGAACCAGTTCCTCCGGTGCGCATCAACCCTGACCTGCCGGCGGAATTGCAGCGGATCATCGGCGGAGCGCTGGAGAAGGATTGCAATCTTCGCTATCAGAGCGCGGCGGAGATGCGGGCGGAACTGCAACGGCTGAAACGAGACACCGATTCGCGCAGGTCGGCGGCTGTGGTCGAGATGTCGGTCTCCGTTTCTGGCTCACGCTCTGGCTCACACGCACGACCGGGGCCAGCTCGCCGCTCCTCGGTGTGGAAAGTTGCGGCGCCGATCCTGGTTGTGGCTGCCGTGTTTGTCGGCGGACTTTATTACCATTTCCGCCCGTCCCCCAGGCTCACCGACAAAGACACGGTGGTGCTCGCCGACTTCACCAATACCACTGCCGATCCCGTCTTTGATGGCACCTTGCGGCAAGCACTTTCGGCGCAACTGGAGCAGTCGCCGTTTCTCAACCTGCTTTCCGACGAGCGCATCGCGCAGACACTTTCGCTCATGGCCCAGCCCAAAGAAGCGCGGCTGACGCATGAGTTGGCTCGCGACGTCTGCCAGCGCACGGCGAGCGCGGCGGTGCTGAATGGCTCGATCGCACAGGTTGGCACACAGTATCTTCTGACCGTGAAGGCGGTTAACTGCTCGAACGCAGATTTGCTGGCCAGCACCACAGCCCAGGCCCGCGACAAGAACCATGTTCTCGATGCCGTAGGAGAGATGGCTGCGAAACTGCGCAGCAAACTGGGAGAATCGCTGGCCTCGGTGCAAAAGTATGACGCGCCGGCGGAGAACGTGACCACACCATCGTTGGAGGCGCTGCAAGCCTACGGCCTGGGCTATCAGGCGCAAGTCCTGCGAAACGATTACGCGGCAGCCATCCCGTTATTCCAGCGGGCCATCAGCCTCGATCCGAATTTCGCCATGGCTTATGCGCGGCTGGGAGCAAACTATTTCAACCTGAATGAGACGGTCCGCGCTTCCGATAATATCCGTAAAGCGTTTGAACTGCGTGAGCGGGTGAGCGAACGGGAGAAGTTCTACATTGTTTCGCATTACGGGCATTTCGTCACGGGAAACTTGGAGGACGCCCGCAAGTCCTATGAATTGTGGGCGCAGACCTACCCGCGCGATCACGTTCCCTCCAACAATCTGGCCGTGATCTACAACAATCTGGGCGACTACGCCAGGGGCCTGGCCAAGGCTCAACAAACCCTGAAAATGAATCCCGGAAGTGGCATCAGCTACAGCAACCTGGTCAGCGCTTACGTGAGCCTCAATCGCTTGGACGAAGCCCGGGCCACGGCGGAGGAGGCAAAAGCTCGCAATCTTGATTCACCCTTGAATCACGCCACCCTTTACATGGTGGATTTCCTGCAGCATGACGCAGCCGGCATGGAGCAGGAGGCGGCTCGGTTGATGGGCAAGCCGGGATATGAAGACATCATGCTCTATTACCAATCGGAAACCGCCGCCTGTGCCGGTCAGTTTGCCAAGGCGCAGGAACTGTCGCGGCGTGCCGCCGAGTCCGCCCAGCGTGCCGATGAAAAAGAGACGGCTGCCGGCTACCAGGCGGAAGCTTCGCTGCGCGCGGCGCTGGTGGGTGACATGGCTTTTGCGAAACAACGAGCGCAAGCCGCGCTCGCGCTTTCGGATGGAGGCGACGTCAAGGCGATGTCGGCCATTGCGCTGGGACTGGCCGGCGATTCCGCCTCGGCCATGCGTGTGGCCGACGATTTGAACAAACGCCTGCCGGAAGACACCATTGTCCAGTTCGATTACTTGCCGATGATCCGCGCCGCCGTTGCCCTTCATAATGGCGATGCGGAGAGAGCGACAGCGGCGCTGGCGCCGGCTGCGCCCTACGAACTAGGCGCTGCGTCTCAGAACCTGAATTTTCTTCTCTACCCGGTCTACTTGCGCGGCGAGGCGAATCTAGCTGCGAAACAGGGTACGGCTGCTGCCGCCGAGTTCCGCAAGATTCTCGACCACTCCGGCGTCGTCCTGAATGAACCGATCGGTGCGCTGGCCCAGTTGGGACTGGGTAGGGCGTACGCTCTGGCGGGAGACTCGGGCAAAGCCAGGACCGCGTATCAGGACTTCCTCGCGCTTTGGAAAAACGCCGACCCCGATGTTCCTATCCTGAAGCAAGCGAAGGCGGAGTACGCGAAGCTGCGGTAGCGAGAAACGGTCCTGCCTGCTGGTTCACTGTTTAGCGATAGTTGCGGTAATCAGTGCGATTAGGCCGTCGTTCTTGGTTGCCTCGTTCTTGGCCGCGTCGCCAGTCTCTGTGGGGCTCACATTCCGCCTTTCACGACCGCTGCATTCGGAGGCTCCGTCAGCAAAGGGAACCACCCCAAATTCATACGGCGTTCACTTGAGTGTAAAGACAGTAAGGAGAGCAGCGTCAAACGGGGGAGAGAGGTTACCACAGAGGCCGCGCGGGGAGAAGGCGGATATCCCTTCTGCGTGGCCGATCCCGGTTAGCTCCTAATTTGCGCCCGCAGCCACCGACAGCGGATAAAACACGAAACTGCAGCCAGTATAAGAGGAGCAGGAAATAATCCCTTTTCTGAGCAGATGCGCCGTCGATTTTGGCGGCAACGGCTCTTCGAACTGGGCTTTCTTCAGGCTCTCTGTCGCATCATGAAGCAGCGCAGACCCCCGCAGGAAATTCGCTTTTTCGATCTTTCCGCTGGCCCCGAGCAGGACGTAGAAGTCCGCACTCGCAGTTTCCTTAGTGAGCCTAGGAAGTTTCAAGCTCCGCATCTGGCTCAGTTCTTCCCCAGCGCCCATTCGATTCTTGGGAAGATGAATGTTGGCCAGGTTGCGCATGCGCGCGGGTGTCTCATCCAACCGTGGATTCGCTTCCAGCGCAAGGTTATATATGTGAAGCGCTGCCGGCAGCTTTTGCTCTTTTTCGTATACCTGGCCAAGGTGGTCGCCCACTGTCCCATCCTGCGAGAGCTGCCAAGCCGAGTTCAGATAACTCTCTGCCTGCGCCAGATCGCCCATCTTGAAGTAGATCCAGCCGAGTGTGTCCCAGTACGCGCTGATCATCAACGGAAGCTCTAGATCCGCCTTCTGTATGTTCTCAAGATCCACTTTTTGGGATTTCTCTTCCACTTCTTTCACGGACCGCTGCGAGTATGCAAGAGCGTCGGGGATGTTCGTGTCTGCCTCCGCCATCTCATAAGCCACATCGTTGAGCATCTCAGCCCCGGAGTCGATTTGCAGGGCTTTGCGCACGGCGTCAAGCCCTTGATCTGCGTTGTGGGAACGCAGGCGGACCATCCCCAGCCTCAACTGCGCGTACGCGTCAGAAGGGTTCGCCTTGGCTGCCGACTCAAAAAGTAACGCCGCCTCCGGGTAACGCTTCTGCGCCATGTAAAGGCCGCCGAGGTTTAGCGTGAGGTCGGGATCGTCGGGAGCGATGCTTTGCAATTTCTGCCAGGTGGCAATCGCATCGTCCCGCTTGGCGATGCCCATGTACACGAAGGCCAGGATCTTGTAGGGAACAACCTGCCTCGGGTCGGCTTCGGCAGCTTTCCGAAAAGCATTGAGAGATGAACTTTGATCTCTGGCTCCAGCATACGTCGCACCCAACTCAATCCAAGCGCGGGAGAAAGTCGGGTCAAGCGAAACCGCATGCTCCAGAGCTGTGGTCGCAGACGTGAAATCCTTCGCCTGCATCGACTTCCGGGCGGCTTGTTCTGCCTGCAGTGCTTCCGAATTAGAACTCCCCGGAAGTTGAGCGATGCTCTGGCGTAGCAGCTCTCCCACGCGGCCAGTTGCCTGTGCGCGCATGGCAGCAGGGCTGCTTGCAGCAACATCCGCAGCTACGTGTAGAAAAGTGTAAGTGTTGTAGTCGTCTGAAATTGCTTTCTGGAACGCTTTGTAATTCGTCAACTGCTCAGGCGTGACCGCGTTCGCTTTGAGCATCAGTTGCCGCCTGGTTATTAGCGCACCCTCGCGCACTTCCGAACTTCCCTGGAACTCCGCAAAACTCTCCTTTAAGTCTACTGGAGCTGGCGGTGTGGCGGACCATCCCTTGGGGAACTCGATTCGCGACTCGTATTGCAACTCGCCCACATAGCCGAGCCAGAGGGGCGTCTTCCGCTTCAAGTCTTCGTCCTTCACCTCCGGAATGCCGAAGGGTGGAAGCGGAATTATGAATCGGTGCTTGTCGCCTCCGTCGAAATCTTTCAGGGTGTAGTCGTACGTTTGGGTAAAAGGTTCTTCCGTATTCTCTGGCGGGCTGGCTCGGACGTTGCTGACGGTTCCACCCAGACGCGCTCCGTAAGACATCTGCTGGCCCAGATCTTTCCACTGCGACTCCGGCCATCGGCGAAAGGCGTACCGAAAATAGAGTTCATTGTCGCCGCGATAAACCGCCTCCACATGGGCGTGCAGCGTGCCATCGGCGTCGAGCTTCGCGGTAATCGTGTCAGTTTGTTTATCGGCGAACGGAGAATTGGCTGGCGTGGTCTGGAACCCAACCTTGTCCGGCGTGATGACTAGCGCGGGTTTCCCGCGGAGCGGATAAACCAGATACCCGATTGCCGTCACTTCTGGCGTTGTATCCATCCAGGACAGTGTGCTTCCTTTAGCTATCACGCTGATGACGTGGTCGAACTGTCCGGGCGAAGGTACGTCGGCATCCACTGCCACCCGGGTGCTGATCAAAGCCGGGTAAGCTCGGATTCCGACGGCGCTTAGCAATGCTGCCAGTAGTGTGTGCTTGTCTTTGCAGTCGCCATATTGGTTTCCGAGAATTTCCGCTGCGGCATGGGGTTGGTAGCGTCCGATGCCAAAGGAAATCGCCACATAGCGGTAGCGCAGGCTCACGTAGTTGTAAATGGCGCGTACTTTCGCATCGTCACCCGAAAGGCCTTTGGTCAGTTCCTCCGCCTTGGCGTTTACCTCCGGAGACGGCTGGATCTTTTCTTGCTGTAGACCTTCGTACCATCGGCCCACTTCCTCCCAGCTGCGAAAACTGCTGATCAGCACATCCGGCGGCGAGAGCAATCCGCGGATCGCGTCGTAACTCTGGGCCTTTTTTTGCTCCTCCGCGCTCACGCTTTCGAGATTCGATGTTTTCCACAAGTAAATGCGGCGGCCTTCCTCCTCTCGCGTAGTCGGCTGGACAGTCTGACTCTTAACTTTCACCTCGCGTTCATGCGGAACACTGATCTCCAGCTGCTCGTCGAGAACAACTAGGTTTTTCGTAAACTGATAGCTGGTCCAGAATTGTCCCGCGGCGAGCGGTTTCTCTAGCAGCCACCGGACGGAGTATTCCAGCGTGTCGCCGGGTTCGAGTCCCTTAACCGCGACATGCTTTTCGCGCAAGTCACTGTACAAGGGAGCGTCACGATAGATTTCCGAAGTCACGTCCTGGATTGAGTCCAGAGGGGTTGTGACTACCGACCCGTTCGGTTTGGTGACCCGGACATCTTGTACTTCGATCCGTCCGACCGATGCCTGGTAGGGGAAGGGTAGCACTCCGTACTGTCGCACGCCGGCGTCGGACTGTACCCGTACCCGGGCGTGTTGATCGTACGTGTAGGTGCCATCGGATTGGAATACAACCTTGGTCGTCATTTGCTCGATGACCGCACCTTCCTTTGAGAAATCCTGACTACCTGCGTTCTTCGCGGCGGATTTCTGCGCGAAGGCGGGCACACAAAGAAGAGTCACAGCGAAGTAAACTTTGAGGAAAGCGGCGCTAGACATAAGGGCTCTGCCATCTTACCCCTCCAGCAAGGCACCAACAACAGATATGGCGGGTGCCCACTTCTCGCCGTCTTTGCGAGAAGTGGGCTTTGCGCGGAATCCACAACCCCTATGTGACATCTGACCTTGTGCCGACCACAAAATTGCGCGATCATGGTCGAGGCCGTGACGGTCGGGTGAACCCGCATCATCGCGCCCCTAAGTCCTTTGTTTCACGGATTTTAGTATCTAAGTTCTTTGTCATCCGGATTTTACGGGGAATTTCCTGCTAACCTGATGATCCTACTAGACCCCAGGGGGGAGGGGGCTATCGAGAGCAAACTCCGAAGCCCATGGCAGAGACATGAGTCCCAACCAGCCCAGGTAAATTTATTTTCGACGAGGGATTCACAGGATGCTGGCTCGCCTTTGAGTCGCGTGCTATCTCACGATGGGTCAAGAACGTAAAGTAAGTATATGAACACCCACCATCCTCACTGGCTCACCGTTCTCAACCGCGAAGTCATCGCCTGCACGCGCTGTCCTCGCCTCGTCGTCTATCGCGAGCAAGTCGCCCGCGAGAAACGCCGGGCTTATCGCGACTGCGAGTACTGGGGCAAGCCCGTGCCTGGGTTCGGCGATCCCGAAGCGCGAGTGCTGGTGATGGGACTGGCTCCGGGCGCGCACGGCTCTAACCGCACTGGACGCCCCTTCACCGGCGACTCTTCGGGCAAGTTCATGTTCCCCGTGTTGCATGAAACCGGATTCGCCAGCCAGCCCAACGCCACCGATCGCAACGATGGGCTCAAGCTGAAAGATCTGTACATCACTGCCGCGGTCCGCTGCGCCCCGCCCGCCAACAAGCCCGCGCCGCAGGAACTCGCCGAATGTTCGCATTTTCTCGATCGGGAGATCGCGGGATTAGAAAAAGTAAAGATCGTGGTCGCGCTGGGCAAGATCGGATTTGATGCGTATCTGAACTACCTCAAACGCAGCGGCCTCATTGTCAACAAACTAGGTTATCTCTTCAAACACGGCGCCAGTTACCGGTTACCCGACGGTAAGGTGTTACTGGCCTCTTACCATCCGTCGAACCAGAATACCCAGACTGGCAAGCTCACGCGAGAAATGTTTGTGAAGATATTTAAGGAGGCGGCAAGACTTGCCGATGAGTAAGTTGAGGCGCCGCCGGGCGGATCGTTGCACCTTCCCCATCGAATGGGGTCACAATGGAGAAGCGGGGGTCACGAGCCGGGGCGGCGCCGCTGATTGTGTGATCTTGGCTTGAAAGAGGAACGAACTAGAAGCCCACCATGACTGGTTCGGGTTCGAGGCGGACGCCCCAGATTTCTTCCACGCGATGCTGGATCTGTTCTTTCAGGGCGAGGACGTCGGCGGCAGTGGCGCCGCCGCGATTGACGATGGCCAGAGCGTGCCTGGTGGAGATGCCAACGCGCCCAAAGCCGAATCCTTTGGCGAATCCTGAGCGCTCGACCAGCCAGGCCGCCGATACTTTTTTGCGGGTTTCGAGTGCCGGATAGCTGGGCACGGTTAAGCCTCGCGCGGCAGCCCGCTTCTTCAGATCTTCGTGCTGTTCTTCGGAAAGCACAGGGTTCTTGAAGAAGGACCCCGCGCTCTGGCAGTCCGGGTCGCCGGGGACGATGAGCATGCCCTTGATGGCGCGGATATGGCGCACGGCCTCGCGCGTTTCGGCGAGATTCGGCGGAGTCTCGCGACCCTCGAAGTGCCGCTTGAGGTCGGCATAGCTGATGCGCGGGTTGCCCTCGGGCGTGAGCGCGTAGGTGACGCGGAGGACGATGAATCGTCCGCGCTCGCTAGTATTGAATATGCTGGCGCGGTAGCTGAACCCGCAGGTCTCTGGGCAGAGTTCGCGCACCTGATTATCGTTCAGGTCCAAAACCTGCACCGACGCTATGGTCTCGGCCACTTCCTGCCCGTAGGCGCCAACGTTCTGCACCGGCGTGCCGCCCACGCTGCCCGGAATGCCGCTCAGGCACTCGACGCCCGCGCAGCGAGCCATCACCGCGCGGGAGACGAACTTGTCCCAGGATTCGCCGGCGCCCACGTCGAAAACAACCTTGCCGTCTTCATCGTACCCGCTGCGTTGGTCGATGCCTGGAATCGCAATTTTCAACGCGAGCCCGGGCCAACCGGCATCGGCCACCACCAGGTTGCTTCCGCCTCCCAGAACGAACAGAGGCAAATCGCGCGCGCGCGCGAATGTAACCGACTCCTGCACTTCACCGATATTTTTGGCCTCGACGAAATACCTTGCCGGGCCTCCGATTTTGAGGGTGGTGAGCGGCGCGAGCGGAATGTTTTCGAGCGGAAGCACGAATTATTTCAAATATACACTTGAGGACGCCAAGGGTAACATCATGACTGACAGCGGTCGTTTTGAATCTGAAGTGCCTGCGGCAAGCGATGTTCATTAAGCCATTTCTAATTATGTTAGATTGAATGAGAGCGGGCGCGTAGCTCAGTTGGCAGAGCAATGCCCTTTTAAGGCATGGGTCGCAGGTTCGAATCCTGCCGCGCTCACCACAAAAATCAATCAGTTACAGACAGCGATTTTCCAAACTGCCATCCAGCTTTGTCCAACTCTACTGGGGATAATTGTTTTTGGGGATTTCCGTGTGCCGTTTTCTGCCTCCCAAGCCGGGCGAAATATGGGATGGTAGGACACCTTGCCATCGGCGGCAGGATTGGCACAAGCGATGACAGATTTGATGAGATTGGTCATAACTGTAGTGGAAATAAAAAGAGGGGACACGCTGCTACTTCCGAATGGGCGACGCGCCACAATATTCTGCGTATCCGAGGGTGTTGTCGATATCAGCCCAGACCGATGGGACCCGCCGATTGAGATTGAGCATCTTGCATCAGTGCCCGGCGAAAATGGTGTCTGGCAGTTGTGTTGTTCTTTCAGCACGGCTGCCGGTAAGCACTAGCCGGTAGTCGTCCGAATTTTTGGTTTCAAATCGCCGGACACTCGAAGTGTGTCCTTGTGGTCAAGGCAGGCGAGTAGCTTTGTTTACAGATTGCGCAGTGCGAAAGCGATAAGAAAACCAAACCCTAAGAGCATCGCAATTCCCGCAACCCATTCTGAGCCAATGACGATTTTCCAGCTACGTGTCTCTATACGTTGATGCTTTTCGAGTGCCTTCTTCCAAATCTCACGGTTTGACCTATTCATCGTTGCTTCGCGATTCTGGTCGTATGGTTCCGATGAATCGCTGTACATAACGTTTCCTGTAGCAATAACTTCATGCCCCACATCGATGTAGGCGACCTCTGATTCCGCCATGTCGGTCATCACGTCTGCTATCTGATAATGCTGATGTGACAGATTGCGTAACAAGCAAGCGCCCGCAGCGAGCAACAGAAAACCCCACGCACAGAAGAGGGTCTTTGGAAAATGCACGTTGGTTCCTAAGCGCCCGGCCAGCGTTACGCTGAACGTCAACGCGCCGACATTCATAAGTGCAAGCCTGTCGAAAAAAGCCTCGCGCCGGGCCACTATTTGCTTGGATGTTTTGTTGGCGACTTGCCTACGGCGGTCTAGTTTGGCCGCCGTGTTCTTTACTTTTTCGGCAAGCGGGTTGTGAGGAGTTGCCATTTGCGTGGCCCATTCTACTCCGGTGGTAGAATCTTAAAATGAAGAATGTTGAATCAGTTCCTTCAGGGATGGGAGGTTGGCGTATTCCGATTCAGGCTATGCCGGCGCTGAAAGGCTGGGCTGTGCAATACGTATCTGGCATGGGGCCGGACGTGGAACAGGGTAGCTGGTTATCGTACTGGCGTACCAACGCAGCGCGAAACGAAGCGACTTTTCTTTTCGAGCCGGGCTTACCCCATATGTGCTACAACGAAGAAGAGGAAGCGAATGCGGTCGCGCGTGCTTTTCGGCAGGTCGCTGAGATAGAAACCCGAGTGGTGAAAATCTAAAAGGCAGAGGGGCCGGGGCGCTGTGCCCAATTTTGTGCCTACCGGCAAACCCTACGTCCTACCACGAATTGCGATGGAAGCGGGCGCAAGTGGATGCAGCGTAGCTGGTTATCGCAATTTACTACTACGTCGTGGCAATTCCGGTAAGTCCTTTGTTTGTGAAGTATCAGCGCCTTTTAAGGCATGGGTCGCAGGTTCGAATCCTGCCGCGCTCACCACAAAAATCAATCAGTTGCAGACAGTCGATTTCCAAACTGCCATCCCGCTCCGTCCAACTCTACTGGGGATAATTCCTTGTGCAATCGGAGAGACCCGCAGCCGGCCTACATCGGCCAACCTCGCTCCGCTCGGAGGACAGGATGGACAGACAACCTTACGGGCCAAGTTCGTCCACGCGGCGGCAGAAAAGAAATAACTACTGGAGGCTTAGGTTCATCTCGCTGTGTTTATCGAAGTTGATGTGCAGCACGTTTTCCTGCCCGCTGGCAAAATCGCCCGTTACCGTCGCGGACTGGTCATAGCTGGCAACCTCAGAGGTCACCTGCACCCGGAGACGATGGTTCCCGGGTGAGATCTGCATGGCGTGGAATTCATGGCCCTGGACATGGTGGAACACGACCAGATGTTTCTTGTCGGTGCCTTCCAACAGGTGAGTATAGGTCAGGCGATCATCCACCCAGATCGACAGATGGGCCTCCGCGAATTTGTGGTCCACCTCGATTTCCAACGTGGCGGGAGAAACTGCTGGAGAAACTGTTGGTGAGCTGGCACGAGCCACTTTCACAAGAGCGGGATAAATTCTGACTGCTGGAACCGGCTTCGGAGTCTTCTTCACGACTGGCGTCGGCGTTGTAGCAACCGAAGCGACAGCTTTCGCGGCCGGCGCCGTTGGCGGCGCCATAGTTGTTTTAAGCGGGACAACCTCTCCTCCGAACGGCAGTGGGGTTCTCTTTCGGGCCAGATTCTGGGGTGGCGCTCCCTGGGGCCGAACGAAATGAGCCATCCGAAGGCCAAAAACGAGGAGTCCGACCAACAGCAAGGCGCCGGCGAAAGACTTCTTACGCATCTGCTCCAGCAGGTTGTGCGCTGCTCCGTGCTCTAGCGGCAGGGCGAGCGCGCTCGACGGCAGTTTAGCCGCGGCCTCGAGTGGGCCCGGAACTGACGAGGCGGCCTTTTCATCCGCGGTTTGGGATGGGCCTGCGTCCGCGGTCGCACTTGCCGGGTTTGTCTTGCTCGGGTTTGTCTTGCTCGGGTTTGTCTTGCTCCAGGGCTCCCGCCCTTCTCGCAGTGCTTGAATGTCCTGCACTATTTCCATACCGCGCTGATAGCGCTGGGCGGGATCTTTGGCCATCGCTCGCGCGATGATGTAACCGAGTCCATCCGGCAGCTCAGTATTGAGAATGGTGGCCGGTATCGGGTCGCGGTTGACCACCTTGAACGACACTGTGAGGGCGCTGTTGCCTTGAAACGGCCTGTAACCCGTCAGGACCGTGTACAGAACCACACCCAGAGAAAACAAATCCGACCGGCCATCCACTGCTTCGCCATTTAATTGTTCGGGGGACATGTAGGCGGGCGTGCCTAACGCGCGTCCGGCCAGAGTGTGGTTGGCGAGGTTCAGTTTAGCCACGCCGAAGTCGGCGATCTTGAAATGACCGTCTTCGGTGACCAGGATGTTCGCAGGTTTCAGGTCGCGGTGAACCACGCCTTGACTGTGCGCGCAGTCCAGCGCTTCCGCCAGTTCGAGCGTTAGCTGCAACGCGGTCTCCGGCGGTAACTTATGGTCGTCCCGCGACAGTAACTTGTCGAGGGACTGCCCGCCAACAAATTCCATTACGATGTAAGGAGCGCGCGTCTCCGGTTCCTCGCCCACATCGAAGATGGTTACGATTCCAGGGTGGGAGAGCCGGCCCGCAGCTTCCGCTTCGCGGAAGAAACGATCGCGAAACTCGCGTTCGTCTTCCGGCGGTTGGCCGGCCAACGAAACGGTCTTTACCGCGACCACCCGGTTGATCTTGGGGTCGCGCGCCTTATAGACAACCCCGATGGCTCCCCGTCCGAGCTCGGTGAGGATCTCGTATCGCCCAAAACGTTCGCTCCTGCGATCATTCATAGTGCCATCTGCGGTTGCGGTGCTTCGTGGTGACCTGATCAGCCTGCTGCCGCTTCCGTCTTGTTATCCGACGCGGTAGCGACAAGCATGCCGATTACGTTCTCGTTCAGCACGTCCAGGATTTTCGTCGCCTGTTCAAGGGTGATTCCGTTCAGCAGTTCGAAGCTAACTTGAACGCCCCGAAGTGCGGAAATGGTGTCATGGTGGGGCCGCGCTTCGACTATGATCGCTGCGCCCTGCCGGACAATGCCAAAACAAACACCTGCTTTTTCGATCTTCGTTGTCGCCATGAGTCACACCCTCTATGCGCCGCCCTCCCTAACGGTCACGAAAGAAGAGGTGCGGCGTCTATCTATTTCTATTCTGTACTCGGAGGTCGCATCGTTCCAAGGTTACTGAAGTTTTCGGCGCTGGGGATCATCGGGGACGGGGACATGCGGGGAAGAGGTTCAAACCTGATCCGGTGATAGCGGCCGCAGGGTGAGCTGGAGGTGTACGGGTTGCGAAAATAGTGCGCATGACGGCGGACTTTTTGAGATGCTGTTGGCCATCACCACTGCGCCTGATTCGCCACTTCCGGAAATCCACGGTCTATGACTTTGGCCGTCTTCGAGTGCTAAGGTAGTTTACTGAGAATGCGGAGGCTTTGCCGGAGTCTTCTTCAGAATTTGAGTTACTGTATTGACGGTGACGGCCGGTACCTTGGTTTAATGTCGAAGTGGCGATTATGCAAATTCCTCCCCAACCAACTCCGAAGGAACCCGGCCGAGCGCGGCTGTGGAAATGGATCGGCATAGTCTCCCTTATCTTCTTAGTCGGCGCAGCAGTGGCGGTGCGATTGGTGATCGCTCGCGCCGAACCCATCCTGAGGACTCGGGTGATTGAGACTTTGTCGAACCGGTTTGAGAGCAAAGTGGAGCTGGCGAGCTTTCATGTTTCCGTGGTTAACGGAATTGAAGTTTCCGGAGGGGGCTTGAAGATCTTTGGCACGACAGATCCCAATCCTTACGAGCCGGGAGTCCAAGCCCTGATCGGCATCCAGAAATTCCGATTTCGAACGGCACTGCGCAGCCTGTTTCGTTCCCCGATGCGCGTAGACACCGTATATGTGAAAGGCCTGGAGTTGAATATCCCGCCCAAGGAAGATCGGCGGGAAATGACGAACATGAGTTCACGAACTGGGAAAATCGCCATCTACGTCGACAAGTTTGTTTGCGAGGACGCAAAGCTGGTGATCAACACTTCAAAACCCGGAAAGCGGCCGTTGGAATTTGCCATAGGGGACTTGAAGATGAAGGATATTGGGCCTGGGCAGCCGTTCCAGTTCGATGCCACCTTGGTCAATCCGAAGCCGGTGGGAAACATTCAGTCGAGCGGTCTGTTCGGGCCGTGGCGGCGAGACAGTCCCCGGGACACGCCGGTGCAAGGGAACTATTCGTTCAGCAACGCCGATCTGAGCACGATCAAGGGCATCGGAGGAATCCTCTCGTCCACCGGCCAATACGCGGGAACTCTAAGCAATATCGTCGTGGACGGAAGAACCGATACGCCAGACTTCCGAATTGCGACAAGCGGGCATCCGATACCGCTGCACACGGAATTCCATGCCATCGTTGACGGCACCAGCGGGGATACATATCTCCGGCCGGTGCATGCCACGTTCCTTCATTCTTCCTTTAGCGCAACAGGCTCCGTGGTCCGCGTGAGCGCGCCGAACGGCCACGATATAGAACTCGATGTCGTCCTAGATCAGGGGCAGATTGAAGACTTGCTCGAACTTGGCGTGCGCACCGACCCGCCCATAATGACCGGCGCGGTGCAGATGAAGACGCGACTGAGCCTTGCTCCCGGCGACGCGAATGTGGCCGATCGGATGAAGCTGGCGGGCGCCTTTCACGTGCTCCGCGCGCACTTCACGAACGAGAAAGTGCAGGGCACGCTCGACTCGTTGAGTCTGCGCAGCCGGGGAAAGCCCAAGCAGGCGCGGAACCGCATCGAGGAAAATGTGCCGGTTGATTTGCGGGGCGTGTATAGCCTGGAGAACGGATTGCTGTCCTTTTCTTTTCTTCATTTTCAAATCCCGGGCACGCATGTGGATATGACGGGCGATTACAGTTTAGACGGACGAAATTTCGACTTTCATGGCAACGCCAAGCTGGATGCGAAGCTCTCGCAAATGACTTCCGGGTGGAAATCAATCCTCTTGAAGCCCGTCGACCCGTTCTTCAGCAAGGACGGAGCGGGGACGGAAGTTCCTATTAGAATCACGGGCACGGAATCGGCGCCGCACTTTGGTCTGGACTTCGGCCACAAAGACGGGGGCGGAAACATTGGAAAGCAAACTGATACAGGATCGAACCGCGAATAGGCCTGGACGATTTTGAGGTCCACCTGAGACGCGAGGGCGGCTCCGCCCTGCGGACTTTGACACGCCGACAGCTCGATCGGGAAAAGCTTTCGGGCGCTGACCTCGCTTGAAGTAAGCCTCTTAAACCCTGTTCTTGTCAGTAGTTGGGAACCAATCGCGCCGATAACCAACCCAATACCCGCCATTGAAGAACGATTGTTTAGGGTGGAAGTTGTGCGTAGTCTCAATTTGAACATGTGTAAAGCCCGTCTTTAGTAAGGCTCGTCTTTTCACGAGTGGCGAATGTTACGAAAACCGAACAACGGAGATTGCGACATGCCCGTAGGCCAAGAAGAACACGTCTTCGTGCGTTCGCGGACGGTTGTTTCCCGGGTCGTTGCCGGGGAAACCCTTATCGTGCCGGTGCGAGGCAAGGTTGGAGATCTGGCGTCGATCTACAGTTTCAACGGAACCGGCTCTTTGATTTGGCATTTGTTGGACACGGCCCGAGCGCGCGCGGAGTTGATTGGAGCGGTGGAGCGGGAATACGAGGTAGGGCAAGAGCAGGCGCAGAAAGATGTCGCGCAATTTCTGGAGGAGATGCTCGCGGTGGGACTGGTCGAGGTCTGCCCGAGAGGGGCGATCATTGCGACAGAGAGGACTGCGACAGAGATGACGGCGACGGTGTCAAAGCAGCAAGTGGAACTGGAGACGGCAGGCTGGCGTTGATCGCGGTCACGCCGCAGCCGGCCAGATCAGAGGAATAATTGGATCAACTAAGCTACGGAGCGTTCAGCGCAGATCTGCACCAGCGGCAAGCCGGTGAGCGGATGCCGTTGCAGGTTTCCATTGAAGTGACGCGGCGCTGTCCTCTGGAATGCCAGCATTGCTACAACAACCTGCCCATGGGCGACCAGGACGCCCGCAACCGCGAAATGACTACCGAGGAACACTTCCGCATGCTCGACGAGTTGGTCGAGATGGGCTGCTTCTGGCTGCTCTATACCGGCGGCGAGATTTTCGCCCGCAAGGATTTTCTCGAGATTTACACCTACGCCAAGAAGAAAGGGTTTCTGATTACCCTCTTCACCAACGGCACGCTCATCACAGAAAAAATCGCCGACTACCTGGTGGAGTGGCCGCCCTTCGCCATCGAGATCACCCTGTACGGGCGAACTAAAGAGACGTATGAAGAGTTGACGCAGATATCCGGCTCCTACGAGAGATGCCTGCGCGGAATCAAGTTGCTGCGCGAGCGGGGTTTGCCGCTCAAGCTGAAGACCGTCGCTACCAGCATCAACAAGCATGAAATCTCCGCCATGAGGCGTTTTGCCGAAGACGAGTTGGGCGTTGAATTCAAGATGGACGGCCTGATCAATCCAAGGATTGACTGCTCGCAGAGCCCGCTGGCGGTCCGGCTTACGCCGGAGGAAGTGGTCGCGCTCGATATGAATGCGCCGAAAGGTGTGAGTGAGTACCGCAGGTTGGCGAAGCACGACCTTGAGAATCCACCCAATTTGTCGCACAACGACACTGTGTACTTCTGTGGCGGAGGGATGAGTACCTTTGCCATTAATGCCTATGGAGAAATGGGCATCTGTGTGATCTCGCAGCAGGAGACATTCGATATACGGCACTCCGGCCTCAAGCCAGCATGGGAACACTCTCTTTACGACTTGCGAAAGCGCAAGCGTACGCGCGTGACGAAGTGCATCGAATGCCGGATTCAATCGCTCTGCGGAATGTGCCCGGCCAACGGTGAAATGGAGAATGGCGACCGCGAAAGTCCGGTTGCGTTTCTCTGTCATGTCGCACATCTGCGGGCAGCGGCGATCGGAGTTGAGGTTCCTGCGCATGGGGAATGCGAATTCTGTGCCGGTGGAAGTGAACACGACGCGTTGATGGAGTCGGCGCGTCGCATCGCGAACAAGGAAATCGACGTGGAAAGTTGGACGGGGCCTCAGCAAGTATTTCAGATTCTGAACAATGCGAGCGTTTCCGGGGGCTGCGGAAGTTGCGGCCATTGATGGCAACGACTGGAGGCTGAATGAACTACGACAACCAAGCGGACAGTAAGAAACCGTACGAGCCGCCGCAGCTTACGACGATCAGCCTGCGCCCGGAGGAAGCGGTCTTGGGGCACTGCAAGATATCCGGTGCGGCTGGCTCCTTTAGCGGCTCCTCATGCACTGCGCTGGGCGCGCCCTGCAACAGTCTAGGGTCATAGGCGGTGACGGAACTCGGGGACGGATCGAAGACGCTTCAGCTATGACACTACCCGTGAGGTTCGATGAGTCGGACGCTGCATTGTCCAGTAGATTTCGCGTCGGAGGAGTGTCGGTGAAAGTTGTGGGCGTATCGAGTTTCGATACCGCGTTGGTTGCTTCCTTGGAGCCATTTCGAATCGAAACGGGCGCCCCCGACATTGATCTGCGCGTCGAGTGGACAGGAAGCCTTTGTCCGGCTCCGGGGCGTGAGCTTTTCGACTCTGGTGCCAGTTGGCGGTTGTTTGAGAACGCCGCAGGATTTCAGTTCGACTTCAACGACACGATGTTCGGCGGACGACCTTACAAGAGACTGCTAGTAGACAGCGGTTTTTGCCGGGCGACCCTTCAGATGAGCGAACAGTTCTTCGCGGGTTTTCCGCTCGAACCCGCCCCCCTGTGCTACCCCCTCGACGAACTCCTGATCATGCACCGCCTCACGCAAGAGCGGGCGATCGAGCTGCACGGGGTCGGCATCGTGGGGCCCGACGGCGCCAGCAACTTGTTTGTCGGCCATTCTGGAGCAGGGAAGAGCACAACGGCGCGTCTGTGGGCCTCGCTCCACGAGGTAGAGATTCTGAGCGACGATCGCATCATTGTTCGTGAAGATAAGGTGCGCGAGGATGCGACCGAAATCTTCATGTACGGAACACCGTGGCATGGCGAAGCCGCTTTCGCTTTGCCGCAGAGCGCTCCGCTGCAGCGAATCTTCGTTCTGGAACATGGGCATGGCAACGTGCTGACGCGGCTGACCAGGAGCCAGATGGTCGCGGAGTTGTTTGCCCGCAGCTTTGTGCCGTTTCACAGCCACGAGTATGTGGACTCCGCGTTGAGCTTTCTGGAGCGAGTTGCGGATTCAGTCCCTTGCTATCTCTACTCTTTCGAGCCGGACGAACGCGCCGTGGAGAGGATACTCAAATTCCGTGACTGATTGTACGAGTGCTGACTGTGCGAAGACCGATTGTGCGAAGACCGATTGTGCGAAGGAAGACCGTCCGCATTCCGCGCAGTTCGAATCCTTCAGCCTGGAATGCCTGCAGGCCGGACTCCGGGTCCGCTTTCAAGCGCGCGGCGCCAGTATGTCTCCCGCCATTCGCGATGGAGAAATAGTTTATGTGAAACCCGCTTCTGGGGCAGCCTTGCGCAGAGGAGACATTGTTCTGGTCAAGGGTGATCGCGGATTCCGCCTGCACCGCCTGGTCCGAGCGGATGGTTGCCGGGACTTGTTCATCACGCGCGGGGACTGCGGAATGGAAGACGACCCTGCGGTGCGGAGCGAACAGATTCTTGGCGTTGCCATAGCCAAAGAAGTGCGAGTTGGAAGAAGGGTCGTTCGCGCGAAGTTCCGAGGAATGGGCGGCCGATTTCTGCGAGGCGTGGCGCGGGCGCAGGTTGTTCTCAAGACTCTTCGAGGGATGGCCGGCGGCGTCTTGCCGGTGCGGGCGATTTCACACGCCGCAGTGCGCGACCGCGTGCGCTCCTCGCTTGCATTGCTGGGTCTACTGGCCATGCTTCTGGTCACGCCGTATTCCCGCGGGCAGGTGGCCATAGACTCCACGAGTTCGAAGGCGAACGAGCGCACCGGCGCAGGCACTGTTACCGTTAACTTCAACCATACGACGACCGCGGCCGCGAACAGGTTGCTGCTGGTCGGCGTTTCGATGAACATCACGAACGCACCTACGACCGGGGTTTTGGGTGTGACGTACAACGGAACTGCTCTTAGTTTCGTGGGCGCCCACAACGATGCCGGGAATACCCGCCGGGTAGAGATGTGGTATTTGCTAAATCCTGTCAATGGTACGAATGCAATTGTAGTGTCCGTAAATATTCCGGTCGCGCAAACCGTGGGCATTGTTGCGGGCGCTACGACGTTTACAGGGGTTGACCAAACCGTGCCACTGGGACCGTTCGTGGCCGCCGATGGTGCCAACGGCGCTAACTCGCAACTCGATGTGCCCAGCGTGGTCAACGGAATGGTGATCGATACGCTGGCCACTGGGGGCGATCAGGTCATCGCTATTCCCGGTCCACAGGCTTTGCAGTGGAGCGCGAGAACTGGGTTTGCAGTTCCTCCCGATGTCCACGGGACGGGCAGCACGCGTGCGGGCGCTCCGAGCATTCCAATTTCAGAGATTTTCAATGGTACCTCCAACTGGTCGCTAGGAGCGGTGTCAATTAATCCGAGCGCGGCCGATATCGGAGTAACCACGAGCGTCGCCAGCGCGGTTTTTCTGGGGCAGAACACTGTCTACAACATTACCGTCACCAACAATGGGCCTTCGCCGGCCAACAACGTGGTTCTAACCGACACGTGGGCAGCCCCGGGATTGACACTGGTGTCGGCAAATCCGAGCGCGGGAACGACCTGCGTAGGCACGGCCCCAATCACTTGCACGCTCCCGACTCCGTTGAACAGCGGAGCGACCGCGACTGTCGCGGTCACGGTTACGGCCAGTGCCGCGGGGTCGTATGCCAACACCGCGGCCGTGACCGATTCCGGAACGCCCCCTGATCCGAACACGGGCAACAATTCCTACACCGCGGTGGCGACAGTGCAGGCGATTGCTTGCGCGGCCGTTTCACAGGCCACGGCTGGAAACAATCTGACGGGTATCTTAAACACCTACTATGCGGGAGCGGCGAGCGTGCTCCCGGGCGCGACTTCCATCACCGTGAAGGCAGGCACCGGTGGTCCCGGGGGAGCTCCGACGCCGATTGTGGCAGGGAACCTTCTGCTGGTGATCCAGATGCAGGATGCCAGCATTAATGACTCGAACAACGTTGCTTACGGCAACGGCAGCACGGGCCAAGGGTTCACCGCGCTGAACAGCGCGGGAGATTACGAGTTTGTTACGGCAACCGGAGCAGTGGGTGTAGGTGGTGGCTCGCTTTCGATTTCCGGAGCCGGTTCGGGCGGGGGATTGGTTTTTGCCTATCACTCCGCTGCAGCCTCCGCCACGGCGGGACAGAGCACCTATCAGGTGATTGTGGTGCCGCAGTACACCACCGCGTCGTTCAATTCGATCACGCCACCGACGGCGCTCGCCTGGAACGGCTCCACGGGTGGAGTGCTCGCCTTGGATACTTCGAGCACGTTGACTCTTAACGGCGCAACCGTGTCGGTAAGCGGCCCAGGTTTCCGCGGCGGCGCGGGCCTGCAACTGGGGGGCGGAGGCGGCAGCAACACTGATTTTCTCCAAACCGCTCCGGCTACCTACACGCCGGCGGGGAACCCTCCGCCTCCCCCGGTGCAAGCCGGCGACGATGCGCCGAAGGGAGAAGGAATCGCAGGCACGCCGTTCTGGATCGAATCCGGCGGGACCTTCCTGAGCTCAGGCAGCAGTTATCCGAGCGGCGTGGCTGGAACGGATGGCAGCATGGGGCGCGGAGCTCCGGGCAACGCAGGCGGCGGCGGCACCGACGGCGATCCCGCGGCCAACGATCAGAATGCGGGCGGCGGTGGTGGGGGTAACGGGGGCAATGGAGGCTTCGGCGGCGACTCCTGGAGTTCAAACCTCAGCGTAGGCGGCGAGGGTGGAGCGGCCTTTCCCGCCACCGTGAATCGAATCGCGCTGGGCGGCGGTGGCGGCGCAGGCACTCGCAATAACTCCAACGGTGACACTCAGGCCAGCGGCGGAGCGGCGGGCGGCGGCATCATCGTCATTCGCGCCAATGCGCTCAGCGGCACGGCCACCCTCACCGCCAACGGTGTTTCGGCGTACAACGGTACGGCCAACGATGCGGGCGGCGGCGGCGGAGCCGGCGGAAGCATCGTTGTCCTTTCGGCAAACGGCGGCGAAGGCGGCCTGACGCTGCAAGCTAACGGCGGAAATGGCGGCAACGCGTGGCAATCTCAAGCCTACAGTCTGGCGAATCGCCACGGTCCTGGCGGTGGCGGTGGCGGCGGCGTCGTGCTCGTTTCCGGAGCACCGGCCAGCATCGGCGTCAGCGGCGGCGCGAGTGGAACTACGTTGAACCCCGGCGTGACCTATGGAGCGACGGCGGGCACCACCGGCGCCAGCGTGACAAACGCGTCCATCTCGCAGACTTCGGGCACGCAGTCCGGCGCGCAATGCACTCCCGACGTAACACTGGGCAAGAGCCATGTGGGGAATTTCACTCGCGGCTCGACCGCCAGCTATACCGTTCCAGTTTCCAACTTGAGCCCGTATGGTTCTACGAACGGCACGGTGACCGTCAACGATACTTTGCCGGTAGGGCTGACTCCGACGAGCGCCAGCGGCGCCGGATGGGCGTGCTCGATTGCGTCCCAGACTGTGAGTTGCGTCGATTCGACTGTCCTGGCGGCGAGTAGCAGCTATCCGTCGATCACCATCAGCGCCAATGTGGCTTCTACCGCTCCCTCCACCGTAACCAATACCGCAGTGGTGAGCGGCGGAGGCGAGATCAACCTCGCGAACGACACCGCCACCGATGTGGCCAGCGTCGTCTCCACCGCCGATTTGAGCATTACCAATATGGCAACGCCGAACCCGGTCGCTGCCGGCAGCAATATCACTTACACGCAGATCGTTACGAATAGCGGGCCGAGTGCGGCCGACAATGCCACTTTGGTGGAAGCCGTTCCGGCCAACACTACGTTCGTGTCCATCGCGGCCCCGGCGGGCTGGAGTTGTGTCACGCCGGGTGGCGGCGGCACAGGCAACGTGGTGTGTACTAACCTGGGCATGGCCGGAAGTACCGCGGCTACCTTCTCGCTGATAGTAAAGGTCAATGGGGCCACTGCGAACGGCACCGTGATCGCGGATACTGCCACGGTGAGTTCATCCGTTATTGATCCAAATTTGAGCAACAACACCGCCGCCACGGCAACGGTCGTCGGGACCACCGCTGGGGCGGAGCTGACCGTGACCAACTCTGTCTCACCGAATCCGGTTGTGATCGGCAATAACGTCACCTACACGCAGGTGGTCAGCAATACAGGAACGGCGGCGGCAACGAGCGCGACGCTCAACGAAGCTCCCACCGGGAGTACGACTTTTGTGTCGATCACGCCCCCGCCGGGCTGGAATTGCGCCGCTTTCCCGCCCCAGTGTACGAACCCAAGCGTGGCCGCGGGAGCCACAGGAACGTTCACCGTCGTTTACAAAGTTAACGCGGGCCCCTCTGTCAGCGACACGGCCACAGTGAATGCGGGGAACCAGGCTTTCGGCCCCAACTCCGCCACGGCAACGGATGTGGTGACCACCGCAGGCCAGGCTGACCTTGGCCTGAGTACTGCAGGCACGCCCCTTTCGGTGTTTGCAGGCAATGACATCACCTATACGGAGACGGTGACGAATAGCGGCCCTTCGGCAGCCTCCGCAGTCAGCTTCACCGAGTCGATTCCCAACACAACCATCGTTTCCGCCTCCGCCCCGGCCGGCTGGTCCTGCACGATTACTACTACAGTGACCTGCACTGACCCGAGCGTGGCCTCGGGCGCTTCGGTCGACATCATCGTCGTGGTGAACGTAGCATCCACCGCGATCGTCCCATCGATAACGGCGACCTCTGCGGTTTCGGCAGCCAACTCCGCCACCAGCAGCAATAACTTGGTGACGCCAGTCAGCGCTGCCTGCGACCTCGTCGTGACCAACCTAGGCAGCCCCACTCCGGTTCTCGCGGGCGGCACGATCACCTACACCCAGGTCGTCACCAACACCGGTCCCAGCAATTGCGGCACGGCGACCTTCACCGAAGCTACGCCGTTAAACACGACATTTGTGTCGGTGTCAGTGGTGACCGCCGGGGGTGGGGCTTGGGCTTGTCCGAACACCGCGCCCATAGCCTGCACCAACCCAAGCGTTTCTCCGGCGTCGACGGGAACCATCACGGCTGTATACAAGGTGCCCTTGGGGACGGCGGCAGGCACGATCATTACCGACATCGCAACCGTTGCCACCACGACTCGCGATACCAACAAGAACAACAACTCCGTCACGGTTACGATTGCGGTGGCGGGAGCCACGCAAGCCGACCTGAGCGTCACCAACACAGGAAGTCCGAATCCGGTGAACGCCGGGCAGAACATCACTTACTCGCAGACTGTAACCAATGGCGGGCCCGCCGCGGCGAGCGTCGTCATCCTGACGGAAACGGTTCCCTTGAATACATCTGCTCAGTCGCTGACCGGTCCAGCGGGCTGGACTTGCACGGTTGGAACGCTCACCTGCACCATCGCCAGCCTGCCCCCCAACACCACCGCGAACTTCACTTTCGTGCTGAAGGTGAACGCGATCGCAGGTTTAGGTTCGACCATTGCCCAAACCGCCTCAGTCGCCTCCACCACCATCGATCCGAATCTCGGCAACAACAGCGCGACGGCCAACGTTCAGGTAGCGGACTCGGCTGACTTATCGGTTACGAACTTAGCCGTTCCTGTGCCCGTGCTGGTCAGCAACAACATTGCCTATACCCAATTGATGACCAACGCCGGGCCGAGTACAGCAACGAACGCCAGTTTCACCGAGAACACGCCGCCCAACACGACGTTCGTGTCCCTGATTCCGATCCCTGTTGGATGGTCTTGCACCCTTCCGGCGGCGGGCAGCGCAGGCACGATCACCTGCACCAATCCCAGCTTCGCGGCTGGAATAGCCGCCTTCCCCGTGATCGTGAAGGTCACGGCGGGTACGGCTGCTGGAACGGCAATCAACGACCTAGTCACAGTAGGTTCGTCGACCACCGATCCAAACCTGGCCAACAATACCGCGACCGCGGCGGACGTAGTGGCTTTAGCGACGCAGGCCGATCTAATAGCGGCTAACTTGGTCTCCCCGGCATCTGTGGCGCCGGGAAGCAACCTAACCTACACCCAAAGCGTCACGAATCTGGGACCGGTCGCAGCTACCTCCCCAGTGACTTTCACGCAAACGACTCCGCCGAACACCAACTTCCAATCGATGGCTTTCCCCCCAGGTTGGACCTGCGTCACGCCTGCTGCTGGAGCGGCTGGCACGATCACCTGCACGGATGGGAGCACTCTAGGTCTGAATATCCCAGCGATCTTCACTTTAGTGCTGCAAGTGATTCCGGGCACCCCGTCGGGAACGAATATCGCAGATACCGTCACCTCCAGCGCCGGCAACATAGTGCCGAACCTTACCACCAACAGCGCCACGGCCTCGGCCTTCGTGGCTGACCCCAACAGCGCCGATATGGCCATCGTGAAGACCGCCGCTCCGAGTCCCACCGTGGCGGAAGGCGATCCCCTTACCTATACTCTGACGGTGACGAACGACGGGCCGGCGTCGGCGACCAACGTGATCGTGACCGATCCCTTGCCCTCCGCGGTGACCTATCTGTCGGCAACTTCGACAGCCGGTACGTGCTCGGAAGCCGGCGGCACCGTCACCTGTCAGCTGGGGACCATGGCCAACGCGGCCACGGCCACGGTCACGATTGTTACGCTTGCGGCAGCCCCGGGCATGGCTTCGAATACTGCCACCGTAAGCGCCGATCAGACCGATCCCAATCAGGCCAACAACACTTCCACGCAGACCGAAACCATCACCTCTGCGACCAAGATTCGGTTGCAGGCCTTCGCCGCTCAAATGGGCAAGGACCCAACCGGTGCCAGCCGGGTGCTGCTGTTCTGGAAGACGGGGGGGGAAGCGCACAATCTCGGATTCAACGTTTACCGCGAACAGAATGGCGAGCGTGTCCGGTTGAACCCTTCTTTGATTGCGGGCTCGGCCCTGCTGATGAGTGGAGCGCTGCCCAAGCATTCCGGCAAGACCTACGCCTGGATCGATTCGTCCACAGGCTCCGGCGCTGGTGCTTACTGGCTCGAGGATGTGGATGTCAACGGCACTCGCGCTCTGCACGGGCCGGTGACGGCCGAAGCCGCCACCAGTTTGCAGGCGGGTCCTGAAACGCTGCCCACGGCGGCCTTAATGTTGAACCAGCTTAACCAGGCGCTGCCTGCGGCAGCTTTCAACGAGGGGAGCCATCCAGTCGAGAACGTATTGCAGGAGTTTGAGTCCACATCGACCCAAAGGCAGAAGCAATTCGAGCTGGCGGCTCATCCCGCGGTGAAGATCTTCGTGAAGCACGAAGGCTGGCATCGGGTAACGCAGCCGGAACTGATCAAGGCTGGACTCGACCCGAATGTGGATCCGGCCCTCCTCCATCTCTATGCGGAAGCGGTGGAGCAGCCGATCGAGATCGCCGGCGCATCGGCCGGGCCCGGAGGTTTCGGACCCCAGGCCGCGCTCCAGTTCTACGGGACGGGAATCGACACGCAGTATTCCGGCACGAGAGTGTACTGGCTGGTTGCCGGTGAAGCGCCAGGCCAGCGGATTCACCGCTTGCAGCCCTCCACCGGCTCGAACCAGCCTCCGGCGAGCTTCCCCTTTACAGCGGAAATAACCCCTCATACGACCTACTTCGCCGCGCTGATTACGTCGAACGGAAACAATTTCTTCGGGCCGCTGGTCTCTTCCACGCTCGTAGATCAGACCGTGCGTGTTCCGCATCTCGACAAAAGCTCGACGAACCCGGCGAGGCTGGAAATCATTTTGCAAGGCGTGATCCTGGGTGTCCCGCACGACGTCACGATCGCTCTGAACGGATCTCCGCTCGGCGCCTTGACCTTCACCGGTCAAGACAAAGGCAGATTCCACGCGAATTTGCCGCCCGGCGTCTTGCAAGAAGGAGACAACACCGTCACGCTCACGGCCCAAGGCGGGGAATACGATACCAGCTTGGTGCAGTCTATCCGGATCACGTATCCCCACTCCTACATGGCGGACTCCGACGGGCTGAAGTTTACAGGCCGGGCCGGGGACGAGCTTAAGGTCGCCGGTTTCACCAGTGCTCCGGTGATTGTGCTGGATATCACGAACCCGGCTCAGCCAGTAGAACTCACTCCCCAGATCTCATCGGATAAGATCGCGTCGGATACTACTTCAAACCCAGCCCAGTATGCACTGGAAATGCAGGTGCCGTGGTCAACCACCAATCCAGCGTCCACCGCCAGGCATACGCTGCTGGCCCTGGCGGCCGGCCGGATTGCCTCCTCGTCCGGGATTCGCCAGAATCACCCGTCCCACTGGCACCGCGCCCAGCCCGGCATCGAAATCGTCATGGTTTCGCATGAGGCCTTCGCCGACGCTCTGAGTCCTCTGGTTCGCGCCCATGAGGCGGAAGGCAAATCGGCGGCCGTGGTGTCGATCGACGACCTCTACGACGAGTTTAGTTTTGGCGAGCATAATCCCACCGCGATCCGGGATTTTCTGCGCACAGCCAGCAAGGTCTGGCGCACGGCGCCGCGTTATTTATTGCTTAACGGCAGGGCGTCGATTGATCCGCGAAATTATCTCGGCTTCGGTCATCTGGATTTCGTGCCGACGAAGATTGTGCCTACCACCAGCCTGATGACAGCCTCCGACGACTGGTTCTCGGACTTCAGCGATAGTGGTCTGCCCACCATCGCTACCGGGCGTCTCCCTGTGAGCACGGTCGACGAAGCCAGGTTAGTGGCCGGCAAGGTGTCCGCATATGAGGGCCAGTCCACGAACGGCGCCTGGACCTCCCAGGCTCTGATGGTCGCTGATGTGAACGACACCGAGAACTTTACCCAGGACAGCGAGCTCGTGCAGGCGCAATTGCCCGCCGCGCTGCAGGTGACGGACGTCTTCGCCAGTACGATGAGCATTGCGGCAGCCCAGCAGGAAATCCTTGCAGCCATCAACTCAGGACAATTGTTGGTGAATTATGCGGGACACGGCTCCGAAGACCAATGGTCAGGCGACAATCTTTTCAACAGCACGGTCGCGAACTCATTGACCAACGCCTCGTCCTTGCCGGTGTTTCTCATCATGAACTGCCTGAATGGTTTGTTCCAGGACGTTTACGAACAACCGCTGGCCGTTACGCTAATGCTCGCTCCCAACGGGGGCGCGGTCGCGGTCCTGGCTTCCAGCGGGCTAAATCAGGCGGCGCCTCAGACAACTCTCGACGAGCTGATCGTGCAGAGTGCCCTGAACCCGCCGTACCTGGCTCTGGGAGACGCGATTCTCAAGGCCAAGTCCGGCATCACCGACCTCGGCGTGCGCAAAACCTATAACCTGCTTGGCGATCCCGCGATGCAGATCAAGCCTCCAGGCAAGAATCCGTCGCACTAAAGCAAAAGCCGCGATCCGGCATCGCGGCCTTTGGCTGAAACCTTACTGGAATTGAAGCGAAAATTCCGAACCGCGGCGCCTGTGCCACCCGATCCCGCTACTGTATCGAACTGGCTGTATTGGAGAACACGCTATTCGCGTTGGATCCAATCAGGCGTATCGTGCCCACCACCAGAACCAGGATCACAGCCAGCATTACCGCGTATTCGGCGATATCTTGCCCCGCATCTTCCGCCCAAATCCTGCGAATAAGTTCGGACATGCCCTCCTCCAATCCGCACATCTGTTCCCTGTGAGAGGGAACAACTGCAATCGACGCACCATAATGAGGCACGGTGCGGTGCTTGTCAAATGCGATGCTTGGGGTGAGCCGAACGCTTTGTCGCGGCCTGTTAAGCCCCCGGTTTTAGCAGAGACCGTCCCGAATAATCCAGTCGCTTCAAAGGCAAGTTGGTCCCCCTCCGCGCAAGGAATTCATCGACTGCTTTGCGAGCGCCCTTCCAGTATCCATAGTCGTCAAACTGAATGATGCCCCCTGGAACCACTTTGTCATATAGAGTTTCCAGGCAGACTCTCACGCTTTCATACCAGTCCCCGTCAATGTGGAGCAGGGCAATGCGATCGAGTCGACTGAGCGGAAGTGTGTCCTGAAACAAACCCTTCACGAATTGGACTCCGTCCGCCACCTCGTACCGTCCAAAGAGTTCCCGCACTTCGTCGAGCTGGCCCCGGCAGCTTCCGGTGAAAAGTTCGGCGATTTCGTAGTCTGGATCGTCGGCCGTGGGAGCAGGTAAGCCTTCAAACGTATCGAAGAGCCACAAATCACGCCGCTGTCCCAGTCGCCTGAGCGTCAGCGCCATCAGCGCCGCGCTTCCGCCACGCGCGCATCCGCACTCCACCAGATCTCCGTCGAGACGGTTTTGCACGACATACTTCACGCCTTGATGCAGCGCCCGCAGGCGCGCAGGGCTGCACATGGTATGGCGGCGAACCCGGCGGTATAAGCTCGAAAACTCAGACGGAGAGATAAGGTGCCAGGCCTCCGCGGCCGACCGTATCGCCGTATCGGCCACGACCTCGGGATCGCGCAATCTGTACAGGATCTCTTTGACGGGATGGTTTTGCCGGGAGCCTGCCCCACCCCGCTGCTTTTCCGCCGCCGGATTGGGCTGGATGCAAGGCTCGCTCATGGAAGGGTCGAACATTGCAGGGTCGATCGCTATCGCCGACGCAAGCCCAGCACGCTCAAGAAGAAACTCGCAAAAATGGTTTGCACTCCGAGCGTAAGGGACAACGCTGCCGGGATCACAACGCGCATGGTGCGGGAATAATCCAGTAATCCGAAGTGCTGCGCTCCCCAACCGCTGACCGCATAAACCGAAGCGGCTAGTCCCGCCATGGTCAGCAGAGCCCCCACGCCCAGGCCAACCTCAAGCGTGATATAGCCGAACAGCTTGTCCAGCGCTGGGTCTGGAGGAAGCAGTCCCTCCGAGATCGCAAACAGCTTGGTGAATACGGCGAACGCGATCGCATGAAATCCCAGCATCACGAAGGCGGCGGCATAAACCAGCGTGTGAACGTCGAACGTGACATTTCCAACAGCCCTCGGCGCGGGCAACAACCACAAGCCCAACCCAGAGCCCGCCAGCATCAGCGCCATCCCGGGATAAAGGAACAACCAGCGCGGGCTGTAGAGCAAAAAGAAGCGCAGGGTGCGCCAGCCGTCACGCCAGGTCCGCAAATGAGGGGGACGATTGCGCCCGTCCGGCGAAAGCGTGGTGGGAACTTCGGCGATTCGCAACTGCAGCAGAGTGGCCTTCACCACCATCTCTGTCGCAAACTCCATGCCGGTCGTGCGCAGCGCCATGCGCTCGTAGGCGTCTTTGCGGAATCCCCGCAGACCGCAATAGAAATCCCCCACTGGACTGTGGAAGAACAAACGGCCAATCCGTGTCAGCAGCGGGTTTCCGAAGTAGCGATGCAACGCAGGCATGGCATCCTTCTGAATGCCCCCGCGGAAACGGTTCCCCATCACCACGTCGGCGCCCTGGCGCAACTGCTCCACGAACCGCGGGATGTGTCCAAAATCGTAGCTGTCGTCGGCGTCCCCCATCACGACGTATTTGCCGGCCGCGACGGCGATTCCTCCCATCAGGGCGTTGCCGTATCCCCTCGCCCGCACATTCACAACCCTGGCCCCCATCCGCTCCGCGATCTCCACCGAGCCGTCGCTGCTCCCGTTATCCGCCACGACGATCTCTCCCGCGATATTGGCCTCGCGAAGGGCGCGCTGCGCCTTGCCGATACAGGTCTCCAGCGTTTCCGCCTCGTTCAGGCAAGGCATGACCACCGAGACTTCAATCGTCTCCGATTCTTTCGCCGGCATGGCAACTGGCTGATAATCCGATTCCGCTCTGAGCGCTACACCCACGATCCAACTCCTTCCGCAGAGATCTGAGCTTCCGCCCACTTCAGAAGCACCGAAATCATAGCAGGAACACGGAGGCTGCGGAATCTCGAGTGATATCGCGAGTGCGCTCGCCCATCCCCACCCCACCGGGAAAGGCGAGGGCTTGCGAAGGTCATGCGCGCTTCAGTACAACAATGGCACTGACACGTGAGGGAAATCTGTCACATCTCAACGAACTGGTTCTGATTGCGCTTCTGGTGGCGGCGGTCGTCGCGCCGCGGCTCGGGGACCGCTGGCTGAGAGCTGCGGAAAGGCTCGCTGCGCGCCTGGCGGCCCGAAACCGGGCGGCCATCGTTGCGGTCGCCGTTGTGGCGATACTCGCACGCCTCGCAATGCTGGGGCTCTTTCCGGTGCCGGTGCCGGCGGTCCATGACGAATTCAGCTACTTGCTCGCAGCCGACACGTTTGCCCACGGAAAGCTGACGAACCCACCGCATCCGATGTCGATTTTCTTCGAGACGTTCCATGTGCTCCAGCACCCAACCTACGCATCCCAGTACCCGCCAGCGCAAGGCTCTGCGTTGGCCGTCGGGCAAGTGCTGGGCCAGCCGTGGATTGGGGTGTTGTTGAGCGTGGCATTCATGTGCGCAGCTGTCACCTGGATGCTGCAGGGGTGGTTCCCGGCCGAATGGGCTCTCCTTGGCGGAGTGCTCGTGCTGTTGCGTTTTGGCCTGTTCACCTACTGGGTGAATAGCTACTGGGGCGGGGCGGTGGCCGCCGCCGGTGGGGCGATGGTTTTGGGGGCTTTACCTCGCATCCTTCACCACCAGCGTCCGCGAGATTCGGTCTTGTTGGGTATTGGTGCCGCGCTGCTGGCAAATAGCCGCCCGCTCGAAGGCTTTGTATTCTGCCTTCCCGTAGCCCTCGCGCTCGCGGTCTGGCTGTTTTCTAGAACTAGCCCCGCTCTCCGGATCACCGGGCCGCGCGTGTTACTGCCTGCGCTTTGTGTTCTGGCGCTCACGCTGCTGTTCATCGGCTACTACGACTGGCGGGTCACGGGAAACGCTTTCCTCCTTCCTGAGGCGCTCGGCCTGCGACAATATGAGAATACCCACCCGTTCCCCTGGCAGGCGCAGAACCCTCCGCTTCACTATCCCAACCCGCAATTCGACGATTTTTACAACGTTCACATGCACGCTCGTTACATCCCCTCCTGGGCCGGCTGGAAAGATAGGTCATGGGAGGGAGTAAAAGCGTGGTGGTATTTGTTCTTGGGCGGCGCACTTTCGATTCCGTTCGTAACCCTGCCCTGGTGGTGGCGAGACCGCCGGACGCGTTTGCTGTTGGCGCAGTTTTGCCTCAGCGCCGCAGGCCTGCTGACGGTGATTTATTTTAAACCGCACTATGCGGCCCCCCTCGTTGCGACAGTCTTCGCCCTTTTGGTACAGGCGATGAGACATCTGCGACGCTGGAAGCTCTTTGGCCGGCCTCTGGGCGTTGGCCTGTCGCGGGTGATCGTGCTCGCCACTTTGGCGCACGCACCGTTCGCCGTTGTCCAAACAATCCGAAACGCTCGAGCGGCTCATGCGGAGGATCAGCCTTGGAGTATTTCTCGCGCCCACATTGTCAGGCAACTGGACGCGGCTCCCGGCCTTCATCTGGTGATTGTGCGCTATGCGCCCGATCACCCTGCCCAGAATGAATGGGTATACAACGCCGCAGACATCGATCATTCCAAGGTCGTCTGGGCGCGCGAGATCCCCGGCCAGGATCTGCGGCCCTTGTTGGCCTACTTCCGCAACAGAAGCGTCTGGCTGGTTGAAGCGGATACTTCTCCTCCGCGCCTCCAGCCGCAGCCTGGCGGATGATCCAGCGCCAGGCTTGGCGGTCCCTTTAAGAGCAATTTAGCGGCTCGCGATGCCGGGCGCCAATCATGCGGACCATTGCCCAACCGATGCCCCAGAACCGACTGCAAAAGTAGTGGCAGGGATGACAGGAACTCATCCCCATTCCGCCGCTTCAGGGCATATCGCTTGCGTGCCCCTCAACCGCTCTGCCGCCGCTGCTGCACACACTCCCATCGAAAGGTAAAACAGTCCGAAATAGCGTTCCTCCCAACTTGGCAGGATGAGGAAATGCAGGCAGACGTAGGCCACGGCCACCGCAAACAACACTCGTATCCGCCCCGAAATCGCGCCGATCGTCCCCAGCAGTAGGAAAGGCAGGAAAAAGCTGTTTGCCACCAGGGTTATGCCTGCCCTGAACGCGGAAACATAGTCCCTGAATGAAAACCGCGCCACCATCTCTCCCGGTGCGATGGGAGTGGTCACAAACGCGCGGTAATATAGCATCCGGATGCCGTAATCCCCCGCGAAGTGGTTAATGCACAGTACGGACGCGACCGCAACCACTGCCAGCACGCCGGCCTTCCACAGGTCGATCCGCCGCTCCCACCAGCACGCCAAAATAGTTGGCCCCGCCAGCACCACGAAGTCAGTGCGGAAAAAGATGGATGCCAGCAGCAAGGCCACGCCGGGAGCAAATCGCCGCTTTTCAAAAATCAGGTACAGCGCGGCGAACGCAATCAGCGTAGCCAGCGCATCGGGTGTGGTCTCCCGTCCCAATATGACAAGTGGAGGACTGATCATCAGCAGAATTGAAACCGCAAACGTAAACACCCGGCTTGTATGCTGGCCAATCCAGAAGAAAAGCAGAATTCCAATCAGAAAATACGAGCCAACGGAGATCAAAATTCCCGACCGCACCAGTCCCAACCCGCTCTTGCTCGCCAGCCACAGCGTCTGATTGTAGAGAGGACGAATCGCGAACAGCGGCAGGAACTCCGCGAACCGCGAAGCACTCGCCGCCCGTCCCTGGCGCGATTTGGTCTGGTCCCCAGGCGCGCCCGGCGACTCCCCGAGCAGGCCCTCCCGTTCTACTTTCGGCACCCATCGTCGAACCTCGGCATACACGCGCCGATGGATTTGAACCATGTCCGTCTCTTCCATGAGCAGCGCGTTGCCCATGTATTGAATCGAATCCATGCTGTAGACCGGCTTGCGATAGAGACGAATCGAAACTCCACCGAGCATCAGGACGTACAAAAAGAAAATCGCTCCGGTTGCGACGCTTCTCCGGCCCTCCCACCGCGACAATCGGCGACGGTAAGCCGGCGGTGCATTGCGAACTTCCTGCATCAAAACCTCATCTTCGGAGTGCTGGCTAGTTTCTCACAAACGAAGACGTGGCGGGAACGAAGATCTGGCCTCGCCCGCTATTACCGCCCCATGCCGACCGAGAGCCGGGAACTGAAGACTGAGAACTGAGAACTGAGGACTGAGAACCGAGAACTGAACGAAGAACTGCTTTACAATCTTTTCGTGCCCGTCCTTCACAACCTTCGCATCACCCTCGAAATGATCAAGTGGGAGCACTCCATCTTCGCGCTCCCCTTCGCGCTTTGCGGAGCCATGCTCGCCGCCTCCGGCCTTCCCGCCGCCCATCAACTTTTCTGGATCGTCATCGCCATGCTCGCCGCCCGCTCCGCCGCCATGGCCTTCAATCGCCTCGCCGACTCCGCCCTCGACGCCGCCAATCCCCGCACTCGCGCCCGCGCGCTTCCCGCGGGCCATCTCTCGTCCGCCTTCGTCACCACTTTCGTCGTTGTCTCCAGCGCCATCTTCATTTTCGCCGCAGCCCAACTGAATCGCCTCACGCTCTGGCTCTCCCCCGTCGCCCTTGCCGTGCTGCTCCTCTACTCCTACACCAAACGCTTCACGCGCTGGTCGCACCTCGTGCTCGGATTCGCTCTCGGCATAGCGCCCTCCGCCGCCTGGATCGCCGTTCGCGGCTCCCTCGACCCTCGCATCCTTCTTCTTACCGCCGCCGTCACCTTCTGGGTCGCCGGCTTCGACATTATCTACGCCTGCCAGGATTTCGACTTCGACCGCGACGCCGGACTCCACTCCATCCCACGCCACGTCGGCATCCGCCGCGCCCTCTGGATCGCCCGCGCCTTCCACCTGATCATGCTGCTGCTGTTGATCGCCCTGCTCCCAGCCTTCGCGCTCGGCAAACTCGCGCTCGCCGGCGTCGTCGCCGTCATGCTCCTCCTGCTCTACGAACATTCCCTGCTCAAGCCCGGCGATCTTTCCCGTCTCAATGCCGCCTTCTTCACCATGAACGGCGTCATCTCCGTAGTCTTTGCGCTCTTCGTGGCAGCGGACCTGCTCCTGCGAAAGTAGAGAATCACGCTGACCAAAACAAAACCGGCGTCCCCACCCCCTGCGGCGGGAACGCCCGTCTCCCCATTCCCTCACGGTGACGGAGGGCGTGAAGATCTCTGATCGGAACTCTGCCGTCCCTGATCTCGCCCTCATCGTGCCTCACCCCCGGGCCCTCATTTGTCAGACCCGTGTCTACAATTTGTAAAAACTTTGTCGTGAGGTCCGCCCATCCCCTGCTACCCATTCCCTTCGTAACTCAATTCCGCATCCTGAAACTGGTAGCATAAAGATTCCTCCACCCAACACACGTGCGCTCATTGCTCCACCTCGGTATTCTCTGTGTCGCTCTTCCGCTCCTGGCGCAGAGCAACGCCGGAGAACTCCGCCTCAAAGTCACCGGCCCCGACGATCTCCCCCTCAAAGCCTCCGCCGAACTTTCTAGTGACGCCCTCCAGTTCCACCGCTCTTTCTCTACCGACGATTCCGGCCAGTTCATCGCCCGCAATCTTCCTTTCGGCCGCTACCGCCTCCAGGTCCAGCGCGAATCCTTCTCCCCGTTTGACAGCCTCATTGAAATCCATTCCGCGCTTCCCACCGAGTATGTCGTCAAGCTCAGCATCGCCGCTCTGAGCACCGCCGTAAACGTCACCGCCGGCGCCACACTCCTCGATCCCGAGCGCACCACCACCATCAACCACCTCGACTCCAAAGCTATAGCGGATCGCCCCGCTTCGCTCCCCGGGCGTTCGCTCCCCGATCTCATCGACACCCAGCCCGGCTGGCTCTACGAAGGCAGCGCCGTCCTCCATCCCCGCGGCTCCGAATATCAAACTCAATTCGTCGTCGACGGCATCCCGCTCACCGACACGCGTTCGCCAGGCTTCGGCGGCGAAGTCGAAGCCGACGAAGTCGAGTCCCTGACCATTTATACCGCCGGCATTCCCGCCGAATATGGACGCAAGATGGGCGGCGTCGTCGAAGTCAACACTCTGCGCGACGCGCAGCCCGGTCTGCACGGCGAAGCCGTTTTTTCCGGCGGCAGCTTCGACACGGCCGGTGCCTTCGCCAGCGTCCAGGATTCCTGGGGACGCAACACTCTCGGCGCCAGCGTATCCGGGAACATGACCGCCCGCTACCTTAATCCTGTCGTCCCCCAGAACTACACCAACCGCGGCACCACCGGTGACTTTTCCCTAAGCTATGAGCGCGACATCACCCCCGCGGACCGCCTGACGCTCAGCGTCCGCCACGAACTCTCGCGCTATGAAATTCCCAATCAGCAGCTTCAGCAGTTTCCGGAGCTTCGTAATCCTCCAACCGCCGCGCCTCAACTCCAGACCGCCGGCAACTTTGAGACTATGGGCATCGCTTCCTACCAGCACATCTTTTCGCCCAACGTTCTCGCCAATGTTCGCGGCATGGTGCGCGACAACTCCAACGATCTCAACTCCAACGACGGCTCCTGGCCCATCGCTGTGTTTTTGCACAACGACTTCAAAGAGGAATACTTCAACGCCGCCATCTCCATCCATCACGGCCGCCACGAGTGGAAGGCCGGTCTCGAATCCGACAATCTCTTCCTTCACGAAAACTTCAGCGATATCATCACCGCCAATCCGAACGATCCCACAAATTATCCATTCGATCCCGGCACTCCCACCACCTTTGCCTTCACCGGGCGCCGCCCCGATCTCGAACAATCGGCCTTCGTTCAGGATCTCATCCACCTCGGCAAATGGACCGTCAACGCCGGCCTGCGCTGGGACCACTACCAGCTCATCGTGAATCAAAACGCCGCCAGCCCGCGCTTTTCCGTCGCGCGTTATTGTCCCGCGGCGAATTTGATTATCCACGCCTCTTACGACCGCGTTTTTCAGACGCCGTCGTTCGAAAACATTCTTCTGGCCAGTTCACCCAACGTTATCGCGCTCAACTCCAACGTCCTCCGCCTGCCCGTCCAGCCTTCTCATGGCAATTACTTTGAAGTTGGCGCCACCAAGAGCTTTGTCAGTCAGTTCCGCTTCGACGCGAACTATTTTCGCCGCTACGTAAATAACTTCGCCGACGACGACCAAATCCTCAATACCGCCGTCAGCTTCCCCATAGCGTTCCGCAAAGCGATCATCTACGGCGCGGAAGGCAAGCTCGACCTTCCACATTGGAACCGCTTCTCCGGCTTTCTCAGCTACTCCTACATCGTCGGAAATGCCTGGTTCCCGGTGACCGGAGGCCTTTTTGTCGGCGACGACGCCGTGAGCGCCACTACCCAACTCACTGGGCATTTCCCCGACTCGCAGGATCAGCGTCATACCGCTCGCGCTCGCATTCGCTATCAGCTAACCTCGCGCCTATGGTTCGCCGCCGGCTCCGAATACGGCAGCGGCCTGCCTTTCGAGTTCACCGGAACCTACGATCAGGCTCTCGCCGAATACGGCCAGCAGGTAGTGGGCCGCATTAACTTCGCCGATGGACGCATCAAGCCCACTCTCTCTCTCGATGCCTCGGGCGGTGCCGAACTCTACAAGAAAGAAAAGCGTTCGCTGCGCCTGCAAGCCGACGCCGAAAACCTCAACAACCGCCTCGACGTCCTCGATTTCGCCGGCCTCTTCTCCGGCAGTGCCATCGCCCCTCCCAGAAGCTATTTCCTCCGCCTCGCCGCAACGTTTTAGAGGGGTTCATGTGGGGACAGCCGCCCTCGGCTGTCCAGCCGGGCGCAGCCCGGCGCCGCTTATTCCGCGCCCAAAACAAAAGCGGAGCGCAAAACACGCTCCGCCTCGGCATACCGCGTTCATCCGTGCAAATCAGTGGCCAAGAAGTTCACACCACGAAATACTTCGCTCCCGGATGATGCACCACCAGCGCCGATGTACTCTGCTCCGGCTCCAGCAGAAATCCCGACGTCAGGCGCACGCCCACGTTCTCTTCCGGCTTCAACAGCACAAACAACTTCGTCTGATCCTCCAGATTCGGGCATGCCGGGTACCCAAACGAATACCTCGACCCGCGGTATTTCTGATGAAACAAATCGCGAATCGCCGCTGCGTCCTCGCCCCCAATTCCCAACTCCTCCCGCATCTTCTTGTGATGCAGCTCCGCCAGCGCCTCCGCCGTCTCCACGCTCAGCCCGTGTAAATACAAATACTTCGTGTACTCTCCGCCCTCAAACAACTTCTGCGTTTCCACCGAAGCCTTTGCCCCAATCGTCACCAGCGAAAAGCCAATCACATCCATCTTTCCAGACGATTGTCCCGCAAAAAAGTCCGCAATACACAATCGGCGTCCTTCCCGCTGCCGCGGAAATGTGAACCGCAGCAATTCACGTCTGGGGACAGCCGCCCCCGCCTGTCCGGCCGAGCGCAAGCTTGGCTGCTCCACCTTTGGCTCGTATACCACCACATCATTTCCATCGCTCTGGCATGGAAAATATCCCCAAACCACCTTCGCCTCAAACAAATCCGACTCCGCCACTTCCTCTTCCAGCTTCTTCTTGATCGGACGGAACTTCTCCTCCACCAGCCGGATATAGTCCGCCTGCGATGCCGTCTTCAATTGCCACTGATTCTTGAACAGCGCGGTCTCGTTGATATACGGAAACACTTCCCGCACATCGTACCGCTTCGTTCGCACTCCCCAAAACGCGGGCTCCGGAATATTTGGCGCATCGCTCACCACCGCGCTCCGCTCCGCGAACACCGGACCCGTCTCTTCATCCACCGCTGCCGCCTTGGCGTATTCCTTCACCGTCCGTCCATCGCGCAATCGCGTCTCCCGCGCTCCATCTTCCGTAATCAAATCTTCCATCACGTGCAGCCCGGCAAACGCATCCTCCGCGTAGAACACCGCGTTCGCATATTCCCGCCGCAAGTCGTCTTCCACATACTTCCGCGTCAAAGCCGCTCCCCCGCAAATCACCGGAAACTCCAGCTTCTGCCGCTGCAGGTCCTGGATCACATACTTCATCTCCAGCGTCGACTTCACCAGCAACCCGCTCAGCCCAATCGCATCCGCCCCGTGCTCCTGCGCCGCGCTGATAATCTTGTCTCCCGGTTGCTTGATCCCCAGATTCACCACCTTGAATCCGTTATTCGACAGAATGATGTCCACCAGATTCTTTCCAATGTCGTGTACGTCACCCTTCACCGTCGCCAGTACAATCGTGCCTTTCTGCGACCCGCCTTCCTTCTTCTCCATCTTCGGCTCAAGATAAGCCACCGCCTGCTTCATGACCCCCGCCGAATCCAGCACCGAAGGCAGTTGCATCTTGCGCGCGCCAAACAAATCGCCGACCGTCTTCATTCCATCCAGCAGCACCGTATTGATCAGTTCCAGCGCCGAGTAAGTCCCCAGCGCCTCTTCCAGTAACTCTTCCAAAGACTTCTTATGCGCGCCCTCGCCCACCGATTTCTCGCCGTTGATGATGGCAAACTTCAGCTTGTCCTCGACCGACAGCGTATCCACATGCGCGGTCGTGGACGCGGCCGGCTTGCCCTTCAGCCCGGCGAAGTGGTTCATGTATTTCTGCAGCGGATCGCCGTCGGATTCGTCGCGGAAAATCAGCTTCCGCGCCAGATCCACTTCTTCCTGCGGAATCTTGTATAGCGGATAGATCTTCGTATAGTTCACGATGGCCATATCCAGCCCATGGTCCACCGCCTCGTGCATGAACACCGAGTTCAACACCCGCCTCGGGTACGCATCCAGCCCAAACGAAATATTGCTCACCCCCAGAATCGTCTTCACGTTGGGCAGTTCTTTCTTGATTCGCTTCACCGCATTCAGCGTCTCTATCCCCGCACTCCGGTACTCATCCTGCCCGGTCGAAATCGGCAACGTGAGCGCGTCAAAAATCAGATCCGTCCCATCGAGCCCGTACTTCTTCGTCGCCAGATCGAAAATCCGATGCGCGATCGCCGCCTTCTTCTCCGCCGTTAGCGCCATTCCGTCTTCGTCAATCGTCAGCGCAATCACCGCAGCCCCGTAACGCTTTGCCATCGGCAGCACCAGCGACGTGCGCTTCTCTCCGTCCTCCAGATTGATCGAGTTGATGATCGCCCGCCCTGGAATTCTCTTCAGCGCCTCTTCCACCACATCGGCCTCGGTCGAATCTACCAGGATCGGCGCCGGAACCCGGGTTGCGATCCTTTCCAGAATCGTCGAGATGTACCCCTTCTCATCCTCGCCCACAATCGCGCAGCACAGGTCGAGCATGTGCGATCCGTCGTTCACCAGTTTCTTAGCCAGCGCCAGAATGTCGTCGTATTTCTTCCCTTGCACCAGATTTCGGAAGTGCTCCACCCTCGTCGTCGTATTCATTTCTTCGGCGACGATCAGAGGTTTTGGCTCCAGATCGAGTGGAACGGAGGTATAGGCGCTCGATGCCGCGCCGACTCTCTTCGCTTCGCGCTTCGCCGGCTCCACTCCCCAAACCGCATCTACCACCGCTTTCAAATGCGCGGGGGTTGTTCCGCAGCATCCGCCCACAATCCGCACGCCATAATCCACGACGAAATGCTTGTGATACTCCGCCAGTTCCTGCGGCGTCAGCTTGTAGACCGCGTGCCCGCCTTCGTTGTGCGGCAGCCCCGCGTTGGGTAGAACCGATACTTCCTTCGTCGAATTCAGCGCCAGATAGCGGACCGCATCGTTCATCTCCTTCGGCCCGGTAGCGCAGTTCAGTCCCAGGATCTCCACCTCAAACGGCTCCAGCGCCGTCAGCGCCGCGCCAATCTCCGTGCCCAGCAGCATCAAGCCGGTTTCCTGCAACGTCACCTGCACCGTGACTGGCAGGCGCTTGCCTGCCTTCCGCATCGCCTCCAGCACCCCCACCGTAGCGACCTTCGCCTGCAATAGATCCTGGCAGGTCTCGATCAGCAGAACGTCCACCCCGCCCTCGATCAGCGCCGCTGCCTGCTCCTCGTATGCCGCCGCCATCGCGTCAAAGCTGATGTGTCCCAGCGACGGCAACTTCGTAGTCGGCCCCATCGACCCTGCCACAAACCGTGGACGATCCTTGGTTGAGAACTGCGCCGCTACTTCCTTCGCGAGCCGCGCAGCCGCGACGTTGATCTCGTGCACCCGGTCCGGCAGCTCAAACTCCGTCAGCACAATACGCGATCCGCCAAACGTGTTCGTCTCCACGATGTCGCAGCCCACCCGAAAGAAATCAGCGTGGATATCCCGAATGATGTCGGGACGGCTCAGCACCAGCACTTCGCTGCAATTCTCCTTACCCCAGTAATCGTCCAAAGTAGGGTTTCGCGCCTGAATGTTCGTCCCCATCGCGCCGTCATAAACAACCACGCGCTCTTTCACGGTTTGTAAGAAATCACTCATTGCTGAATTCTTAGCTCCTAAGCCCTTAGCTCGATCCCTGCGCATCCCCGCAAATCCGTGGTTAAGAAGTTCTTTGCCTTTCGGTACTCGCAACTCCGTACTCGCCATGCACAAACGCCGGCCCTCGAGGACCGGCGTGTCATCTGCTCGAACTCACGACTGCATGAACTCAAGATGTTTCGAACTTTAACTCCCCGCCACCATCTGCGCCGGAGCGCCGCCATCCACGTCGGCCTGGTTAAATACGACGCCGTCTCCCATGTGCGCCGGCCGGGGAGCCAGCATCTGCTCTTTGCGGTAAACCAGATTGCTCGCGTTGAACGTCGCCAGCTCAAACCCATGCCCATGCGTAATCGCGTCGGTCGGGCAAGCCTCCACGCAATACCCGCAAAAGATACATCGATTGTAGTCGATGTTGTAGACTTTGGCGTAGCGCTCTGCGCCGCTTACGCGCCGTTCGGCGGTGTTGTCGGCGGCTTCGATGTAGATGCAATTCGAGGGGCAGTTGGCGGCGCAGAGGAAGCAGGCGACGCATTTTTCCAGTCCGTTTTCGTCGCGCTGCAGCACATGGGCGCCGCGGAAGCGGGCTTCGAAGCGCGCTCCTTTCAGCGGACCTTCGCCATCGGGATAATTTTCCACCGTGGTGGGCTGGAACATCTCCATGAAGGTGATGCTCATGCCCTTGGCGATGGCGGCGATGTTTTTCAGGACCGGCATACTTTCTTAGTATACCAATGTGGGAGAGCCTCAGCGCGGGATCTGCCAGCGAAAGCGAGCGCGGAGGGATGGGCCCCCCCGAACCATAAAATTCTGGGGAGCAATCTACTCCGCGCTCGCTTGGCCCTTCAACTACGCGACACGCCTTGCCGTCTTCCGATCCGGTCTGGATTGGTCATGCTTTTTCTGGTGGCTTTCTTGGTTGGCTTGCGTATTGATCTGTTTTGCGAGTTCGGTTAATTTTTCGTCGGTGTCCTTTTCTTCTTCAAGAGTCTCTTCCAGCAGAGAGGCGTGTTCCGTTTCGCCGAGAACTCTGGCGAACTCGCAGACCGCCCCGTACGCCGCAATCTCGTAATGTTCCACTCGCCGTGCTGCGCCGATCAGGGCCGCGTCCAATACCGCGTCGGTAAAGTCTTCTTCCATGACCTCGGACCCTTCCTTAACCAAACCCTCCATGCCCACACACTTCTTGCCCTTTGGGCCCTCATCCAGGGATCGGAAGATCCTTTCAAGGCGTTGAACGTGACCTTTGGTTTGTTCCAAGTGCAGTTCGAAGCCTTTTCGCAGCTCCCGGGCAGAGGCGGCTTTGGCCATCTTCGGAAGTGCTTTGACCAATTGATTCTCGGCGCTATACAAGTCTTTCAATGCGCCGACATAGAGTTTTTTCAAGTTATCGTTTGGCATGTTTCCTCCATAAAATGAATTGAGTTCCGTTTAGTTCCGCACAAAATGAAAGATCCTGACCCCTCGGCACGCTCTTAAATTCTTCTTGGCGAGAATCTCTTCCAGCTCATGTTCGACCGGCGGCCTTCTTTCGCACCTTGGTTCCGGACGTTTTTCTCGTCCTCTTTTTTCCTTTCAACCGCTTTTTCGGTCGAGGAGCACTTTTTTTCTTTGCTTGACGACTGCTGCGCTGTACCCCTTCCGGGGCGGTGGGTATCATTCCTTGAGCGGTCTTCACAACGGAGCCTACAGCGGAGCCAACACCTTTGGCGATAGTGGTGATCAAGCTGTCGTTGTTCGAACGTTTTCTTGGCATGAGTTCTCCTTAGCTTGCGAGCGACCTCTCACAAAGGAACCGGTTTGAGAGTCTCTTAACCTGAGGCTTCGGACGTTCGGTAGGCCTCTTTGCCTGCGTCGATGGCTTCCGCGACGTTTTCTTTCCCTCTGTTAGCCAAATCCTTGACCTGAGCGCGAACTTTCTTACCGGCGGATGTGACCTGGTCCAGTCCACCCCTGGGTTTGCCGGCGACTAGTTCCTGAGTGTCTTTGCCCGACTGCGGGGCAACCATTAAAGCAGCAACTGCGCCAACACCCAATCCAGCTAGAAATGCCCATTCTGTTCTCATTGTCAAACCCTCCTTAGATTCGTAAAGGGCGGAGCCTCAGCCCAGCCTCGGCAGCGCAACCCGAGCCACATTTCAGACGCGCGGCCCGGCAGCACCAATTGTGAGAAAGACAACTCCCCAGGATCGCCGGCGGCGGTTGCCACCGGCGACAAAGTTCGGAATCATTACTTGCACCCAGCCTAGGCAGCTTTGCGTGTTTCTTCCTCGTTACTCTTGCTTTGGTCGGAGCTCGCATCACGGGTAAAAGAAAGATTTGGGGCGTCCGCCCGCTCCAAATTCTTGCGTTTTCTCCACCTGCTGAGAAAAGGGAACATTGTGCCAATGACGAGTACCAGCACGCCAAACGCAATCAAGAGCCACAAGGACCAGCCCCTGGAAGTCGCAGTGGGTGTAGTGGCGACTGCAGCAGGTGTGGTGGCAGCCTCCGAGGATGTGCTGGCAATCGTAGCGGGTGTGGTGGAGGCTGCAACGGGTGTGCTGACAGGCTCCGAGGACGGACTGGCACTCACAACGGGTGTAGTGCTGGCTGTGGCGGGTGTTTCTGACCGTCTCCGAGGACGTGCCGCAGGTGTGCCGGGAGTCTCCGCGGGCATGCTGACCATCGCGGCGGGGGCAGTTGCCTCCGCGGCGGGTATGGCAGCAGTCTCCGCAGGTGAAGTAGCGGCCGCAGCGGGTGTGACGACAGTCTCTACGGGCGGAGCAACCTCTGCAGCGGGTGTGACAACAGTCTCTGCAGGGGGGGTGACAATCGCAGCGGGTGCAGCGGCGGCCGCAGCGGGTGTGCCGGCGGTTTCAGCAGGTGCCGGGACAATCGCAGCGGGTGCGGCGGCAGTTTCCGCTGGCGTGGTGACAATCGCAGCCGGTGCAGCAGCGGCCGCAATAGGTATGCTGGCAGTTTCCAGAGGCGTGCTGACTGTCGCAGTAGACGCAGCGGCGGCCGCGGCGCAGTGTTCGGAGATCATGTTCAGTTCGGTGACGGCAAAGCTGTTATCGGCAGCGGCGGAACTCACTCCGCTTGCTCTGTGCCCGATGAGGGTTACCTCATGGCTGAGATGTTGCTTGAGATCGACACTGCTGGTAGTGATCTTGAAAATGTGGCCGGTGTTGTCTTCCACAACTGTGTAGTTACCGTCAGAACCACCCAGGCAACCCTTAATGTTGGTCTGGTCTGTATTCATATTGCTGCTCGCCGCGGGAGTCTGTGCAAACCCCAGCGCGACCAGCACGGCCGGTAGAACGATCAAAAGGAATGCTCTCTTCATGGAATCCTCCGAAGATTCTCGCCTTGCGGCGATGTGACATTTCGCTTGGGATTTAAATTCTGCTTCCGATTCTGATGTCGAACCCTCGGGGCTTTCGGGCTCCGGCCTGAGAACTTGGAGCATCCAGGTGAAACCACCCAATCCTATTCGGTAAAAATCTGACCGTCTGTTCCAAACCGCTCACATTCAGGTCTGCTCACATTTAAATATAAAGGGAGCCGAACCAGACCTCGATTAGAATCTGCCCGATGAGTCTGAGACTCGCGGAGCATCTCTCGTTGGGGCCCGATCCCCTCGACTAAGCTCGGGGCAGGCTCTTTGCAAAACGCGCAAAAGATGGGCACCCTCTTTTAAGATGGAATGTAAGTTTTAAGTTAAGCGATGGAATGTAAGTTAGTGATGGAATGTAACTTTAAGATGGAATGTAAGCTAAGATGGAATTTAAGTGCGCCCCTCCGCAGTTATGCCTCGCGGCGAGACATGGGCCACCGGCAGCTTGACAATGGTGGCGCGTGAGCCTAGCCTTGTAATTGAGCAAGTATCTCTTCTTACTCTTTCAGGTCCTCTGAACTAAGTCAGCCCATCTGAAGCTTTCTCCTCTTAGAGTTCTCCAAGGAGGAACTGCGTTATGACCCTATTGACCCGTTGGGAGCCTTTCCGTGAATTTTCCACCATGCAAGACCGCCTGAACCGCATGAACCGTCTTTTCCGTGAGTCCTATAGCCCCGAAGGCCCGGAAGAGGCGTTGACCACCACCAGCTTCGCGCCGCCGGTGGATATCTACGAAGACGAGCACAGCATTACTTTGAAGCTTGAAGTCCCGGGCATCGACGAAAAAGACATTGATGTCCGCATCGAGAACACCACCCTCACCGTCCACGGCGAGCGCAAGATCGAGAAGGACGAGAAAGAGGAGAACTTCCGTCGGGTCGAGCGGCAATACGGAGGCTTCACCCGGTCGTTCACGCTGCCCAGCTCGGTAGATCCGGGGCAAGTGAGCGCCGACTATGAAAAAGGCGTGCTGAAGATTAAGCTCGCCAAGAAGGCGGAAGCCAAGCCCAAGCAGATCAAGGTGAATGTTGGCAGTGAGAAGACCCTCGAAGCCAAGGTTCACGGCAAAGCCGCATAGAGGCCAGCGCCTGATCGCCAGTGGCGAACGGTGAGAGAGAGAAATGGGAGGCGGCTAACAAACGCGCCTCCCAATTTGTTTGTGCTCCCGCCCAAAATCTTGTCAAGACCCGCGCCGCACTTCGTCCGCCATGCTAAGTTGCGGACGGGACGTATGGAGCCGCTTGGTCTAGTGATTATCCCGATGATCTCGATCGTCGGGATGGGCATGTCGCCAGTTCCAGTATTGCGACTGCTCGCGTCTGTTGGCCTTCGAGTATTCGCGAGCATCCCTGTGGTTTTCGGTAAGGTACTGGTTCCAGGCGCGATTCTCGTTGTCGTCCCAGTTGTGATAATCCTTGTGCTGTCGATCATAGACTCGGACCTGAACGCTGGCCTCTTGCGGTACCGGCGCGGCCATGATTGACATTGGCGCGGCAATAGCGGCGGTTAGGAATAGCGAAGCGAGGTAATGATGCGGTCGGTGCATGTGGTCTCCAAATTCAGAATGTCCGCGGTTGGAATTGCGGCAGGCCTCAGTGTGCGCCGGGAGGTGGTGGATTAATGTCTCATATAGCTCATGTTTAGTTAGTTCTAATCGAGAGTGGATCCTAGCAGTAACGTGGAAGAGCGGCGCTTCAGCGCCGCGTAAAACGTCACAATCAGTGCGGGCTTCAGCCCCAGTTGTCGGCGGATGTGAAGTCTCGTGAAAATGTCGTCAGCGAAAACTCCACCCGCGTTGCGACGAACGCACGGCCAACTCTCTAGCCCGAGACGACCTGTTGGCGGGGCAGCGAAAGTGGAACGATGCCATTCTTAATGAGGACGCTGCGGTCGCTGCCTTCGAGGATACCGCGAAATAGATTGTAGACGCCGGTCTCGGCGGGGTTGAAATATTCCCCATGGACAGCGATGCCGTTGACGGCAGGGTTAATCAGGTCCGAGCAGTCGACATCCCAGACATTGTCCGGCACGGGGTATGTATCGTCGAGCCCAGCGCGACCGAGGCGGCGTTTGCCAAAATGTTTGAGGCCAGCGGAAGCCCCGAGCACATTATCGCGCCCGGTGTAGAGAGCGGTAATTCGGTAGCAGAGATTTGCCAGGCCCTCGCCGTCGCCTTGAGAGACAGTTTCGCCGCTGCGAAAAATGTCGTTATCCACGTCAGCGGCGACCATGATCACCTCCTGCATGAGGCTCACCAGCAGAGGCCGGTTTTTTCGGGTCCATAAGGCGTTCATCGCGTATTCCAGCGCATAGTTGCCCATGCTGTGGGCGATGATGGAGGTCTTGGCGCGGCACGCATTGTCGAGACTGACGGTAGCGGCGATCTGCTGCGCTGACATCCAGTCGTAAAGTTCCGATAAAACGTTGGTAAGATCATCGCCCGTCTTGCGAGCTTCCACGCGGTCTGGCAGATAGCCAAGAAGAGATCCCTTCGAGGGCCAATCGAATGAGATAAGCTCGCCCAGCGAGTTGGGCCCGTCGAAAAGCTGCGTGGCGATGGCATTGTAGCGCGCGACCGCCTGAAGCCAGTCGTCGTCGTAGCCGTGAATAAAAAGAGTGAGGTGTTTCTGGCTTTCTGTTGGCGTCTTAATGGGATCGGGAAAGTTTCCCGCGACTGCAATCAGCGCGGCTCGGAACTCATCCATACTGCGCTGCGTCCAAGAGGAGCGGAGTGCGATATCAGCGCCGGACTTCGCCGCGGGATCGAATGTCCAGAACGTCAAAGTGTCGAATTTGCAGCCGAAAATATCCTTGTCTGCATCCTGGTTGCGATTTGTAATAAGCCAGCGCATACATTCCTCTCACCTAATACATGCATATAAGGGCATGTATATAACATGAATCTCCTAGTCCGGTCCACTGTTGTAAAGGACGATTTAGTCTATTCCTAACTCCTTCGTTAGTGCCTTCCACTTTCCGTCGACTAGCGCCTTCGTCTTCGCATCCATAACAATCTCATCAGGCCACGGACGGGTAAAGCCTTCGGTCGGCCATTTGCGGGTAGCGTCGACGCCCATCTTGGAGCCGTAGTTGGCGAGGCGGGAGGCGTGGTCGAGCGAGTCGACGGGGCCGAGAGTGAATTGGATGTCGCGCTCGGGATCGATGTGGTTGAGGACTTTGAGGGTAACGTCGGCGATGTCCTGCACGTCCACGTCTTCGTCGACCACGATGATGCACTTGGTGAACATGGCCTGGCCGAGCGACCAGATGGCGTTCATCACTTTGCGGGCCTGTCCGGGATAGGACTTACGGATGGAGACAATCATTAGGTTGTGGAAGACGCCTTCGATGGGCAGATTGATGTCGATCAATTCAGGAATTGTCAGACGCATCAGCGGGAGAAAAACTCGCTCGACCGCTTTGCCCATGTAGGCGTCCTCCTGGGGAGGTTTGCCGACGATGGTGGTCGCGTAGATGGGATCTTTTCTGTGAGTGATGCACGTGACATGGAAGACGGGGTAGAGATCTTCGAGTGAGTAGAAGCCGGTGTGGTCGCCGAAAGGACCTTCGGTGCGGAGTTCGTCGAGGTTGACGTAGCCTTCGAGAACGATTTCGCTGGAGGCCGGGACTTCCAGGTCGACGGTCTCGCACTTGACGAGTTCGACGGGCGCGGCGCGGAGGAATCCGGCGATCAGATATTCCTCGACGTCCGGCGGCGCCGGGACGATGGCGGAGAAAGTGACGGCCGGGTCGGTCCCAATGACGACCGCAACTTCCATTTTGCTGGAGAGGCGATCGCCCTCGGCGAGGACGGACCCGCCGCCGGTGCGGGCCATGATATCGACGGCGGCCGACTTGCCTTCAACCGCAGCCCGCATGCGCTGCCGCGCATGTTCGGCTGCGACCTTTTGTTTTTGCCAATGCGCGGCGGTGGTGCGGGCGTCGAAGACCTGGAGGCGGTACATGCCTAAATTGCGTTTGCCGGAATTGGGGTCGCGGGTGGTGACGCAGGGAAGAGTGATGAAGCGTCCGGCATCCTGGGGCCAGCACTGCAGGATGGGGAAGTCGAGGAGCGAGAAGTTGTCGCGTTCGATCACTTCCTTGCAAGGGCCGGTGGACACGGTTTTTGGGAAAAACTTGCCCGCTTCGGTGAGGAGCGGGAGCATTTTGAGTTTGTCGAGGAAGCCTTGCGGAGATTTGAGATCCATGAAGACGCGGATGCGATCGGCGAACTCGTCGAAGGAGTTGACGCCGAGGGCGAGCTTCATGCGGGCTTCGGAGCCGAACTGGTTGATGAGGACTCGAGAGCCGGGATGACCTTTGACGTTTTGGAAGAGGAGAGCGGAGCCGCCGGGCTTCCCAGTCTTCGACTTGCTGACGCGGTCGGTTATCTCGGCGATTTCGAGGATGGGATCGACTTCGGTTTGGATGCGCCGGAGTTCGCCGGCGCGGTCGAGGGCGGCGATCCATTGGCGGAGGTCGTCGAAAGGCAAAGGGTCTCTCTCCTGAGAACGAATAATTATACCGAGTTAGCAGCGACGGCGAAGAAACGTCTTGGCCGCGGATTTGCACGGATTCACGCGGATAGGACCTACGACTTAACCACGGAGGGCACAAGGGGGTCACAGAGGACTTCAGGAACTATACCTTACAGTTTGGAGCGGAGCATGGTGATTACGTCGTCGGAGGTGATGACTCCGACAAGTTTGTTGTGTTGGTCGACCACGGGGAGAGTGATGAGATTGTATTTGTCAAAGAGTTCGGCGACCTCGTTGTCACCGGTATTTTTGCGGGTGAGGACGAGAGGTTCCTGAGTCAAGGAAAGGAGCGGAGTGCCGGGCTGGGCGAGGACAAGTTTGATCAGCGGCACGGCGCCGGCGAGAGTGCCGCGGGAGTCGACGAGATAGATGGTGCTGACGGATTCGACGCCGCCCTCGAACTCGCGCATGACGCCGATGGCATTCTCGACGGTGGCGGAGACGGGGAGGGCGAGGAACTCGGTGGTCATGCGGCCAGCGGCGGTTTTTTCGCGGTGTTCGAGGAGTTCGACGACTTCCTGGCTGGCCCCGGGCTCCATCTCGACGAGGATTTGTTCGGTGTGATCCTGAGAGAGGTCCGCGAGAAGGTCAGCGGCGGCGTCGGGATCCATTTCCTCGAGGATGTCGGCGGCGCGTCCGGAGTCGAGGGATTCGACGATGGACTTCTGGACCTTGGGCTCAACTTCTTCGAGAGTCTCGGCGGCGACATCTTCGTCGAGGGTGCGGAAGACGGCTTCGCGCTCGTTGGGGGCGAGGTCTTCGACGATGTCGGCGATATCGGCGGGATGGAGCTTGGCGATACCGTCATGAGAAATCTTGAGTTTGATGCGGCGCGCGGGATCGGTTTCGATGAGGTCGACAAAACTCCAGGGGATGGTGCGCGGAGGAATTCTTTGCAGCAGGGTATGGAGAGCGGCGCGGGGCGCGAGCCCTTGCAGGAGGCGGCGGACCGCGCCGCGGACGCCGATATCGACGGATTGGATGCGCAGGACGGCATGAGGGTGTCCGGCTTCTATCGTGGCGTCGATTTGGAGTTCGACGTCGTTGACGCGAACGACCTTGCGTCCGTTAATGTCGATGACCTGCTGATCGAGGAGATCGCGTTCGAGGAGGAACAGGCCCTCGGCGCCGTTGGCGGCGGGCCAGTTCGCGGGATTGGTGGAGGCGTGAATATTGGCGTCAATGGTGGAGACGGCGGAGAAGGGAAGGACCCGGTTGCCGGATTTGGTCTTAACAATGAACGAGGCGATGCGGTTACGGTCTTCCTGGGGGGCGAGAGTGACTTCGCGAACTCTTCCTGTGACTGCGCCCGATGGGTCATAGACGGTGGCGCCGAGAAGCTCGGAAAGAGGCAGCGTAGTCATCCCGGCTAGAGAATAGCGGAGTTTCGCTGGGGAGAGAAATGATTTGTGAGAGATTTAAAAAAAACCATTCGGGGTATGTGAAAGATACAGGACCGATTGGGAGTGGGTCTGCCGCGGAGACCGTGGGATAATTGAAAACGACTGGGGGCGGGGTATGGCACTAGAGGATGACATTTTGAGTTTGGCGCCGCCGAAGGCGGATGTGCGCGTAGCGTATGGCAGCGACCAGAATCAGTTTGTGGATTTGTGTCCGCCGGGGGCGAAGGGACCGCATGCCCTGGCGATCGTCATTCACGGAGGGTATTGGCGGGCGAAGTACGATCTGGGGTATATGGGGCATCTGTGCGCGGCTTTGACGGCGAAGGGGGTGGCGACCGCGAATCTGGAGTACCGGCGGGTGGGGAATGCAGGCGGAGGATGGCCGGGGACGTTTGCGGATGTGCGGGCGGCGTACCAGTTTCTGTTGCAGAATGCGCCGCAGTATGGGTTCGATGCGCGGCGAGTGGTGGCGATCGGTCACTCGGCTGGAGGTCAGCTGGCGCTGTGTTTGGCGGCGCATGAGACGGGCGTGAAGACGGTGATTTCGCTTGCGGGCGTGGTGGATTTGCGGCGGGCGTATGAGCTGCATTTAAGTAACGATGCGGTGGTGGAGTTTCTGGGCGGGACGCCGGCGGAAGTTGCGGATCATTATCGGGAAGCGGACCCGATGAAGCTGGCGGTTGGGGCCCGGCAATGGCTGGTGCACGGAGCGGCGGACGATGTTGTGCCGCCGGCGTTGAGCATAGACTATGTGAGCGCGAAGCAGAAGACGAAAGAAGATGCGCGGCTGGTGGAGATTGCGGGCGCGGGACACTTTGACGTGGTCGATCCACGGTCGGAAGCGTGGAAGAAAATCGACCGGGTGGTAATGGATTCGGTGGGGTAAAGGCGGCGAGCCACCGGGGCACAGAGAACGCAGGGGATCCATTGCGGCGATGAGCCGTGCGGAGCGGCAGGTCCTTCCACTCCGCTTCCCCTTCGGGGAACGGGAAGCCCCGGTCGGGATAACAGTTCGTAACGGGGTCGGAAACTGTGAAAATGCTCTAGGAGCCGGATCTTTTGCGGATCGCCTGCTCGGTTTCTACCGCTTGCTGGCGCAGGTGATCGGGAATGTCGGGCAGGTCGCGCTCATAGGGGCGAATGGCGGAGAGGTCGTCGGGCTGTCCGACGAGGTAAAGGGCGCGTAAAGCTTCCCACACCTGGCCGGTTTCGGGATCCACCACCGCTACTTCCGCTCCTGCGGCGACATTTGCTCCGGTCCCGGCCACCGAGCGAATCCGTCCTGGAATCGGGGAACGAATTTCCGCAACCTGCTCGTGACCGTATCCCAGCTTTGCGATCAATCCGCGCAGGTGGATGGCGGTGCCGGGGCGGTCCGCATCGACGATGCGGCCGGATTCCGGAGAGGTAATTTGCGCCGGCTGCAGCAGTGCCAGAATCTGCGGACGGCCCGTTGCATCGCCGAAGCGCACCAGCGACAGCGCGGCATTGCCCCGAACCATCTGCGACGGGTCGGCCAACATCTTCAGCAGGGTTTCGTGAAAACCCGTGCCGGATGTGTCCTGCCCCATGACCCAGGCGTCGGTATTGCGCACTTCTTCCACCGGATCGGCCGCCAGTTGCACCAGTTGCGGATACCATTGCTTCACTGCTGCATCCTGGCGCGTGATGCGCTCGCCCACCTGGACCAGCGCCTGCTGAATGTGGCGCGGCTTCTTCGCATCGTGCAGGTATTCCGTCAACTGCCGGTCGGAAAGCTTCCGTCCAAACCATGTATTCCACCAGAACAGGAAAGGCATCAGGCAGATCAGCCACGCGATCAGGAAGAAGAGGAGCTTTTGGGCGCGGGACATGCCACGCCTTCGCGCTTGGGCATCGGCGGGGGGCTGCGGTGGATTTGGATTGGCAGACAATCTATTCACTACTCCACGACATCGGCGTCGAGCACGCGCTCCTGCTCCAAATAATACGAGACGGCATACTGGGCCAGAAGCGGCGTCTGGAGCCGGATTTCGGCTCCGATCCATTCGCCCTTGGCGTGGAGCGCTTCGACTGCGTGATGGCAGCGCCCGCCGCTGCCGAATTGGGGTCCGAAGTCGGCGCTTTGGATCTCGTCAAACTGCTTGATCTGGCGCCAGGCTTCGTCGCCGACAGTGCCGGCAACGTCAATTTTTAATCTCACGACCAGCATAAATCAGAATCTACCACGGAGACACAGAGACGCGGAGAAAACTAAAAATACTTAGGAATGTCTTTCTCCGTGGCTCTGTGCCTCCGTGGTGGACGTTTTCAATTTCTAATCAGCTGTGCGGGAACCATCGATAGAGCATGAAGTATACAATCACGCCGGTGACGCTGACGTACATCCACAGCGGCCAGGTCCAGCGCGCAATGGCCCGATGACGATCATAGCGGGCCCGCAAGCCGCGACTCAACGTGACGATCACCATGGGGACAATCACGATGGCGAGCGTGACATGGGGAATCAGAACCGCGAAGTAAACCGCACGCCACACACCCTGACCCAGAAAAACAATGTTGCCCACATGTGCATGAAAGTAAAGGTAGCAGAGCAGAAACAACGTCGACGCGATGACGGCGGCGATCATGCAGGCGCGATGCGCGGCTACGCGCCCTCGCGCGATCATGTAGCGGCCGGCAAGCAGAAGCGCCGCGCTGGTTCCATTCAAACTTGCGTTCAGGGCAGGGAAGTAAGCGTATTGCTCGGGGATCACGCGGCTGGCCTCGTGGTGCGGCGGTTTGCCATCAGGAATGCGAGGCCGAACATCGCCAGCGAAAACAGAAGCAACGTCGCCATCGAATGAGCCAGGTCGAACGAGGTTTCCATCCCAGGATAAAGCAGGTCGCGCAAGGCCTCGACGCCGTAGGTGAGCGGGTTCATGTACATCAGGGCGCGAATCCAAACCGAGGCGCCGGACAGCCGGAACAGCGCGCCGGACAGAAGCCATAGAGGGATTAGAAACAGATTGATGATGCCGTGGAATGCGGAAGTGGAATCCATGGGCCAGGCGATGGCAAAGCCCAGAGCCGTGAGCGCGAACGAAACCAGGAAGACCACAACAGCCACCAGCAACACTTGCAGCGGATGGAGTTGCACTCCGGCGAAGGGCGCGAAGATCAGGAAGATCATCCCTTGCATTGCGGCGAGCATGGTTCCGCCGAGAACTTTGCCCAGCACGATGGCCGAGCGCGGAACCGGGGCGACCATCACAGAGAGCAGGAAGCCCTCTTTACGATCTTCGATGAGCGACATCATGGCGAAGATCGAAGTGAAGAGGACAATCAGGATCAGAGTGCCGGGATAGAAGTAGTCCAGGAAGTTCTGCTGGCCCTGCCCGCCGCCGGAGCGGAAGGAATTGCCAAAACCCGAGCCAAGTACCACCCAGAATACGAGCGGGGAGGCCAGCACGCCGATCACCCGCGATTTCTGCCGGTAGAAGCGCACAATCTCCCGCCACCACAGGGTGAATGCGGGCAGCCACAGGCCGGCGGAAGCGGGCGCAATGGGTCGAGATAAGGCGGCGGTTTGAGTGGCCACGAAGTTAACCCGCTTTCGCTGCTGGAGACTTGGTTGCCGGAGCCGCGCCAGTTTTCTTGCCGGACGTTTTCTTGCCGAGCATGCCCAGGTCACGCATTTCCCAGTACGCGTTCAGCAAAAAGACTCCGGAAAGTGTGAGCAGGATCAGGCTCATGAACAGGCCGTCCACGGTGGTAATCATCCCGTTGATCAGCGTCCACACCACCCCCAGCAAGGGGAGAATGCCAAGCACAAGAGAAAGAACAAGCATCATGGGAAGCACATTACCTCCTGCTGTGATCTGCCGAAATGGACTGCGCGTCTTCGCTGTTGCTGTTTGTGTCGCTCCAAAATTTGTGTCCGGTGCGGCGAATGAAGACGTCTTCGAGCGCTGGCTTGCTCACCGAGATCGCCTCGATCTCTCCGGGAAAGGCCTCGACGACTTCGGTCACAAAGCGGTGCGCGCCTTCGCGTTCCATGCGCACCTGGTTTTCGAGAACCGTGGTTTGCACGTGGAAACGCGCCCGGATGCGCTCGGCCAGCAATCCCGCATCGTGCGCCGCATCGAGCAACACCACGTCGCCGCCGATTTCGCTCTTCAACTCTGCGGGCGTGCCCAGAGCCACCAGATTGCCTTCATTCATGATCGCGAGGCGGTCGCAGCGCTCGGCTTCTTCCATGAGATGCGTGGTGACCAGCACGGAAACATGCTCTTCGTCGCGCAACGTTTGCAGGTATTGCCAAAGATCGCGCCGCGCCCCGGGATCGAGGCCGGTGGTCGGTTCGTCCAGTAACAGCACTCCGGGATGATGCAACAATCCCTTGGCCAACTCGATGCGCCGCTGCATCCCGCCGGAAAAGGTTTCGACGAGTTCCCTGGCTCGATCGGCCAGGCCGACGCGCGAGAGAATTTCGTGAATTCGCTTTTTCAGCGCTGCCCCGCGCAGACCATAAAGATGTCCCTGATGCCAGAGATTCTCGTAGGCGGTAAGTTTCAAGTCGACACTCTGGGCCTGAAAGACCACGCCGATTTGCCGCCGCAAGCGCGCCGGCTCTTGCGCCGCGTCGCAGCCCATGATGGTCGCGCGTCCGGCGGTCGGAATCATCAAGGTGGAAAGAATCCGAAAGAGCGTGGTCTTGCCGCTGCCGTTGGGACCAAGCAGGCCGAACAATTCCGCCGGGCGCACGTCGAAGGAAACGCCGTTCAGGGCGGTGCGGTTCTCATAGCGATGGACCAGGTTCTCTACGGAAATGACGGGCATGGCGGAAGCAGGGGCTACTTCCGGGGCGATGTCGGCGAATGCGGAAACCTTCGATACCAAGGGGCGTCCTGAGGATGAATCCACTACCAGTTTACGACGTTATCATGTCGAACATCATCTGGCGACGCTCATGCCGCCGAAACATCCCGCTCGGCCTGGGGTATGCGCTCTTCCAGAGCGATTGGGACATGCCGCCACACTTGAATCGCCAGAACCACCGTAGTCGCCAGCAGAAGCGCTCCCACGGCCACATGCGCCACGGTCGATGCGACCATGGGCAGTTCCGGTTGCGCCATGTTTCGGCCCCAAGCCACGCGGGTCAAGAACGCCGTGAATCCCAGGCAAAGCTGTGTGATCAGAAGCGAAAGCATCACGATCGCCGGCCGGCGCACCGCTCCAATGTGCGAATACACGGAAAGCGCCCGCACTGCCGTCCATGCCAGGACGAAGGATACAATCACAGCGTTCGCCACGTGCGGCCACCAACTCATGCCGTGATGCCGGAACATTCCGCCCAGAATGAGTTGCACGTAAAGCGCGAAGATGGAGAGCAAAGTCAACAAGAACAGGCTGGGACGCCGCGAGTCGACTTCCACCCGCGGCCGCTCCTCGACCCACTTGCGACCGGTGAAGAGCGCGATGGCAACGGCAATGCAGAAAAACGTTTGCGCCACGGTGGCATGCGCCGTCGAAACCGCTGGCGGCTGGAACAACAAAACTGTTAGGCCGCCGAGAATAGCCTGTGCGATGACGGTGCAGAACGCGCCCACCGCCAGCCAGCGCAACCAGCGCCGCCGCTCCACCAGCAGCGTCCAGATCGCGATTGCCAGGGTCAGCGACACGAGCGTGCCCGCCACCATGCGATGGCTCCACTCATAGCGCACGCCACCCACGAAATGCGGTACTTTCACGAGGTAGCCAAACGAAGTTGGCCAGTCGGGAACCGACAGCCCTGCGTCATTGCTGGTGACCAACGCCCCGGCGGTGATCACGACGAACGTCGCGCACGCGGTAAACACGGCGAAGGCGTGGTGGGCGCGGTTGTAAGTTGCCGGGATGGCTTTCAGAGTGTTTTCCCCTTGGTTGAGGAGGAGCACAGCCGTTTCTGCTTAGAACACTGCGGGCTGAGCCTGGTGACCCAGCCCGCAATCAGACGATTTTATCGGACAGCCTCTCCGCGAACAGTGACTTTAGTCTCCCGCCTTGAAGGTCTGGTCGACCGTCTTCGAGTCCTTGGGAGCGACGGTTATCTTCTGGTCTTGCTCGCCCAGCTTCTCGTGCACGAACGCGATGGTGTAGTCGCCCGGGGGCAGACCTTTGATTTCATATTTCCCACTCTTATCGGTGACCGCATAGAACGGGCTCTTCACCACGTTGACGTACATCTTCATCCACGGGTGCTGATTGCACTTCACGGGAAGCATAATTTCTTCGCGGGCGAAGTTTTTCTCGAGGGGAGCGGACTGCGGTGGTTGCGACTCGTTCCACTCGCGGTTGTCCTTCGGCGTGGGGTGAATGTTGTGCGTGGTCTGATCGTCATTTTTGATCTGGACGGTTTGGCCCGCCATCACGCCCAGAACGTGGGGATGATATTTGCAGCCGCTCTGGTCGAGGACGACCGGGTCTTTGGGGACGTCGAAGGTGCGGCTGCCGAGCCCGTCTTTGATATAGACGAATACGTTGGCCAGATTGCCGTTATCGACGACAACGGCCTCGGCTTCGTTCATGCCTTTGCAGGCCGGATCCTGGCTCATGTCGATCTTCGCCGGTTTGGGCGCAATGCCCCCCATTTTCGCTTGGCCGCTTACCGTGGCGACCGTCGCCGGATCAATAGGAGCTGACATGGGAGCAGGCGCGGCCTGTTTCTCGGCTGTGGTATTGCTCGATTGCTCTGTATTCTTGTTGCAAGCCACCGTCAGCAGCAGAGCGCACAACCCCAGCATGCCGATGGAAACCATCCAGCTGTTTTTCTTATTCATGATGTCCTTCTTTCTGTAGTAGAAGCGTCTAAATTTCGTCGCCACCAAACCAGCTATTTTACCGCGAACCGCCGCTGGCTGCTTTGGTGCGACTTCCGGCGGCGGCCTGCGTGCGATTGCTCTTCGGCTGCACCGCTGCTTTCGCATGCGGCATGGACGATGCTACTCTCCGCTGTTCTTCGGCCGTCAACTGGAAGATGTAATCCGTCAGAAGCTTCCGGTGATCTCCCTCATAGCCCTGGAACGATGGCGGTGTTGGACCGGCGAATACCCACTGATTATTCTGCTGCTTGAACAAGCCAGACGGCATCGATGTTCCCGGGCTGACTGCCTGGGGGTCGGTGATCCAGCGCTCCACCCAATCCGGCTTCAGCCGCTCTTTTGCCAGCAGGAAATTCGGCGCGGTGGCGATCTTGTCGTGCGCGGGATCGCCCGTGGCGTGGCACTTCAGGCAGGGAGCCGCGGAGCTGGAGAACAGGCTGCGCGCCATGTCCGTTTCCCTCGCGGTGAGCGCCGGCGCCTGCTCCGGAATGTAGGGCAGCGGTTGCTGCGACAGCGCCTGGAAGAAGCGCACCAGCTTCCGCAGTTCGTTGTCGGAGAAGGAGAACGTAGGCATGCGCACCTTCAAGTAGGGTCGCACCCCGTTGCGATTCGTGTCGGTGGTGCTCAGCGCTGGATTCGACAGGAACTTGCGCAGCCACTCGGGGTCGACGCGCGCACCTTCGGTCAGAAGCTTGGGAGGCAACTGCTCCTGGATGTCCTGATACTGCTGCAATCCCATCAGAATGGTTCGCTGGCCTGGGATGAACTGGTGGCAGCCCATGCAGTTATATTTCTTGACGATCCACCAGCCTTCCTGAATATCGTGCCGCGCATCACCCGGCTTGTACTGATAACTCGCGGGCAGGGAAGTCTCTGCGCTTCCCATCAGAAAAGTGGTGAGATCGAGCACCTGTTCCCTGGTGAGGTGCAGGTTGGGCATGCGCGAAGCCTCCAGTTCGCCCTTGATCTTGCCCTGGTCATAAATGTTAGGCTCCGCCAGCTTGTGCTCGAAGAATCCCTTTTGGTTGTACCAAGGCGCCGTCGCCGGACCATCCGGCAGACGAGCGAGATCGTCCTGGTCCTTGATTGGCTCGGCGTCCTTGCCGCCGCGCTGGGCAATCTCGGTGAACAAGGCGAAGTCGAGACGCTCGATCGGCTTACTGCCTTCGTAGGTGAGCTCCGTGCCGATGCGGCCTTCGTCCTCCATGCCCGCAATCTCATGGCAGCCGGAGCAGCCAAAGTGCCGGACCCACTTCTTGCCCTCGGCCTTCAGCGCCGGATCGTCCATGAACGACGCATCCGCATACGACGACGGCTCCCGCTTTTTCTGCGTCATCAGATAGGTTGCGATGTCTTCCGCATCCTCTGGAGCCAGCCGCAAGCTGGGCATCACCGTCATGTTCTGCACCTGCAGCTCGTGCCCGTCGTTGGGACACTGGCTGTGATCGAGGTCAAACTGATAGGGAAGGCCCTTCTTGGCGTAGTCTTCGGGACCGATATCTTTCTTTTCGTACGGGCAGTACGGGCGGGTGCGCTCGCGCGCGTTGTGAATCCAGCGCACCAGGTAGTCGTAGTTCGCTTTTTCGCCGACGCGCGTCAGATTCGCGGCAAAGGCGCCGCCCTGCATCTGATCGCCTTCGCCGATCGAGTGGCAGGCCAGGCATCCGCGCGTCTCAAATAATTCCTTGCCGTGCGCGGCGTTTCCCGGCTTGTGCTGGGGAATCGCATCGGTGAATCCCGACTGCCAGATATACGCCGAAATGGCCTGAATCTGGTGATCGGTCAGCCGGAAGTTCGGCATCTTGGTGGTGGGGCGGAAGTCCGAGGGCTTCTTCAGCCAGACTGGAATCCAGTTCTTGTTCAGCTTCAGCCGAACGTCTTTCAAGTTCGGCCCAACCTTTTTCTGGTCTTGCATCAGGCTATGAGACTGGTAATCAAGCTGCTGCAAACGCCCGTCCAGCTTGCTGTTCGCCACTCTTAAATCGACCGCCTGCCCATTCAACCGGTTCGCTTCCTCGTTCGATTGCGCCGCGTCCGCCTCCTTCATCAGATACGCGGTTTGCTTCCCATTGTTTTTCTTCTGCGTCTCGATCTGCTTGATCTGCTGGCCGATCGAGTTCAGGTCTTCGGGCTCCTTGTCATATCCCTCGTAGCGGTGGCAGCCCATGCAACCTCTCTGGCGGAAGAGGTCTTTGCCGTCGTTGATGGTGTGCCACTGCACGTCGCCGCTGGCCAGTACCATGTCGGCGGAGTGGCAATTCTGGCAACCCGCTTCCGCGTTTTCCTTGGGAAACAACGGCCACAGCCAGTGCTCGTAGTTTCCGTGCGCCTTTTCCATGCTCGTGGTCGCACGGCCGTTTCCCTGATGACAGGGCGAGCAGCCGAACTTGTCGGGATCGTGAATGCCCAACAGCTCCGGCTCGGGATGGCTCACGAACGCATCGGCATACTCATCCGGCTTCTTCCCGCCTTTTTGCGTCATCGCGGCCGCGGTGATTTTCAGCGGTTCGCGCGCGTTCAGGTGGCAGGACTCGCAGCGGTCCACGATGTTGGCCTCGGCCACGTTGATCTGGACGATCTTCGGATCCCAGTCCGCCGTCTTCTTCTTCAAACCATCAATCTGCTGCGGCGTCAGGTCTACCATGTGGTCGGAGATGTATTCATCCATCTTCGCCCGAGCCGCCGTCACGGGCTTCAGCACATCGCCCAGTTCTAAACTTTTTCTGGTGCGCTCGTCGCGGATTTCGTTGTAGGTCTCCTCCAGTTGCTGGAAGGTATATTTTTTCTTGCTCCCGTCCGGGAACTCGACCGTCGCCACCTTGCTCTTGTACTCGGCCAATTCCTTCTGCTTGCTGGCTTTTGAGGACGCACTTGTACTCGTCTCAATCTCATAGCTGAGGGCATTCACGTAGGCGCGCCGATCGGTGAATACGCTCTGCACCGCCAGCAGCCGCGCGCTAACCTCGTCCACTGCCTTGCGCGCTTCCTCCGCCTGCGTCTTCGAGTCGCGATAAGTCTTCTCGTAGGCCTGCTTGAGCGCGGCATAGTCCGGATTCTGCTCGACGTCCTTCTCCGAGGTAGCCGATTTCGACCGCGCCGTATTTAGAAACGCGCCGTAACGATCCTTCCAGTGCTCCTGGAAAGCCTTCCACGGACGCTGGCCCCAGGCCTCGTCCCACAAGGCCCAGAACAACGTCGCCATCAGAATCACCGTCGCGATCAGGTAATACGCGGCGTACGATTTACTTGTGATCGGGTCCTGCTCGGGGTTGGGTTGTTCAGGCACCGCTTCCTCCGAAAGTGTTTGTCATTCCGAGCGGAGCGAGGAATCTGTTGTCCGCGCCCACATCTCCGTTCCCTGTGCGTTCACGACTCTTACAGCTTGAAGCATTCACCGGTTGAACCATTCACACGTTGAACCATTCACACGTTGAACCAGGGCGTAATCCACACATACTTGATGTGCCACAGCAGCCGCAGCCCCATCTTTAGCGGCAACGCCACCATGGTCAGCAAAAGGAACTGGGTCATGGAAAATTGCAGCAGGCTCATCCGCTTGAAGTCTTTCCCCATGTATCGCCGGAACAGCGAGTACACCAGAAATCCTCCCAGCACGTAATAGCCGCCGACCACGAGCGCGCCGAAAATCGCCTTCGCTATATTCGACGTGATCCCGAAAATATCCGGCAGATCGCGGTTTACCTCATAGATCAGCCGGTTGTGATCCCACGTTTGCCCCGGCCAGAACCACTGCCAGCCGGGCCCTCGAATGAACGTTCCGATAATGATCATCGCGACCCACAGAACGATAAAGCCGAACAAAAATGTCCCGATCGAAAACTTGCGCTGCTTCCACGTGTAGTAGCCGCTGCCCAGCGGATTGGTATCGATATAGGGGATGACCATCAGACCGACGATGATCATGGTGGGCATCACCACGCCGGCGATCCAGGGATCGAAATAGACGAGCATCTCCTGCAGTCCCAGGAAGTACCACGGGGCCTTCGCCGGATTCATGGTCAGGTTGGGATTGGCGGGCTCTTCCAGCGGCGCGTTGAGCGTGATCGACCATACCATCAAGATGATGGTGATAATAATGGCAGCCAGAAACTCGATGCGGAGCAGAAACGGCCAGACGTGAACTTCCTTCTGCCAGCCCGGCTTGAACGGCCAGGTCTTGCGATGATGAGTCTTGGCCATCGCCGGATCGGCCTCGAGTTGCGCGATCAGCTGGTCATTGGCGTGCGCCTGCTTCCATGCCAGATAAATGTAGAAGGCCAGCAGCGGGATCAAGCCCACGATCGGCACGTTGTCCGGAGCCGAACAAATCTCCCAAAGTTGTCGCCAGTCCATACTTTCTCCAAGAACTTTGTGGGGACGGCCGCCCCCGGCCGTCCGTCGAGCGAAGCTCGACTATTTCCGATGGCGCCGGCTAAGGCGGCCGAGCTACGCTCGGCGGACAGCCGAGGGCGGCTGTCCCCACATGAATCCTTCTCACTCTCCCGCCTCGCTACTCTCCCGCCGCCTTCGGTCCTCGGCGCGGCTTATCCGCCTCAGCTTCGAGCATCACCGGCGCTGGACCGGAGATTCCGCCATCCTTCCGCACTCGCCAAAAATGCACGATCATCAGGATCGAAGCGACAATCGGAATTCCAATGCAGTGCCAGATATACGACCGCAGCAGCGCATTCGCATCCACGATCGAACCGCCCAGCAAACCAAATCGCACGTCGTTGTAAGGAGTCATGCCCAGCATCGACCCGAACGGGCCTTCGTGCCCGAGCAGCGGTGTCGCTCGAGCCATGTTCGTGCCCACAGTGACGGCCCAGAACCCGAGTTGATCGTCCGGCAGCAGATACCCCGTGAAGGAAAGCAACAGAGTAAATACCAGCAGCAGCACGCCGATGTTCCAGTTAAATTCGCGCGGCTTTTTATACGAACCGGTCAGAAATACCCGGAACATGTGCAGCCACACGCCGATCACCATCAAGTGGGCGGCCCAGCGATGCATGTTGCGCAGGATCTTCCCGAAGGGCACGTCGTGCTCGAGATAGAGCACGTCGCGAAATGCCTGCACCTTGCTCGGGTGGTAGTAAAACATCAGCAGGACGCCGGTGTAGGTCAGGATGATGAACAGAAAAAACGTGATCCCGCCCATGCCCCAGGTGTAGCTGTAACGCACCGCATCGCGATTGATCTTCGCGGGATGCAAATGCAGGAACACGTTGGAGAGCACGCCCAGCGCCCGGTTGCGCGGCGTGTCGTCGTGCTTGTGGCGGAAGATCGAGGTGTAGACCTGGGTCTTGGTCGGGTCTTTCAATCCCTCGATCTGTTCTTTGGCCTTGGCGGGGATGTCGACCTTCATCGCCTGAATGTCTTCTTTGACACGGTCGACCAGGCCCACTTTGCCGTTCTTGCCGTTCGGATTGTTTTCGTCAGCCATTATTGCCTCATCGTTGCTTGCAAAAAGCCGGCGGGACGCCGGCGCTACACTCCGGTCAAAAACGCTCCCGGATCGTTAAACTTGCTGGGCTGCCCCTTCGGCCACTGGTAGAGGCGGGAAGTATCGACAATGATCTGCCCGTCTGGCGCCAGTTCCAAGTGTGCGCGGTCCATGGGACGCGGCGCCGGCCCTTCGAAGTTGATCCCTTCGCTGTCATAACCGCTGCCGTGGCATGGACACTTGAACTTGTTCTCGCTCGGTTTCCAGTCCGGTGTGCAACCCAGGTGCGTGCAGCGCGCATAAATCACGAATACCCGGTCGGGTGTGCGATCGACCCAGATGCGGAACTTCTGCTGGAACTTCGTGTCGACCCCCAGCGCGAACTCCGAAGGATAGCCAATCTTGAAAACGGTATTGGGTTCGAACAGCGTGCGAGGAAGAAAGAATCGGAAGAAGGCGAGGAACCAGGCGGTCAGGAACGCCGTCACGGCGACCCATACGAGCCGCCGCCGCCGCTGGTCGATCTGGGTGTTCGATGGACCGGACGAGGCCAATCCAGCCGCCGCCGCAGCCTTCGAGGTTCCCACCGCCGGCGTGCCCACGTACTTCGTGGCATCCATCGCGCCCGTGGCTGCGGGTTTCCCCGGTTCTGGATTCGGGTTGGGCTTGTCACCCTCCGGCTCCGCCATGAGTCCTCCTCCTGTCCTTTATCTAAATCTGCTTGTCGAACAAATCTTTCGTTCTCTACTAGTCGGCCCCCACCAATGCCGGCGCGGCGGCCTGCCTCCCTGTCTCGTGAACCGGAATGCAGGAGGGAACCGTTTCGTGCAGGGCATGCAGCACCAACTGCCCGAGCGCCGAAATAAACTTTGGAGAATCGTTCAGGCCCCAGCTCATCTCGAATTGCGTAATGCCCAGCCGCCGCGCTTCTTCGCGCGCTTCGTGATCGATCTCGCCCAGAGTCTCCACGTGATCGGAAACGAACGCCACCGGCACGATACATACTTCCCGCGTCTTCTCGGCCGCCAGATCGCGCAGCGTCCGGTGCAGGGAAGGCTGCAGCCATTTGCTGGCTCCCACCTTGCTCTGGTAGCAGAGCCGGTGACGATTGGGCCATCCCCCGCGCTGCATCAAGAGCCGCACCGTCTCCTCGATCTGCCGCTGGTAGGGATCGCCCTTCGCAACCACGGACTTGGGAACGCTATGCGCGCTGAAAACAATCTCCGCCCGCTCGGGCAGCGGAAATCGCGCCAGCGCCTCTTCAATCTTTTCGATCACCGCCTCCAGATAAGCCGGATACCGGTAAAAACTCTCCACGATGTGAACGGGAACGTCGCCGTGGAACAAGCGCTGCCATTCGTTCAGGCTGCTGCCCGTGGTCGTCGAGGAGTATTGCGGATACAAGGGCAGCAGCACCACCTCATCGCATTGCGCCGCCCGGAGTTGTGCTATAGCTTCTCCGGTAAACGGATGCCAGTAGCGCATGGCCACAAAGCAGCGCGCGTCCAGACCTTGATTTTTCAGCTCCGCTTCCAGCGCCCGCGCCTGGCGCTCGGTGAAGCGCCGGATGGGTGAGCCTCCGCCAATCGTGGCGTAATGATGCTGCACTTTGCGGGCGCGCGTGGTCGAAATCAATTTGGCGAGAGGCTTGCGCCCGATGCGGGCAAAGGGAAAGTCAATGATATCGGGGTCGCAGAAGAGGTTATAAAGAAAAGGCTCTATCGCAGCCAGCGTGTCAGGCCCGCCCAGCTGAAACAGAACTACCCCCACACGGCGCGTTGTCTTCGCCATCCCCCTGATTCCCCAGAACGGGCGAATTTACTCCCATCTGCGGCCAGAGTCAATGGCGGAAATTGAAGAGGCATGAAAATGAAAACAGTCCCTAGGGAACCGCTGCGGGCGCCGCCTTCGCGTTGTCCATTTCTTCGATCACGGCATCCGCGAATTCCGACGTGCCCGCCCGACCGCCAATGTCCTTCGTCAGCTTTTCCCGATGCCGGTATACCTTCTCCAATGCATTGCGAATCACCGTGGACGCGTCGAACTCGCCCAGATGCCTAAGCATTAGCAGGGAAGACCGCAGCAGCGCCGTCGGGTTCGCCAGATTCTTGCCCGCGATATCGGGCGCTGAACCATGAACGGCTTCGAAAATCGCGCAATGATCGCCGAGGTTGGCGCTGGGCACAAATCCCAGGCCGCCCACAAACGCCGCGCACAAATCCGAAATGATGTCGCCGTACAGGTTTTCCATCACCAGCATGTCGTACTGATACGGGTTCATGACCAGCTGCATGCAGGTGTTGTCCACGATGTGCTCGCCGTAAGCGATCCCCGGATATTCTCTGGCTACGTTGCGGCAGCAGCGCAGGAATAATCCATCCGACAGCTTCATGATGTTCGCCTTGTGGATGGCGTGGATTTTCTTCCGCTGATTCTTGCGCGCATACTCGAAGGCAAATTTCGCGATACGGGTCGAGGCCTTCTCCGTGATGATCTTCAAGCTTTCCACCACGCCGGGCACCACTTCGTGCTCCAGCCCGGAGTACAGACTTTCGGTGTTCTCGCGCACAATGATGAGATCCACATCGGGATAACGCGTTGGGATGTGCGGCAGATTACGGATCGGGCGGAAGTTCGCATACAGCTCGAATTTCTGGCGCAGCGCAACGTTGATGCTGGAAAAGCCGCCGCCCACCGGCGTGGTCACCGGTCCTTTCAGACCCACGCGAGTGCGCTCGATCGATTCAATCACCTCTTTCGGGATGTATTCGCCGTACCTCTCGAACGCATCGGCCCCAACCTGGAATGACTCCCACTCAAACTTCACGCCCGTAGCTTCCAGAATGCGCACCGTGGCCTTCGTGACCTCGGGACCAATGCCATCGCCGGGAATGAGGGTTACTCTATGACTCATGATTCCTCAGTGACACTGGTCACTGGCCACTTTTCTTCCCCCGAACTTCTCCCGTTTCCTTCACTTTCACCAAATCCCTCAACTCATTCATGAACTCCTTCACATCCTTGAAATCCAGATACACCGAGGCAAACCGCACATACGCCACTTTGTCATAGCGCCGCAACCGGTTCATGATGAGCTCGCCCAGTTCGCTGGTCTTGCGCTCGCGCTCCTGCGACTCGATGACGAACGACTCCGCCTCGTTCACAATCTGTTCCAGCTTGCCAATCGGCACCGGCCGCTTCTCGCACGCCCGCAGCAGTCCGTTCAGAACTTTCTGGCGGTCGAACTTTTCCCGCCGCCCGTCCTTCTTGACCACCATGTAAGGGATCTCGTCGATGCGCTCGTAGGTGGTGAAGCGTTTGCCGCACTTCAGGCACTCGCGCCGCCGGCGGATCGACTCCGCCTCTTTGCTCTCCCGCGAGTCAACCACCTTGTCGTTGGCAAAACCGCAAAAAGGACATTTCATGGCGCTGATGTTGATCGATAACGAAGTCGCCTAGCAAGTCGGATGTTCGGAGTTAATAGAGAAATTGTAACAGGGGAATAGCGGCCACACGCGCCACGCGTACCTTCGTTATAGACAGGACGTTGCAACTCACGCCGCTGGCCCGCCGATCTCCTCTTCTTCCGCCTGATGGCTTTCCTTCGACAACTTCCGCAGCGATAATCTCTCGTGATGCGCCAACGCCAAACCCAGCGGCACGACGGCGACGAAACACACCAGCCACAACAGAATTGCGCAACTGGCCGCCATTTCGGCTGGAACATCGAAGATCTTGGTGAGGGCGGCCATCGTCGCTACTTGTGAGCCGCCGCCAATGCCGGGCAACTGCAGCATGGATCCAAAAATGCTGGCCCCCATCAAGAGCAGCACCTGGGGCCGCGCAATCTCGAGGGCGTCGGTCCCGTAGGCATGCGTCACCTCCTGATACGCGATGGTGATGACGAACCACATCGCCACTGAAACGAGGATCGAAAGCGTCAGCGATATCGGGCCGTGAACGATACGCAATCCTGCGCCGAATTCGCGGAGCCTCTCGGCGATGCGGTGGCCCAGATTGGCGGCCAAATGGGCAAATCGCTTTTCGACCCATGCGGCGATCGCTTCGCCGCTGCGGCCGACGGCCACGGCCGCCCCGGCAAGGCCCGCCACAAGACCCATGAGCACGAAGCCTCCGATGCGGAACTTGTGATAGTACTCAGGGTGCGGAATCGACTGCATTGCGGCAGGAAGAAAGAAAATCGCCAACACCATCAGGATCGTGAAGGCCCCAAAATCAAATATCCTCTCCATCGCCCATACCCCCATCTGCGAGGAGAACGGAAGATTCTCACGCTTGGAAATCAGATAGGGGCGAATAAGCTCGCCCGGCCGCCCAAGCAATGCCAAGCCTGTGAATCCGATCAGCGTGGGAGAAATCAGTCCCATGTACGATGCCTTGGGCCGAACCGGTAGCAGAAAAATCTTCCAACGGATGGCACGCAGCACATATCCAAAATATATCCATGCAACGGCGTGGAGCACGTGGATCCACTGGATTTGCTGGCTAAGGTTGCGAAACTTGCTCCAATCGAAAGCTCGCCATTCGCGAAACTGAAGGTAGACCAGAACGGCGAGTATGAGAAACACCACCGCACTGGCCAGGATGCGCTTTTTATCCATGAAGGGGAGAAGCCTCGCGCCGCGACCCTCGCAACGCCAAGCGGAAACGGCACTCCAAAGGTAAATGACTGTGCCCAGAGGGTCAAACAGGGTGGCTTCAGCGGCGCAGTCGAGTCACGTCACGGCAAGGCTTCCGCTTCACCGTGCGTTCTGCTATTGGCTGCCTTGTGTGAGACTGGCCTTCGCTTGGGCTTGCGGGATGGAGCTGTGCAACTTGACTGCCGGAGCATGCGTCCCGCTCGACTTGCTTCCCGCACTCTTCTGAGGCGGCGGCTGCGCGGCCGTCTTCGCGGCGAGTTTCTTCTTGTTGAAATCCCGCACGATTCGCGCTACATACGCTTTGGTCTCGTAATAAGGAGGCACGCCGCCATACTGCTCTACGCGCCGCGGGCCGGCGTTGTAGGCCGCCAGCGCCTTGATCAGGTCGAAGTCATAGCGTTCCAGCAGCTCGCGCAGATACCGGGTACCGCCCTCCACATTGGCCTGCGGGTCAAAGACGTTCTGCACGCCCAGCTTCGACGCGGTCTGGGGCATCAACTGCATCAGTCCCTGCGCGCCCTTCGGCGACACCGCACGCACATCGAATCCGCTCTCGGCGCGAATCACGCTGTTTACCAGATCCGGGTCCAGACGGTAGGTTCCACTCGCCGCATTTACTACCTCATTCAGATTCAACGGATGCCCGACGTTCTCCGCCGCGGCTTGCAACCTGAGATGAGAAACGCGCTCATCCGGCGCCGCTTCAAAGTGATCGATCTCCTCCGTTGGCACATCCACGAAACTCGATTCGTCGCCATTTACATACAGCCGCGTGACCGTCCCGATCACGAGCCGGCGCTCATGGCGGATGGAGAATCCATTGCGCAGCACGGCCGAGTCGGCTGCCGGGCAGGGAAGCGCCATCACCGCGAGCAAGGTGATGACTGCCGCCCATCCGCCGATCTGGATCGCCTTCTTCATGTCAGACGTTCACCTGCGCGATGCCTCTAGCCACTCACCACTTCCGCCACTGCCGCCGCAACTCCGCAGCGATCATTACCGAGCGTCACACTCCAGCCGCGCCCGCGCAACTCCTCGCAGGCATTCCCCATGATAACCGGATGCCCGGCGAACTCAAGCATTTCCACATCGTTGTGGTTGTCACCGATGGCCATGACCTCTTCGCGCCGGTAGCCCCGGTGCGCGGCCCATCGTTCCAGGGCGTGTCCCTTGGAACAGCCCGTATTGAGCACGTCGATCATCGAGAGATCCCGCGCGGGATACTCCGTTCGCAGCACGGTCACTCCTCCTTCCATTCCGCTGCTCTCGAGCGCGCGCAGGGCCTGGCTCATCCGCGCCATGGAGCCGCAAAACATGGCCTGCACCGGGTCATCCACCAGCGCATCCTCGAGGGGCACGACAAACTCGATGTATGCCATATTCTTCTCCAGCCAGCGCCGGATGCTCGCGTTCAAATCGTCCAAGTGCTCCAGCACGATCGCGCCCTTGGATTCCTTATCGAATGTAAGAACGGTATGCCCACGGAAGTCTTGCATCGCCCCGCACAGTTCGCGGCAAATTTCGCGCGGCATGAGGTCGCGATGGAAAGTCTCTCCGGCCAGCGACCGCGTTACCGCCCCATTCGAGCTGATCAGCCACAAATCAAATCCCAACTGTTTTGCGATGGGCAGAGCAAACGCATGCCGCCGCCCTGTCACCAGCACGATTTCAATGCCCGAAGCATGGGCCCGTCGCAGTGCTGCCAGGTCGCCCTCGGAAATCTGAAATTGTGGATTGAGCAGCGTGCCGTCGATATCGGAGGCCAGCAGGCGGATGGAACGCGTGGAAGACTTCACCATTCATGATTTTAGCATTCGTTCGCTGACCATGAGCGACGGGACACTGCCGTGCTATATTCCCCAGACGCATGGGATCGCTTTTGTTCTTCTTCGGCGGGTGGGGATTCATTCTCCAGGCAGTGGCGATTGTGCATTTCATCCGCCGCCGCCCGGATACCTACTGGTTGTTTATCATTCTGTTTCTGGGATGGATTGGGGCGCTGATTTACATTGTCGTGGAAGTCATTCCTGACGCCGGGTTGTTGCGAACGTCGTTTCAAATGTTTCCGCGGCGGCGGCGAATTCGTGACTTGGAGCGCGCCATCCTCGACAATCCTTCGGCGGGCAACTACGAAGAACTCGGCCTGCTTTATCTCGATAACGGAGACTATGCGCGCGCCCGCGCCAGCTATGACAAGGCGATTGCGTCGCGAACCGATTCGGTGGATGCGTTCTACCGCCGCGGCGTTGCCGAGGTAGAGTTGGGAGACTTCGCCGCGGCGGCGCCCGACCTCGAACGTGCCGTTACCTCCGACGCGAATTACGATTTCCATCGCGCCAAAGGCCTGCTGGCCCACGCCTACGCGCAAACCGGTCAGGCGGAAAAAGCCGAGGCTCTGTTTCGGCAGGCGACAAAGATTTCCACCAGCTCGGAAACTTATTACAACTACGCTGTTTTCTTGCAGGCACAGGGGCGCGTGGAAGAAGCGCGGCAGTGGACGCAGAAAATTCTCGATCAGCGCCGCACCATGCCCGGCTACCAGCGTCGGCGAGAGCGGGTGTGGTTCCGCAAAGCCTATGCGCTGCTGGCGCGGATGAGGCTGTAAATCAGGTAGCATCTGGTCTCGCTCCAAGTGCCCGTCGGGCGATTAGTCCCGTAGGGACCACCCGAAAATAGCCCGCCAGTTCACTGGCGGGTAAGAGAGAGGAGAAGGACCCCTGCGTGCCGTAAGGCACGCCTGAAGCATCGCCGCTGCCCCCGGGCCGCGCCCGAACAGCGGCGCTGGAGCAGTTTTCGCTGGTACTCGTGCGGAGAGGTGGGTCCGGTGCGGACTAATGACACAGACATCCTGGTAATGAGAATCCAACCGCCAGCGGCGTGATCGGATCGTTTTCACTTGTCACTCATTGGGTGCTGCGGTGCCCCATAGGCCGCCCTGAGCCAAGTCGAAGGGTCTCGCCGTTTTGTGCTGAATCGCAGCGCTGCTGAGAGGCTCGATCTCCCGCTTTGATTTTGGGTGGCGCAGCGCCCTTCGGCTTCGCTCAGGGCAAGCTTTCAGCGCTGCGATAACTGCGGCCTCTTAAATTTCGCTTTAGCCGCCGAGAGTACCGGGGCAAGAATAATGGCCCCGGGGATCCGGAGCCATTGTGAAAATCACGTGGTGTAAGCACTCTGTCTATTTCAGTATTGGCGAAGCCAACGGCAGTGTCAAGTTACTTGAGGAGATTATCTCTGTGTTCTCTCCTCAATGAATTCTCCTCCACAAAAGGAGAATGGACCCGGCGGGATTCTGCGCCCCACTGATAGCCTCAAATGTCGCCTTTTGAACTACGCTTGAAAAGGTGGCGCAGAACGCTTCATCTTTTCGTTTCGAATGATTGAAGGTACTATGGACGACACGTAGTATCCCGGAGTTTTGCCAAATGAACTCAACTATCAAGCCTGTGGGGGCAGCGAGGAGCGAAACGTTGCAGTGGCAAACAACCATAGCTTTTGTGCTGCTCGCACTGTTGCTTTGCCGGACCAGCGGTGCCCAGATCGCAAGCTCAGCGGGACAAAAGGATTCACTGGAAAAGATAGCCGCCGACTTTTGGGTTTGGCGTGCGCAGTACGCGCCCTTCACGAGCGATGATGTCCCACGTATTGAACATTCCAGATTAAGGCGCGATTGGTCCGCCGCATCCATATCGAAGAGAGGGGAGGAATTGAACGAATTTGAATCGCGAACCCGGAAGCTGCAAACCGGAGGCTGGCTCGTGCCCCAACAGGTTGACTACATGCTGCTCGGCTCGGCGTTGGCACGCGTTCGCTGGGAGTTGGATGTCAATCCCCGATGGAAGCGTGACCCAAATTTCTACATCGAGCAAACCGTAACACCGATACTAGAGGATATTGCAGTTCCGGGCCCGTATGAGGACTCGCGAAGTCGAGAAATCCTAGAGCGAATCGAGAACGTACCGTCCATCCTTGAATCGGCCAAGGAAAACTTGATGATTCCCCCGGCTCCTTTTGTGAAGGCTGCGATTGAGTCGCTTGCTGACATTCGGGCGCAATTGCACACGATGAGTAAAACTCTGAGGCCAGTAACAACTCTCAAGGAAGAAGAGCTAAACGTCGCAACGGAAAGGGCGACTCGTTCGCTGGAGATTTTTCGCTCTTGGCTTCAACAGCGTCTTCCGAGGTGTCCGCAAGACATCGCCATCGGTCGCGACGCATTCGTCTTCTTCCTGCACAAGGTAGCTTTACTGCCTTATACACCAGAGGAACTCTTGGCTATCGGAAGAACGGAAACGGCCCGCGCGATGGCTTTCGAACAATTCGAAGCACAAAGGGACACCAACGTACCTCCCCTTCAAATGCTGCCTGACCAAGCTACTTGGGTGGACAAAGCAGCGAAGGACGAGACCGCCATCCGCGAATTCTTGCAGCAGCAGGGGATTCTCACGGTGCCCGATTGGGTGCAGCACTATACGTTCCGGCCAACCCCGGAATATGTAAGGGCGTTGAGCAGCTTTGGCGAGACTGATGATTTTACGTCCGCGACGCGCCTTCACGAGAACGCGACCCGATACGTTGACCCGCCTTCGCCCGACTTGGACTTGTTTTGGCAGGCGACAGCTAAAGACCCCCGCCCAATCCTTTTGCACGAAGGCGTTCCCGGCCATTACTTTCAGTTGGCTCTTTCGTGGGCTAACCCTGACCCAGTCCGCCGCCATTTCTACGACTCCGCACCCAACGAGGGGTTAGGCTTTTACTGCGAAGAGATGATGCTGCAATCCGGACTGTTCGAGCACAGCCCGAGGACCCGGGAGATCGTATACCGTTTCATGGTGTTGCGAGCTATGGGCATGGAAGCCGACATTAAAATGGCCTTGGGTGAATTTACCATCGAACAAGCTGCGGCATTTCTTGAACAAAGACTACCGCTTGGTCACAAGATGGCAATCGGGGGGGCAACGATGTTTGCGTTGACGCCGGGAGTACTGGTGTCGTATCAGACTGGCAAGACGCAGATACTGCGCTTCCTAGCAGACGCAAAGCTGAAGCAAGGCGATGCGTTTCGTCTTCGCGCGTGCCACGATTTTCTTTGGGCGAACGGCAACGTGCCCATCGCTTTACAGCGGTGGGAGTATCTCGGACTCACGGATGACATCGAGCGTCTTCAGGGATTCTCGGTCCCAAAGTAATGGCACATCAGTTGCTCCGGCAGCACGGTCAAGAACTGTGCAAGCGGACACAGCCTCGGGGGCTGGCCCGGCTTAAAATCAACTGGGTGCCCCGTCCAAGCTTTGTTTGGGCGGGGCTCTTGACTTTCCTGCGCGGCAGGAATTCACGAGTCGATTCGCTCCCAAAGTTTTCCACAGCTACCGTGTGACATCTGACCTTGTGCCCGCCAATAAAGTGCGTAATCATGGTCGAGGCCATGACGGTTCGCTACACAGCCAATCGTCGCGCGTTAAGTCCTTTGTTTCACGGATTTTAGTATCTAAGTTCTTTGCCATCCGGATTTTACGGGGAATTTCCTGCTAACCCGATGGTTCCACTAGACCCCAGGGGGAGGGGGCTATCGAGAAGCGATTCCGAAGCGCACGCAAAAGTGCCCGAATCAACTAGCTTCTCCTCAGAATTTATTTTGCGAAGGAATTCACAGCGCACAAGCGGGAAGCCGAAGCGGGGTTCCGTCCCACACGAATCAAGAGGCGGACATTTCATTAGCCGCGAAGCGGCGTCAGAATCCAGCCCACGGCGTAAGCCGCGGGCTGGAAGGTAGAGCAGGAGTCAGCCCCGGAGGGGCGCAAGGCTAGCTATGACACAGACTCCTGCGGCACGCGGGTCGTCCCTTCGCCTTACCCCGCCAGTGAACTGTGGGCTATTTTCGGAGGTCGCTTCAGGACCGTGGTTGTAGTGCAGTTCGCCCGCGCTAATTGCGGTCGTTGGTGTCGATATTAAAGCCGAGGATGGCATTGAGTTCAACCGGCAGCGCGCCGCGCATGGCAGGGCGGAACTTCCAGCTGTGCAGCGCGGTCATGATCTTGAAGTTCATTCCGGCGGGGCCGGGTTCGAGGACCTGAAGATTTTTCAGGTTGCCGTAAACGTCGACTCTGCACTTGATCACGACGCGGGCGTGAGGAAGATTCGCGGGCAAATCGGTGCGAAGGCCTTGAGGGCCGATAAGCGTTTTGGCCAGGTGATGCGCGGCGGGGTCGGCTTCGGCGAATTGCATCACCACGGTGCCGATCGTGGTTTCCACATAGACGGTGTAGTTATCGCCGGGAAGTTTGCCGTAGAAATCAAACGCTCCGCCGGACCGCGATGTGGCGACAATGGTGATTGCCGGCCCCTGCTGCTGTTTCACCGAGGAGCGTCCGGGAAGATTGGGATCGCCGCTGCCTTCCGATCCGAAGCTGGGCAGAGTGACGACGGTGCTGCCGCCGCGAACGTCCACGCCGGGCACCGCCGGAGAGCCGGTGGGAGCGCTGCCGGCGCCGCCGGGACCGGGCGTGGGAGAGATTCCGCCACGCGCATTGGGGTCAGCCCCGCGTCCGGTTCCAGGCTTGCCAGCGCCTGAGCCTTCTCCGGTCATTCCGCTGCCTGCACTGTCGCCGCGGCCGATGCCCGAGCCTCCGCCGGAGCCGCCGAGGCCCGGCTCGTCTCCTCCTGTGGGGGACATCGCGAGCGAGCCTTTGCCGCCACTGCCGGGCATTCCGACCTGTGAGCCGGGCTGCGACGAGATCACTATTCCAGAATTGTCGCTGTTTCCCCCTGCGCCCTTGGGAGGAGCGAGAACTGAGCCGGCATCGCCGGGACCGCCGAGCCCGGAGCCTTTTCTGCCCGAGCCGATGGAGGGTGGAGGCGGAACAACAGTGCCGGCGAGCGGCGTGCCATTGCCCGAGCCGCCGGAATTTCCGGCTCCAGTTGAGGAGCCATGACTCGTACCTGAGCCTGTGACCGATGGAGGCGGAGGGATGATGTTCGATGCGCCGAGGGACGCACCATGAGCTCTTCCCGAGGCTGAGGCTCCCGCTGCCGTGCCGGAACCGGAACCTCCGATCGAACCTCCGATCGATCCTCCGATCGAGGGCGGAGGCGGCACGGCGTCCTGTGTACCGAAAAGTTTGCCGATCATGCTGCTCACGAACGATCCACTGCCCGCTTGAGTTGGTGGCGGAGGAACTACGGCTGGCGAGGAGGCGCCAACGCTGCCGCTTTCGAGCCGGCGCAGATCGCGCGCGGAATCGGCGGAAGGCGGCGGTGCGATGACGGAGGGCGCGGGCAGACTGAGTTTCGAATTGCGGGAAGTCTCGCGCTCTGGCGAGGAAACTGGCGGAGGCACGACCGCGGCGTTGCTCATTTGCACGCGCGAAGGCGAGACTTCGCGGCTCACGGCCGCGGGAGCGGGCGGAATCACGCTGCCGTTGAGCGCCGGAGTGGAACGCGCCTGGTCGCGGGAGACGCGCGTGGATGCCGGGCCAATCACGCTGGAGTTTAAGGAAGGTGCGGCCCGTGTGTGTTCCCGCGAAACATTGGGAGCCGGGGCGATGATGCTCGGGTCCAGAGACGGCGCAACGAGGGTGTGTTCGGATCGGACATTGGGCGCGGGAGGAACGACCGCCGAATTCAGCGCAGGAGCGGTTCGAGATTTACCGGACAAGATGCCGGGAGCTGGCGCCACGACGGAATCCAGGGTGAGTCCGCCGCGAGACTGATCGCGAGCGACATCCCGCGTGACACCGACTGGCGCGGGAGCAATCACGTTGGCGGGAAGGCTGGGAGCTATGAGAGAAGAGTGCAGGCCTTCCGCCGGAGGCGGCCCGGGGTTGGACTTGAGGGCGAGAAGGTTGGCCACCGCGCCGATGGAAGAAGGGAGTTTAAGATCGGGAGCGTCGACGATTTTCGGCGCGAGCGAACTGCCGCGAGCCACGTGAATGGTCTGAGTACGGTGATGCGCTTCCCGCCCGCCGGCGCGTCCGGTGGCGCCAGCCTCGGCGCCACCGAGGTCTTCGGTGCGCGGCAATTCGTCGCCGGAGTAGTACAGCACTTCATCGGGCTGCAGCCTGGGTGGGGCATAGGGGCGAAGGTGGGCAATCTGCCGCGGAAGAACCATGATGACGAACAGAAATAACGCTTCCAGTAACAACGAAGCGAGCATGCCCCAGTACGGGAAAATACCGTTGGGAGCTTCACCGGCCAGGCGCGGACCCGAGCGGGCGAAAGCCGGACGGATGGAGGTGACGAACTCCTGCCAGGGCGAGGACCACTCGACCAGGAGCTTGGGCCCCTCGTGAAGCTGGATCGCGTCTTCGAGTTGGAGAGTATCGGTCACTGAAAAATTTCGCGAGCTGGGTCTCGGTCCGGTGGGGAGCGGTGGCCGACGCTGCTTAGACATACTCCTTCATCCTGATCTCAATTCTATCGCCCAGAGCGGTTCCCGTGGAGGCCACGGTGTGACAGGGCAACTCTAAGACTGAGGCTGCCTGAATGCGCACCGGCGCGAATCGCCAGGGCCGGAGATCGCGCTCGATATGCACGACCGTACCGGAGCGGTCGAGGTAGACCACGTCGATGGGGAATCGCATACCTAGAGTATGAACGCCCCGGCAGGGCCGAATCCAGAGCCCACAGCCGTTACGGAAGTCACTATCGGAAGTTCCCAACAGGCCGCGCAACCGGGACCAGTGCGTCTCCGCCACGGCAAGCTCGGTGGCGAGATAGAGCTGGCGGGTTTGATTGAAAGCCTGGCTGTGCGGGATCAACCCCGGCATGACGACTCCTGATTTCCCCTGTTGGATGCTCCCCAGTTGCCTCACACTTCGCGCTCTTATTTTGAAACGAGGGAGCGATAAGCCAGAATGAGTGCGGGGCCAACCGTGACGAAGAGAAACGGCACCAGAATGAAGATCACGAGCGGAGGTACCATCTTGATGGTGGTCTTGGCGGCCTGCTCTTCCGCCCGCTGACGGCGGGCGGTGCGCAACGAGTCCGAGTGAATCCGTAAAGCTTGAGACACGCTGGTGCCGAAGCGATCCGTCTGGATCAGAGTGCCTACGAGAGAGCGAATGTCATCCACACCGGTGCGGTCGACGAGATTGCGCAGGGCCTCGGCACGGGGCTTGCCGGCGCGCATCTCAAGGTTAACAAGATGGAATTCGTCGCTGAGGTCGGGATGGGCGTGATGCAAGTCCTTGCCTACACGCATTAACGCCTGGTCCAGGGCCAATCCGGCTTCCACGCAAATCACCGTGAGGTCGAGAGCGTCGGGCAGAGCGATGGTGATGCGCCGCTGGCGATCTTTGATCATGCGCTTCAGGAAGAAGCGGGGGATGAAGAAACCGAGCGCGGGCACGCAGACCAGCAGAGAGAAACTATATCCCCAGGGAGAAATCAGGACGCCGGCCAGTCCCACAAACGCCAGTACAAGGCGGGCTCCCAAATAGTAGCTAGCATAGCGGGGTTCGCGAAGTCCGGCTTGGATAAGCCACTTGCGGGTGCGGGAGACGTCGGAAGGCGACAGCGGAATGGCCTTGCTGATCGGATCGAGGGCCTGCTCCAGGCGCGCTCTTACCTTCACCGCGGGCTTCTCTGGAGCCTGGGCGGGCTGTCCGCCGAGAGCGCGCAGGCGGGCTCCGAGCACGGAACTGGGCGTCACGGCGGCCGCGCCGAAGGCGAACACCACCAGCACGACGGTCACGAATACGACGATAGTCAGAATCATCAACGGCATCTCTATACCTGGATCTTAATAATTTTCCGGATCACGAAATAGCCAATGGTTTGCAAGACAATACTGACCACCAGCAGGGCGTGGCCGATGGGATCGTAAAAAAGAGGCCGGACGAAATCCGGGCTGAACACCAGGAGAATGGCCACCACGGCCGGCGGCATGGCCATGAGCAAGGCCATGGTAAGGCGGCCTTGCGCGGTGTGGACCCGCACCTGGCGCTGAATCTTGAAACGCTCGCGGATCACGTAGGACAAGTTATCCAGGATTTCGGCGAGATTGCCGCCGGTTTCGCGCTGCAGCATGACGGCGGTGACGAAGAACTTCACGTCCACCAGGGGCACGCGCTCGGTGAGATTCATGAGGGCGTCGCGCACCGGCATGCCGAACTTCTGCTCCTCATAGAGTTTGCGGAACTCGCTGGCCAGAGGCTCGGAGATTTCGTTGGATATCATTTCCAGTGCGGTGGTGAAGGCGTGGCCGGCGCGGACGGCGCGGGCCAGAGTGTCGATGGCCTCGGGAAAAAGCTCCTCGATCTTTTCGAAACGCTTCTGGCGGCGGTAGGACACAAACGCATAGGGAAGGAATGAGCCGATGACCAAGGCGGCCCAGGCGATGGCGGGATTTCGGCTGCCGATGAAAGCCGCGACTCCGGCCAGAGCGCCGCAGAGCAGGCACAATACGAGAAAGTTGCCCGCGCGGAATTTCATGCCCGCCTGCAACAAAGCTTCCTGTATGGCCGACACGCGCGCGGAGCGGCGCAGTAGAGTGTCGAGAGCGGGAATCTTGCTCAGTTGTTCGTCGCGCAGCAGGGCGAGTTCTTCGTCAGGCTCGCGTTCCGGCGCTTTCTGCACGGTAGCCAGACGGTCTTTGATCAGGCGAGCTTGGGCGCTACGCTCGTCGAACAGGGATGCGACGGCGAAGGTTGCGAGGGCAACCACGACGAATACGAGAACGGCAATCAGAGCTGTCATGTGTGTGTCCGCGAATCGCCCACCCTCAGGGAGTCTGTGTCATAACTTTTCTTTCGCCCCTCCGGGGCTTGCTCTCGTCCCACCTTGCTACCCACGGCTTACGCCGTGGGCTGCATTCTTGCGCCGCTCCGCGGCTGAACCCCCACCTCGATCTCTAAATCTCTAAATCCCTCAAATTTCAGTCTTCGATTCGAACAGGGCCGGGCGTAATCGCGCGCCCGAAGTTGCCAGCCGGTCGGCAAATAAAGGGCGGAATCCGGTGGCGCGGAAGGTTCCGCGCACCTTCCCGTTTTCGTCGATGCCGCGCCGTTCAAACACGAAAATGTCCTGCATCGAAATGGATTCGCTGTCCATGCCGGTGACCTCGGAAATGGAGATGACCTTGCGCGTGCCGTCCGACATGCGCGCGACTTGTACCACGGCGTGAATGGCGGAAGCAATCTGGTGGCGCACGGCGCGCTCGGGAATGTTGAGATTCGCCATCGAAACCATGTTCTCCACGCGGGCCAGCGCGTCCCGCACGGAATTGGCGTGGACGGTGGTCAGGGAACCTTCGTGGCCGGTATTCATGGCCTGCAACATATCGAAGGCTTCTTCGCCGCGGACCTCGCCGACCACGATGCGGTCAGGCCGCATACGCAGGCTGTTGATGACCAACTGGCGCTGGCGGACGGCGCCTTTGCCTTCGATGTTGGGCGGGCGGGTCTCGAGGCGGACCACGTGCTCCTGCTTAAGCTGCAGTTCGGCGGCGTCTTCGATGGTGACGATGCGCTCCACGTTGGGGATGTAGCCGGAAAGCACGTTGAGCAATGTGGTCTTGCCGGCGCCGGTGCCGCCCGAGATTAGAAGGTTCAACCGTCCTTTCACCATGATCGACAGAAGTTCGAGCATGGCCTCGGTCAGACTGTGGTTCTCGATCATGTTGCGGGCCGTGACCGGAACGCTCCCGAAACGGCGGATGGAAAGGCAAGCGCCGTCCAACGCCAGGGGAGGGATAATCGCGTTCACGCGGGAGCCATCGGCCAGGCGAGCGTCGACCATGGGAGAAGATTCATCGACGCGGCGGCCCACGCGGGATACGATGCGCTCGATGATCTGCATGAGGTGCTGGTTGTCTTTGAACGACAAGCCGGTCAATTCCAGTTTTCCGCCACGCTCGATGTAGACCTTATCGAAACGATTGACCAGGATGTCGGAGATGGTGTGGTCCTTGAGCAGGGGCTCGAGGGGACCTAGGCCGAAAATTTCGTCGAGGATTTCGCGCGACAGCCGCTCGCGCTCGGCGAAGCTGAGGGGAATGGCCTCGCTGTTGACCGAGTTGCGGATGAGGACCAGCACTTCTTCGCGGGCCGAGTCGCCGGTGGAGCGGCCCAGTTTTTCCAGATCAAGACGGTCGAGGATCTTGCGGTGCAGGTCTGCCTTTACCTGCTGATACTCGCTGCGCTCGAAGGTCTGCAGATTGGCCATAAAGTCTTAAACCGTCTTAAACAGCGACCAGGCAGCGCGTTTCACTTCGACGTCATTGCGGGTCAATTCCTGCGCCAGGCCGGAAAAACAACGGGCAATCTCGGTGTGACTTTGTTCCGTAACCGGAGTACCCCGATCGATGGCCGAAGAGATCGCGAAGTACTGATTGGGGACGCGCCACAACAATTTGGCCCCGGCGGCGTTTTCGGCATCCGCTTCGCTGAAGCCAGGTACTTTGCGGAAACGGTTGAGAACCAGGCGCACGCGTTCGCGGTTGCCCATCTCTCCCAGGTACTGTTGCACGCGAGCCGCACTCCACAGGGAGGCCACATCGGTGCAGGCGACCAGCAGCACGCACTCCGACAAATTGGCGACCAGGCGGGTGGCGGCGTCCAGGCGTGAGGAGTTGTCCACGACCACGTAGCGGTAGTGCGTTACCAGCATATCGAACAGCCGGACAAACTCCGCCGTCGACGGTTCGACGGGGACGGGGGTATTGGTTCCCGCCAGCAACTGCAGACCGCCGCCATGCCGGGTCATGAAGCTCTCCAGCAGGGAACTGTCCATACGGTGGAGATTGCGAGTGGCGTCAGCCACGGTGAACAAAGGTTTGAGATTCAGATGCAGGGAGGTGTGTCCGAGGGGGGCAAGGTCCACGAGAGCCGTGTGGCCGTGCGCGGCCTGGAGCGCGAGGGCGAGGTTGACAGCCACGGTCGTCGCCCCGCTGCCGCCCTTGGCATTGACGACGGAGAACACTTTGCCGCGCGGACCTTCCTTCTGAACCCGGCGCTGGGCAGTCGTCAGGCGAACGAAAGCCTCCAGAAGGTCGGTGGTGGTGGTGGGACGCTCGATGAACTCGCGAGCGCCGACGCGCATGGTATTCACGATGACCTGGGGCTGGTGGAGACTTCCAATCGCGAACACGGCCGAGTCCGGCAGTTCCTGGTGCAGAAGTTCAATGGCGCGCATGGCCAGGGAGGGATTATCGGCCGGAATATCGACGAGCAGGACGTCGGGGTTGGCAGCTTGCACCCGCCGCGTGACAGGATCGGATGCCGCCAGGGGAAAGCTGGCGCAGGTATGAACCGTGCGGGCCACGCTGGTGCCGTCCACCAACACCTGGAGAACGGTACGCTGCTCATTGTCAACGGCCACGATAACGACTGAAAGCTCGGGCATAGCCTGCGCCTACTCTCACTCTCCCAATTTCAACTCCGCCTGCTTCATCTCCGCGCCGCGCTTTGCTCCAACCGGATCACCGCGTCAATGGGTTACTTCCCCGAAGGCTTGCTGCCATCGAACTTCCCGTTGTTCAAGAAGGGTTGTGGATTCGCGGGCCCGGGCGGCGTTTCGGCGTTGGGTGAGATCCGGTGCACGGTGCACAGGACCATCAGTTCCGAGTTACTCTTCTGCAAGCTCTTGCTCTTGAAGAAATTACCCAGGATCGGAATGTCGCCCAGGCCGGGAACCTTGTTCCAAATATCGGTGACGCGATTGTCGATCAAGCCCGCGATGACGAAACTTTGTCCATCCCGCAATTCGAACTCGGTCTCAGCTTTGCGCGTGCTCAAGGCCGGGATGGTGAAGCCGGAAATCGTAAGCGCGTCGGCGAAATCCAGGGTACTGACCTCAGGCGCCACGGTAAGGTGAATATTGCCGTTGGGCATGATCACGGGGGTGAACTCGAGCTTCACGCCAAACTCTTTGAAGGAGATGGTAACGGCGGTGAATCCCTGTCCCGGTTGCACAATGGGGAAGGGGAACTGGCCGCCGGCGAGGAAACTGGCTTTCTTGCCATTGACGGCGATGAGATTGGGTTCGGCCAGAATCTGGAGAAGGTTCCTGGTCTGGAGCGCCTCAATCACGGCGCCCAAGTGGATATTGGGCTGGAACAGAAACAGATTGAGAACATTGCTGATCGTTTGGCTGGCCTGAAACGGCGGACTTTGTCCTTGCGTTTGGCTGATGGACTGAGAGGCGAAGCCGCCGTATTGGCCAGTGGTTGCGGTTCCGGCCAAATTGCCGGCGCCGGTGGAAAAAACGTTGGCGCCCAGTTGGGTGAGGGCGGAACGGTCGACCTCGGCGAACTTCACTTCCAGCAGGACTTCCTGAGCGCCCACGGGACCGAAGGTGAGCACGTTGACAACGTTCTTGGAATAAGCGGCGGCAAGTTCTCCGGCGCGCTTGGCGACATCCTCGGTAGTAACGTGGCCCGACAGAACGATGGCGGCCCGCGAAGACGTGACGGTGATCTGTTCCTCGGGAAAGACGCGATGTTCTTCTTCCGCGCAGGCGCTGACATCCACATCAACGCGGAGATCGAAGCTGCGCGAGCGTTCCAGTTCGTCCCAGATGAGCAGGGAGACTTCGCCGGGGGCGCGCCCGTGGACGAGGATCTGGGTGGGAGTAATTACGGTGGCGTACGCGACAGTGGGGTCGGTCACCGAGATGCGCTTAAGCCGCTCCGTCGTGTTGATGAGCAGAGACTTGTCGACCATGACGCGCAGGGGAGCCGAACCTTGCGGCTGCGCCGACTGCGGAGGCAGAGTGGTCTGGGCAGCGGCCGGCGGGGTTTGGTCCTGGGGCAGGCCGCTGGGCGGAATCGCGGGCTGTTGTAGCCGTGCCTCGGCGGAGGCGATCCCTGGCAGGCCGAACACCGGGACTAGCAATGTCAGTGCGACCGCTGCGAAAACTTTCGTGCGAACCTTCATCGTGTGATTCCTCTCCACATGAGGAAACCTGCTGTGCAGCGTATAAGAACACGCCGGGCGAAACTGCTCTCCGACTACTTGGCGTCTTCACCACTCTGTTCCGGAAACTTGACGATGTCTGGCTTCTTGTCACCTTGATAGACCTCGACACTGAGGACCGAAGGAAGGGCGGCCGGTTGAGCCTTTTGTTGTTTCACAGGATGAGATGGCGCCCGAGGCGGAGCTGCGGACGGGGTTCCGCCCTTGTAGAGTCCCTTAGCGTTGGCTGCGTCCACGGGGTCCTGATGCGTGTCGAGCGGGTTGCGCAGCGAGAGTTGAATCTTGCCCTCGGAACTGGCCAGGGTCAGACGTTCGGCGTCCTCGGGCGAAGCCAGAAGCGTGATTACCGGAGTGTTCTGCGCTTCGCCGGCGGCATTGCGTTCCAGGGTATGGCCGGAGGCAATCACGGCCACATTCTGCAAGACCGTGGTGGTTTGAGGCTCGGAGCCGCCGTTGGGGGTTCCGGTAAGGAGTATGTCGACGCGGGTTCCCGGACCGACGAAACCGGCGACGGAGACCACCTCATTCACCCGCACCGAGACGGCGCGCATCCCCGGTGGAATTAGAGAAGGCAAACCGGATCCGGCATTTTCAGGAGCCAGCTTGCTGGGCAGAATGAATTCGCCTTTGGCGATGGGAATGATCACGCCGCGGCCCAGCACCTGAGACCTCTTGCCATAAACTCCGCCCGGCAGTCCAGAGGCGGGCAACTTGGCGGTGCGCACGTCATGCTCTTCGATTCTGGCTCCCACCTGAATGTCATCGGCGGCCACGATGACGTCTGCGCCGGGCTCGTTGTTCGACGGGCCTCTCCCTTGCAGGTTTTTGTAGACCAAGAGGCTGACAAAGGCGCCCAGGGCCAAGGCCAAAACTCCGATCATCAACAAACGACTGCGGTTCATAGCGCTCCGTCAGACGAGCAAACTCTTAATCCTCGCCATCAAGCCGGCGAGAATCGCCTCGGTTGTGCCGTGTCGCGCAGATTCTTTACTGAATCGAACTGGCGACGTTGGAGAAAACACCATTCGCGTTAGAGCCGATGAGCCGAATGGTGCCTACGACGATCACAAGGATCACGGCCAGCATCACGGCATATTCCGCAATATCCTGTCCTTCTTCCTCGCGCCACAATCTCCCAAGATGATCCATGGTTACCGGCCTCCTAAGAAAACCTCGAGCTTTGAAACAGTCTTCCAAAGCAGATCAAAGGCCTATGGCCCCTGGCCTCTGGACGTGCGTCCCGTTTATTCGCGCTGCGCTGCGGAGAGATCTCACTCATCATAACCTGCAAAATGCTCCGAGAGGTGTAATTTCTTGCATACCGAGGGTAACCGGGGCCGAGAATCCCCCATTCCGGCCCGGTCTTGCGATGCCCGTGGGGCGCTTGCCGCGCGCTCGCTCCCGGTGGAATGATGAGACGCGGTTAGCCGGGATCCTGCAAACCGATCATGCGCGACCCAAGGCTGTCCCGCACGAGTGTATCAAGATAAAGGATTCTTGTGAGAACACTTCCCGCCGCCCAGCGTGGGTGATCTTCGCACAAGGTACAATCACGATCCACTGTTGCCGCTAAGGAGGAACAATATCTGTGCTGGCGGGCGGAGCCAAATCGCGGCGCTTTGCATGGATCCTGGTCGCCGGTACATTGTGGTTGAACCTGTTGTTTTTCATTCGTTTCCTGGAAGGCATCAAGCGGGGATATCCGGATTTCACCGTTTTTTACACAGCGGCGACGATCTTGCGTGAGGGACGAGGACATCAGCTCTACAACAATCAAGTCCAATATGAAGTGCAGGAACCCTTTGCAGGCCATATCGCTTTTCGACGGGGACCTTTGCCCTACATTCACCCGCCTTTTGAAGCCCCGATTTTCGTGCCACTGACCCTGTTGTCTTATCCGCAGGCGTTTGTAGTGTGGGATCTGTTGAATGTGGTTGCGCTCTTCGGTGTGGCCTTGCTGTTGCGCCGGTCCGTCGGCGCCCTTCGCTTGATTCCGCCTTGGCAGTTTGCCTTTGGATCCATGGCTTTCTTCCCGGTGTTCGCCTGCTTATTGGAAGGCCAGGATTCTATTTTGATGTTGCTGCTGTGCACGTTGGCGTTCAATGCGCTGGAAAAACAGGCGGACTTGCTCGGCGGTTGCTGGTTGGCCCTGGCTGCATTCAAGTTTCAGTTTATAGTTCCGATCGTTCTGCTCCTCGTCATCTGGAAGCGAAGACGCGTAGCCCTTGGGTTCGGAGCGGTTGCCATACTCCTGGCGTTCGCTTCGGGCGGGCTCGTGGGCGCAAGGGCATTGCTTCACTATCCCGGATATCTGTTGCAAATAGTGAGGGCGCCGAGCTTAGGGGCGGTCCCGTCGGAGCTCCTGCCGAACCTGCATGGATTGGCGCTGGGTTGGCGGCCCTTTTCGGGGGTGTTCGGGACAGCATTGGCCGTACTGAGTTCAGTCATGCTGTTTCTGTTCGCGGCCCGAACGGGGCGGGCGTCGGCGCAGCCCGGAAAATTAGAGCTACAATTTTCGCTGGCCGTTGTGGTAGCAGGCTTGATCGGCTGGCAGACGAATTCACATGACCTTAGTTTACTCGTTCTGCCCCTGGTCTTGATTACGGATTATTCTCTGCGTGCCATGCCGCAAGCACCCGCCATGAAACGCGCGCTGCTGCTTCCTGTTTTGCCGCTCCTGATCAGCCCGTTGTGGATGGTGCTCTGGCTGGTGATTGGCAAAGTGAATCTGATGGCAATTCCGCTAATGTGGTGGACGTGGAAGATAGGCAAGGAGCTGTCGCTCGACCCGGGGAATCCGGCTTGCGCTGTGTCGTAAAGCACCGGGACGAGCATCGGCAGGTAAACGAAATGACGGTTGACCTTCCCACTTCACGCTCGCAACTCGCGGTTATATTTCTTGCCGCCGCGCTGGCGGCGGCGAGCATGTGGTTCTACGTCGATCGAATCCTGGTGAGCTATCAGCTCGCGGATGCGGCGGCGCACGAACGTCCTCGCGGCAATCTGTCGGATCTTTATCCGCGCTGGCTGGGGGCGCGGGAACTGCTGCTCCACCACCGCAATCCTTACGGCGACGACATCACGCTGGAAATCCAGAAGGGATACTATGGGCGGGCGCTCGATCCGGCGCGGCCTAACGATCCCAAGGACCAGCAGGGGTTTGCTTATCCCGTCTATGTGGTGTTCCTGCTGTCGCCGCTAATCGGTCTTCCGTTTCATGGCGTGCAGATATTTTTTCACTGGCTCCTGATAGGACTGACCGCGGCGAGCGTTTGGTCGTGGCTGCGCGCGCTACGATGGCGGTTGCCGCTGCTGGGGACTGCTAGTTGCATTGTGCTCATGCTGGGAAGCGTTCCCGCAGTGCAGGGAATCAAGCTGCAGCAACTAAGCCTGCTGGTGGCGGCGCTGCTGGCGGGTTCAGTGGCCTGCGCGGCCGGCGGGTTCTTGTTTTGCGGCGGAGCGTTGCTGGCGCTGGCGACCATCAAGCCGCAACTGGCATGGCCTTTGGTGGCCTGGCTCCTCGTGTGGGCCGCGAGCGATTGGCGAAGGCGGCGAAGGCTTGCGTACGGGTTTGGACTGGTGACAGCGCTGCTGTTGGCTGGTGCAGAAGGTGTTTTGCCGGGTTGGTGGCGGATGTTCGCCCACGCTGTTGGGCAATATCATCGCTACACCCAGAACCAGTCGGTGCTGGATCAACTCGTCCCGTGGGCGTTTGCAGGAAAGATCTTGGCGGCAGTTGCAGTGCTCGCGTGTGCCTTTTTGCTCTGGAAGTTGCGCCGCGAGCCTGCCGATGCGGCGGAATTCGGCCGGGCGACAGCGCTGGTGCTGGCATTGACCGTGCTGGTTGTGCCCATGTACGCGCCGTATAACCAGGTGCTCCTTCTGCCTGCAATTCTTGCGCTGGTGCGGGACCGGACATTTTTCACCGCGCGGTCGCGCGGAGTTCGCTTCCTGTCTCTGGCGGGGGCGTTCGCACTGATGTGGCAGTGGATCGCGAGTTTAAGTTTGAGCGCCGCCTATTTGTTCGCATCGCCGGCGTGGGCGCTCAGCGGGTGGAAGTGGCCTTTCTTTGCGACTTTTACCCTGCCGGTGCTCGTCTTCGCACTGATCCTTTTGGATGTGCATGGGTACGCGGCGCCGACCGCAAGTGTAAGGATCGCGCCCGCCGCTAATTGATGTGAGCGGCTTTGCTTTGCCGCGCCGATGGACGCGCCGGTGAGAAACAGCCACAGTACTTCAAGGAAGAGCAACGAGAGCGTAAACGCCCGTTCTCAGGGGTTCTGCGAGCCGGGGGAGAACGCCGCGGTCTATCGAGGGTCCGCCGGAAGCGCCACAGGCGGTCTCGACAAAGGCTCTTCCCGCCGAGGCCTGATTCCTGTCATTATTCTTTGGCGCGACTCATTCCTCGACGCGATTCCGCCCAGAGGCTTAACATGGAGTCGCGCCACATGCCATGGTCCTGAACTCGATACGAACTCCGCAAAGCTCCGGTTCTGGCGTATTTCCGGCGCTGGTGCTGGTGCAAGGGAACGAACAGAAAAACATCGTCCTCAACCGGACTCCTTTCAGCGTGGGCCGCAAAGTAGATAAGGACCTGGTGATCGCCGATCCACGGGTCTCCCGCGATCATGCGCTCATCGTGCTGGAAGAAGACGGATTTTTTCTTGTCGATCAGGGCAGCAAGCACGGCACGTTCGTTAACGGAGAACGCATTCAGCGGCAAAAGCTCGAGCGCAACGACCGCCTGGAATTTGGGGCGCGCGATTCGACCTATGCCATCTTCAATCCAGCGCACGGCACCTCGAATACGGCGCGCGAGTTCCTGAGCCAGATTTCCGGGATCCAGATCTCGCAGGAGGCCACCGACCTCGAAAAGTTAACTTTGTTTCTGGAAGCGGCGCGCAAGTTGAACACCGCCGGTGTGCTCGACGAAATCCTGATGACCATGCTGGAGGTGACGCTGCGGCTGACGCGCGCCGAACGCGGCTATGTCTTTCTCAAAGACGACGAGGGCAAACTGCGGCTTGCGGCGGGACGCAACAGCAAAGGCGAGCCGCTGCTGGACGACAAGACGATTTCGCATTCCGCGCTGGACGAATCGCTGCGTTCGAATTCGGAGTTTCTGCTCACCGACACCGGCAGTTCGATGGACCTCGCCGCCCGTCAGAGCATCGTGGCCTACGACCTGCGCACGGTGATTTGCATTCCGCTGCGCAAGCGGCAAGTGCAAGCCACCCGCGACCAGCAAACACCGGTACCCAGCCCCGCTTCCTCGGAAGTGGCGGGAGTGCTGTACGTAGACTCGCGCTTCGCCTCGCGGGAATTTTCCGGCGTCGGCCACGACATCCTGCGCGCCATCGCTACAGAAGCGGGATCGCTGATCGAGAACGCCCGCCTGGTGCAGGCCGAAGAAGAATCGCGGCGCTATCAACAGGAATTGACCATCGCCGCCAGCATCCAGCAGCGGCTGATGCAGGTGAAGATTCCAGAAGTCCCATTTGCCACGCTGCGCGGAAAGAATCTGTCTTGCAAGGAAATTGGGGGAGACTTCTTCGATGCGATCAATACGAAGGAGGGCCTCGCGGTGGTGCTCGCCGACGTGAGCGGCAAGGGAGTTTCCGCGGCGCTGCTGGCTTCCACTTTGCAAGGAATGATTTATTCGCATTTGAGCTCGGGCATGCCGCTGCTGGAGGTGGTCGCTGCGGTGAACCGCTTTTTCACCGAAAAGCTGGTCGGAGAAAAATATGCCACCGTGCTGCTGGCGCGCCTGCGCCGGGACGGCGATCTGGAATACGTCAATTGCGGCCACGTGCAGCCGCTGCTGGTCTGTGGGGGAGAAGTGATGCGCCCGCCGCACGGCAATGTGCCGGTAGGGCTGCTCGCCGATGCGACCTTTGAAAGCGCGCGCTGCCAGCTCAATTCCGGCGACCGCTTCATTCTGGTGACGGACGGGGTAACCGAAGCCGAGAATGCCATGGGCGATTTCTTCGAAGACTCGCGACTGGAAGCGGCCGCGGCCAAGACTCCGACGCTGGAAGGCATTCTTTCGGCGGTCTCGGAATTCTGCGCCGGAAATCCGTTGAACGATGACTGCACGGTCGTTGAAATCGTCTATTCGAACGCCGGCGCGGAGGCCTCGTTGTAGGGCAAGACGCAGGGCAAGACGCACCAAGCGGGGCAAGACCAACCGATTCATTCGAGTCAGTCCATTTCTACTCCACAGTGACGCTGTAGTCCTTGCCCTCCCAGCGATTCTCCTGCGGCCAATAGAACGTGAACACGACCTGGCTCCCCACGGGTAGCGCGGTCGTCGGCAGGTCGAGCGTGTAGATGCCCAGACCGGTATCGCGGGTGTTCGTATCCTGCGAACTCTTCCATCCGTCGATACTCCAGCGCACCAGCGCGGGAGTAAGGAGCACGATGCGCAGCTTTTTGTTGCGCGGCAGGGAGCGGCATTTGTTATTAAACCTCCACCCGAAGATTTGCCGCGTAGGTTTCTCAATCAGATAGCGTTGTATCGTCTGTGGAGGCTGATCGAAAATCTTGCCATCGTGCAGCGAACGGCGCAACTTCACGTACTCGGAATGGGCCCAAACTAACGGACACGCTGAGCCTGAGGGTTTACCACGGAACAGTTCGAGGCTGGGAATGTCGTCGGCATCCCAGACTTGCTCAGGGAGCAGGCGACTGTGACCGCTGGTGCAGTTTTCCATCATAGACAGCAAAGCTTCGGCTTCCCTGGGGCGGCCCGCGGCCAGTTCATAGTGAGCTCGTTCCCCGGCCAGCAGAGGCCAGGGGCGGCCGATGCCGGTGCCGTCGAAAGCCGAGCCATCCTGGTGCTCGCCATAGCCGTCGCCGTTGTAGCGATACCAGCACGGACCCTGCGGCAGTTGCACGCGCAACAGAGCGTCGATCACCCGAATCGTATTCAGAATGCGTGGATCGTCGGGTGCGCGCAAGCCGAATCGCACCAGCGCCAGCGAGTCGGGACTGACCATGTGAAAGGCGCGCTCCATATTTTCACCGGGCGGGCGATTCTTAATCGGAACGAAGCCTTGTGTCGGCGAGGCGGCGGCATCGGTGTCGGGAGGCGCGATGCGGACGTAATAGCCTTCCACCCCGACTTGGTGGGCGAGGTCACCGCCGGTGGCATAGACCCAGCGCTCGACGTTGTCATTCCAGGCGTCGGCGGCGTCGCGCAGAGTGGAGGCGGAGTCGGCATGTCCGGTTAGCTCGGCAATGCCGGCTGCGGCCAGCAGAGCGGAGATTTCCGCCGCCAGCGTGAAGGGAGAATAGCCGGCGTCTTCCTCCCAGCGATCCTGCTGCGTGACCGGGCCGTTGCGCAGAATAAAACTCGCGGCGCCGCGCACCATTGGCCACCAGCGTTCCAGCCTGCCCAAACCATGCGCCGCTTCGCGGCGCAGCAGATCGAGCAACAGGATGGGGAACGCGGTTTCGTCCATCTGTATGCCGCTCCAGTAAGCCCGCCCGTCGAGCCAAAGATTCTGCGCCCAGTTGCCCGCGGCTTCCTGGGTCGACTCCAGGTAGCGGAGCACTCTGACGGCGTCGGCAACGGCCCCAGCGGCCAGCAATGCTCCCGCGCTCTCGACCAGATCGCGGGGCCAGACCAGGTGATACCCGCCGAGGTCTTCGTCCCCCTTGTCGAAGCCCCACGGAATGGAGAGGCTGGCAATGATCCCGCCTAGAAAATCCTTGGACTCGTGCGTGCGTAAAACTGCCATGGAAGAGCGATAGAGATCGTGCTGACGCCTGGGTTCGTCGAGTTTGAGCAACGTGTTTTGCCAGGTTCTCCAGTGGCTGACATAATGCTGGCGGAGTTCGCCGAAATCTTCGAACAGGCTGGAACGGACTTGCTGCCCCGCCTCAGTCCAGATGCCGCCGAAACCCAGGGCCAGCACGAACTCCCCGTTGCAGGCCGCGAGGTCAATCTCTCCCGTGCAGGCGAGGTTGCCATTCTCCGCACGCTGGTATTCCCACTCCATCTGGAAATGATCGGAGAGATCCTGCCATCCGTCGGAGGCTCCGACGAATCCGACGGACATCTTTTTCCAGGGCGCCGAGCAGGCCAGGGCCAGCGCTGCGCCGTTGTGCTCGGCAAGGAACATGGGCACGCCTTTGTAATCGCCGATCCAACCGGTGTTGCCGTACCCGCAGTTGGCCAGGTGCGGCGAGAGTAACGCGTAAAGGTGATAGTCGGAAAGCTGCCCTTGCAGCGGTTCGAAGCGGACTCTCTGCAGAACCACATTGCAGTAGGGGTCGGTGAGAACTTCCTTCTGAATCCGGTAGCGGCCGCCGGCCTCGGTATTGGTCAGTTCGTAAGCGGGGACGCCAGGCTCGAATGGCTTGTTCTCAAAAGTGCAGTGGCGCTTCTCCTCGGAAAAGAAGTCGCTTCCATTGGTCACGATGAAGCCGAGATCGCGCGTGCAGGCTTGATCGACCCGCGGGAAATACACTTCATTCAGGATGCCATGACTTAGCGTGAACCAGACCTTGCTGTGCTGGTTCAACGCGGTGCCGACGCCGCTTTTGGCACTTGAGGTCCAGCGGGGTGGGATTCCGGGCCAGCCGGGGGCGTAGCGTGTGGGGAGATCGCTCATGAAGTTTTCGTCTTGGGCAGTCGAAACAGATGGGGTCGAACTAGATTGGGTCGAACCAGACTGGGTCGAACCAGCTCAAGATCCGTTCGCCGGCGGGGTGCATTCCGGACGCACCAAAGCCGTTCAAATTGGGACGCGGCCCGCGCGGCGAGCAGCACCAAAGGAGGAAGCGCGAAAACAGGGGTTGCGCTGCCGTGGAAACCAACGATAATAGAGTAACTCCAACTGATGCGCATGGCAGGCACCGTCCAACTTCGCAAGGCCCTAATCTTCGGTATGGTAGCAGCCTTGTGGATAAGCTTGCAGTTGTGCGCCGCGGCTGGCGTCGCTGCCCTACCCGATTCCAACGTCGGGACGGCCCTGGACCGCGGATTCGTCGGCCTCTACAACCTGGATTTCACGGGCGCGCAGAAGGATTTCTCCGCGTGGCAGGCCCAGCATCCCGACGACCCGGTCGGCCCTGTCAGCGAGGCGGCCGGATTTCTTTTCCTGGAGTTCAACCGCCTGGGAGTGCTCGAGTCGCAGTTCTATGAGAATGACGAAGCGTTTGGCGCACGCTCGAAACTCAGTCCAGATCCGGTGGTGCACGGCCATTTTCAGACCGCCTTGGACCGTGCGCAACTGCTCGCGCATGCCCGCTTGGCCAAAGATTCCAAGGACCGGGACGCGCTGTTTGCTCTAACCTTGGCGTCCGGGTTGCAGGCAGACTACGCGGCGCTGATCGAGAAACGGAACCTGGCTTCGTTGCACTACGCCAAAGAGGCTTCCGCCTGGGCTCAGCAGCTTCTCGCAATTTGCCCGGGGAATGACTGTTCCGACGTGCTGGTGGCCACCGGATTCAGCAAGTACATCGTCGGCAGCATGGCCGCGCCGGTGCGTTGGTTTCTGCGCATGGGCGGATTGCCGGGTGATAAGCAAGCCGGTATTGCGGACCTGCAGATGACGGCTCAACACGGCCGTTATCTGGCGCCTTTTGCCCGCATCCTGCTGGCGATTGCCTATGTGCGTGACAAAGACAAGCCCCGCGCGCTCGAAGTGCTTACCTCGCTGCGCGCGCAGTTTCCCGGCAATACTCTGTTTCCGCGGGAGATTCTTCGCTTGCAAACCGGGCACTGATAGGCATCAATAGGAAACTGGCTTATGGTCTCCACCGGGTGTTCGTCACCGTGGTGTACTCAGCCCATTCATCAGAAATTCATTCGTTTGTAACTATCCTGTAACACAGCGCCGATAGAACTTTTAGGATAACTATCCTCAAGGAGGAATTGTCGAGCGATGCGCAGACTCACGCTGCTATTGTTGTGCGCTCTTGCAGCCCTGCCGCTAGCGGGGCAGACCACGCTGAACGGAGCCGGCGCCACGTTCCCGTATCCCATGTACTCGAAGTGGTTCAGCGAATACCACAAGCTGCACCCAGATATTCAGATGAACTACCAATCCATCGGAAGCGGCGGCGGAATACGCCAGGTGATCGCCGGCACGGTCGACTTCGGCGCCAGCGATGGCCCCATGACGGACGATCAGCTAAAAGAAGCCAAGATGAACATTCTTCATATCCCGACTGTTTTAGGAGCGGACGTTCCTGCCTACGACATCCCCGGAGTCACGGTGGAATTGAAGTTCACCCCCGAGGCGTTAGCCGGAATTTTCCTGGGGAAAATTACGAAGTGGAACGATAAAGCGATTGCCGGCGTAAATCCGGGCGTAAACCTTCCCGACAAGGACATCATCGTCTTGCACCGCTCTGACGGGAGCGGGACCACCTACATCTGGACGGACTACCTTTCCAAGGTCAGTTCGGAATGGCAAAGCCAGGCCGGGAAAGGCACTTCGGTGAAGTGGCCGATCGGACTCGGCGGAAAAGGGAACGAAGGTGTGGCCGGGTTGATTCGGCAATTGCCCGGATCGATCGGCTATGTCGAGTTAATTTATGCCGTGCAAAACAATATCTCCTACGGCAGCGTGAAGAACTCGGCTGGAAACTTTGTGAAGGCCTCGCTGGAGAGCGTTACGGCGGCTGCCGCGTCCGCTCCCAAAATGCCGGCGGATTTTCGCGTCTCTATTACCAATGCCCCGGGCAAGGACGCATATCCCATTTCCAGTTTCACCTGGCTGCTGATTCCGCAACAGTCGAAAGATGCGGCGAAAGGCAAAATTCTGGCCGACTTTTTGAACTGGATGGTTACCGACGGACAGAAGATGGCGCCTGCGCTCTTCTATGCGCCGTTGCCAGATAGCGTTGTCCAAAAAGTGAAAGATGCAATCAAGCAAGTCCGGTGAGCACGTGCCAGCGGGGACCGTTTTATTTACACGCGCTTGGGGAGTGCGGCGCATCGCGATTCCTACCGGCGCATCGGGCGGCGAAAATGGCCGTTCCGACGCGCCGGACTTCTTTTTCCGGCGGAGTCTTCCAGGTCCCAGAACGATCTCGTCACTTATCTGCCTTGATTCGCCGTTCTGCGCCTGTGAGACGGATGTTTTATACTTGTTACAATGACGCGGATCCCCGTCAGCAACGTGAAGTCGCACGAATGAACGCGTAATACCCTCGCACATGGCTCGTCTTTCGCTGGAAAATCCAGAGTATTATCTCAACCGCGATACCTCCTGGCTCGCGTTCAACGGTCGTGTGCTTGAGGAAGCCGACGATGAAGGCAACCCGCTTCTGGAGCGTCTGAAGTTTCTGGCCATCTCCGCCAGTAATCTGGATGAGTTTTTCGAGATTCGCGTGGCGGCCATGATGCAGCAGATCGAGGACGGATACAACGAAGCCGGTCCTGATGGATTGACGCTGGCCGCCAAGCGCGACATTCTGGCGCGTCTTACTCACAAGTTCGTGGATGAACAGTACGAATGCTGGAACGCGTTGCGCCCGGCTCTGGCGGAGCAGGGAATTCGCGTGCTGGGCTTGCACGAGTTGGACCCGGATGCGCGGCGGTTCGTCGATGAATATTGCGAGAAAGAGCTGGATCCTCTGCTCACGCCGGTGACGGTGGATCCCACCCATCCCTTTCCCCGGGTGATCAACAAAGCGCTGTGCCTGGGGTTGCTTTTGCGCCGGCGCCGCCGCTCCGCACTCACCTACACGGGTGTGGTATCCGTGCCCCGGGCGCTGCCCCGTTTGGTCCGCTTGCCATCGGAGAATACGGCGGACTTCATTTTCCTCGCCGACCTGGTTGCGCATCATGCCCAGAGCATGTATCACGGCTACGACATCGTTTCGTCGGCACCTTTCCGCGTGACCCGGAACAGCAATCTTTATCTGCAGGAAGAAGAGGCGCGCAATCTTCTCGAATCCGTGCGCGCGGAGTTGCACAACCGGCGCAAAGGCGATGCCGTCCGCATGGAAATTGAGGCCGACGCCGACCCCGAAATCATCGACCGCCTGCGCACCGTGTTCGAGCTCGATCCCTGGCAGGTTTTTCCGGTGAACGGGCCGGTAAACCTTTCGCGGCTGTTTAACGTCTACGATCAGACTCCGCGCCCCGATCTCAAATATCGCGTCTTTGCCCCGCGCGAGTTGCGGCTTACGGCCAAATCCCAAAATCTGTTCGAGGAACTGCGGCGGCACGACGTCCTGCTCCACCATCCCTACGACTCCTATGACGCGGTGGTGTCGTTCATCGAGTCGGCGGCGGAAGATGAGCGTGTACTTTCGATCAAGCAGACTCTCTACCGTACCAGCGAGCACTCTTCGATCGTTTCCTCGCTCATGGATGCGGCTTCGCGCAAGGAAGTCACGGCGGTGGTCGAATTGAAGGCGCGTTTCGACGAAGCTCACAACATCCGCTGGGCGCGCGATCTGGAAGATGCCGGAGTGCAGGTGTTTCACGGACTGGTTGGCCTGAAGACGCATTGCAAACTTTCGCTGCTGGTGCGCCGCGATACCGATGGTGTGCACAGCTACGCGCACATCGGAACCGGCAACTACAACGCCACCACGGCGCGAATCTACACCGATCTCAGTCTGTTCACCGCGAATCCGGAGATTACCCGCGCCGTGCAGGACGTCTTCAGTTTTCTCACCGCCTATGCCGAGAACCCCAGCTATGACCCGCTGCTGGTGGCGCCCCTCGACCTGGCGGAAAAAATCATTGCCCTGATCGATCGCGAGGCGGACCACGCGCGCCAGGGCCGCCCGGGACGGATCATCGCTAAGATGAATGCCCTGCTCGACAAGAACGTGGTGCACGCCTTGTACCGGGCTTCGCAGGCCGGTGTGGAGACTGATCTCATTGTGCGGGGCATTTGCGCCTTGCGGCCGGGCGTGCGCGGTTTGAGTGACCGCATCCGGGTGCGCAGTATTGTGGGACGTTTTTTGGAGCACAGCCGGATCTACTACTTCGGCAATGGCGGCGACGAAGAAATCTACATCGGCAGCGCCGACTGGATGCCGCGCAATCTCTACGAGCGGGTCGAAGTGCTGGTGCCCCTGCGCGACGAATTCCTGCGCGAGCGCGTGCGCCGCGAAATTCTCGACGCCTACCTGGCGGATAACCGCAAGGCTCGCATCCTGTTGCGCGATGCAACCTACATTCGTGCCTGGCAGCCCGCGCACGGCAAAAGGAATCGCAAACCGCCTTCCGGCGCAGCCGCCTTCAGCGCCCAGGATTTTCTGATCGGCGTGGCCGAAGGCAGGCAGGCGGCAGGTTTTGCACTACCGCAGGTTCCGGCAAGGCGGCGCAAAGCTCCCGCCGGAAGAGTACGATAAATCGCGATGATCGTTTACTTTCTGCGTCACGCTAGCGCCGGCGAACACTTTGTGAACTCGAAGAAAGACGAGAAGCGCGCGCTCGACAAGGAAGGCATCGAACAGTGCGGCTATGTGGGCCGCGCCCTGGCCGCGATTGAGGCCCAGGTGGACATGATTATTTCCAGTCCGCTCAAGCGTGCCACCCAGACCGCTTCGCTGGTCGGAAACGAGATGGGTTATGAGGGCAAGCTGCAAGTCGAGACGGCGTTACGTCCCGAGGCGGCGTTTGCCGACTTTCGCAAGCTGCTGGAAAAGTACGCGCGCCAGGAATCGATCATGGTCGTGGGACACAATCCCAACCTCAGCCAGTTCCTGGGCACCGTGATCGGCGAGTCCGGCTGTGAAGCTTCGGTAGAGCTGAAGAAGGGAGCCGTGGCCCGAGTCGACATGCGCCGCGGCTCCGGCACGCTGCAGTGGTGCTTAACGCCGAAAGCGCTGCGCACTCTCTACACCGCCGCGGTGGAAAGTTCACGGCCGAACACTTCGCGGAAATAAGAGCAGTCCTTCTCGATCGCCCACAGTTCCAGGTCCACACCCATGCGCCGGCGGGGTACCAGCGTCAGGCGTACCTCGGCGGCGCGCTGGCTGACGCGCACCCTTTGCACGGCGCGGCTCCGGCCCAGGTTCAGGGCGCGCGCCAGCCGGAGCAGCAGAATCGCTTTTTGCACGCTGGCGCGGTCCGCGGGATCGATCGCTTTCATCGGACCGTCTTCCAGGGTGGGGCGCGACTTTCCCAAATAGCGCGCAATGGCCGCGATCACCCGGCGTTGCTGCGGCGTGTAACCGAGAATCTCCGAGTTCGAAATAATGTAATACGTGTGCCGGTGATGGCCGTTGCGGTTGAGGTAGTCTCCCACCTCATAGAGCATGGCGGCCGCCGACAGCCACTCGCGGAATTCCGGCGTCAGCCTGTGCACCGAACGTAGCGCGGAGAACAAAAACATCGCGGACTCACGCACATCGAGGGCGTGCTTCATGTCCACGTGATAGTGAGCGACGGCTCGCGTGATCGATTCCCAGCGTTCCGATTCAATCTGCTTTCCCGATCGCGTGCTGCGGTCGTATTCCGCCGCCATCTGCGCCAGCAAGCCGTCCCGCAGGCCGAGCGGGGAATAGCGAAAACCTTTGAGATGGCAGCGCTCGAGCAGTTCGTGATACACCATCGCCCCGGCGACGATGATTTCCGCTCGCCGCGGACCGATGCCTTCAATCTGGCGGCGTTCGTCCAAGGGCAGGCGCGCCAGTTGCTTGGCGATTCGCGTCATCTCCGCGCGAGAGACGGCCATCCGCCGCCGGCTCCCGTCTTTTCGCAGATGGCTGGTCGCGGCCGCCAGCGCGGCGGCGGTTCCGGAGGTGGCAATCACGTTCTTAACTTTTGCCGCCACCACGCGAGCCGCAATGCGGTTCACTTCGCGGGCGACGAAACCTTGCAGCCGTTTCAGTTCGCCCTTGCGCGGCGGATCGTGGCGCAGGAATTCATCGGTAAGACGCACCGCGCCCACGGGCAGACTCACCATATCGCGGATGTGGCCCCGCCCGGAGACGGTCAGTTCGCAGCTTCCGCCTCCCAGATCCATCATCAACGCAGGCGAACTGTCTACGCGGAGGTTGGAGACCAGTCCCAGATGAATGAGGCGCGCTTCTTCCAATCCGGAGATAATCTCGACCTTCCATCCCGTGGCCGAACGCACCCACTCCAGAAAGGCTTGCGAATTGCGGGCGTCCCGCAGAGCGCTGGTGGCGACGACTCGGACTGGGTCCGTGACCACCTGTTGTGTGGCCCGGTGAAAGCGGCGCAAGACCTTGACCGTCTCGGCCATCGATTCGGGAGTGAGAAAGCCGGAACGAAACACGCCTTCGCCCAAGCGCGTAACTTCCCGGTCTTCGTGGACGGGGCGAAGGCGGCCGCGCGTGAGGCGTGCGATCTTCAGCCGGACGGAATTGGAACCGATATCAACCGCGGCAAACGTTGGCATGAGGCAAGCCCAACAGTTTACATGCCAAATGTCGCGTGGTCACCAGGACCTATGTCCGCGTCCCGGTGTCTTGCAGATCGGTGTCTTGCAGATCGCGCTCGTGCGCCGCAGTTGAGCTGCCATTGCAGCGACGTTGACGGGCAGCCAGCCACGTCGCCGATAGGCTGATGCCGAAGGAGACGCCGAACATCATCCCACGCAGTCCATCGCTCCAGTCTTTCCCCGGGCTCGTGGCGGGATGAAAGAAATTCGGCCACAGGATGCCTATCCCCAGGAACGCCATGGCGAGCGGAATCAGGCCTGCCGGTCGATTCATTCGATTTCGGAAAGTCATGTTTGTTCTCCTCTGCGTTTAGTCGGTGATGCGATACCAGGCCATCACCGTCAGCTTGACCCCGAGAATCGTCATGATGACAACGAAAAGATCCCAACTCCAGACGTGGGTGACATAAAAGCGATAGGCAAAGAGACAGATGGCCGTGAGGCCGCCGATGATCCCGGCGAGGCTCGTGGATTTGAGACGATGGTTCAGGAAACGTTCATCGACCAACGTACCGACGATAGGGATTTTCATTTTTCGCTCTCCAGCGTAAAAATCTGATCGGTGGAACAGCCGAAAACGCGGGCGAAGGTGAGCGCCAGCTCCAGGCTCGGCACGTAACGGTCGCGCTCAATCGAGTTGATGCTCTGGCGCGACACCCCCACGGCATGGGCGAGTTGCTCCTGCGTCCAACCGCGGGCGTTGCGAAGCTCTTTAACTCGATTGAGGATCTCGGGCATAGGGTGTAAAGCTAACTTTCCATAATATAGGTCGGATTCTCGCCGATGTCAAGTCAGCTTGTCATCTTTATTTTGCATTTAGAATGAACACGTTACGGGGAATTACCCGGCCATCACGCCGCCGAAGTTGCGGGGCGGGCCGGTCTTGCTTTGGCTTGAGCGGGTGCGTGGAGGGGATGTTCCAGGGCAGGGGCAGGCTCGGATCGCATCGGCGACAGCACCGCGACTGCATGCCGGAATTTCGCTCCGGTTACGTTGTGCAGCTCCGCAACCAGGGATGACTCGCGCACCGCGCCGAGATGCTCGATGGCTGTTTGCGTCAGAGTGAGCCAATCATGCCAGTCGCCTAACGCGTCTTGTATGCGCTTGAGCCCGGCGATGAACTGCACCGCTTCGGTGGACTGGTCGGCGAACTCGGCTGCGTAGCGAGCTCGCTTGCTTACGATGCGGTATTGGTGCAGCAACGGCTCGGTGACCGGCGCATCTCCGCGGTCAATCGCCTCCAGCATCCCTTTGGCGATGGCTAAAGGATCGCGGCCGGCTTGGGCGTTGAAGTTCTTGCTGGCGCATTTCAGCCGCTTGCGAATCTCGCGGACGGTATCTTCGTCGACAGCCTTCCGCAGCTTCTTTTCCTGCTGGCCGCGGAGTTCGATCAGATGGTTCACGAGTTGCGTTTTGCGCCGCGGTTCCCGCGGAATTTTCAAGCTCCGCAATGCAGCCAATTGGACGTCCAGATCGCGCACCTTGCCGGCGCGCTTGCGGATTCGGCCCAGCAGCTTCAGAAGTTTTTTCTGACTGCCGTCCAGCTTTGGAGAAAGCTCGCCCAGCAGTATCTGAAGGCGGCGCGTGCCCGTTCGGAAGCGGTGTACGTTCTCTGCCCGTGGTTTCGCGGAAAGCTTGACCAAGTCCTTTTCAAGCTTCTGAAAAACAACACGGCTGCGCTGTGGAGCGATCGACATAGACAGAATCGAAGCGGGAGATGAAAATACAGGCTTATCCGTGAAAAGGCAACCCTGAAAAGCTTTGCCATTTTAACATCCTGTTAACAGGATTCTGTTAGGTTGAATGGCGAATGGCCTTTCCCGCTCTACCTCGGCCCGATATGCCTGCTCCCCAACCCATTGAAGCAACGAAGGTTAGTGATCTTGGCGGGGCTGGAAGGCAGGCCGCGCCGCTTCTTCGTGGGGCTAGCGGCGAAACCGGCGACCAAGTCTTCAAATTCGCCATGCTATTGTGCGGCCTGGCCGTGTTGGCAATGCTGGCGCTGATTGTCTACGAACTGGTGTTGCGCTCCGGACCCTCATGGCACGCCTTTGGCTTTAAGTTCTTCGCGGGCCATGATTGGGATCCGGTGAACGAACGGTTCGGCGCGCTGCCGTTCGTTTACGGAACCTTGGTCTCGTCATTTCTCGCATTGCTCATCGCGGTGCCGCTGGCGGTGGGAGTCGCAGTATTCACTACTGAGATGTGTCCCGCGGCGTTGCGTGGGCCGCTTTCGTTTTTCGTGGAATTGCTGGCCGCGATTCCGAGCGTGGTCTACGGACTGTGGGCCATCTTTGTGCTGGTACCCATCCTCAGCAACTACGTCCAACCTTTCCTGTCGAGGACATTAGGCTGGACCGGATTATTTGTAGGTCCGCCCTACGGCATCAGCATGCTGGCCGCGGGAATCATCCTGGCCATCATGATCGTCCCGATTATTTCGTCGATCACGCGGGAAGTATTGCTGGTGGTGCCACAGCAGCAGCGCGAGGCCGCTCTTGCGCTGGGCGCTACGCGCTGGGAAATGATTCGCATTGCTGTGCTGCGCAATGCGCGCGCTGGAATTATGGGCGGCATCATCCTGGGCCTGGGCCGCGCCTTGGGAGAAACCATGGCCGTCACCATGGTGATCGGAAACCGGCCGGAGATTGCCAAGTCGTTGTTTGCGCCGGGCTATACGATGGCCAGCGTGCTGGCCAATGAGTTCAGCGAGGCAACCGGGGACGTATATCTCTCAGCTCTGATTGAGATTGGCCTGGCTCTGTTCCTGGTCACAATCATGGTCAACGCTCTGGCACGATTGCTGGTCTGGACCGTCACTCGCGGCCAGCCTTCGAGGGCAAATGCCTGAACGCATGTCCGAGAGGGGCAACCCGTCCGCGCTGCACACCGTCCCGCCCATTGCTTTGCGGCGCCGCATCACCGACCATGTCATGACTGGCGTGGCGGTGCTTACGGTCGTCCTGGTGCTGGTGCCGCTGTTCGCGATCTTCGCCTACCTTGTCTACCGCGGCGTCGGATCGATCAACTGGGCCTTTCTCACGCAAACCCCAAAACCGGTGGGCGAAGCCGGAGGTGGAATGGCCAACGCGATCGTGGGCTCCGCGTTCATCCTTGCGCTGGCCAGCGTTCTGGGAGTTCCCGTGGGAGTCGGCGCCGGCATCTACCTCGCGGAGTTCGGGCGCAACCGCTTCGGCGATGTCATCCGCTTCACCGCCGACGTGCTGAACGGCGTACCTTCGATCGTGATCGGTATTGTGGCATACTCCATCGTTGTCCTTTCCCAGAAGCATTTCTCGGCATTGGCCGGAGGGGTGGCGCTGGCCATCATGATGATTCCTACGATTACGCGCACCACCGAAGAAATGCTTCTGCTGGTGCCGCAGGCCTTGCGCGAGGCCGCGTACGGCTTGGGCATTCCGCGCTGGCGGACGACAATCTCCATCACCCTGCGCACCGCAACTTCCGGCGTGATTACAGGAATCATGCTGGCCTTTGCCCGGGTGGCGGGCGAGACCGCGCCCTTGCTCTTCACCGCGTTCGGAAATCAATTCTGGAATCTGCGTCCCAACCAGCCGACCGCCGCGCTGCCGCTGCAGATTTTCAATTACGCCATTTCTCCCTACGACGAATGGCACCGGCAGGCATGGGCGGGCGCGCTCGTGCTTATCGTTCTCATCGTTACCGCGGTTGCGGCCGTGCGCTTCGCCGTGCGCCGCGGCACCTTCGGAGCGGCATAGCCTATGGGCGTCGGAATCCAGGTCGAAAACCTTAACGCGTGGTATGGCAAGACCCAGGCGTTATACGACATCCGCTTAACCGCTGCGGCAAACCGCGCCACGGCGCTGATTGGCCCCTCGGGCTGTGGCAAGTCCACGTTCATCCGCTGCCTGAACCGTATGCACGAGACCATTCCTGAAGCGCGAGTGACCGGAAGTGTCCGCATTGGCGACATTGACGCCTACAACGGCACGTCGCCCACTCAGCTTCGCCGCCGGGTTGGAATGGTATTTCAAAAAGCGAATCCGTTTCCCACCATGTCGATCTACGACAACGTCGCCTCCGGGTTGAAGCTGAACGGGTTTCGGGATCGCCGCAAGCTCGACGAGATCGTGCAGCAATCGCTCGACTCCGCGGCGCTGTGGGACGAAGTAAAAGATCACATTCACAAAAAGTCGGGAGCCAGCCTTTCGGGCGGGCAGCAGCAGCGGCTTTGCATCGCGCGGGCTCTGGCGGTTCAGCCCGAGGTTCTGCTGATGGACGAGCCCTGCTCGGCGCTCGATCCCATCTCCACCGGCAAGATCGAAGAGTTGATCTTTCAGCTCAAAGAACGGTATACCATCGTAATCGTGACGCACAACATGCAGCAGGCGGCGCGCGTCGCCGAGTTCACCGGATTTTTCCTGCTGGGCAAGATGATTGAATTCGACAAGACGGAAAAGATCTTCACCAAACCGTCGGACAAGAAGACGGAAGACTACATCACAGGCAGATTTGGATAAGGAAGGTTCGGAGAATGCGCACGCGCTTTCAGCAGGGGCTCGACGATCTGCGCCAGAAGTTGCTCCGCATGGGTGGACTGGCGGAACAGGCGGTGGATCGCGCCCAACAGGCCTATATCGATCGCGATCTCACCCGCTGCCAGATGGTTCTCGAAGGCGAGAGCCTCATCAACAACTTTGAACGGGAAATCGACGAGGCCGCCTTCGACCTGCTGGCTATGCAGCAGCCCATGGCCGTCGATCTGCGCTTCATCCTCGCCGTGACCAAAATCAATTCCGATCTCGAGCGCGTCGGCGATCAGGCCGTCAATATTGCCGAGCGCGTCATGGACATGGTGGACCTGCCCACGGTCGATCTGCCCGTGGATATCGCGCGCATGGGCGCGGCCGTCAGCGCCATGGTCCGCCGGGCCCTGGAGTCGTTCATCGAAGGCAAGGCGGAGCTGGCCCAAGCCGTGCTCGAAATGGACAACGTCGTGGATCGCATGAAGGACGATGCCTTCATCCAACTGGTGAAGACGATGAACCAGCGTCCCGAGGTCGTGCGTCAAGCCCTCGACGCGCTGCTCGTAGCCCGCAATCTCGAGCGCGTCGCCGACCACGCCACCAACATCGCCGAAGATGTCATCTTCTGGGTGCAGGGCGCCGACGTCCGCCACAATGTCGGCACGGAGGAGCATCCCGAGCCCTCGCCCGGCCACGACGACTCTACGCGCGCTTCCGGGGTTTAGGAAATCTCTATCGGACCTGTCGTCAGTAGCCCCTGTCATCCTGAGCGGAGCGGAATGATTCGCGAAGCGAATCATTCCGCGGAGTCGAAGGATCCCTTGCGCGCTTTCGCTGCCTTGGGCCCCGCAAGGCGTTTCCATTGCGCCCCGCGTTTCTAGTTTCTTTCACCACTTTGACCTAAGGTTCCGGTCTCGTTTACGCTCATCTCTCTTCACAATTCTGCTGTCGCAGACTAAATCCCGCGGAGGCCCTGTGATCCGAATCTCCCGCACGATTTTCCTGGCGGCGTTTTTCGCCTTTCAGATTGCGCTCCCAGCACAGGAACGCCAGCCCCACGACTCATCGATCTCCCTGCCCACCAGCAAGACTTTGACCATTCCTGCGCCAGGCCGCATCGGCAGCACCAACAGCTTTCCAGCCACCATCGCGATCAGCCCGGATGCCCGCTACGCCGCGTTGCTGAACAACGGCTATGGAACGCAAGAAACAATGGCGACGCAGTCGATTGCGATCCTGAATCTCAAGACCAATCAAATCTCCGATTATCCCGACAAGCGCTTCGGGGAAGAAGTACACCAGAGCTATTTCCTCGGCCTGGTCTTCAGCTCCGATGGCAAGCACCTCTACGCGTCGGTCGGTTCCATCACCGATCCGGCAGGACAGAAGCCGGGAGATACCGGCAACGGAGTCGCGGTCTACAGCTTCGTGGATGGCAAGGTCGCGCCGGAGCGGTTTATCGCCATCGAACCGCAGGCGCTCGCCGCCGGAAAGAAAGTTGCAATCGGCTTAAGGAAGACGCCGCCGGGAACCGCGATTCCTTATCCTGCGGGATTGGCGCTGGTTTCCGCCCCAAGTCACGCTCATGGCAACGACCGCCTCCTCGTTGCAAACAATCTCTCCGACAATGCTGTGCTGCTCGATGTAACGACCGGAAAAATCCTGCAGCGCTTCGACCTGAGCACCGCCGACCTGGTCCCATCTTCATTTCCTTACACGGTCGTGGCCACGCGTGATGGCCGCCGCGCCTGGTGCAGCCTCTGGAACGCGTCCCGCATCGCGGAACTGGATCTAACCGCCGGCAAAGTCGTCCGCTGGATTAAGTTAAAGGAACCTGAGGATCCCATTGCCCCCGGCTCGCATCCCACGGCGCTCCTGTTGAGTCCGGACGAGAAGTTACTCTACGTGGCTCTGTCGAACGCGGATGCGGTTGCGGTGGTTTCAACCGGCAGAGCCCGGATACTCGCGCTACTGAACACCACGGTGCGGAATCAACAGTTTGCCGGAACTTATCCCAGCGCATTGGCTGAGTCGACGGACGGGAATCGCTTATTTGTGGCCGACGCCTCCGTCAATGCCGTGGCAGTTTTTGACACCTCGAAGCTGAACGCGACTGACCCTACCTCGACTGACCCTACCTCGAATGATCCTACCTCGAACGATCCAACCGGCGACTCTGCCACCTCTCCCGCTCTCGGATTCATTCCCACCGACTGGTACCCCAGCGCGCTCGCCGTTCAAGGCAACCACCTCCTCATCGCCACCGCCAAGGGCCAAGGCACCGGCCCGAACAACGGCCTGGGGAAGACCGCATGGGAAGGTAGGCGCCACAAGCATCCTTACATCCCGACGCTGCTGCGGGGCTCGATCGCGCGGCTGAACATTCCGTTCACTCTCGGCAAACTCGAAGAACTCACCCGCACCGTCGAGCACGACAACCTGCTCCACAACCCTCCGGGTGTAATCCAGTTCGCCGTGGGGAAGAATCCCATCCAGCACGTGATCTACGTCATCAAAGAAAACCGCGCCTACGACCAGATTCTAGGCGACCTGAAACCCGGCGACGGCGACCCTTCACTCACCATGTACGGCGCCGACATCACGCCCAACCAGCACAAGCTCGCATTGCAGTTCGGCGTGCTCGATAACTTTTACGACAGCGGAGAAGTTTCCGGCGACGGGCATCTCTGGTCGACCGCGGCCATCACCAGCGATTACAACGAAAAAACCTGGCAGATCGCCTATCGCGGACACGAGCGCACGTATGACTTCGGGGGCAGCGTCGCGGATGAAGTTCCGCTGGAGCGCAATCAGCCGGATATTGATGATCCGGGCACAGGTTACCTCTGGGACAACGTCGCTCATAGCGGCCTGACCTATCGCGACTACGGCGAATACGTGAACGCCGAGTGGTGCAACAAAACCCGCAAGGCATCGACCCCGAAACAGGGAACTCCCTCGGCGCAGGAATCGCCCTGCCCGCGCACCGAGCTTCGCCAGGGCGATCCTCTGCCGCCGAATGTCGGCGATCCGCACGCCGGGCCGAGTCCGTTCCCGTGGACAGTGCCCCTGTTCAACGGCGTTAAGCCAACGAAAGCCGTGCTGCGCGACCACTTCGATCCGCTGTTCCCCGATTTCAACACGGACTATCCCGACCAGCTCCGCGCCGACGAGTTCCTCAACGAATTCGCGGCCTATACGCGCGCCCGCGAGGAGAACGAGGCCCCCGAGTTTCAGTTGCCTGCGTTCATCCTGCTCTATCTGCCCGACGACCACACCGGCGGTACGCGTCCCGATCGCCCGCGTCCGGCGGCCTCGGTGGCTGACAACGATCTCGCTCTGGGCCGCGTCGTCGATGCCGTCTCGCATAGTCCGTATTGGGATGACACCGCCATCTTCGTCCTCGAAGACGACGCGCAAGACGGCGGCGATCACGTCGACGCCCACCGCTCCATCGCCTTCGTAGTCAGCAAGTATTCGCCAGGAACGGCGGCCCAGCCCTATGTCGATCACCGCTTCTATACCACGGTGAACATGATCCACAGCATGGAAATGCTGCTCGGCCTGCCTCCCATGAACCAGAACGACGCCTACGCCCCAGCGATGGGACCAATGTTCTCCGGCGCAGGCAACCAACCCGCATTCAAAGCGGATTATCGCAACCTGAAAAACGGTCTCATCTACGAGACCAACAAGCGCGATGCCAAAGGGGCGAGCGAATCGGCGAAGATGGATTTCTCCCGCCCCGACGCGGCCGGAGCAGCGCGCTTGAATAAAGTTCTCTGGCGCGACCAGAAAGGCGACGCCCCAGCGCCCGCGCCCAAGCACACCGTGTTTCCGGCCGGAGGAGACTAGCACTTCGCAAGAGGGTCGCGAAGGGAGGGTTGTGAAAGGGCACGGCTTCAGCCGTGCCGCTAGCGGACCAATAAGAATGCGGGCTTTAGCCCCTGAGGGGGCTGGCTTCCGTAGCTGCGGCTTCGCATTCCAATGGCGGCGTGCTGCGCGTCGCAAAAACCGGGAGTGGGAAGAGAGGTTTGCCCCCTCTCCTCACCCGCCTTGGACGTCTGAAGCGTGCCGTGCTTTCCGGCGCCACCAATATCAATTGCCGCATCATTGGTGCACGGCGATACCCGTCCCAATGTTTTTGCCGTTTACCGCAGGATTGGCGATAAACACCGTCGCGCTGATGCCGTTATTGGTTGCTGCCAGTAAAAGGGTTTGCGATTGCGATGAGCCGGTCTCGCTCATCGTACCTGTGCCGTTGCCCTGAATGGAATATGTGCCTGGGCTCGTCTTCGTGCTGGCGGCCCGATACACTACGTGACCATCGTTCACGTTCACAACCTGACAGGAGCTATTCCACGTTACGCTCGTGGTATTGGCGCTGGCGGTTTGATTCTCCTGGCCGATCTCGGTGAGGGTAATGCTTACGTTGCCATTGCCGTCAAACATTGCCATACCGGAAACCACGTCATTGCCGGTTTGGGAGACGCTAACCGTATAAGCTACGGTCGAGTTGGTTGGACAGGTAAAGGTCTTCGACCAGTTATAACTCTGAGGAGTGCCAAACTGAACCGAGTAGCTGCCGTTCAAGTTTGCATTGGAGTAAGTCTGGGCGCCCTAATTCGGTGGGCTCGCACCTTGAATACAATGCGTGCCGAAGACTCAGGGCTCGATCAAAGGGAGGAAAACCAAAAACGACTATACCCTCGCGCTTTCCCCGAGATCAATGAACCAACCGGGCCATGGGCTGGCACTCACGAGCTATGACCGGGCCGGCCGGGGACTGATCGGAGCTTTCCGATGCGGGGGGCGATTAGAACCGGGCTTTGCTGCCGTTGCGATGAGTTGGTCTGACCGCGAATCCAGATCAAAAAAAACACAGATCAATCTGGCTAAAGTATCTGGAATCATACAGTTACGGGTGTGTGACCTGTTTCAGATCTGGCTAAGATCTTGAAAACAAATAACTTACTCGTAAAATATTCCATTCAAAGGGCTTAGGCGATCTTGCTTGGGCGAAGTGCCCTAGAATCAAGCGATCGGCTCGCAAAATATTGCATTTACGGGAGTTACCTCATTGCTATTCTTATGTCAAAGAGCCAATGCGTATAGCGATAGGGTCTCAGGATTGGGAATCGAAGTCAAGGGAATTGTTGGCAGTGGAGTAGGCTATGGCGTCCGCTTGTTCTTTGCGCTTTCGCCGTCGTCTCGGGTCACGTCTCCTACTGTCCGCCTTACGAGGGCTTCTTGATGGCACCTCTGGTCGCGAGGTCAAGCTCACGCCACAGTGCGTCCGCGTCAAGTGTTTCCAGCCACGCTCCAACCCATGCAACGGAGTGGCGCCGCCCGCTGCAGTGGAAGGTCAGGTGAACGCTGTCGAGTTCGCCGGGGACTACTTCGGTCGTACATCTGGAATTGGATTCCCTAACCATTGCCGAAATCCTCTCGATCTCTCTCCTTGCTCGGTCGCCGTTCATGCTTGGACCTCCTGCTCCCATCTCTATGGTAGCAAGACCACCAGATCAGTGATCTTACATACCGACCGCACCGCCTGGCTGTGGATAAAGCCCATGTCTACGTTGGGCGCCCGCTTGATGGATCGCGGTTCGACTATTTCGTAGATTGTACGGGTGTTGGAATCAATGACCGTGCCACTTGGAGCGGCGTGCGTGCAGGTAATCTCGAAATCCTTGAAACGATATTCCGTCGGATTATGCACGATGAAGTCTGCCACCATTGTTCCGAAAGCCTCCTTCCGCCCGGAGGTGGTTTCGAGCCAGAGATTCAGCGGTTGCGTTTGAAGAAGGACTTTCCTAATTTCGGGTTTTGAACGCGGGGGTGGGGATTTCACTTCAACCGGCGAATCCACCGGTTCCGATCCTGTCGAAGGCGTCAAGGTGCTGGATGCGTTGCCGCCGCAAATAGAGTTGTCTGGAAACTGCTTGCAAAAGTCAGGAGGGAGGCCAGCTTCTCTTAGTTTGCGTGACGTTCCACTTTCCCTTGGTTGCATTTTAGATGTGATCGCTATTAACCCAACCATGACCACTATAATTGCGGTCAACCACAAGAGCCTTCTTTCGTTTCTGCGCACCTTTCCTGAGCCGCTGTATGCCGCTGCCGAGGTGCGACCCGCAATGGCGTTTTCCGGGCCGCTTGCATCCGACCCAACACTTTCCGGCTCCTGCACGATCGGTCTCGACTGTTGCCGAGGTTCTACAGTTGCTCCACAGGAGGAGCAGACCCGTGAGCCTAAATACAGGGCCGATCCGCAACTGTTGCAATAACCCGCGGCCGGGTTCAACGCAGGCTGTGGAGGGATCACCGAGTGGGAGCGGGTGCTGGGAATTTGCTCATATGTTACGGTATAGGTCTTCGCGTCCCCAAGAAATCCGGTCCAAAGCGACCATCGCTTCGTGGTCGAAACATCGAGAATCCTGATCCTGCTGCCCATTTCTTGCAGCCAGAACCTATACGCCTGTTCAGATTTGAATTCGATTACGCCTGCCACGGCTGTTCCCCTCGGTTATGCGGAAATGTGCGTCCATTCTGCTCTGCGCTTGCTCAATTGTCTAGCTTGCGGCGTGGCGTGCTGGCCAGGTGGCTAGCGCCTCCGCTCACCCCGGCTTTACACTAGATGCGTGAAGATCGCGCTCGGGCAGATCAACACCACGGTCGGCGACTTCTCCGGCAATCGGAACAAGATCGTCGACTTTTCCCGCCGCGCACAAGCGAGCGGCGCCGGACTGATTCTGTTTCCCGAGTTGTCTGTTTGCGGCTACCCGCCGCGAGATCTGGTGGAGCGCCCGTCCTTCGTCGCCCGCAACCGCGAGACCGTCGAGCAGATCGCCGCCGAGACGCGCGGCATCGCCGTCATCTGTGGTTTAGTCACTCCCGCGGAATCCGAGACCGGCAAGTCAGCCATGAACTCCGCCGCGCTCTTGCAGGATGGCAAAATCGCTTTCTTGCAGTCGAAGATGCTGTTGCCCACCTACGACGTCTTCGACGAGATGCGCAACTTCGCGCCCGCCAAAAGCCAGGACTTGTTCTCCTTCTGCGGCAACCGCGTGGCGCTCACCATCTGCGAAGACGCGTGGAACGACAAGTTTTTCTGGTCCAAGCGCCTCTACACGGTCGATCCCGTCGATGCCCTCATTCGCGCGGGCGGCAACCTTGTGTTGAATATTTCCGCGTCGCCCTTCTGGATTGGCAAGCGCGAACTGCGCCGCGACATGCTGGCCTCCATCGCCCGCCACCACAAAGTTCCGGTCGCCATGGTCAACCAGGTCGGAGGCAACGATAGCCTGGTCTTCGACGGCTCCAGCATCGTTCTCAACGCGGAAGGGAACGTCGTCGCGCAGGGACGCTCCTTCGAGGAAGATCTCATCTACTTCGATTCCGGATCTCAGGGGGCGATCCTCACCGGAGATCTTCACGATCAGATCGAAGGCGAGGAAGCCAGCGTGTATGCCGCGCTGGTATTGGGCACGCGCGACTACATGCGCAAATGCGGATTTCAAGAGGCCATCGTCGGCCTGAGCGGCGGGATCGATTCGGCGCTCACCGCCGTCATCGCCGTCGATGCGATCGGGCCAGAGAACATAGTCGGCGTGGGCATGCCGGGTCCGTACTCTTCGCCCGGCTCCATCGACGATGCTCGCGCGCTGGCGAAAAACCTCGGCATCCGCTTCGAGTTGCTCCCGATCGACCGGGCATTTGAAGCGTACCGGCAAACCTTGCAGGAAGTTTTCGCGGGCCGGAAAGAAGATGCTAGCGAGGAGAACATCCAATCGCGCGCGCGGGGCACCCTGCTGATGGCGCTCTCCAACAAGTTCGGCGCCATCGTGCTTTCCACAGGCAACAAGAGCGAACTGGGCGTGGGCTACTGTACACTTTACGGAGACATGGTTGGCGGTCTGGCGGTCATCTCGGATGTGCCGAAAACGCTGGTTTACCGGCTCAGTCATTACGTGAATTCGCGCCGCCCGGTAATTCCGCGGGCCACGCTGGAGAAGCCGCCATCCGCGGAATTGCGGCCCAACCAGAAAGACAGTGACTCGCTGCCGCCCTACGAGACTCTAGACGCCGTGCTCGAGGATTACGTGGAAGCCGCGCACTCCGCCGAGCGCATTGCCGCCGATCACGGTTTCGACATCGAGGTAGTGCGGCGCGTAGTCCGAATGGTGAACCGCGCCGAGTACAAGCGCCAGCAGGCATCGCCCGGCATTAAGATTTCTCCGAAGGCCTTCGGCTACGGCCGCCGTTTTCCCATCGCTGCGAAGAGCGAGGTTTGAAAGGGATTGCTCAGAGATTGGTCGGAGAAATCCCGGCGTGTTCCCGCTCCACAACAATCGCTAACTTGAAAGGAAGCCATGCGCAGTTCTCTCAACCTGATTCTCATTCTCCCGCTGATGTGCAGTCTGGCCGCGGCGCAAGCCTTGACGACCGCGAAGCCGGCGGATAAGCCGCCCTCGGGAGCGGCCGCCAATCTTCCTTCCGAAGCCACCGTGGACGCCTTCATGCAGCAAACCTTCGGTTATGAGGCGCAAGTAAGTTGGAAGATCTCGAGCATCAAACCGGCTGGAGTGCCGGGTCTGGCCCAGGTCGACGTCGTGCTGGCCACGCCTCAGGGCCAGCAACTCAGCCGGTTCTATGTCACGGCGGATGGCGAACATGCGGTGGTGGGCGACATCATTCCGTTCGGCGCCAAACCGTTCGATCCGGCGAAGAAGACGCTGGAGAAGGGCATCACTGGCCCGGGCCGCGGACCGAAAGACGCGCCAGTCACGATTGTCGAGTTCGGCGATTTGCAGTGTCCAGCCTGCAAGGCCGCCCAGCCTGCGATCGAGGCACTCATTGCGGCGGAACCCAATGCGCGTTTCGTCTTTCAGAACTTTCCTCTCGAGATGCACAACTGGGCCGCAAAAGGGGCCGCTTATGCCGACTGCGTTGGGCACGCGTCGAACGATGCCTTTTGGAAGTTCATCGCCAAGACTTACGAGAGTCAAGCCGACATCACGGCCGAGAACGCCGACGAAAAGCTGACCGCGCTGGCCGATGGCGTGGGCGTGAAGGGCGCGGAGATTGCAGCGTGCTCCACCACTCCCCTAACCCAGGCTCATGTGGATGCTTCCCTGGCCTTGGGCAAGGCAGTGAACGTGACGGGTACGCCGACTCTTTTTATCAACGGCCGCAGCATCGGAAATGTCAGTAACGTTCCTGCCGCCAGTCTGAAGGGGTTGGTGGATTTTGCCGCGAAGGAACGGAAGTGAGCGCTACTTCTCGCTCACCCAGATCTCATCGGTGCTCCGGTTCCGATTGGCCACCACGTGGGGCGTGATCATGATGAGCAACTCGTCGTCCTCTTTTGTGAGGGAGTTGTTGACCATGGCTTGATTGAGGCCGGGAATCGCTCCAAGCCCGGGAATCCCGCTCATCGAGCGCTGATCGCTGCTTGAGATTTCGCCCGCCACCACGGCGGGCTCGCCATCGCGAAGGCGTATGCTGCCTTTGTATTCCTTGTTGGAAATCACCGGCACACCGTTCGCGCTCTGCCCGGTCAGGGAGCGCACCTGCAATTCGAGCGTCATGCTCACTTCTCCGTTGCCGTGAATGACGGGCTTCGCCTTCAGATTCAATCCCAAGTCCTCATAGCTGACCGAAGGGAAAGGCGGGACGTAGCTCAGATTGCCCAGCACCGCGGAAATCGCCGGCGAGTTCGCGATGGGCGAGTACGAAGCATTCAGGATGGGATAGCGCTCCCCCAGGTGGAAGTTCGCTTCGTTACCCTGCGCCGCACGCATGGTGACGCGGTCGAGAGTGCGCGCCCACGACTCGTTGAGGGAGAGAGTCGCGATAAACTGATCCAGGCTGACGCCGGAGAAGGTGAGTCCGCCGCCGAAGGTAGCCAGCGGTTGACTGAAAATGGAATTCTGCTGGCCTTGCAGTTGTGCCAGGAGCCCGGATAGCGCCGAACTTCCGGCCTGGTTGATGCCGCCGGAGGAAATCAGTTGGTTGACGAGCGACGAGATGCTCTGACCGCCCAACGCCGCCAGGGCCGCCACCGGAATGTTGTACATGTTGAAAGTGTCCGGAATGTGAAGGCCGATGTTGCGCGTAAGGTTGTGGCTGATCTGGTAGACCTCAATCTCGAGCGCCACCTGCGGCCGTTCGCTGGTCAACTGGCCCAACAGCTTCGTGCACGCCCGCAGCGTCGCCTGTGGCGCGCGCACTTCGACGGTTCCACCTTGTCCTGAATTGATCTTCTGGAAGTCGCAGATGTTGCGCAGCGACGTGACCAACTCAGTTGCCTCTTGCGGTGTGGTGGCTCCGGGCACCGCAAAAGTCGCGAGCGACATACGGTCAAACTGCTTGTGATTCTCCGTCGTATCGGCCGCGATCAGCAACTGTTGCGCGTCCAGCGCCGTCCACATGGTCTTGCTGACCCGGCTTGCCAGGCCGAGGGCGGTGAAGAAGTCAACATCGTCCACATAGAAACGCACCGTCTTTGCCTGTACGGAATCGTCAAATTCAGCGTTCACGCCGTAGGCTGAGGCCAGTTCGGTAAACAGGCCCCGTACATCGCCGCGGTAGTGAAAGGTTGCGCGCTCCGCTTTGGGTTGCAGATGGATTTCACTGGCGTCGGCCAGCATCGCCGGAATACCTTCCAAGCGGGGAGCCGCCGGGTGGGGCGTCGCTTCCTCGAGGCGCTGCTGGATGTAGGCATTGTCGGGATCGAGTTCCAGCGCAGCGCGAAACTCGGCCGCAGCTTGCTCGCGCTGGGCAGCGGCCAGGAATGCGTCGCCGCGCTCCGTGTGATGAAATACCAACTGCGACTTCGTGACTTCGCGCGCCGAAAAGAACAAGATGTCTAGCGGGACCAGCCGCGAGGCCTCGTCGAACTGGGCAAAGGCTTCTTCCAAATGCTTGTGATCCTGCAATTTCAAGCCGTGGGCGTAAGCGTTGCGGGCTTGCTTGAGATCCTTATTGGAGGGAACGCAGTTAACCCCGCCCGGCACGCCGTTGCCGCAAGAAATGATCGAGGTGCCGAGGGTCGCATCGTTCCCGGCCAATGCCGGCACTCCCAGCATTGCCGCCAGAAGACAAACCCCGAGAATGGACCACATGCGCCGCATTGGCTTTGATTCTAACCCGCCGCCCGCTGCCCGCAGATAGCTAATAGTGCCGGGTACCTTCGGTTCTACCTGGGATCGGGGATGGCGCAGACAGCACGTGAGAACGGGCAATCGACGCATTCTTGCAGGAATCTAGATTCAACTCAGCATCAGCCGCTCAATCTCCCGCGCCTTGCCGGTTTTCTCGTCGCAGTCAATCACCACAGCGCACAGCCGGATGTCGCCCGTGGCCGGCTCGAACCGAACCGGCATGCCGTTGAGGAACTTGTTGACCACCAGTTCTTTCTTCACGCCGATCACGCCGTCATAAGGGCCGGTCATTCCAACGTCCGTAACATAGGCCGTTCCGTTGGGCAGAATACGTTCATCCGCTGTGGGCACATGCGTGTGCGTGCCCACCACGGCGGTCACGCGTCCGTCGAGATACCAACCGAGTGAAATCTTCTCCGAAGTTGCCTCTGCGTGGAAGTCCACGAAAATTACCTTGGCCTCAATCTTCCGCAAGAGCTGGTCGGCGGTGCGAAACGGATCGTCGTTCGAAGCCATAAACACGCGCCCCTGCAGATTGATCACGGCGTAAGGGACATTTCCCTTGTGACCCTGATACAAGCCCCATCCGGGCATGTCGGAAGGATAATTTGCCGGACGAAGCACGCGCCGTTGCGGACCGTGGCCATTGCCGTCGACCATCTGAAAGTAATCGAGGATTTCGCGCTTGTCCCAGACGTGGTTGCCGGTGGTGATAACGTCGATGTTCAGCTCAAACAGTTCTTCGGCGAGCGCCGGAGTGATACCGAAGCCCGCCGCCGAGTTCTCCCCGTTCGCTATGACGAGATCAATGGCGTGATCGCGGACAATGCCTGGCAGCCGGTCCTTAACAATGGTGCGTCCCGGCCGCCCGAAAATGTCGCCAATGAAAAGAATCCGCATGATGCAGGGAAGTGTAGCGCCGGCGTCTCCCCGGGCTGTCGCGAGGGCGTCCTCGCCCTCGCTGCCAAACTTTGATGGTAACACGCGAAAATCCACTCGCTTTAAGCGATTCCCGGGGCCTTCTCGTCTCCCGCTGCGGCCGTTCTCCGCGATGAGAGTTTTCTTCTCAGGGTTTGGCCAACTCCGCCGTCCGCAGGAAGTCGTAGTTTCCCGCCGGATTCAGCTTCAGATTCACGACGCGTTTGTTATGGACCAGAACGTTATCCAAATACCACAGATCGATATAGGGCAGTTCTTCGGCGAGGATGCGCTGCAGTTCGGCGTAGATCGGCTTGCGCACTGCGGGATCGATGTCGCGGCGGGCCCGGTCGATCAGCGCATCCACTCGTGGATTCGAGTAGTAGCCACGGTTGGCGCCATTGGGCGGAAACTTTGCCGAGTGAAAGGCGTATTCGAAGATATCGGGATCTTCGTTGCCCCCGATCCAGCGCAGCCCGTAAAGCTGGAATGCCCCGTGAGTCACGTCGGCAAAAAACGTGGCGAACTCGAAGCTGCGAATGTCGAGCACGATTCCCACTTCGCGCAACTGCTGCTGCATAACGGCCACCATCAGGCGCGTGTTCTCATCGGTAGAAGTCTTCATCGCGAGGTGAAAGCGCACGCCATTCACCGCGGGATAGCCCGCGGCATCCAACAACTCCCGCGCTTTGTCGGGATCGTGGCCGTACGGCGGCACGTCGCCGTTGTAAGCCCAACTCTGCGGCGGAAGAACGCTGCGTGCCGCTTGCGCCTCGCCGTGCCATAGATACTCGATCATCGGCCGGCGGTCGAGAGCATAGGCGACGGCCTGGCGCACTCGCACGTCTTTCAGGATCGGATCCCGCAGGTTGAATCCCAGATACGCGAGCACGGTTCCAGGAGCGCGTTCGACCGTGAGCGACGGATCGCGCTGGAGCGCCGTCACCGTATCCGGGGTAATCGCATTGATGGTGGCATCGGCGCTGCCCTTGCGCAGTTCGAGTGCGCGCGTGGTCGCATCGGGAACAACGGCGAAGCGCACGCGGGTCAGCTTGGCCTTTTCGCCCCAGTAATCGTCGTTGCGCTCGATGACGACCTCCTTGTCCGTTTCGGCGCTGACGAACCGGAACGGCCCGGAACCGATCGGGCGCCCCGTCAGTTCATTTCCGCTGCCATAGGGGACAACGCCGACCGCACCGTCCGACAGATTCCACAGCAGCGTTGCCGACGGTTCCTTCATGTGGAAGATCACGGTGAAGTCATCCGGCGCGTCGATGCGGTCGACGAAGCGGTAAACCGCGGCCTTGGTGCTGCGCACCTTGCCCTGAAGCAGGGAATCGAAGGTCCACTTCACATCCCGCGAGGTGAGCGGGCGACCGTCATGAAACTTCACGCCATGATGCAGGTGGAAGATATAGGTGAGCGGATCGGGAATCTCCCAGCGCTCCGCCAGTCCCGGCGCCACATCGAGGTTGTCGCCGCGCGAGAGAAGATCGTCGAAGATCAGATTGTCGATGCGCTCCGACTGCGCGTCGACTCCTACCCGAGGGTCCAGATTCGTCGGGCTCGATTCAATCAGCATTACCAGCGTGTTGGGGTCGGGCTTGCTGGAGCAGGAGAGCAGGGAAAGCGTTAACGCCAAGGCGGCGAGAACTGACGAAGCCCGGCGCATCAGAGGCAGTCCTGGCACATCTGATGCAGGGCGTTGACGGTTCTCCAGTTGCGGGCAGTGGTCACAACGGCCAATATCCGGTCTACGGTACGCTTCATCAGAACGCTTTGGGAAACCCCATTGGGCAGATAGAAGTAGATCTCTCTGTCAAAACAGTGGAATTGATCCGGCGCTGCGGTCAGGTCGGCCAACTTTTTCACGCCGGCCGACGCGGGAGCATCGGACAGGAACATGACGTGGAGTTTTCCCGGATCGATCGCGCGCTGCTTCAAGAACGGATTGTTTGCGATCATAGTCTCCATTTCGCCGGCGGTTCTTGAAATGACCGAGACCGAAAAGCCAAAATCCTTAAGGATTCTTTCCTCGATTCTCTTCGACAATTGTGAAACGGAAGATTTCCCGGTCTTGAAAACCACGTTTCCGCTTTGAATGTAAGTCTTGACCTGCTCGAAACCTAGCGCTTCGAAGGATTTTCGAAGCTGGTCCATCTTGATCCGCTTGTGCGCGCCAACGTTAATTCCGCGAAGCATCGAAATGTAGATCGGCATAGTCACTCGCGCTCACGAGCCTTCGCTTGCGAGCCTTCGTTTACGAGCCTAAGGGTAAGAAATCTTGCCCAACACCGCCGCGCGTTTCGCCCCCGTCGCCGAAGGAATGTTGGACGCGCGCCGGTGCCAGGTTTCGTTCGCCAGAACGGCAAACGCCACTGCCTCTTTCGCCGCCGAAGGCAGGCCAAATTCGTCGGAGAATCGCAGCCGCAACCCGGGCGGCGCGAATTCGCTGGTTAACATGGCCACGAGCGCGGAGTTTTTCGTTCCTCCCCCGGAAAGAATCATTTCCCGAAAAACCCGCTTCCGTGCGGAGCTTGAGGTTTGTGCCGCATACCGCCGCACCGCATCGGCAATCGACCTCGCCGTCAACGCTGTGGCCGTCGCCACAACATCTTGCTTTCGGCAACGTCCGCAGCATCGCAGAAACTCGCGTACAAACTCCTGCCCGAACTCCTCGCGGCCCGCAGTCTTGGGAGGATCTCTCCGGAAAAAGTCGCGCCGCAATATTTCGTGGATAACCTTATCCAGCACCTTCCCGGAAGCTGCGATCCTGCCGCCGCGATCAAACGGCTGGCCGAACAACTTCTCGGTGACGGCGTCGATCACCATGTTGCCCGGCCCGGTATCGAACGCGACCACATCGTTCGGAGCCGCGCCCGCGGGGATGATTGTAAGGTTCGCGATGCCGCCGATGTTTTGCACGATTCTTCCCACGCGCGCGTCGCGGAACAGCATGTAGTCGAGAAAGGGAACCAGCGGCGCGCCCATGCCGCCCGCCGCCATATCCGCGGGACGAAAATCCGAAACTACCGGCACGCCCAATCTCGCCGCGACGATCGCCGCCTCACCCGTCTGCCACGTGGCCGCCAGCTTGCGTCCGAGAAAGCGCTGCGGCTCGCCTTGATGGTAAAGCGTCTGTCCGTGGCAGCCGACCAGATCTACTTTCACCCGGAACTGCCGCTCGGTGGCCAACACTGCATCGGCGTACAGTTCGCCCAACAGGAAATTTAGCCGAGCCAGATCGGCCACGCTCGCTCGCGATGCATTCATCGCAGCCAGCACGGCCGCCCGCACCTTCTTTGGATACGAGTATTCGGCATGTCCGAGCAATTCCATGTGGAGCGGGTGCCCTCGCCCGCGTAAGCCAGCAACCGCAGGAGAAGCAGCGCGTGAGCCCACACCTCCCCGCACGCCCATCCGCACCAACGCCACGTTGATGCCGTCGGCGGACGTCCCGCTCATTACCCCGGCCACGATCATGTCTTTCTTCGTCATGCCCGCGGCCGCCGCGCATTCTTGTCACGAGCATTCTCGGTGCGATCCTTCTCCGTGCGATCATTCTCCGCGCGATTCAGACCTTCCAGCCGCACCTGCTCGCCGAATTCCCACAGCTTCCGGGAAAGTTTTTCAACCGCTGCGGAGGATGGTTCTTTCGTCCGGCGTAATATCTTCGCTGACTTCTTCTTGAACGCCAGCACCCGCCGCGCCGACTCCGCGACGCGCCTGGCGAACTTCGGGTCGCGCTCCGTCGTCTTTACTAATTCTTCGTAAGATTGCGCGATGTAGTCCTCGCGATGGCAGATCAGGCACAAATCTCCGCCCGCCCGGATATGTTTGACTGCGGCCTGTCCCGCCGGAGCTGCGGACAAAACCGCGCCCATCTCCAGATCATCCGATACGACCAGATTGCGATAGCCGATGCGCTTGCGCAGGATGCCGGTAATCCAACTCTTCGAGAGCGACGCTGGGGTCCGATCGTGCGTGACCTGCGGATACGCCGCGTGTGAAATCATCACCATCGGCAACTGCGCGCGGAGCATGCGGTAAGGGAGCAGGTCCTCGGCCCAAAGTTTCTTCAGCGGCTTCTCGATCAGCGGCAACTCGTGATGGCTGTCGAGCTTACCTTCGCCGAGGCCGGGAAAATGCTTGCCGCATCCGAGCACGCGAGCCGCGCGAAGCCCGGCGAGAAACTCGCGCACATAGGCAACTGTTTCGCGCGGATTTGCCGAGACCGAGCGGGAACTCATCACGCTGCGCGAAGCTTCAAATGCCAGGTCGAGCACGGGAGCGAAGTCAACGTTGAATCCCAGAGCGCGGCAGTTCTCTCCGATCACCTGCCCATGCTTGCGGAAGAGTTTGCGATCGCCGGTAGAGAATACATCCGCCGCCGAAGGTGCCGGTCCGAGCACGTCGCGCAAGCGATCTACGCGCCCGCCTTCGAGGTCGACGCAGGTAAACAGCGGCGCGGAAACGCACTTCTGGCACTCGCGCAGCAGCCGCCAAGTCTGCTCGGCGGTCTTTATATTACGTGCGAACAGAATCACTCCCGCCGGCTGTAACCGCGTGAGCAGGGAGCTGAGGTGCGGCGTCATTTCCGCACCGTCGAAGCCGACGATGAGGAGTTGGCCGATCTCGCGTGTCCTTCGTTGAGCGGTCATCGAATACGATTTCCTAACGCCGTGTGCCGGTGCCTCTAGGTCAGATTTCTTTCTTCAGCTCCGCCAGCAGATTCAGCGCGTCCAGCGGCGTGAGCCGGTTCAAGTCTACTTCCCGTAGCTTCTCCAGCACCGGTTGCGACAGCGGCGTGAAGATCGTCAACTGCGTCGGCGGAGGCGAAGCCCCGGGCGAGAGATGCTCCGTCAGTTCGCGTTCCGCCGACTCATGCTCGGCCAACACTTCGCGAGCCCGCGTAATCACCTCGTTCGGCAGCCCTGCCAGCTTGGCGACTTCGATGCCATAGCTCCGGTCGGCCGCTCCCGGCTCAACTTTGCGCAAGAAGACGATGCCGCCACCGGTTTCTTTTACCGAGACGTGATAATTCTTTACTCCCGCAAGCTGCTCAGCCAATTCCGTCAGCTCGAAATAGTGTGTGGCGAACAGAGTTTTGGCGCGCACGCGCGCGTGCAGATATTCGATTGCAGCCCAGGCAATCGCCAGCCCGTCGTAAGTCGAAGTGCCGCGGCCGACTTCGTCCAGCAAGATGAGCGACCGCGCCGTCGCAGTATGCAGGATTGCCGCCGTCTCCGTCATCTCGACCATAAACGTCGAGCGCCCGCGCGCCAGATTGTCGCTGGCGCCGATGCGGGTGAAGACGCGATCCACCACGCTGAGCCGCGCCGAGCGCGCCGGAACGAACGAGCCCATCTGCGCCAGGATCACGATCAGCGCCGTTTGCCTTAGGTAGGTCGACTTGCCGCCCATGTTCGGCCCGGTCAGCAGCAGAATGGTGTGCGTGGACGCATTCAGGTAAAGATCGTTGGGCACGAAGCGCTCGCTGCCTCCCGCCATCTCCTGCTGCTCGATCACCGGATGCCGTCCCTCGACGATCTCCAGATCGCCCGCGTCTCCATCCCGCGATTCTGCCTTCATGGAAGCAGCAATGAATTGCGGCCGGCAGTAATTCCGCAGCGCAGCGATGTGCGCCAGCGAAGCCAGTACGTCTACTTCAGCCAGAGCCAGCGCCGTTTGCCGGATCCGCTTTGCCTCGGCCGCAATCGCGGCGCGCAATTCGGTGAACAGCCGCCGCTCGATCTCGACAATCTTTTCCTGCGCATCGAGAATCTTGGCCTCGTACTCTTTCAACTCCGGCGTGGTGAAGCGCTCCGCGCCCACCAGAGTTTGCTTGCGTTCATAATCCTGCGGCACCAGGTGCAGGTTCGGCTTGGAAACCTCGATGTAGTAGCCGAAGATGGAGTTGAACTTCACCTTGAGGGAGCCAATCCCCGTCTGCCCGCGTTCCCGCTGCTCGATCTGCGCCAGCACCTGCTTGCTGTTCCGCGAGAGCTCGCGCAACTCGTCCAGGCCGCGATCCACTCCCGCGGCGATCACGCCTCCATCGGCAAAGTTCAGCGGCGGCTCCGGCATAATCGTCTTTTCAATGCGGTCGCGCAGATCTTCCAGTTCGTCAAGCGATCCGTGCAAAGTTTTCAACCGCTCCATCGCTAACCGTCCCACTGCAGCCTTGATTGCCGGAATCTTCGCGAGCGATGCCGCCAGAGCCAACACATCCCGCGGATTCGCCGTCTCCAGCGTCACGCGGCTCAAAAGCCGCTCCAGATCGAGCACGCCATCGAGTGCGCGCCGCAACTCCTCGCGCGCGATGGTATCCTTCACGCCCGCTTCCACCGCATCCAGGCGCGCATTGATTTCGGCAAGATCGAGCGACGGCCGCAGCAACCACGCCCGCAGCAGCCTCTTGCCCATGGGCGTGACCGCGGCATCGATGGAGCGAAACAGGGTAACGCCCGCATCCGTGCCCGCGAACAGCGGTTCAATCAACTCCAGATTCCTGACCGTGACTGTATCCAGCACCAGACAGTTCTGCCGCTCATACCAGCCGATGCGGTCCACATGATCGAGCGATCCGCGCTGCGTCGAGCGCACATAGTAGAGAATCGCGCCGGCCGCCGCAGCAGCGGCCGTGCGCCCGGCCAGCCCAAATCCTTCGAGCGATAACACTCCGAAATGATTCTCCAGCAGCGGAATCGCATGGTCCGGCGCGAAGATCCAGTCGTCGAGAGGAGTCTCCGCGCATCGAGCTGGATGATGTGGCGACAGCCGCCCCTTCGACAAGCTCAGGGCAGGCCCTCGGCTGTCGGGCGGCGCGAAGCTCCGGAGTTCATTCACCGGAGCGCTGGCCTTTTCGAACAGCGGCGCCGCCGACCCATATAACAATTCTTTCGGCCGCAGTTGCTCCAGTTCCTCCTGCATTCGCCGGAGCGCACCCTCCCCTGAAAATTCCGTCGCGCGAAACTCCCCGGTGGAAAGATCCAGTGCCGCAAACCCCACACGCTCGCCAACCTGCGCCAGCGCTGCCAAAAAATTGTTTTCTTCCGACCCCAGCAACGAATCGGCCGCCGTCCCGGGCGTGACCACCCGCGTCACTTCTCGCCGCACGAGTTTCGTGCCGATCTGCTTCTTGACGAGCCGCGCATCTTCCATTTGCTCGCAGATGGCCACCTTGAAGCCTTTGCGGATGAGCTTGCCAATGTAGCCTTCCGCCGCATGGTGGGGTACTCCGCACATGGGCACCGCGACGCCTTTCTCCTTGTTGCGCGAGGTGAGGGTAATCTGCAGCTCTTTTGACGCCACGATCGCATCCTCAAAGAAAAGCTCGTAGAAGTCTCCCAGGCGGAAAAACAGCAGCGCGGTCGGATGTTCTTTCTTGACGGCGGCATATTGCCGCATCAGCGGAGTGGACGGCTCGGTCATTGCTTCAGTCGGGGCAGCGGGCTTGGCGCGGATTATAACAAAGCCTCATCCCCACCTTATTGTGCTCTTGCGTCACGGCGCGATGTAGAAATCTCAGTTGACGCGGCTTCTCCCGCAATGCTTTCCTAATGCATGGAACTTCGTAAAGATCCCATCACTCGTTCCTGGGTCATGACAGGAGACGACCCAGCCGAAGGCACTCGTCCTGAAACTGCCTGCAGTTTTTGTCCGGAGTCCGCCGATGCCACGCAGGTCATCTCGGCGATACCCAGCGCGGTCGGCTGGTCGGCGCGCTCGATGGTGCATCCCAACCCGCTCTACCACATTGAAGGCGAGCCCGGCCGCCGCGGCGATGGCATTTACGACCGCATGAGCTCCGTCGGCGCCCACGAAGTGCTGGTCGAAAATCCCAGGCATGACCGCCATCTGTGGAATGCCAGCGACGATGAGATCGGGCAGTTCCTGCGCCTGGCCGCCGAACGCATCATGGATCTCAAGCGCGACCCACGCATCAAGTACGTCAGTCTCTTCAAGGACTACGGCCCCAGCGCCGGCCAGGAATTCAGCCATCCTACCTCGCAGATTACCGCAACCATGTTTGTGCCGCGGCGCGTGCTTTACGAGTTGCGGGCGGGCCGCGAATATTTTGTCGGCAAGGAGCGCTGTGTCTTCTGCGACATCATCAACCAGGAGGAGCGCCAGGCCGCGCGCGTGATCGAAGCACGCGGCGATTATGTCGCCATCGGACCCTACGCTCCGCGCGTCCCCTACGAAACCTGGATTCTGCCCCGCAACCACGAAGCGTCCTTCGAGCGCACAGGGTTGTCGAAGCCGGGACTGCGGGTCAACCTCGCTGCGCTTCTGCGCCGCACCCTGCAGCGGGTTCGCGTCGTGACGGAAGGCTTCCATCTCGTGCTGCACACCTCGCCGAACAGCCTGCATCCCTCGAATACCCTCGGCTATTGGAAAACCATTGACGACGACTACCACTGGCACATCGAGATCCTGCCCGTGCTCGCCACCAAGGCCCGCTCCTACACTTTCAAGGAGGTTTACTATTCGCCCGTCAGCTCCGAGACGGCAGTCAAGCAACTGCGGGAGGCTAAAATTGATGGATGAGGAAGCTACGGTTTGCCGCCGGCCCGGCGCAGCAGACGGCTGACTTCGTTGTTGTTCCGGGCACGGGCCCAAGTCACGGCGGTATAGCCGTTCCGGCTTCGCAGGTTCGCATCCGCGCCAGCCGCGAGGAGCGCTTTGACCACATCCGGGTTTGCCTTCGGGTTCTGGCAGGCGAGGATCAAAGCTGTTTGTCCAGTCTGATCCAAGGCATTCACGTTGGCACTCGTTGTCGCGGACAGTAGCTGCTGCACAGCCTTCAAGTCTTCCTGCGCCGCGGCCCGCATCAGAGCGGTTTCATCAGGATCGACAAGGGTTTCGCCACCGCTCCCCAGCCCGACTGGCCACGCTACGGGAATGATCCTGAACACCTTGATGCCGATATCCCCATTCATCTTCTGCCAATCGTTAACCTTGAAATAGCCTCGTAACAACGGCTGAATCTGTAGCTCAACGATCGATTGCCATACCGAGCCTCCAGCCGGGCGCCCGATTCCCGCAGCTTCGTCCCCAACCTGCAACCGGAATACGCTGAAGCCGTCGGCTGAGTCCCACTCAAAGTGCGCGTCGAGGTTGCGAGTGAAACCCGCGGGGCTGATCCATACGACAGTGCAGCCCACCAGCAAAGCCGCCACCAGGTACGGCCAGGATCGTCGGCCGAAGCAGCGAGAGACGATGACCGCAACCGACGCCACCGACGCCAGTGCCTCAACCAACAACCCCGCGGCGATTAGCATTTCACCAGCGGCGTTCCACCAGTGCAGGCGCCAATCCAGAAACCCACCCTCGTCAAAATGCCAAAAGGGATTGAGATGGAGGACCGCCAAACCGGCGATAAACAGTACCGCCCCGGCTTCCAAACCAGCGACTGCCCAGGTCGTGCGACGAATGTGCTTGGCCGTTGGAGAGAGCATTACTGTCTACCAGCTAGAAGAGTATAGACACTGTCCGGGACACGGGGAATCAAAGCCGACACTAAAGGACGCGTGCAAGGAACACCTTCCGCCCTCTTAAATGCCTTCGGCAATGAGCAGGAAGACCAACGACAAACCACCGACGACCGTTCATAATATCGGCATGATCATCCGCCGCCTGAAGACCTACGCTGGCGCTCAGGGATACGTCTACCAATACTACTTCGTGGGCCAGCGCGCCGCGCTCGTCAACGATCCCGAAGCTCCCGCCACGGAATTCGTCTTCGACGTCACCTCCGACCGAAAGCTCACTTACGCCATCAGTGTTTTCCTACCCGAAAAATCAGTGACTGCATGGGCCACAACTCACGAACGTCCACTCACCGAAGCGGAGCAGTATGCCGCCGCCAAACTTCGCCTCTTCCGCGCCTTTGACGATCTGGAAGACGTGAAGGCCCACGGCCGCCGTCTCGTTATCGACGTGGCCCTCCTCGAGGAAGCACTCGCCAGCCTGGGCGTCGAATAGGGTGATGTGATCCCGATCACACCCACCCGTGATCTCCTTGCGTTTCCCGCTGCCCGTTCTCTGTGCAGAATATAATGCGTGGGCAGCGGTGGGTTCCTGAGCTTCGAAGCTTGTTACAAGCCTGTCCTGACTTGCAATAAACTCAGCGGACTCTGATACTTACCTAGCCTATGGCTTTGCTCTGGCTCCGCTTCGCGCTGGCTTGCTACTTCATCGGGCTGATCTACGCCTTTTTTGCGCTTACTCGCACCAGCGATCTTTTCAGCCGCATCGCCCTCCACGCCGCCAGCCTGGGTATGGTCTTCCACTTCGTCTCGCTGGTCGAGCTATTTCTCTCCGGTCACGTGGTCTGGGCTTCGGTACACAACGGGGAGTCACTGCTGGCTTTCTTTTCGATGACATTTTTCATGATCATCTACGCCGTTTACCAGACTACTTCGCCGGGCGTGGTTGTCTTCCCCATCGTGTTCTTTCTGACCTTTGTCGCGGCCGTGGACCAGCAACCCGTCCTGCTCACCGCTTTCGTCCAGCACAAAGGATGGCTGATCGCACACATCATTCTCATCTTCACCGGGTACGCCGCCCTCGTGCTCAGCTTCGGCGCCAGCCTGCTCTATCTGCTGCAGGAGCGCCGCCTGAAAGCCAAGAAACCCAGCAGCCTGATTTCTTTTTTGCCCGCCCTCGAAGTGATCGATCAGATCGGTTACCGTTCCCTGTTGCTTGGCTTTCCTTTCATGACGCTCGGACTGATTACCGGTTCGGTCGTGGCCATGTCGACATACGGATACGTGGACTTCAAGGATCCCAAGATCCTGTTGTCGATCCTGATGTGGGCCGTCTACATGATTATGGTCGTCACCCGCTGGAATTCGGGATGGCGCGGACGCCGCGCCGCGGTCCTCGCCACCTGCGCCTTCGTGGCCGCCATCGTGGCCTGGGCCGCGAACTACTTCTCCACGATCCACAGGGTTGCCGCCTCATGAGATACCAGCTCATCGGCGTGAATCACAAGAGCGCGCCGCTCGAGGTGCGTGAGCGCCTCGCGATTCCCGAGTCCCGCCTGCCCGATACTTGCCGCGACCTCACCGCCCATCCTGGCATCGAGGAGGGCGTGATTATTTCCACCTGCAACCGCGTGGAAGTGATCACCCACACCGCCAACGGCGCAGCCGACCTGCGTGGCTTTCTGCATGAGCACTTTCACCTCACCGCCCAGGATCTGGACGCGCATCTCTACGAATTCCGCGAGAAGGATGCGGTGCGCCACGTCTTCCGCGTGGCTTCGAGTCTGGATTCGATGGTGGTTGGCGAAGCCCAGATTCTCGGCCAGGTGAAAGAGGCTTACGCCACCGCCCGCGCCGTGGGCGCCGTGCGCGGCCAACTCGATCAACTCTTTACGCGCGCCTTTGCCGTCGCCAAGCGGGTGCGCAGTGAGACCGCGGTAGGCTCGTCTTCGGTATCCATCGCCTCGGTTGCGGTGGAGCTGGCCAAAAAGATTTTCGGCACCCTGCAGGGCAAGAACGTTTTCATCGTCGGCGCCGGCAAGATGAGCGAACTCGCCGCCCGCCACCTGATGGCCCACGGCTGCGGCTCGATCTTCGTCGCCAACCGCACCTACGAGCGCGCGATCGGACTGGCGCACAAGTTCAACGGCCAGGCCATCAAGTTCGACGACTTGTATGACAATTGCGACCGCGCCGATATCGTCATCACCTCGACGGGCGCGCCCCACGCCATTTTCCGCCGGGAACACGGCGAGCAATTCCTCGCCCGCCGCAAGAACCGGCCCATGTTTTTCATCGACATTGCGGTGCCCCGCGACGTTGCGCCCGAAATGGCCAAGCTCGACGGCATCTTCGCCTACGACATCGACGACCTGCAGCAGGCCGTGAGCAGCCACGTGGCCGACCGCGGCAAGGAAGCCGAACTCGCCGAAGCCATTATTGCGAGTGAGGTGGAAAACTTTAAAGCCCGCTTCGAAGCCCGGCTGCACACGCTCGACGTGGTGCCGACAATTGTCAGTTTGCAAGACCACCTCGAAACCATCCGCCAGACCGAAATCGAGCGCGTCCGGGGCCGCATGGGTCCGTTGACGCGTGAACAAGAAATGGCCGTCGAAGCCCTGACCCGCGGCATCATCAACAAAGTGATGCACACCCCGATCACCACGCTGAAAACCGCCGCGCGCGAGTCAGAAGCAACAACAGTGATCGATGTGGTGCGAAGGTTGTTTAATTTGCACGACAAGGAAAAAGGGCCGGCGTCGCAGGCGAACAGGGAACCCAGTGATGACGACCTTATCGATCAGGCTTGAGAAAAATTGGCACGCCATTATCGGCGGCGAGTTCGACCTGGCGCAGCTGGAGCAGTTTTTGCAGCGGGAGAAAGAGCTCGGACGCAATATCTATCCCAAGGATGCGGAAATTTTCAACGCGCTTAACTCAACCCGATTTAAGGATATTAAAATAGTGATTATCGGTCAGGATCCGTATCCCGGAGAGGAGCAGGCGAATGGCCTTTGCTTCTCGGTCCGCAAGGGCAAGGCCATCCCACGAAGCCTTCAAAATATCTACAAAGAGATCGAAGCCGAGTATCCTATCAAGATGCCGCCCCATGGCGACCTGAAGGGGTGGGCGGAGCAGGGGGTATTGCTGCTGAATGCGACCTTGACGGTGCAGCAGGACAGCCCCGGATCGCACCAGCGCAAAGGCTGGGAGAGATTCACCGACGCCATCATCCGCGCCGTCAACGAAAGGCGTAAGCACGTCGTTTTTGTGCTCTGGGGTCGCTGCGCGCAGAAAACAAGCGCGCTGATCGACCGCGAAAGACATCTGGTGCTGGAAGCATCGCACCCTTCGCCGCGTTCCGCGCACCGCGGGTTCCTCGGTTGCGGCCATTTTAGAACAGCCAACGACTACCTGATAAAATACGGACTTAAACCGGTTGGGTGGCGGAAGATTTAGGGGGCAAACTCTAATGTCAGCGATAGTCCAGGTCGACTGGTCCCAATGTCCGTTGGTTGAAGCCGATCCAGAGATCCAGAGCGGCGCCCCGGTTTTAGCCGGGACGCGCCTGCCAGCGAGCGCAATTGTCGACAATGCAGAATATGGTTTGAGCGTGGCGGAGATTTCGGAGCAATTCGAAGTGTCGGAAACTCAAGTGGTTGCAATCCTGGCGTACGCCAAAGGTCACCGCGTTGCGGATACTGTTCGATAGAAACGTTCCGGTGAAAGTGCGCGGCTTTCTTGCGGAGCACGAGGTCTGGACGATCACTGAATTGAATTGGTCGCCGCGGCTCAAAAATGGCGAGCTTCTCAATGCAGCCGAAGCGGCAGGATTCGACATATTGCTCACCTGCGATCAAAACATCCGTTATCAGCAAAACCTAGCGGGACGGAAACTTGCTCTCGTGATCTTAACTTCGAACCTTTGGCCCTCCGTACGCAATTGCGGGCCGGCGGTTGAGCGGGCGGTCGAAAACTGGGCGCCGGGTAGCTGTCAGACGATAACGGTGCCGCTTCCACCTTTGCCGCGAAAAACAAGACCACGATGATGCTTGAAATAACAAACAAACTCCGCATCGGCTCCCGCGGCTCGCAGCTCGCCCTGTGGCAGGCCAACCACATTTCCGCGCTCCTCCGTGTGCGCGGACACGAAGTCGAAATCGAAATCATCCACACCACGGGAGACAAGATCACCGACGTCCCCCTAGCTCAGGTCGGCGTCAAGGGCGGACTTGGCAAGGGAATTTTCACCAAAGAGATCGAAGAAGCCCTGGCCGCCGGCCGCGTCGATCTCGCCGTGCACTCGCTGAAAGACCTGCCAACAGAACTTCCCCCGGGTTTCGAAATCGCCGCCATCACGGATAGACAAGACGCACGAGATGCTTTCTGCTCGCGGCTTTATTCGAGGATTGAAGACCTGCCGCAAGGCGCGCGCGTGGGCACTTCCAGCCTGCGCCGCCAGGCGCAACTGAAGGCGATCCGCCCCGATCTCGACATTCATCCCTTGCGCGGCAACGTCGACACGCGCCTGCTCAAACTCGAACACGGCGAATATGACGCTATCATCCTGGCTGCGGCTGGCTTGAATCGCCTGGGCAAAACGGAACTGATCAAGCAGATCATTCCCGTCGAAATCATGTGTCCCGCCGCCGGGCAGGGAGCGCTCAGCATCGAAATCCGCGAAGGCGACGTCGCCACCCGCCAGCCCCTCGAATTCCTCAATGATCCTGCTGCCCACGCCGCCACCACTTGTGAGCGCGCGCTGCTCAATCGCATGGCCGGAGGCTGCCAGGTTCCCATCGGCGCCTTTGCCGAAATACGTAACGGTAAGCTCCATCTCGAAGCCATCGTCGCCGATCCCGACGGCTCGAAACTCCTGCGCGAGTCACGCGACGGGAATCTCAACGATCCTGAACAACTCGGCAACGAGGTCGGCGAAAGGTTGCTCGCTCGCGGCGGCGAAGAAATGCTCGCGGCCGTCTACGGCCGCAGTGTGGCCATGCTTTCCCAACCGCGATCCGAATGAATACCCGCAGCGTTCTCCTGCAATTTCTCGGCGGCATTATGTCGGTATGCGCTCGCCGGATCGCTCTTTGCCATGATCGACACGTTCCATATACAATTTGCCCGCTGGGTTTCAAGAGTGATGAGCGATCAATCGAGTAACACCGAACGTGGCGTCGCCGACCGGTCGCAACCGGCAATCGCTGCCTTCGGTCTTGGTATGGCCGCGCTCATCATGACTATCTTAGGCTTCACCTGGCTGGGATGGGGCTTTTCTGCCGACGCAGCTTTTACGGTGACGCAGTGGATCATCTTCTATCTCGCCTTCCTGGCACTGCTTGGGATATCCGTCCACGCCGTTCGCGGGGGAAATGCCCTGATGAAACCGCACTCCGCCCAGCGCGCCGCGTTCCGGGCCAGGACCGAAAAAAAATTCAGAATCGTCGCTATCCTCGAAGGAACTGGGTGCGGCATTGTCGTTCTTCTCACCATCGTCTTTCACCGATTGGATCTACTGGCGGTGGGCATCAGCCTTGTCGTCGGCATACATTTCCTTCCCTTGGCAGGCCTGTTCCGCTTCCCGGCGTACTATGCCGCCGGAATCGCGATTATCCTCTGTGATCTTGTTAGTTGGGCACTCCTCAGATCTGACGCAATTACGGTTTCCGTCGGCATCGCTACCGGAACCGTCCTATGGGTCACGGCAATCTACGCGCTCCTCCGCTCTCGCAAGTTCTTCCGGGACGCTACAACGGGCTAAGAAAGCTGCGCCGCAACCGTTGATCCAGTGCCGGAGATGGCCCGCGCTCTTGGTGCCGCCGAGAAGTTGCAGGAGAACGTTCCGGCAGCCGGGGAAGGGAACCGCGCGTGCAGAATTTCGTTTGTCCAATGGCCAGATCGAGGACATTCGCGAGAAACTAAAGACGCTGCCGAAATCTGAGCCCGTCTTTTCGGTGGAAGTGAAAGATGAAGCAGGAGTTGTGATCGCCGAAGTCGAGAGAATTCTGCATTGTGCGAAAGAAATAGCTACAGCCGATGACGACGCGGCTTACTTCGGCTTGCAGACCACAGGAGACTCGAAGCATGTACATCCCTGAATTTAACCGGGTCCGCGACCACGCGGACACAGTCTCTTTCGTCCAGGCGAATCCGTTCGCCATTCTGGTTTCTGCCTCCGACAGCGGTCCCTTCGCCACTCATATCCCCATCCTCGCCCGGATCGTGGACAATCGGATGCTTCTGCACGGGCACATGGCCAAGGCGAATCCGCACTGGAATCTTCTGCAAGGTGGCCAGGAGTCCCTGGCCATCTTTCACGGCCCCCACGCCTATATTTCCCCCAGCCTGTACGAGAGCCGGGAGAGCGTGCCCACCTGGAACTACGCTGCCGTGCATGTGTACGGCCAGGCCCGGGTAATTTCCGAGCCCGAACGCCTGCTGGAAGAGATGCGCGAAATTATCCACGCCTTCGATCCCGCCTACTTCGAGCAATGGAGCGGCCTCAGCGACAAGTTTCGCGATGGGATGTTGAAACACATCGTCGGCTTTGAGATGGCCGCCACTCGGATCGAGGCCAAATTTAAGATTAGCCAGAATCGCACTAAAGCGGACCAGGCTGCTGTGATTGGCTCTTTGAACGGGAGCACGGACTCAGCCGCTGCCGGAATCGCCAAACTGATGCAGAAGCAAGGCCTGGGGGTCTGATTGCGGAGCACGAACCATCGCAAGCAGTTCGCCAAGCGGTCGCAGCTTCCATTGGCCGGCATGCGCGTGCTCGTAGGCCGCGCACGGCATCAGGCCAGCGCGCTCTCGGGCGAATTGCGCAAGCTGGGCGCCACAGTTCTCGAAATCCCGTTCATCGAGATTCGCCAGCCGCGCAGTTTCAAGTCTTTGGATTCGGCGCTTCAGAATCTCGGCGGCTACGACTGGCTCATCCTCACCAGTGTGAACGGAGTCGACGCCATGTGGGATCGGCTGGCCAAGCTGAAACCCGACCACCCGGGGCTTCGGGAAGGGCACGACTTCAGTCGTGCCGTAAGGGGGACAAAATCAATGGCGGCTTTAGCCGCTGAGGGCCGCCGCCCAAGGCGCGTTCGCATCGCCGCCATTGGCCCGGCGACGAAGAAGGCGATCGAACAGCGCGGCGGCAGCGTTGATGTCGTCCCCAAAGAGTACGTGGCAGAGTCCGTGGTGCGCAGCCTTCGGCAGCGGGTGAAAGGCAAGCGGGTGCTGCTGGTGCGTGCCAAAGTTGCCCGTGACGTGATCCCGCGCGAACTGCGTAGGGCCGGGGCGCACGTGGACGTGGTGGAAGCTTACGAAACCGTTGTGCCGCAATCATCGCGCATGCGCTTGCGCAACGCGCTAGGGGCTCCGCGGCGGCGGCCGCATGTGATTGCGTTTACCAGCTCTTCCACAGCACGCAACTTTGTGGCGTTGCTGGGCAAGGCCCACACCAGCCTCGATGGGGTAAGGCTCGCCTCCATAGGGCCGGTCACATCTTCAACTTTGCGCGAACTTGGCTTGCGAGTGGATATTGCGGCCAAAGAATTCACCATCCTGGGACTGGTCGGAGCCATCGTGCGAGGGGTTGCCCTCCAAGAGGCAGCAACAAATTAGCCCAGTCTGGAATGCCTTCCTCGCGCCATTGAAAGCCTTAATGTATGCTATGAGGCCAATCGGGGCTTAAGGGACAATACCGGGATAGCGCTTGAGTTGACATGGACTTTGATACCAAGCTGCTTGTAATCAAATACGCGGCGGAGGGGCTCACGGCGTTGTACGGGCTCTATGCAACGGTGTCTGACTTCCACGAGACCCGAAACGGAAAAAGAATCCTGTCATGGCGCGGCTACCTCGGAATAGCGTTCCTGGTATTCGCGACATTCCTAACCATTTTTAACGAGAGGGAGAGGGACTTGCGCGAGAATGCAAAGAATGCGCAAACAGTATTAATGCAGCAGCAGCAATTAGAGAGTGAACTTGCTATGAACACGTCACTCGAACGTCAAAGGGAATTACTTGAAAAACAGCGGCAAGACCTGACTGCCACTCTAACTCAGATGCACGAAACGGCGTCGGCTACGTCCGCCGTCCTGAATGAGTCGCGCCGGACGAGCGACCCTCTTGAGCAGATCGTCGCTATTAATATCAATCTGTCTCTGCCGACTGAGTCCAAAGCAGTTCAACCCTATCTAGAGCGGCTCAAGGCGGGTGGTGTAGACCTAAGAGAGCCTTTCATTTTCCCGCCAAAGACTCTCGGGTTTCCGGACCCACAGAACGGCGACGAGGCCGTGCTCTTCAACATTGCGACCCCTGTCGAGACGACGGTCGAACTAGATGCTCAGCGCGGAAGCTTAGCTTGGATTGGAAACTGCAATCCTGATTATTTCAGGGCAAACCTGGAGGGTGACAAGTTGTATCTCGAGTGCTACGTTACACAGGTGGCCGTAAAGGGCGCCTCTGGGCAGCTCAGAAGCCACCTTGACCTTAACGGTGCTTGGGTTTCGGTGGAGATAGGGCCGTCGATTCTCTTGCCGGCCCATCCGGACTACAGCAAATACTCCGGGCCCGATGTGCGCGAACTTCCGCTCACTGTAGACGTTACTTTCTATGAGAAAGGCGGAAAAGAAATTGATGTTCAAGGCTTCAAGCGAAGCTTTGGGGCCACCTCATTCTTTAAGGCCAAAATTCTCCCAGGCTACTTGTCACGGAGCGGTTATGGGTTGCCAATTCCGTCGTCCGTATCAGCCTCGCAGCAACCGGCTCCGGTTAGCCGCCCATAATGATCGCTCCTTCGACGCCACCCATGCAGATATTCCACTTTATCGGGACCAAAGGCAATTCGGGAGGTTTCGTTATTCCGTGACCGAGCAACTGCAATCCGCCGGGGGCACGTGCGCCAGCAGGAAGTTGGCGACCCGCTTGTAGGCGTCAATCTGATTTTCCACGCGAGCGAAGCCGTGGCCTTCGTTTTCGTAGATCTTGTAGTCAACCGTTCCGCCACGCTTCTTGATGGCATCCACCACTTGCTGCGTTTCTGATTTCGGACAGCGCGGATCGTGTCCTCCGGCGAGCAACAGCAACGGCGCCTTGATCTGATCGATGAAGTTAATGGGCGACCGGTCTTCGTACAGCGCTTTATTCTTCACCACATCGCCCATGGTCGCGAGATCGGACTGTTGCAGCACCGGATCTTCGTTCTCGATCTCGGTGAACCAATTGACGAACGGAACGATGGGCACGCCCGCCGCCCAGACTTCGGGTGCTTTCGTCACCGACATCATGCTCAGGTAGCCGCCATAGCTGCCGCCCATGACGGCGATCTTCTTCGGATCGAGGTGGCCGGTCTGCTTGATCCAGTCCACTCCCGCCAGCACGTCCTGCAAATCGCCGCCGCCCATGTCGAACAAATTCGCCTGCTGAAATTCTTTACCGTATCCCGTCGAGCCGCGGTAGTTGGGGGCGAGCACCGTGTATCCCTGATTCGCCGCGTACTGGACGAAGCGATTGAACGAATTCATGGTTTGCGAAGTCGGGCCGCCGTGGATGTAAACGATGGCGGCGTTCTGTCCGTTGCGCGCCATGTTGAACGGCACGTAAAGAAACGCGGAGATCGTCCACTTGCCGTCGCGGCTGGGATAGTGAACGAGGTAAGGCTCGACCATGTCTTCCGATCGAACTCCGGCGACGAGCGAGTGCGTGACTTGATGCGACTTGCCGGTCGCCAGTGTATACACCCACAAATCGCCGGGAGCGGTGGGGCCGTTGTGGTAATAAAGAAGGCGCGAACCGTCTTTGGTGAAGGCGGAGTGGCCGCCGGTGGGTTCGTTCACACCCTTGGGAATGGGCAGGGGGGCGGACTTACCTGTCGCAAGATCGTGCAGGTAAATGTCTTCGTTGCCGTCAACGTTCGCGGTGAAGGTGATGCGCTTGCCATCGGGCGAGAACTCGCCGCCGCGAATCCGCCATTTGTCTTTGGTCAGCCATTTGATCTCCCCGTGATTAAGATGTCCGGACGGTGCCCCTCTCATCCCGACATCCAGCAGCCCGACGTTTTCGTATCCGTTGCCAGCGTTGGACGTGAGTAACACCGTCAAGGCGTCCCGCATGCCGGCGACCCAGGAGAAATCGTTTGCATAATACCGCTGTTCGCCCTCGTGCGGCGTCAAGAGCGTGCTCTTTCCAGTTCCCACTTCGGCGATGAAAATATTCGAGTCCGTGCCCTTGGCCTGCTCTTGCGAGTAGACGATGTACTTGCCGTCCTTCGACCAGATGGGATTGGAGTTTCCCTTGTCCTGCGGCGTGCCGGTGGTGAGGTGCTTCACCTCGCGCATCAGCGTGTCGTAGACATCGATCTCGTGCGCCGCCGAAGTCTTTGGTTTAACCAAATATGCCAGGTAGCGGCCGTCGGGCGACCACGTCGGATCCATTTCGGCGATCTCGCGCGTGCTGGTGAGGTTCACGACTTTGCCGGTCTTCGGCGAAACCAGAAAAATATCCCACTGCTCGTCGCCGTCGTAGTCGGATTGATAAGCGATCCACTTGCCGTCGGGCGACCACGCGGGCGCGGTCTGGCGCTGGTCACTGACGGTGAGCTGCACCGGCCATCCGCCTGCGGCGGGTACGAGCCACAGATTGTTGCGTCCGCTCATGTTGGAGATGAAGGCGATGCTCTTGCCATCGGGCGACCACGTGGGGCGGCCTACTTGGCGCGTCATGTAGAGCTTCTCGATGGTCAGGCTGCGCGGCTCGACCTTCGCGTTCGGCTTGGAGTCAACCTGCTTGGGATCGGTAACGGCCTGGGGCGCGGGAAGGGTCTGGGCAGCGATGGTCTCGGCGACGACGGTGCTCATGAGTATGACGATAGCAAACGGAATGAAAGTACGCATGGGAGTTGGGAGCCTTCGAGTGAGCCCGAAGCGAAAGTGTAGCAGACGGGGACTGGAGGTTGCGCTGGTCTTGCGGGAGGAACCGGCTATTGCCGAGGCGCGCCGCGCTCGACTTCAAGCCGGGTCACGCGCTCGCGCAGGTTGGAAATATCGCGCGTGGCTTCCAGTTCGGATCGCAAGTAGGCGTTTTCGAGGAGCGTCCGCATTTGCGCGAAACCGGAATCCATCTTGTCTTCGAGGCGACTAAAGTCGGAATCCACCTTATCTTCGAGGCGCTTAAAGTCAGTTCTAAGCTGGCTGGTCTCGAAGTCAATCTTGGCCTTTAGACTCTTTGCTTCAAGGTCGATCTTGCTATCGACCTGCTTGACGTCGCTTTTCAACTCCCGCAGCTCGGGGGCGATGAAATCCTGCAAGAGCTGGCGCACGGATTGGACCACGTCGGACATTGAGCTATTGTTGCCGCGATCATGCGTGAAAGCAAGCGAAGAATGTGTGGCCGGGTCACCTTGGCGCCGGAATGGGAACAGGGAGCCTATAGGGAGGTTTGGGCGGCAGGTTCACGCTTTGGCGCCCTTGTGCATCTCCACCGTGCTCCAGGTTTTGTCGGCGGCATGGCAGAGGTTTTCGAGGGGGCAATCGACGCACTTGGGTTTGCGGGCGATGCAGAGGCGGCGTCCGTGCCAGATGATCTGGTGGGAGAAGAGTATCCACTTCTCGCGCGGGATGATGCGTATCAAATCCTGCTCGATCTTCTTCGGGTCTTCTTGCGTAGTAAGTTCCAGTCGCCGCGAGATGCGGTGAACGTGGGTGTCGACCACTACGCCTTCGGCCTTCTTGAACCACGTGCCCAACAAGACGTTGGCGGTCTTGCGGGCGACACCGGGCAATGTTAGGAGGTCGTCCATGTTCACCGGAACCTGGCCTCCGAAGTCGGCCATGACTTTCTTCGCTGCCCCGACCACCGACTTGGATTTGTTGCGGAAGAAGCCGGTCGAGCGAACGTCCGGCTGAAGCTGTTCAGGCGTGAGTGCGGCGAAGGCTTCGACGGTGGGATATTTGCGGAACAGTTCCGGCGTGACGCGATTGACATTCACGTCGGTAGACTGGGCGGAGAGGATGGTCGCGACCAGGAGTTCCCAGGCGCTGGTGTGGGTGAGCGCGCAGGTAACGTCGGGATAGAGCTGGTCAAGGCGCTTCAAGATTTCCGCGATGCGGTCGTGAGCGAGAGGATCGTAGATTCGTGCTTTCGATGCCGTTTTTGAAACGGCTCCCGATTTCTTTCGCCCCTTCGGGGCTGGTTTTTCTCCCGTTGGTGATAACCCACGGCTTAAGCCGTGGGCTGCATTCTTTCGCCGCTCCGCGGCTTTCGCGGGCGAGAGCTTGCCCTGAGCTTGCCGAAGGAGCACCCGCGCCACACGAGCGCCTTCCTGGCGGCCGGTGCGGGCGGGCTGGCGGGGAATTATGCCACGGGGCATGAGGTCGGATACTCCTTCGCGAAACGGCACAAAGGCAACATGGTAACAGAGCTGCGTGAGCGGACGGGACGGCGGCGGCCACATATCGTCCCTCCGTAACCATGCGGGGAATTGACTCCCACCATGCGCCCCGGTAGTCTTGAATCAACCTCACACCATTCAGGAAAGCTACCGTGGCCGTAAATTCCATTCAGCTCGGGCAGGTCTGGCGCAACGACGCGGATGGCCAGGATTATCTGGTCACCAAGGTGTACGACGAAGTATTCACGCAGTATGCCATGCTGCGGCCGGCGGGGATTACCGCGCCGGACGCCCCCACCGTACGCATCAAAGTGGCCAAGAGTCCGCAAGGCGCGGCGCTGCCCGGCTATACCTTTACCCAGGACGGCTCGTTCTAGGCGCGCCTTTTCCATTCCTGATTTCCGATACACTAAGTCAGTTCTCAGTCTGATGAACAGAGGGTCTTACTGAGAACTGGCAACCGGCAACTGCTTTCTCTCATGACTGAAAAACTTCTGGCTGTCATCTTTGTGTTCATCAGTTCCGTGATCGGCGCGACCGGCTACGCCGGAGTCATGCTGCTGATGGCGATTGAGTCGGCGTGCATCCCGTTGCCTTCGGAATTGATCATGCCGTTTGCCGGCTATCTGGTTTTCCAGGGCACGTTCAAGCTGCTGTGGGTGGCGACGGCCGGGGCGATTGGCTGCAACCTGGGATCGCTGGTGGCGTATGAGATTGGGTGTTATGGCGGGCGTCCGCTGGTGGAGCGCTACGGGCGCTGGATTCTGATGGGCACGCGCGAGCTCGACTGGGCCGAGCGCTTCTTTGCGCGCTGGGGATACCTGGCGGTGTTCGTCGGGCGCATGCTGCCGGTGATTCGCACCTTCATCGCGCTGCCGGCGGGAGTGGCGCGCATGCCGCGCGGACGGTTTCATGTGTACACGTTTCTGGGATCGTGGCCCTGGTGCCTCGGCCTGGCGTATCTCGGCATGAAGCTGGGCCAGAACTGGCGCGAGCTGGGGAAGTACTTCCACAAGTTCGATGCGGTGATCGGAGTGATGCTGGTGGCCGGCGCGGCTTGGTTTGTTTGGAGTCACTGGCAGAACCGCATCAGCAGTCAGCCGTCAGATGCCGGCCATCGGTAAGTTCTGCGTCACTAGAAGAGGATTCCGTCGGCGGAGGAGTCGCAGAGAAATCCAAATCACCTTTGCGGAGACGTCATTATGATTCCGTTGATCGCATTCCACCGACGCGTTTCTTTGCTGTCCTGTTAGTGTACAAGCTGAAAATTCACGAGGAGGGTCCTGTGATTCGAATGTCTCGCGCCTTCGCGTTCCTGCTGTTCTTTACTGTTACCCTGCCTATCGTTTCGCGCGCGCAATCCGCATCCGCAACCTCCGACCGGCCCTTTGTGGTCGAGTATTACTACAAAACCAAGTGGGGACATGCCGACGAGTTTCTGAAACTCTTCAAGAAAAATCATTATCCGCTGCTCAAGAAGGGAGTCGAGACCGGACGCGTGCTGAAAGTCTGGATGGATCAGCCGCGCTATCACACCACCGAAGATGGCCGCTGGGACTTTCGCGTGACCATTGTCTTCAAAAATGCCACCGTGGCCAACGAGCCGGTCGATGAAACGGCGCTGCAGAAGCAAATGTATCCCGATCAGGAGACGTTCCAGCGCGAAGAGCAGCGGCGCTTTGAGATTCTCGACGCGCACTGGGACTTGCCGGTGAAGACGGTGGAGTTGGAGAAATAGTCCCGAGTCCCGAGTCCCGAGTTTCGAGTGCCAACTCGGTGCTTGGCATGCTCAAACGCTGGTTCTGATTTTGCTCGGTACTCGGTACTCGGTACTCGCTACTCGGTACCCGCAGCTCAGTCGATCTTCAGGAAATGTGCGACCAGCTTTTCGTGCCACTTCCAGGGGAGGATGCGCTTGAGGGCGAGCTGGATTTTGGCGTCGCGGCCGACCAGGTAACGCAGCTTTGGGTTTGGATCTTGCGCGATGCATGCGATCAGGCGCGCCACTTCGATCGGGTCGCGTTTGGGCAGGGCCTGGATGCGATCGCGCATGCGCAGGCTGCGCTTGATGTTTGGAGAAGTCTCCTTGGTGGCGTTCTCTCCCATGACTGCGCCGCGCGTCCAGATGCCGGTTTGGAAGGCTCCCGGTTCGACCAATACAACCTTGATGCCAAGTGCGTTGATCTCTAGGCGCAACGATTCGCTCCAGCCTTCAAGGGCGTGTTTGGATGCGGAATAACTGCTGAGGGTGACCGAGCCGTGCAGTCCGGCGATGGAAGAGACCATGATGATGTGTCCGGAGCGCTGGCGCCGCATGGTGGGCAGCGCGGCTTTGGTCATGGCAACGGCGCCGAAGAAGTTAGTCTCGAACTGGCGGCGGAGTTCTTCCAGCTTGATGTCTTCGGCGAATCCGGCGACGGCGAACCCGGCATTATTGACGAGGACGTCGAGGCGTCCGTGCTCGCTGACGACGGAGTCAACGAAGGCCGGGAGAGCATCGAAGTGGGTCACGTCGAGCGCGCGGATATCGAGTTGCGCAGTAACACCTGCGGCGGCTGCGGCCTGATCGAGGCGCTCGCGGCGGCCGAGGTCACGCATGGTGGCGACCGCCCGGAATCCGGCTTTGGCCAGTTCGATCGAGGTGAGCAATCCAAAGCCGCTGGAGGCGCCGGTGATGAGAGCGATCTTGTCGGGCATGGGAGCGAGTCCGCTAGGGTTGTAACACAGGGATGGGGATGCCGGCGAGGGGATGACGGCGAGGCGACGTCGGTTTTTGTGCAGGTGATCGGGTTCTCATCGCGACTACCATTTGGCCGCTCGGCTTTGCCTTCGCAGCAACGGCCGAGGCGGCTGTCTCCAAATGACTTCAGGTGGGCTGCTCCAGGTGCGTTGAAGCGGCTCCGCTTGATGATGCGACTACGCCGTTTGACCGATTTTCTGCGCGTTTGGCCCCTCTCGTTTGCAAAAGTCCTGCTGGATACGAGAACATACTGGGTTTGCACACCCATACAGATTCTTACTGAGGAAGCGGCCAAAATATGGCGACAAGGAATAAGTCCGCAAAAACGGCGGCGAAGACGGCGCGGGTTGAAGTGAAGTCCGAAGAAAAGTCCGAAAGCAAGCGGAACAGTTCCAGGCAAAACGGCACGATCCAGCCCGCGAAAGGGAAGCTGGGGGTGATGATCCCGGGGATGGGCGCGGTGGCGACCACGTTTGTCGCGGGTGTGGAGGCGATTCGCAAGGGGCTGGCAAAACCGATCGGGTCGCTTACGCAGATGGGCACGGTGCGGCTGGGCAAGCGCACCGACGGGCGTTCGCCGAAGATCAAAGAGTTTGTACCGCTGGCGGGACTCGATGACCTGGTCTTCACCGGCTGGGACATCTTCGAAGACAACATGTACGAAGCGGCCTCGAAGGCGGGCGTGCTGGACCAAAGGCTGCTCGACCAGTTGAAGCCGTTTCTTTCGTCGATTGAGCCGCGCGCGGCGGTGTTCGATCACAATTATGTGAAGAAGATCGACGGGCCGAACCAGAAGAAGGGCAAGACGAAGATGGACCTGGCCGAGCAGTTGCGCGACGATATCCGCGACTTCAAGAAGACGAGCGGGGCGAGCCGGCTCATCACCATGTGGTGCGGTTCGACCGAATCCTACATCGCGGCGACCGCGGCGCACCAATCGGTGAAGTCGTTTGAGAAGGCGCTGCGCGAGAACGACGAGATGATTGCGCCCTCGATGGTTTATGCCTACGCGTCCTTGATGGAGGGTGTGCCGTTCGCCAACGGTGCGCCGAACTTAACGGTAGACCTGCCGGTGATGCTCGAACTCTCGCGGCAGAACGAAGCGCCCATCTGCGGAAAAGACTTCAAGACCGGGCAGACCTTGATGAAGACAATTCTCGCGCCCGGTTTTAAGGCGCGCATGCTGGGGCTGAACGGATGGTTCTCCACCAACATCCTGGGCAATCGCGACGGCGAGGTGCTGGATGATCCCGGATCGTTCAAGACCAAGGAAGAGTCGAAGCTTTCGGTGCTGGAGCACATTCTGCAACCCGACCTTTATCCCGAACTGTACGGCGATATGTACCACAAGGTCCGCATTAACTATTACCCTCCACGCGGTGATAACAAAGAGGGTTGGGACAATATCGATATCTTCGGGTGGCTGGGCTATCCCATGCAGATTAAGGTCGATTTCCTGTGCCGCGATTCGATTCTGGCCGCTCCGATTGTGCTCGACCTGGTGCTGCTCGTCGATTTGGCGAAGCGTTGTTCGGATCTGCGCGGATTGGGCATTCAGGAGTGGCTAAGCTTTTACTTTAAGTCTCCGATGACGGCGCCGGGACTGTATCCCGAACACGATCTGTTCATTCAGTTGATGAAGCTGAAGAACACGCTGCGGCATTTGAAGGGCGAGGAACTGATCACGCACTTGGGGCTGGAGTATTACGACTGAGGAAGGATATTCTCGTCGCGCCGATCCACATCGTGCTAAAATAACCATGGTTATCCCAAGGTGACCATATGAAGACAATTGCCGCCGGCGAGTTCAAGGCTCGATGCCTGCAAGTCATGGAAGACGTGCGCACGAAACGCACTCCGGTGCTGATCACCAAACGGGGGAAGCCCCTGGCCAAACTGGTTCCTCCCGACGACAAGCCTCCCGAAATCTTCGGCTGCCTCGCCAGCAAGATTGAGATTCTCGGCGATATTGTTTCCCCGATCACTCCGCTGGAGGACTGGGAGAGCCTCAGGTGATTCTGCTGGACACACACGTTTTGATGTGGATGGTTTCGAGTCCCGGCAAACTCTCGCGAACCGCAGTGCGCGAGATTCGCAAAGCGCAACGAGAAGGCGGCTGCGCCATCGCTTCGATCAGCCTTTGGGAGTTGGCTCTGCTCTTTGCCAAGGGCCGCCTCAGAGCCTCGGGCACGATCGAGGCCTCGATCCGAGAGATCGTGGATAGCGCCACAGTGAGCGTGCTCGAAATTACTTCAGAGATCGCAGGGCTGGCCATGGCGTTCCCGGAAACCTATCCCAAAGACCCGGGCGACCGTCTGATCGGCGCCACCGCGCGAGCGCTGGGAATCACACTGATTACGCAGGATGAGAGAATTCTCGCCAGCCCCCTCGTACGCACGATTTGGTAGCCATCGTTTTCATAGGGCCCCTCAAGACTCTGTTCGCATGATCTCGGCCAGCATGCGTTCTCTCAGTATCCGATTGGCGCGGGTTTGATATCCACTGCCCGCCCTTCTCAGCCACGCGATCACGTCGGCATCAAGACGCATCGAGACCGCTTGCTTCATAGGACGATAGAACCTGCCGCGAACCGCATTCTTCCATGCGTTCGCCGGAAGTTCCGGGATGTCCGATGTGTCAATCTGGTCGTCAGGTAGTGCCGCCAGTGCGGCCAGCTCTTTCTTCTGTCGCGGAGACAGAGCCTGCCCCCGCGTTCGCCTGGTTCGAACAGTCTTAGTAGCCCTGCGCATGGATGCGTCTCTCCTGTGGCGTTGCTTTTCGTGCTGAGAGAATTCGGATCAAGCCGTCGTCCTCCTCGACTGTGTGGGCGACCAGCAATACACGGACCCCTTGCACCACTCCGATAGTCTGCCAGCGCGCTTCAGTCTCCATTTCCCGGTCTTGCCGCGAAACGTGGAAAGGGTCGTCGAATACCGAGATCGCTGTCTCGAAGCTGATGCGGTGCTTGCGCTGATTGACCCGGTTCTTACGCTCGTCCCAGGCGAATTCCACAGCGACCTTCGTAGATACCGATCTGTATATACAATAATCTAGCTACCAGGGGAATGCAAGCGGAAGATATACCGATGATCACGCCAGCTTCTTCTCCCGCTTGTACTCGTCAAACTTCTCCAAAAACCGGTCAATGTCCTTCTTCTGCAAGTAATACGGCGTAGACAGCCGCAGCTTGTTCGGCTCGCCGCCGCGGATGCGAATCCTATGCGTCTTCCACATCCAGTTTTCCAGATCCATGCGCGGGACGGGCGGGACGTTCACCGTGACGATGGCGCAGCGCAGGGCGGGGTCGGGCGAAGTCCAGGATTCGGCGCCGCGTTTTTTCATTTCGTCGAGGATGTAGTCGGCTAGCCTGCGATGGCGGCTCTCGATGCGGTCGAGGCCGATGTCGTCGGCCAGCTTGATGGAGGCGCGCAGTCCCCAGAGCGCTGGCACGTTGGAGCTGCCGATACGCTGAAAGCGCTCGGCACGGAGCTGCGGCTCGTCCCAGCCTTCAGTGACGATGGTGTTCCACAAGCGGTCGATGACTTCGTCGCGCACGTAGAGGAAGCCGGAGCCTTTGGGCGATTGCAGCCATTTGTGCGGGCTTGCAGAATACATGTCGCAGCCGAGATCGTGAACGTTAAGGCGCATCATGCCGGGCACGTGGGCGCCGTCGACGGCAGAAAGAATGCCTTTGGACCGGGCGAGCGCGCTGAGTTCTTTTGCCGGCAGGACCAAACCAGAGAACGTAGTGATGTGGCTGAAGAAGATGACGCGCGTGCGCGGGGTGATGGCGTCGTTGAACAGATTGAGAACCTGCGCGGAGTCTTTTACGGGGCGGGGCAGTGTGACTCTCTTCACCACAATGCCGTAGCGCTTGGCCTTGAGGTTCCAGGGATGCTCGCCGCCGGGATGCTCCTGGTCGGTCATGAGGACTTCATCGCCGGGTTTCATGTCAATGCCATTGGCGATGTAGCTATTCGCCTCCGTGGCATTGCGAAGCAGGGCGATCTCATCGCGATGGCAGCCGACGAAAGCGGCCAGGGGATCGCGAAACTCGTTCCACGAGGCGTATCCCCAGATGGGGTAATCTTCCGGATCCTGCTGGTCCATTCTCTCGGTGGTGGTGTAGGCGTCGAAAATGGCGCGCAGCACGGGCGCGGGACTGGATCCGACGGTACCGTTGTTCAGGTAGATTTCGTCGGCGGGGATCAGAAATTGTTTGCGTAGTTCGGCCCAATAGGCGTCGTCGTTTTTGGCGAAGTGGGCGGGGTCCGGAAGAGTCGCTGGAGCTTTGTCGAGTTGGGCTAGAAGATTGCCACGAAAAGCCAGGGTGGCGGCGAGGCCGGTCGTGGCGGTGAGGAAGCGGCGGCGGTCAAGCATCTTGATCTCCCCGTGAGCGCGAATGACGGAAGGCGCTATGGTACGGCTAGGCGCAGGAATCCTCAAGGGGACGCGGTGCTCTGCTCATGGAGTGTCAAAGGAGATCAGCGCCCGTTGGCTCCGCTGTTCATCCCAGGGAGACCGGGCCAACCTCCAATCACGTCGCCTCTCCGTTCGCCGCACCAAACTACGCGTGCTCACCGCAAGCCCACCAGCTCGGTGACGGATTGAATCAGCTTCGCAGGATCGAAACCCACGCCATCTTTGAAGACCAGCTCCACCTTCTCCAGGTTTTCAATCTTCTCCGCCGGGTTGCCGCCCAACACCACCAAATCGGCGGCCTTGCCCGGCGCAATCGATCCGATGCTCGCGTCTCTGCCCAGGTAGATTGCCGCATTCAGTGTGGCAATGCGGATCGCTTCGACCGGTGAGAAGCCGGCCTCGACCAGCAATTCAATGTTGCGCTGGTCGCCGAAGCCCGGCACCACGCCGCCGTAGCCGGTGGGATCGCAGCCCGCCATCAGCAGTCCGCCCGCAGCCACAAACTCCCGCTCAAAGCGCATCTCTTTTCCCAGCATCGGCCCGGCCATGTCGAGCTCGGCCGCATGAGAGCGGCCTACCAGATACTCCTTCGCGGCTTGCGGCGAGAGCGTCTTGAGAGCCGCGCTCTCCCGCTCCATGGGCGGGCGATTCGAGCCGAAGGTCTCAATCACCGCCAGCGTCGAGGTGATGGCCACATGGTGCGCTACCAGGTCGCGGATCGTCTCCCGCACCTCAGGCCCCTCCACGTCCACGTTTTTCTCGACATACGTCAAATTCGCCAAAAAACCGGGACACTCGTCCGGCTTCTTCCCTGGGAAGAACTCGGTATCCACCGACAGGCCATGTTCCAGGTTGTCGATGCCCAGCGCGGCCGCCTGCCTGAATCCGATGGAGCAAAGATGCCCGGTGATTTTGAGCCCGTGGGCGTGAGCGTGGCCGATGGCCGCCTTCAGCTCATCCGCCGTGAGGTAGTTGTATGCCTTGAACGAGGTCACGCCCTCGGCGGCCCAATAATCCACCGTGCGCGCAGCGTCGTCCGCATCCGCAAGCGTGTGCATCTGGACCGCGAAGCTGCCTTTGCCCTCGAGGTAGGGGCCAGTCACGTCGAGCTTGGGTCCGGGCAGCAACCCCGCGTCGATCTCTCGCTTCAGTTCCAGGTCGGTGTAGGGCTCCAGGCTGCCCGCAGTCCGCGCCGTCGTCACGCCGCCTGCCAGGTAGAGACGCGGAGCGCTGTCCGCTGCCTCGCCATAGAGCGCCACGCCACCCTGGGGTTGTTGCGGCGTGGGATAGAAGAGATGTTCGTGCATGCCGACCAGGCCGGGGATCACGGTCTTTCCCGTCATCTCCAGCACCTTGGCGTTGGGCGGATAAGGGCTGTGCGCACTGGCGGCCTGGACAGCGGTGATCTTGCCGCCGGCGATGTCGATGCGCATGTCTTGCTGGGGCGCAGAGCCTGTGCCGTCGATAAGGCGCACATGCTCCAGCACCAGCACCAGTGCATCTTCCTTCACATAGGGTGAAAGCGGAGAAGGCTTCTGCTGGGCTGCTGAGGTCAGGCTCAAGGACAAGGAAATGCACAGAATTGTGGTTCGTCTCGCAATCGGCATGGTTGGGGCCTCCCGGAATGAGAGTGGATTCAGTTCTAATAAACACGACCGACTGGCTAAATGTCCCACCGGCTCTACGCTGTCGGATTATACCGGGTCAGGTCGGGCTGTACGCATGATTGGGCAGTCCCGGATAACCCGGGCGGGCAAGGGCGCGTCTAACTGGGAAGATAAGTTTGGGATGGGTGTGTTCGAACCGGGCGTATAATGTGGGGAAGAGTAAGTTGGACGCAAGGGGGTATTTATGAAATTGCGTTGGTTGGCAATCGCGGTGGCATTGGCGGCGTTCAGCGCAGGGCCTTGGACGTTGGCGCAGGTTTCGGATCCCGGTCAAACCCAGACGCAAGCCCAGACCCAAACGCAAGCCCCAACTCAAGATCCGGACAAGGACCAGCCGAAAGCAGCCGACGTCCAGAACGCGCCGAAACCGGCGCCCGCTGCCCTCCCCACGCAGGATGACGGCCAGATCAAGCACGATGGCACCAAGACCGACGTGGACGCGGTGGGGAACCGCAATGTCGGTTGCGGGCGGGGCGTTGGCAACTGGTACACCGTGGAAGGCCAGGTGGCGCGGGGCCGCGTCTATGCGCAGCAGATTGAGTCACAAGTCAAGCTGGTGAACGATCCCGTGGTCACGGAGTACGTCAACCGCATCGGCCAGAATCTGGTGCGGAACTCCGACGCGCAGGTGCCGTTCACCATCAAGGTGATCGACTCCGACGTGGTGAATGCCATGGCGCTCCCGGGGGGATTCTTTTATGTGAACTCCGGGTTGATCCTGGCGGCCGACGAAGAAGCCGAAATGGCGGGTGTAATGGCGCACGAGATCGCGCATGTCGCCGCGTGCCACTACGGGCGCGAAATGACCCGCGCGAACCTGTTGCAGATGGCTTCGATTCCGTTCATCTTTATGGGTGGGGCGATCGGCTACGCCGGGTACGAGGCGGCGGGGCTGGCGATCCCCATGACCTTCCTGAAGTTCTCCCGCGGCTTCGAGGCCGAAGCGGACTATCTGGGCGTGGAGTATATGTATCGCGCGGGCTACGATCCCTCGGCGTTTGTTTCTTTCTTCGAAAAGATTCAGGCGATGGAGAAGAAGAAGCCGGGGACGCTGTCCAAGGCTTTTGACACGCACCCGCAGACTCCGGATCGCATTGCGAAGACGCAGGAAGAAATTGGAAAGATACTGCCGTCGAAGCCGCAGTATGTTGTGACCACCTCGGAATTCGACGAAGTCAAAGGGCGTCTGGCGTCGATCGAGAATCGCCACAAGGTGTTGGATCAGAAAGACGGCAACAAGCCCAGCTTGCGGCGGACTTCCACCGGCGGCAGCGACGACAAGGCGGGCGACAGCAAGAGCGACGACGATCGTCCGACCCTGAAGCGGCGGGATGATTCGTCGAACTAATGATTCGTCGAACTAGCGGTGGAACGAGTTAGGGATCATCGAACCGGCGGCCCGCGCGGCCGCCGGTTTTGTGTTTGCGACGGGCGGAGCGCGGTATTGCCGGACTTCGCGGCCCATTCGCCGCAGCTTGTTGTCGAAGCGAGTCAGGCTAAGCTACCCTAGGTTTTATCCTGTAAGTTTTATCCTGTAAGCGGAAGGAGCGGCTCTTCCCATGCCAGAGAACACTCTCACCATCACCGACAATCGCACCGGTCAGACGTATACCGTCCCGATCGAGAATGGCACGATCCGGGCGATGAACCTGCGGCAGATCAAAACCGGGCCGGAAGATTTTGGGCTGATGACGTACGATCCCGCGTTCATGAATACGGCGTCGTGCCGCAGCAGCATTACCTTTATCGATGGGGACCGGGGAATTCTGCGCTATCGCGGATATCCCATCGAAGTGCTGGCGGAGCGCTGCACCTTCCTGGAAGTCGCCTACCTGCTGCTGTTTGGAGAGTTGCCCACCGAGACCGAACTCAAGAACTGGGTGCACGAAATCACCCACCACACCATGCTGCACGAAGCGACGAAGAAGTTCATGGAGGGTTTCCGCTACGACTCCCACCCCATGGTGATGTTCGTGAGCACGGTGGCGGCGCTTTCGAGCGTGTATCCGGAGGCCCGGGAAGTGCACGATGCGGAAAATCGCCTGCTGCAGATCAAGCGGCTGATCGGCAAAGTGCCGTCGATCGCGGGCATGTCGTACCGCTACAACGTCGGATTTCCCTACGTGTATCCGGACAACGATTTGAGCTACACCGAGAATTTCATGAACATGTTGTGGAAGATGGTCGAGCCGAAGTATGTGGCGAATCCGGTCCTCGCGCGCGCGCTCGATATCCTGTTCATTTTGCATGCGGATCACGAGCAAAACTGCGGTACCAATGCGATGCGCTCCGTGGCCAGCGCCCACACCGATCCCTACCTGTCCACGGCGTCGGCGGCGTCGGCCCTGGCGGGACCCTTGCACGGCGGAGCCAATGAAGAAGTCCTGAAGATGCTCGACGAGATTGGATCGAAAAATAACGTGCCGGCCTACATCAAGAAGGTGAAGGAAGGGCACGGCAAGCTGATGGGATTCGGGCACCGCATTTACAAGAACTACGATCCCCGGGCGAAAATTATCAAATGGTCGGCGGAGCAGGTTTTCCAGGTTACGGGACGCAACCCGAAGTTGGACATCGCTCTCGAGTTGGAGCGCATCGCGCTGGAAGACGAGTACTTCGTGAAGCGCAAGCTCTACCCGAATGTCGATTTTTATTCCGGGATCATGTACCAGGCCATGGGCTTCCAGCCGGAGATGTTCACGGTGCTGTTCGCCATTCCACGCACGGCGGGGTGGCTGGCGCAGTGGCAGGAGCTGGTGACAGATCCAGAGCAGAAGATCACGCGGCCGCGGCAAGTCTACACCGGGCACCAGGAGCGCGAGTTTATCCCGATGGAGAAGAGGACCGCGGCCACCGTTCCCGCGCGCTAGTTCACGTGGTTGCGCCGGTCGCCGGGTCTGCCCCGGCTACGCGGCTTCTTTCGTGGCTAGCGAGGCCGCGTACTCGCGACTCTCGGCCGATGAGGTGATCACCTTCATCTCATGCCAGTCATAGGGGAATTCTCTTCCGCAATCCAGGCAGGCTACGTAGGTTCCGGTCAATGCGCCGGCCTGCGGCCGGCGTGCCGTTCCGCGGATGGTTACTGGGAAACTGTACCGGGGGTGCCGGCAACCGAAAAACACGTCAATCAGTTTTGTCATCATGGAGCACCTTCCACGCCCGGGATGTTTCCCCCCGGGGTTGTTCTGAGTACGGCCCCCTGCGCGACGGCTACTTTCGATGCGCCATCACTCAAACGATTAGATTCATCCCGGCGGAGAATGGTTTCGTTTTCCTCAGTGTGACATCTGACCATTGAGATGCCGGCCCTCCAAGTGATTCTTCGCGGGTCAGTTACATGCAGGTGAGTAAAAGATTTGCACATCTGCGTGAGGTGAAATCCGAGGGGATGCACAGCGGGAGCTTCAGAGACGGAGGCGCGGGCGGTCTTCCAGAACTGAACGCTAGACCAGATTCAGAGCCTTCTTGATGGTCCCGCGCTCCTGCTGGATCTTCTCCTGGAGAAGAGTGATGGCGTAGATGAGTTGCTCGGGACGCGGCGGGCATCCGGGAACATAAATGTCGACGGGAATCACTTGGTTGACGCTCTGCACCAGCGCGTAGTTCTGGAAGACGCCGCCGGAGGTGGCACACGCGCCCATCGAAATCACCCACTTCGGCTCCGGCATCTGTTCCCACAGCAGGCGGATCACCGGCGCCATCTTGTGCGACACGCGTCCGGCAATGATCATGAGATCGCTCTGCCGCGGGGACGGGCGAAATACTTCCGCTCCAAAACGCGCGATATCGAAGCGCGACGCCCCCATCGACATCATCTCGATCGCGCAACAAGCCAGCCCAAACGTCATCGGCCAGATGGAGCCCTTGCGCATCCAGTTCACCGCCGAATCCAGGGTGCTGAGCACAACTCCCTCGGGCGTGGGATTGCCGAAGGTCAGGTCCTTGACGACTTTCTCGCCGTTCTCGTTAGAGACGTAGGGGCCGAAATTTAGTTCGGGGGCCATGCGGATATTCTAAACCACGGAGGAGGCCCTCTTACCTTTCTTGCGCTGGCGCTGGAAGATGTTCGTACTCAGTCTCTGACGCTAGCCGCGCGCCGGATGGCCTTCTCCGCTGACTCGGGAAGTTGCACCGGGACGAAGTATTCTTCGGGATAAATATAGTCTTCGCCGGACTCATCAATGACGCGAATCTGGTGGAGCTTGGCCGCAGTTTCATCCGCGACTACCTGGTAGAGCTTTCGCAACTCGAGCGAGGCGGGATAGTCCTTGTTCTTGACGCAGACGACAAACTGCAATTCACTTCGTTTCATTGTATTTCCAGAATTCGCTTGATCTTAAGCTCTCTTGTGCCCACGCCGTGTGCCTGGTACCAGTGCACCTCGGCATGACACATCGTACCATCGGCCAGCTTGACTGTTGCCGTTCCCTTCAGCTTTCTCCAGCGGCGGCCACCATAGAGCTTTCGCAGTCGCCGCCTCTCCCGGATGCCTTTTCCTGAGGCGATCGTCTCAATATCCAGAATTTGACCGACGATCTTGAAAAACACGAACTGATTCTACTCCTGCCAGCCGTTGTTCCTCGGCGGTGAAAGAACTCCCTACGGGTTCACCACAATCTTCCCAAACATCTGGCTCTTCTCCAAATACTCATGCGCTGCGCGGATTTCGCTGAGGGGGAACACGCGGTCCACCACCGGCTTCAGCCGTCCGGCAAATACGTGCTGCAGCACTTCGTGCAGCTCGCCCATGGTTCCCATGTAGGAGCCCAGGAGCGTCAACTGCCGCGCAAACAGATGCCGCAGATCGATGCCGACATTCGGCCCCGTGGTCGCTCCGCAAGTCACCAGCGTGCCGCCGCTTTTGAGAGACTTCATGCTTTCGTCCCAGGTGGCCGCGCCGATGTGCTCCACCACGATGTCGACGCCTTCTTTATTCGTGATCTTCCGCACTTCCTCGGAAATCTTCTGCTTATAGTGGTCGATGCCGTAGTCCGCGCCCAACTGCCGCCCTTTTTCTAATTTGGCCTCGTCGCCCGCAGTCGTAATCACGCGGCAATGAAAAAGTTTGGCAATTTGAATGGCCGCGATGCCGACGCCGGAACTCGCGCCCAGCACCAGCACCGTCTGTCCCGGACGAATACCGGCTCGTCCGACGAGCATGTGCCATGCGGTCAGAAATACCAGCGGCACGCTCGCGGCCAGGTTGAAGTCGAGCGAGTCGGGAATTGGAATCACGTTCGCCGCAGGCACCGCGATCAACTCACAATTCCCCCCGTCTACAGCATTCCCCAGGGCGGTGAACTCCCGGCACTGATTTTGCAGCCCGGCGACGCACTTCTCGCAATGTCCGCAATAGTGCATCGGCGCCAACAGCGCCCGCTGTCCGGCGTTGAATCCGTTGACGTATTCGCCCACCTCGACAATCTCGCCCGCAACGTCGCTGCCGAGAATGTGTGGCAGCTTCACTCCCGGCAGTCCTTTGCGCACCCACACATCCAGATGATTCAGCGAACATGCCCGCACGCGCACCAGCACTTGGTCCTTGCGCGGCCGCGGATCGGGGACATCTTCGTACGTCAAAACTTCCGGCCCACCAAATTGATGAATGCGGACTGCCTTCATGGCGTTTTCCTAGTCCCTCAGGGGCTAAAGCCCGCAGTTTAACTGACTGCTGGCGGCACGGCTGGAGGCCGTGCCCTTCCCGAAACTGTTTCCCGAGACCAGTTCTAACACAAACTCAGTCGCCAATAAGCATTGGCATTGACATCGATGTCGAATCGCGTGACCATAGAAATGGTTTGGCAAGCCGTGTCGTATCTGACTGGTTGGTGCAAAAGCCCCGGAGTGATGACCCGGGGCTTTTGCTTTCTACGTTTGACTCCTCCTGTTAACCGACTGATAATCAAACCTACAAGCTACTGCCAAACTCCATGGACATCTACGAACAAATNNAGACGGCCAAGATGCTGGTGCGAGACGACGGCTCCATCGTCGGCACGATTGGCGGCGGATGCGTGGAGGCCGACGTGTGGCAAGCGGCCCGCGAGGTCATGGAATCCGAGAAGCCGCGCACCCTCACGTTCGACCTTAACCAGGACCCGAAGTACGACACAGGCTTGGTTTGCGGCGGCACGCTCGAGGTTTTCGTGGAGCCGATCTTACCTCCAGCGTTACTTTATGTGTTCGGCGCAGGTCACGTCGCAGTAAACCTTTGCCAAGTTGCGTCAAATGCCGGCTTTGACCTGATCGTTACGGACGACCGCACCTCCTACGCCACCAAGGAACGTTTTCCGGCCGCCCGCGAAGTTCATGCGCTCGACTTCGACGAGGCCACGCAGAAGCTCGACCCTAACGAGGCTTCCTACATCGTGATCGTCACCC
>PKVW01000030.1 GCA_003131585.1 Acidobacteriaceae bacterium
TTGATCCGGCAGCGGCAGCAGAAGCTGGACGACCTGACCTACCGGCTGGAGCGGGGCGAGCGGCAAGCGCTGGAACTGATGCGGCGGAAGTGGGAGACGGTGGCGGCGGCGGTGCGACATTACGATTTGCGACGGGTGCTGGCGGCAATGCGGGGAGAGTTGCAGGCGGGGACGGCGGCGCTGGCGGCGGGGATGCGGAACCTGCTATTGCAGCATAAGGTGCGCGTCGAGCGCATGGGCCGGGCGCTCGAGACGCTCTCGCCATTGGCGATTCTGGAGCGGGGGTATGCTCTGGTGTTTGATGATGCGGGACAATTGGTGAAGGATGCGTCGCTGGTGAAGCCAGGGGAGGAAATTACGGCGCGGCTGGCGCGGGGAGAGATTCAGGCGAGAGTGAAGAAGCCGAGAGATGCTGGCGGGCGCGAGAAAGAACAGGGGAATTGATTCGACAAGTTGGGGTGTGGTGACGCGGGCAAACAGCAGGTCCCCGTTCGACAAGCTCAGGGCAGGCCCTCGACTTCGCAAGATCATTCAAAAGGCGAATGATCTTGCGGCGCTCGGGATGACAGGTGGGGAGGGGATCGTCGAGATCACACCTGCATTAGAATGGTGAGTCCCGAACGTTTGAAATTGTGGAGCGGAGAGATGCGGTGACGCAACTGATGGCGCCCTGGTGGAGAGTGCCGTTTACGGTGCTCGACATTTTGTTGGTGGCGTTGATCATCTACGAAGTGCTGGTGATGATCCGGGGAACCCGCGCGGCGCCGATGCTGGCAGGGCTGGCGGCGGTGGCGGCGGCGTTCTACCTGGCGCGGATTGGCGAGCTGGTTACGTTGAATTGGCTGGTAAGCCATTTGCTGCCCTACGTGGTGTTTGCGCTGATCGTGGTGTTTCAATCGGAGATCCGGCATGTGTTGTCGGATGTGGGGCGGCGGGTAAGCTTTCTGCGCGGATCGGCCGTGGAAGGGGATTCGTACGACGACATTGTGCTGGCGGCGAATTTATTTTCGCAGCATCAGACGGGCGCGTTGATCGTGATTGAGCGCGAGATTGGATTGCGGACGTATGTCGAAAGCGGGGTCGCGATGGACGCGCGGTTATCCTACGATTTGCTGGCCACGATCTTCCGGCCGAGCGCGCCGCTGCACGACGGCGCGGTGATCATCCAGAAGGACCGGTTGGCGGCGGCGGCATGCTTCCTGCCGCTGTCGATGAATCCCGTGCTGTCGACGCAAATGGGGACGCGTCACCGGGCGGGCATCGGGATTACGGAGGAGACGGACGCGATCGCAGTGATTGTGTCGGAAGAAACGGGCGCGATCAGTGTGGCGGTGGGAGGAAAGATCGATCGGGATCTGACGGTGGAACAATTGCGCGAGCGGTTGAGCAGCGAGCTGCGGCGGTATATGTCGCCGATGACATTGCCGACGATTGTGGCGCACGGCGGCGATTCGGATGCGCATGCGGAATCGCCGCTGCGGGCGCGCGCGCAAATGAGCGCCGACGGGGACTCCGATGCGGAAACGGAGCGTCCGCTATGATGGGATTTTTGCGGCGTTGGGTGCTGCACAACTTCTGGCTGAAGGTTTTGTCGTTGCTGATGGCGACGGGCCTCTGGCTGGCGATTTCGCCGGATCAGGAGCCGGCGGAAGTGGCGGTGCGGGTGCCGATCGAGTTTCAACACGTTCCACCGCAACTGGAGATCAGCTCGGTAGCCATCCCCGAGGCGCAAATCCGGGTGCGCGGGCCGGAGCGGTTGATCCGGCAATTGGGCTCGGCGGATATCCACGCGGAACTTGAGCTGGGAGACGCCAAGCCGGGTGAGCGCACGTTCGATCTGACGTCGCAGCAGATTCGCCACCAGCGGGATTTGACGGTGGTGCAAGTCGTGCCGGGCCAGGTGCATCTCATCTTCGATACGCGGCTGACGCGCGACGTCGAGATTCGTCCGCGAGTGACCGGAAACTTTGTGGCGGGGGAACAGATCGCCAGGGTGGTGGTCGATCCGGAGAGAATCACGATCACGGGACCGCGGCATCACGTGGAAATGGTGGATGCGGCCACGACCGATCCGGTGGACGCTTCGGGAACCAGCACGCAGGCGACCTTTATTACCAATGTATACGTTCCGGATGCGCTGGTGCAGGTAATGCAGCCGATGCCGGTGCGAGTGACGGTGATTATGGAAAAGAGCGCGCCTGCGGCGGGCGGGCATTGAGCTAAGTAGTGAAAAGCGGTTCTTGAATCGCAGCGCCTGAAGGCGCAATTGATAATGTGGAACGCTACGGTATGCCTGAAGGCATACCCCGATACGAATCTTGTTCGACATTCCGTCTCTTCATTGAACCCGCACAATCTATGAGCCATCAGCGATGAGCACTCAGATCAGACAATTGTTTGGCACGGACGGGATCCGCGGCGTGGCCGGCGAATTTCCGCTGACGGCGGAGAGTACATATTTGATCGGGCGCGCTCTGGGGCATGATTTGATCCAGGGGACGCGGACGGCGCAGGCGGTGATGGGGCAGGACACGCGCGAATCCAGTGGGTGGATTGCGGACCGCGTAGCGGCGGGGCTGGCCGCAGTGGGGGTGGAGGTGCACAGCGCGGGCGTGATCACGACGCCTGGAATTGCCTATCTGACGCGGTCGCGCGGGTTTGCCGCGGGAGTGGTGATCTCGGCGTCGCACAATCCGTGGACGGATAACGGGATCAAAGTCTTTTCCGGAGATGGATTCAAGCTGACGGATGCGCGGGAGCTGGCGATCGAAAAAGAAATTTTCGCGTTGCTGGAGAAGCCGGGGGCGGCGGACGATACGGCGCTGAAGATTGCCCGGCCATCTCTGCCGGGAGAGACGGCGCTGCGCAAGGCGTACATCGAGTCGTTGGCGGGGAGCGTGTCTTCTGACCTGAGCCGGTTGCGCGTGCTGGTGGACTGCGCCAATGGGGCGGCGACGGCGGAGGCGCCGGAATTGTTTCTGAGTTTGAGCGTTCGAACGACGTTCCTCCATGTGAAACCGGATGGCAAGAACATTAATGAAGGGTGCGGGGCGCTGCATCCTGAAACTTTGGGTAAGACCGTGGGTGCGTCGGGAGGGAGGTTTGATCTCGGTGTGACGTTTGATGGCGACGCCGACCGCGCTCTGTTCTGCGATGGCGAGGGCCAAGTGGTGAATGGGGATGGCGTGCTGCTGCTGACGGCGCGCGATCTGCAGGCACGAGGGAAATTGAGTGAATCTACCGTGGTGGCCACGACCATGTCGAATATGGGAGTTGAGATCGCGCTGAAGAATGCGGGTATTCGCATGTTGCGGGCGAATGTGGGCGATAAATATGTTCTTGAAGAGATGCTTAAGACCGGCGCGACTTTGGGCGGAGAGCAATCGGGGCACATTATCTTTCGCGACGGGCAAGGCACAACGGGAGACGGTCTGCTGACTGCATTGCGCGTGATGGACGTGATTGTGCGCAGCGGGCGGTCGCTGGCGGAGTTGGTGAGCGATCTGAAAGTGCTGCCGCAGAAAATTCAGAATGTACGAGTGCGGGAGAAGATTCCGTTTGCGCAGGTGCCTGAGGTACAGCGGGCGATTGAAGCTGCCGAGCGCGAGTTGGATGGGAATGGTCGCGTCGTTGTGCGTTACTCCGGCACTGAGGCGCTGGCGCGGGTGATGGTGGAGGCGGAGTCGGAAGAGAAGATGCGGGAGCTGACGGCGGGGATTGCGGGGAAGATTCAGAAGGCGCTGGGAGTGTAGGTTTCGGACTGGCGGGGCTGACATTGCATCTCGCGGTAATCATCGCGGCAGTCGTACTCATTGTGGCTTCGTACACGTGCCTCTTCAAGTCTCTTAACGAGAACTTTGAATTGCAACATGAGATCAATGCCAAGCTTCCGCCGGGTAGAAAGTTCGAGCCACTGTTCTGGTGGTTTGGAACACGGAAAAAGTTTCGTGAACTGCAGAAGGAATTGCTTCCACACAACCAGCGGCTGAAAAGATCCCGCAGGCTTGGGCTGCTCTTCTTCATTTTTTTCTTTTCGGCGGTGGTGCTCTTGGGAATCGGCTTTGGAAAGCTGTAGATGAAAGACCCAAGGTGAAGTCGACTCGAAATTCCCAATTTGTTCTGGTGTCGGCGTTTGTCGGACAGGAGTGTCCGACCCACACGAACCTGGGCACACTAGCTAATCCAGATCTCTCCAGTTGGGGCCGACTTCCATTTCTACTAACAGCGGGACTGCCAGCGCGTGAACTTCCTCCATTTGCTCGCGGACTAAGGACTGCATCGTCCCCACTTCGTTCTCCGGGACTTCGAAGACCAATTCGTCGTGGACTTGCAGGGTCATTCTTGACTTCAACCCGCGCCCTTGCAACGCGGCGTCGATGCGGATCATGGCTACTTTAATCAGGTCGGCGGCGGTGCCTTGCAGCGGGGTGTTTACCGCGGTGCGTTCGGCAGCGCCGCGCTGGTTGGCGTTTTTGCTGTTGATGTCGGGGATGGGGCGGATGCGGCCATGGAGGGTTCTTACTTTCAGGTCGCTGCGGGCATCTTCAAGAATCTTGGCGATGAAAGCGCGGACGCCTTTGTACTGTTCGAAATAGTTTGCGATGAATTGTTTGGCTTCTCCGGGTTCGATGCCGAGGTTTTGCGACAGGCCGAAGGGTGAGAGGCCGTAGACGATGCCGAAGTTCACAACCTTGGCCTGGCGGCGGTGGTCGGGCGTGACCATGAGCGGCGGGACTCCGAAGACTTGCGAGGCGGTGAGGGTATGGATGTCGTCGCCGCGGCGGTAGGCCTCGACGAGAAGCGGATCGCGCGAAAAGTGGGCGAGCAGGCGGAGTTCGATCTGCGAGTAATCGGCGGTGAGCAGGACGTGGCCGGGCTCGGCAATGAAGGCGGCGCGAATGCCGCGTCCGAGTTCGGTGCGGATGGGAATGTTTTGCAGGTTCGGATTGGCGGAAGAAAGGCGTCCGGTGGCGGTTCCGGTCTGCCCGAACGTGGTGTGCAGGCGCCCGCTGGCGGGTTTGATGAGCGCGGGCAGAGTGTCGACATAAGTGGACTTCAGCTTGGTGAGCTGGCGGTAGTCGAGGACCATGCGCGCGATGGGATGCTCTTCCGCCAGGCCTTCGAGTACGTCGACGGCGGTGGAGATGGCACGTCCCTTGCCGTATTTGAAGGGCTTGGGAAGGTTCAGCTTGTTAAAAAGAACGTCGCCGAGCTGCTTGGGCGAACCGACGTTGAATTCCATGCCGGCTGCTTCGTAAATTGTTCTTGCCTTCACGCCGATTTCGCGCTCGAGTTCGGATGACATTTGAGCGAGCGCGGCGGTGTCGATTTTTACTCCGGCCTGCTCCATGCGGGCGAGGACGGGGACGAGCGGCAAGTCTATTTCTTCGTAGAGCTTGGTCAGCCCTGCCTGTTTGACATCTTCCCGCAACGCAGCCGTCAGCCTGCCGGTGACGTCGGCGGCTTCGGCGAGATCGCCGCTGAGCTTGAGATTGAAGCGGCGGAGAGCCACGTCTGCCAGGCGATGTGAGGAATAGGTGGGATCGAGCAGGTAGGAATACAGCATGGGATCGTGCTGTACTCCTTGCAGAGTTATGCCCATGGGATCAAGCGCGTGAATCGCGGCTTTGTAATCGTGGACTGACTTGGGTGTGGCCGCAGTGGTCAGGATGGAACGTAGCTTCGCGGCTGCGGCGGTAGAGTCCAGTTTGACGATGGCGGCAGTGCCTGCGGCTCCAGAGATGGCGATGCGGCGGGCGGCGGGCTCGGAGGATGGTGCGGGGGATAAGCCGTCCGTCAGTGGCAGCATCGCTGACTGCGGTTCGTCTTCGATTACTTCTTCCTCGCTTTCCAGAAGCGATTCTGCTTGCTCGATCACGATTGCAAGCGCGCCCTCCGCCGCTAGAGAGCTGAAGACACTCTCCACATCCGCGGCGGTCTGGGCTTCGCTGTAATGAGCGTCAGTGAGCGGGACTTCCGGCAGCAATTCCTTCAACAGCGAGGTGAATTCGAGTTCGGTGAAGAGCTGGCGGAGGAGATCGAGATCGGGATCGCCGGCGTGCATGGCTTCGACGTTGAGATCGACGGGAACGTTAGTGTCGATGGTGGCCATGCTCTTGCTGAAGAGAATGATGTCGCGATTGTTCTGGAGGGATTCGCGGTATGTTTTCTTCTCAACTTCGGCGGCGCGATCGAGCGCCTGCTCGACGGTGCCGAAGCGTTTGATAATTTCGACCGAGCCTTTGTCGCCGATGCCGGGCGCTCCGGGGATATTGTCGATAGCGTCGCCGCGCAGTGCCATGACATCGACCACGCGCTCGGGAAGGACTCCGAGAATTTCTTCGACCTTGGCAGCGTCGCAGATGAGATTGTCTTTGGGGGGATTCAGGATGAGAACATCGTCGTTGACGAGCTGCATCATGTCCTTGTCGCTGGAAACTACGAAGACGGGATGCGATGCGGCCGCGGCTTTGCGGGCGAGAGTGCCGATGACATCGTCGGCCTCGAAGCCGGCGAGTTCGAGGATGGGGATGCGGTAGGCCTCGAGGGCGCGGCGGATGTAGGGAATCTGCTGGGCAAGATCCTCGGGCATGGCGGCGCGGTTGGCTTTGTATCCCTTGTATTCGACCTCGGTGAAGGTTTGGGTCTTGATGTCGAACTTGCGGATGGTAGTGATGGCTTCGGCTTGTTGGTCGCGGAAGGTGGGGGCGGCGACGTCGAAGACAGCGGCGAGGTACGTGGGAGAGAAATCGTCGCGCAGTTTGCGCAGCATGTTGACGAAGACGAAGATGGCGGCGGTGGGAAGTCCGGCTTTGGTGGACATGGAGCGCTGCCGCGCCATGGCATGATAAGCGCGGAAGATGAAGCTCATGGTGTCGATGAGGAAGATGCGGCCTTTGCTGTCTTTGCGGGCAGGGCGAGGGATTGCGGCCGCTGCGGGGGATGCGCTGCTCGAACCAGGTTCCGGAGATTTTGCTCGCGGGGACAAGGCAGTAGTTTAGCAGCCGGGACGACCACCGGAGTTCGCTGAAGAACGCAGCGCATGAAGGCGAGATGGATGTGGCGGCGCTTGCGGCACGATTGAACAATTGAAAGGCGTGCCCCGATACGAACCGTGAGTTTTTCGGCGGACGGCTAGAAATCGACTGCGAAGTCGGCTTTGACGAGTTTTTTCGCTTCGCCGCCGGGAGTGTTGCGGAAGACGAGGTAATACTTCCGGGGCCGATTCTGGGAGGCGGGTAGACTAACATTTACTTCCTGATCATGCGACGCATCGGCGGAGAAGAGCGCTTCGCCCGCGCGGCCGTGGACAAAATCAGCGTACTGGTCTTCGTTCAGGACGAGGAAGTCGACGTTGGCGCTTTCGTCGTTGGACTGGACGCCGAGCTGTTTGACAAACGATCTGTAGTTGCCGTGCAGGTGAGGCATGGCGGCGTGGGTTGGAACGTCGAAGGGGAAATTTACCGAGGTGCTGACGGTAAAAGTCTTATGCAGAATGGTCTGACTGGTGCCCACCGGCGAAGGGGCGACGCGATCCACAGGCAGCGGCACGTCTTCGGCAGGCGGCTTTTGTTTCTGGCAGGCAGTGGCGGCAAAGGCGAGCACGGCGACGAGGAAGAATGGCAGGAGACGGATCCGCGGCTCTTCATTCATGACAGAACTGGCTTGCCGTACTCGGTGGTGTAGTGCAGTTGGATTTCGCCGCACGTGCCCTGCTCGGCGGAGTAGACGACGCAGGAGTCGAAGGGACGCGAATAGACGTGCAGGCTGACGGCGCGCTGGTTGAATTCTCGGGGATTGAGGACACGGTGGACGGGCGCCAGCGGATCGACGGCGCAGGGGTGCGACGGATTCATCTCGACGATCTCCGTGGCCTTGATGGCGCATTTGCCGCCAGCGATGTCCTGATGCGCGACGTGAAAGTTCTCCACCAGCAAGCGGCCGCTGGGGACGGCCATCCAGCAGTTCTGGTCGCGGTGGTTGTGGACGGAACTGGCCTGGCCGACCTCCCAACAGACGGCGATTAATTCGTAGAGCGGAGTCTTGTCGATCAGGTTGCGGGTGTAGTGCTGGCGGTCCCAGGTGAGATAGGGCGCCAGCGAGTCGGGGTTGAGCGGGGTGTCCTGCAGGAACTGGCGGACCTGCTCGGTCCGATCAAAGGTGGCCTCAGGAAACTTGCGGAGTTCAGCGACGAAATTCTGAATCGGGACGTGCTTTATCGCGGTGGCCATGGTCTGCTCCCGGAAGAGTATAACGCAGAGGAGTAGCAGCCGGAGAATCGTGTCACGGTGCAATTGCGTAATGCGCTCTGTGCTGCGCACGCTGGTGCCTTCCAGCAAGAGTTGAATTGCCAGCAGCGCTTTATCTTCGGGAAGGATCATGCCCCCGAACAGGCGGGAGTGATCTTCGGTGTAGGTCTTGCCGCATTGAGCGCAGCGAAAGCGGCCAAGGCCGTGGCGGTGCTTCCCGAACTTCATGCATTCACGGTTGCAGGTTCCGCAATTCATCGGTACACATTACAGCAACCGCTTGCTGTGTGCCAGGTTAAATCTTGTAAAATGTGCTTGTTAACAGGTTGGTTAACGCGGTTAAGCTGTTGATTCCGCAATCAAATTAGGCCTTGAATCTGATTGCAACCGAGAGCATCATATGTACAGCGGGCTGGTGCTGCCGGATAAGCAAGAAGTTACCCGGGCGAGTCTGCTGAAGGATTAATAAAGGGCCGCGCTTTCGCGGCCCTTTATTACTTTTTGGGCGGTTTATTGTAGTCCCCCTTCGGGATTACCGAATAGAGTTCAGGGCGCGGGAACCTCATCGAGCACTCAAGCACCCCATTGTCAGTGACGTTATTGCCGTAGCCGTCATCTCTTTTCGCTGAACTCACAAGACCGCTCATTTTTGGGCTGTGGCTTAATATTGCTGTCTCATGCATCGCGCTATAGACCTGCGCGATTACGTCATCGAAAGAATAGCCGTCCTCTCGCACCCTGCTATCGTAGATATGATTTCCAACGAAAACCAACTCGGCAATCATCGGCTTAAAACCACGCTGTTGCCTTTCAGTATTTAACGCTGCTAGCTGAACATCAGTCAAAGAGCCGATCACAACTGGCTTTGCTCTGCGGCCATGATGCACCTTGAGCAAGTTTTTGAGAATCAAGTCTTTAGCATTCGCAAGGAGCGGCATATTGTTGATAGCAACACTTGGTATTCCCGAGATACAATAAAAAAGGCGGCGGGTTGGTGAGTCTCTGTTTTTAGTGGCGGGTTGTGCCGAACTGGTTAAGCGCGTCTTCGGACGCATTGCGGGATCGTGCCCCGTGAGCTGCGACCCTTCTGTTCATAGCGCCTCCGGCCACTAGCGAATTTTTCATTGTGCAATCTCCTCTGGCGCGTCGTCCTCTTCCGCCTCTGCCTTGGCGACAGCCTTCAGCAGTGAAGTCGGAGCATCTTCGCGCATGATTTCCTCCACGCGTGCAGCGCCCGCTTTTCGCTTTCCGCCGTTACGCTGCGCCTTGACGTTTGGATAGCGAGAAAGAAGGTCGTACAAATCCTCGCCCAACTTAACGAAGTTGAATGTACTCCGCGCTAAGGAAAGGCCGAATTTTTCGCGCGCCCCCGGATCGCAACTTCCAGTTTTCAGAGCGGCGATGATTTCATCCAACGTCGCCGATTTACCTCGGCGTGTCAGGAAATCTTTTGCCGCATCCAACGGCGTCTTGTCGAAATACTGTCCCGGCTGAACCAACGTCGCAGCGGGGCTTGCTTCCCCTTGCTGGCTAGAGCTCTCTAGATCAAATAGTTGGGCCAAGCTGGTGCGCGACGTGCTTTCAACATCTTCCACGTAATTAAGCGCGACGTGGAGTTTGAGTACGTCGGCCATCGCGGGATTCCCCTTGAGAATGTTTACGCGTTCCATGATCTGCGCCTTCAAGGAATCGATGATTGGACTGCTCATGGGTTTTGTACCTCACCCAGATAGTAGGGGACGGCATCGTTAGGTGTCAATTACCTAAAAACGGTGCAATGCGTATGTTCTTGTTGGTTCTGGTACCACGCCACGCCACACCGCGCCGGGCGAACTAGGTAGTTTAGATTATTATATATACATATGATTCTACATCGTTTAAGGCTTAATAAAACACCTTGTTCTTAGTGCGCCCGGCGTGGTGTGGCGTGGCGTGGCACCAGAACCAAAACTATTCACAGGTTGTGCACAGTTTTGATGTGTTTAATCAATGGATATTTCTAGTTGGGATTGGATGACTTGGGAGGGCGTCCGCCTTTGAAGTTCTTTCGCTTGGCAGCGATTTGGCGGAAGTAATCAGGCCCACGTTTGGCCGTGGCCTTTCCGCCCTTCGCTCCCAGCGTGGCCGCTGGGGATTGTTCCAAAAGATCGTCCGCAAGGTGGACGGCGGCAGTCAGGAGTTCGTTGGCGCGTTGGGAACGGCCTTCGGGTAAGTTGGAGGTCATCAGAAGCGATTGCGCTTCTGAGATAAGATTGCGGAGTGAGCGCAGGTCGTTTCGTTTTGCCATGCGGCAAACGTAGCACCAGAGATTCAGAGAATGCAAGCGCCTGCTGTTGTTTCACCAACGCAGGTTTAGGACACTACCGAAAAAGGCTGCCTATTCGAGGAACATGCAATCTCCATAGGAATAGAAGCGGTAGCGCTCTAAGACGGCATGATCATAGGCGCGCAGGACGTTCTCGCGTCCGCCAAAGGCGCAGACCAGCATGAGCAAGGAGGATTGCGGCAAGTGGAAATTGGTGAGGATGGCGTTGACCGCCTTGAATTCGAAACCTGGATACATGAAGAGGTCGGCTGCGGCGGCGCCGGCGACGACGGTTCCCGCGCCCAGACGAATTGCGTGTTCGAGGGAGCGAACGGTAGTGGTGCCAACGGCGATGACGCGACGCGAAGCGCGGAGAGCCCGGTTGATGGCGGAGGCGGCGTTGGTGGAGATGGAATAGGGCTCGGAATGGAGTTTGTGATCCTCGACGCGCTCGACGCGAACCGGCTGAAAGGTTCCCAGGCCGACGTGCAGGGTGAGATCGACGGTCTCGACCCCGCGCTGGCGGATGCGGTCGAGAGTCTCAGGGGTGAAGTGAAGGCCGGCGGTGGGGGCGGCTACCGATCCACGCTGCTGGGCGTAGACGGTTTGATAGCGCTCGCGATCGCGGGAAGAATCCGGACGGGCGATGTAAGGCGGGAGTGGGACGTGGCCGATGCGATCAAGGGCAGCGAAGAAATCGTCGCCGCTGTGACCGACCGGCTGAAAGCGGATGCGGCGCTCGCCGAATTCCGCGCGGGCGAGGACTTGGGCTTGCAGTTCGTCGCGATTGCGCTCACCGAAAAACAGGCGTTCGCCGACCCCGATCTTGCGGCCGGGCCGAACCAGGCATTCCCAATCGTTGGGCTGGGAGGAGAGTTGGCGCGTCAATAGAACCTCGATGCGGCCGGGGAGGAAATCGCTGGCCGCAGCATTGTGAGCGCCGACAGCGTGAGCGCCTTCGCGGCGGCCATAGAGCCGCGCGGGAAAGACGCGGGTGTTGTTGAAGACCACCAGATCGCCGGACTGCAAGAGTTCCGGGAAGTCGCGGAACCGGCGGTCGGCATACTGGCCGCTGGTTCGCTGCAGGTGCAGCAGGCGGGCGCCGTCGCGGGCGGCGAGGGGTTGCTGGGCGATGAGTTCGCCGGGAAGATGGAAGTGGAAATCGGAAACCAACACGGTGTCAGATTATAGGAGGAATGGAGGTATTTCCGGCCTGAACCGGGCCACTAGATCGCCCTTCTTTGGGAAATTTGTTGGTCTTTCCTGGTAAATTTGTTTGTCTGTTCGAGCCAGGTGAGGTACTATGCGGGGGCTGTAGCTTTAGCCGCTTTTTCTTAGCTCCCCCGAGAGAGTATTTCCATGTCCGCTGAACGTAAACACAGGGAAGAGATTGTTCGCTACGGGCGCATGCTGCACGAGCGTGGGTTCGTGGCGGCGATGGATGGGAATCTGTCGGTCCGGCTGGATCGCGAGCGGATCCTGGTGACGCCCACGGGCGTGAGCAAGGGGGCGATGCGAGCCGGGGACATGGTGATCGTGGACCTGGAGGGTACGCGGGTCGCGGGCCGGCGGAACGTGACCAGCGAGATCGGGATGCACCTGCTGATCTACCGCGAGCGGCCCGACATTCAGGCGATTGTGCATGCGCATCCGCCGACCGCGACGGGATTCGCCGCGGCTGGCATGGCGCTGACCGAACCGCTGGTTTGTGAAGTGGTGATGGGGCTGGGATGCATTCCGCTGGCGCGCTACGGCACGCCGGGCACGTCGGAACTGGCGCAGACGCTGGAGCCCTACGTGCCGCACTATGATGCCATTCTGATGTCAAATCACGGCGTGGTGGCCTACGGGGATACGATCGAGCACGCCTACATGAAGATGGAAACGGTGGAACACTTTGCGCAGATTGCGCTGGTCACGCACCTGCTGGGCCGGCAGCAGCCGCTGACCGGGGTTGACATCGAGAAACTATTGCTGGCGCGGACGAAGTATTTCGGCGGAAAGATGGCCGCGTCGATGCCGATGGCGAGGACGCGGGAGCCGGAAAAAGTAAGCTGAAGCGGAGCCTCGCGGCGCGAGGCGGACAGCCGAGGGCGGCTATCCCCACATTTTTTCAAACCCTCCTTGTTCAGTCGTTCCCGGTTTATTCGCCTCCAATGCGGAAGCGTACTCCGGCCCTAAAATTGGCCCGCAATGCAGGATAGCCCGTCACTTCCTCATAGAAACGATTGAGAACGTTTTCTCCGTTGGCATAGAGCGTTACACGCGAATTCACTTTGTACCAGCCGCCCACGTCCAAGAGAAAATATCCTGGAGCGTGATTGACGCTAAAACCGTCAAAGTCGGAGTCTGGGCGTGGGCCAACAAAGCTGCCGCCGAGAGTTCCGCCCCAGCGCTGCCCCAGGTAGGTGAGCAACGTAGTGGCGGAGTGGCGGGGTCGCCGGAGAAGGGGATCTCCCTGGGCATTTGGGGGAAAGCTCCCTGTTGGCGCCAGCAATATCTGGGTCGAGGTGTAAGTGTAGGACGTGTTCCAGGAAAGGCGCTGGGTCAACCGGCTCTGCATCTCGACCTCCGCTCCGTGGGCCAAAGACTTTTGCAGATTGACATAGGTCCCCTGAAACGTCATGGGGTTGACGGTGACGAAGGCGATTTGATCGTGAAATAAATTGTGGTAATAGTTGGCGACTAAGACGAAGCGAGTGAGCAGGTTTTGCCGAAAACCGGCTTCGAGAGCCGTGTTCCGCTCGGCTTTAAGGTTGAGATTGGGAAGCTGGAAGGCGCTGCTGACGAAAGTCTCTTCAAACCGGGGTTCCTTGATGCCGGTAGCATAAGAGAAATTCAGGCGAGTGCCGGAGAGTATGTGGCCGCCGCGCAAGGCTTGAAATCCAAGGGCCACGCGGGGAACGCCAATGTTTCCGAAAGTTGTGTTGTGAACGAAGCGTCCGCCGGCGATTGCACTGAACCGCCCGAGGGTGAGCGCCTGTTGCGCATAAGCGGCTTCGTTCAAGCGCAAGCCATGGCCACCACTCGCGAAGCCGGCTGGTATGGGATCGTTCACCGAGCCGTTTTCGTCTTCGAATTCGTAGCCGATCGTGGTGTGCGCCCAACTGCGTTCAGCATAGTCACCCTGATAGTCGAAGCCGGCGCGATTGATGTTGACCAAAGCCTCAAACGGTGTGTCAATGGTGCCAAAGGGTGTGTTCTCGGGCGAAACGCCGTTGTCGAGATTGGTCGTCTTCAGGTTGTACTCGAAGGCGGTGATGTTGTGCGCCCAGTTTGATCCGGTCTTCACCGTGAGGTCGAGACTGGCGAGCATGTTGTTCTGCCGGGAGCGGGCGCCCAAGTCTGGCGACAGAACGTATGTCGCGCCGAAGATATCAAACACCTTGGTTCCGTTGAAGTTCCACGCTCCAGGCGCGCCGGTCACGCTGTTGTCGTGGCGGGCGCGCAGGCGCAGGGACATCTGATCGCCGATGGAGGCTCCCAGATTCATGCCCTCAAGGGAGTTGGAGTAATCGTCATTCGGGCCCGAGCCGCTGGTATTAAATTGATTGCCGAAGACGTTGTAATCGAAACGGCCGCGGGAGCCGGCGAGGGATGCGTAGCCGTTTTCGGTGCCGTAGTTGCCCGCGTCCGCTCCGAAGCGAAATTCGGGAACGGGCGTGCTTCCGGTGCGGGTCCAGACCTGGAGCACGCTGCTCATGGCGTCCGAACCATAAAGCGTACTTTGCGCGCCCCGCAGGAACTCCAGGCGGCCGGCTTCGGCCAGGGAAAGAGTACCGAGATCGATGGTTCCGCCCGTCTCGGTTACGCTAACACCGTCGACGATCACTTTGTTGTAATTGGAGTTGCCGCCACGCACGAACAAGGACGCCAAGCCGCCGCGCTGGCCCGCCGTATTCACCACGGCGCCGGGAAGGAAGCGGACGGCATCATCGGCCGCCACGGGATTCATGGTTTCAAGCTGGCCGTTTTCCAGAGTCGAAACGTCGGCCCCGGTTTCTCCGGCGGCCACGGGAGTTCTGGTGGCGGTCACGACCACGGTTTCCGATGCGAGCGCGAGGTGCAACTGGATCGTGATGACGTCGGGATGAGCGGCGAAGTCGAAGTCCGAGGTCTGAGGGGCGAAGCCTGGAGCCAGGACTTGAATCTGGTAACTGCCGGAGGGCAACTCGCCAGACTTCAACTCGCCCGATCTCAACTCGCCGAAGGTAGCGATTCCCTCGGCAGAAGCAGTGGCAATTTTCAGAGGAGTGTTTGTCCCTTTTGAGAATAAGGAAACTTGCGCGCCGGAGACGGCGGCGGATTGGGGGTCGATGACTTTGACCTTGAGGTCGGCAGCCGATGCTGCCGCGAGGGAGACGAAAAGCAAAAGCGAGGCGCGAAGCGCGCGCATAACCATCCTCCTTTTCACGCGAAAGGGGTTAAGGCGGACGGTTTACGCCGGTCTCCTGGCTTTGCGAGTGAGGATGCGTCGAGCGGCAATTGGCAATTAGCAGTTGGCGCGGGCATCCGAATTCTTGCAGACGGCCTTCCCGGGATTGCTCCCAGTGGACGGCTGCGACTTCCTCGCTTACAGTTGCGCGGCAGCGCGGGAATTGCACCCGCTTCCCTGTCTTTGCCACCGGGCAAAGACGCGCAAACCGAAGGACATTTCAAAGAACGGAAAATGCTCGTCTGAGGAATTTACCGGGCGGGGCCGTGGAAGTCAACCACGGGCTTCTGGGGATGATTCGTGGAATTCGGGGGTGCCGACCTGGCTCACATTCTCGTCGGCGAATTTGCAGACGCGGTCGAGCGAATCCTGTAGCTCCTGCTGATAGCGCTCAAGATCTTCATCGCTAGCATCCGGCGGAACCGGGATGAGCTTGCCAAAGCGCATCAGCACGCGGGAAAACGGCTTAGGGATGATCAAGCGGTCCCAGGTGTTGAGCACCCAGGCGCGGTCGACTGCCATGTGAAACATGGTTAAGGGAACACCGGAGGATCGCGCCAGGGCGACCGGGCCGGGCTTCACTTTGTAGCGCGGGCCGCGGGGACCGTCGATGCTGAAGGCGACCGTCCAGCCCTCCTGCAGGGCCCGGCGCAGGCCAAGCAGAGCGCGCACCGCGTTGCGGCTGCTGGAACCTTTGACGGCGACGAAGCCGAACTTGCGGATGATGCGTCCCATATATTCGCCGTCGTAGCTGTTGCTGCTCATCACGCGCACCCCGAGATTGCGGCACATGTAAGTCGAGGGAATGATGCAGGCGTGCCAGAACGAGCCGATCAGAGGCCGCTCGCCGACAGTTTGCTGCGCGCCGTCTTCGCGCGAAACGCACATCCGCAGAGTGGGGCCGATGATGCGGATGAACCAGTATCCGGCCGTGATGATGATGCGCAGGACGATTCTCTGGCGGAGGGTGAAGCGGTGTGGGGCGGGCACACTCTCGGCTGCGGCAGGCGCTTCGCGGGCGCTGGCTTGGGTCACGACAGTATTGTAACGGGAAGGTAGTGGAGGGCGCGCCCTCTCTGGGGCCGGACAGCCGAGGCGGCGATCCTAGGCGCGCAGTCCTGAATTTCGTCTAGCTTTCCAGGTAGCCGTCGATCCACTCTTTAATCTTCTGGCGGCGCTCGTCGGCGGGATCGAAGCGCATTCCGAAGGACTTGGTCTTGCGCCAAGTGACGACACCGCGGACGCAAACGCGAGGCAGAGTGAGCAGGGAGAAAGATATCTCGATATTGCTTCCCGAGGGCATGTCCTCGGCGCTCTTCAACGACATGCCGCCGGAGCTGACCTCGAGGCTGGAGGCGCTGAGGCGATGGCCGTCCGGGCTGACGACCGTGACTTCGGTCATGATCGGGATGCGGGCATAGCGGCGGAATTCGTGAAGCACGAGCATGTGGGTGGCGCGGACCAGTTTGAGCGCGGCGGGCCGCTCCAAAGGCTCCTGGAACATGGCATTGATCCCGTATTTGGAGTAGCGCATGGCGTCCTGCGCGCTGCCGCCGAGGCCGTAGAGCACGATGCGGCTGTTGGAGGGCGAAGTACGGGCGGCCTCCATGACCTTCTCGGCGCCGGGACCCAGATTGAGAACGCAGGCTTCGAATTTCTCTTGGCGCAGGCGCTCGGCCGAGCCCGCCGAAGTGACGACTGTCTCGATGCCGAACTGGCGGAAGCACTCGGTGAGCAGATATCTGGAAGATTCTTTGAGGTCGACCAGGGCAGTGCGAGCCGCCACCTTTTTGGTGGGGCGAGTAAGTGCCGGGGCAGTGCCGAAGGCTCTTTCCATGTCAGCCAGGCCGGTTTCCAGTACGAAAGTTTATTGTGGCGCGTCTCTTGGAGGATGGAAAGACCCTAAGGGGCAAGGCGAGGGGGTACAAAAGTATCATTACCTGGGTTGGCCTGGTGGGTAAGGCGGTGAGGAAAGGCCTATTCTGACCAGCGCCGGAACAGCAGCGCCCCATTAGTCCCGCCGAAACCGAACGAGTTCGACATCGCGTATTCCAGCTTGGCCTTGCGGGCATGATTGGGGACAAAATCCATGCCGGCCGTTTCGGGGTCCTGGGTGACGAGGTTGATGGTGGGAGGCAGGATCTGATCGCGCAGGGCGAGCACGGTGATGCCCGCCTCAAGGCCGCCGGCTCCCCCGAGAAGATGGCCGGTCATGGATTTGGTGGAGCTGACGGGAAGCTTGTGCTCGCCAAAGAAGTTGCGGATGGCGTGCGCCTCAAGCGTGTCGCCGATGGGCGTGGAAGTGCCGTGAGCGTTGACGTAGTCGACCTGGTTGGGGCTGATGCCGGCGTCGCGCGCCGCGTTACGCATCACGCGAAAGCCGCCTTCGTGCTCGGGAGCAGGCTGGGTCATGTGGTAGGCGTCGCCGGACATACCATAGCCGGCAACTTCGGCGAGGATGGGCGCGCCACGCCTTTTGGCGTGCTCGAGTTCTTCCAGCACCAGGATGCCCGCGCCCTCGCCCATGACAAAACCGTCGCGATCCTTGTCCCAGGGGCGGCTGGCTTTTTCGGGATCGTCATTGCGGGTGGAAAGGGCGCGCATGGCGGCGAATCCGCCGACGCCCATCTGGGTGATGGCGGCCTCGGTGCCGCCGGCGATCATTACATCGGCGTCGTTGTGCTGGATGATGCGGAAAGAATCTCCGATGGAGTGGGCGCTGGTGGTGCAGGCGGTGGCCGTGGCCTCATTGGGGCCCTTGGCCCCGAACCGCATCGAAACATGGCCGGCGGCCAGATTGATAATGGCCGCCGGAATAAAGAAAGGGGAAATCTTGCGCGGCCCGCCTTCGAACAGAGCAGTGTGTTCGCGTTCGATGATGTCGAATCCGCCGATGCCCGACCCGATGTGCACGCCCACGCGCTCGGCGTTCTCGGGCGTGATCTGCAGGCCCGACATCTTGAACGCTTCATCCGCGGCGGCGATTGCCAGGTGGATGAAGCGTCCCATCTTCTTGACTTCTTTTTTTTCGATGAAGTTGAGCGGATCGAAGTTCTTGACCTCGGCGGCAATCTGGCAGGCGAAATTAGTGGAGTCGAACCGGGTGATGCGGGCCACGCCGCTTTTGCCGGCGAGCACGGCCTTCCACACTTCTCCGGTGGTGTTGCCCACGCCGCAGATCAGGCCGAGGCCGGTGACTACGACCCTGCGTCCCAAACTACTTCCCGCCTTTCGAATGCTTGGAGATGTAATCGATGGCGTCCTGCACGGTGCGGATTTTTTCCGCGTCCTCGTCGGGAATCTCGATGTCGAAGGCTTCTTCGAAAGCCATTACAAGTTCGACAGTATCGAGCGAATCCGCGCCCAGGTCGTCCACGAACGAAGCGCTGGACGTGACCTCGCCCTCGTCCACACCCAACTGCTCTACGATGATCTGTTTTACTTTCTCGTCAACGGCTGCCATGTTTCTCCTCGCTCAGGTCGATTTGATTTGAAATTCGAAGTCCGGGATGCAAGATTGCCCGCCTTCCATTCGTCTGCCCGGCGCATGCTGGCCGATTTCGTCAAACTCATGTGCCCCGGCAACGGAAAAAAGGCGATTGCGTAGTGTAACGGTCCCGTTAAATGGCTGTAAAGGAAGCGCAGGCCTTGTGAGGTCCGCGCCTGTGATATACCTTCAGCATCCTAAACGTGGCCGCTCGTACTGGTCAAACCAACGGTCAAGGTTTATGTGGGGACAGCCGCCCTCGGCTATCCGTCGAGCAAAGCTCGACTGCCTCTATCGTCCGTGCTGGCAAACTGAGACACTACCACCAACTCATATGCGTGCCGTCGTGCAGCGGGTAAGCCGCGCCCAAGTTACGGTGAAGGGCGAGATCGCGGGCGAGATCGGCCTGGGGCTGCTGGTTTTGCTGGGCGTCGGCCGCGACGATGGCAACACCGATGCAAGCTATCTGGTGGAAAAAATCGCCGGCTTGCGAGTGTTTGAAGACGCTCGGGGAAGATGAACCGGAGCGTGCAGGACGTTGGCGGCAGCGTATTGGCGGTTTCGCAATTCACGCTGTACGGCGACGTAAGGCGTGGCAAGCGGCCTGCGTTCGACGCGGCGGCGCCGCCGGAAAAAGCCCGCCAGCTCTATGAGTTCTTCGTGCAGCAGATTCGCACCTCAGGCCTGCGCTGCGAGACTGGGCGCTTTCAAGAAATGATGAACGTGGAACTGGTGAACGAGGGGCCGGTGACGATTCTTCTGGATTCAGGGAAAGCGTTCTAGCAGGCTGCTGAAAAACTCCGTGGTGGGGACATGTTCGGGAAGGGCGCGACCTCGGTCGTGCCATTATGCCGTCGCGAGGGTATCGCGCTTCAGCGCCGGAAGTACGCCTTTTCGGCAGCGTGGGTCCCCAAAAAGAGAGACTAATCAGGCTTGTTCCAATTCGGCCAGCTTGCTTCCAAGCGAATCAACCATCGGAAGCAACAGCCTGCCTAGCGAGTTGCTGATTGCTCGGCGTTTCGACTCCTCAAGCTCGCCCTTGTCCACTTGCTCAAGCAACCACAATCCCATGATTGTTGACGAAATCTTGTAGATGTTTCTGATTTCTTGCTCACGTTTCGGATTCGCGTAAACATAGCGTTTGTAGTGCCGGTTATCCATATTCACGAGCGACGTCTTCGACTTATCGTCATTTGCCATAATCGTAACTACATCTTCATCGGATGTAATTTCGATGTTGTCTGACCATCCGTCCTTCTTGATTTCCTTGATCTCCGGTAACGCTAGAGTCGAAACCTTCGGCGGTTTCGGTGGGCTCGGAGGATGTTTCTTGGGCTGTACTGGCGGATCGATCTCCAGCCAAAAGCGGACCGGGAAGTAGCCTTCCGGCGAATTGGGGCTTGTTAACATCACCTTTACCTCGATTCGATGACCGACGTCGTAGGTATTGTCTGGCGCGAGCTGCAATTCCAGTCGCCCGTTGTAGAGGCTCATACATTTGACCAATGCTTCGGGCCTTATGATAAGTTTCCCGGGCTCAAAGGCGCGGACGAGATAATCGTTTTCCGCGTCGGTCAGCAGAATCACTCGGCAGTATGAGTTCTGCGGGCATTTCTTAACGAACTCACCATTTTCGTGCGAGTCTTCGAGCTTCAGAAATGTCGGAAATCGCTGACCGTCAAATTTTGGGGTCGGCTGATCACCCGGTCTGGGAACTTTAATTTTTAGACCAATACCGAGAATTTCGGCCAGTGCTGGGTTTTGGGCCACCAGTTTTTCAAAGAGTTCGATGGATTCCGATTCCTCGGCAAATTGTTGCTCGACGGTTTCTCTGTGGCGTCTCTCGTTCCACTCCCGCAGGCCTGGATGCTTGCGAAGGAACTCAGCCAACGCAGACTCCAGGAAATCTTTTTCCTGAACGTCGCGCTGCCGATCTCGGCTAGTCATGAACAGCCGATTGATCAATTGCTGATCAAGGCGCGAGCAGTCGATGTTAATCAGGAGCTGCTTTTGAATCCAGGGTAGATTGACTGAGTGGCGGCGGAAAAAATCATTCGGCAATGCACCATGCGACTGGCCCTTGAGCGTGTAGATGATCGCCTCTCGCGAGCTCACCCACCGCGAAATTTCCGCATTCTTCTTAAACAGGCAAATGCGCCCATCAACCATCCCAACCTTTGGGATGTTCAACGTGAAATTGCAGGGAAAACCCTCTTCTAACACGTCTCCTTTGTCGTCCTCAAGACGGATGTTCATTCCCGAAAAAGTGCTCTCGAGCGTGTGGCCTTTGTAATTCCGAGCTTCGTAGATCCGCATTGGAACCACAACCGTCCAAAGTTTGCTCGATAGAGCACGATAAAAATCTACGGTCGCCATCGTCCTTGTGCTACCGGGGAGGTCATACTCAAAAAGCTTTACGATGGTCCCGTATTTTGTTGGACGCTTATATGGCGTGCTCTCATCGTCCGGATATACCAATATCTCGTCAAGATCGAGCTCGCAGACCCTTCCCTTCGGTGCGAGGTACTCGTATCGCTCGTTCTTTTCGTTCTTCAGAGGGGGCCGTTTTCTGACGACTGTGAACCCCCATTTCGGAGTCTTGACGCCTGGGATGACGGCGTTGCGCCTCGAAGCAATCAACTGATAATTCTTGTTGGGGCTGCAATAGGTCAAGCTGCCTGTGCTCCCCATATTGAACTTGCCTTGCACGAAGGGAACGGACGTCTTGTTGCTTCGTAGCAGGGACACCAATGTGTCCTTGAAATCTTCCGGTCTTTGGCCCTCTCCGGTATCGACCACGATCACGCAGGGATTGCCTTCGCTTGGCTTCTGGCCGGTGACGATAATGCTTATATTTCGCTCCGCAAGTTCGGTCCGTTGCGCTGCCGACCACTTGGCCAGATTTCCGTCGGGGACGTTCAGGAACTGCTCCGCTGCTTCCCTCATTGATCGAGGCGCTAGGTTGCTGCGCGGATCAAGATTTCTCGCAAAACATTCGCGCATCAAAATGGCATCAATCGAGTTGACGACCTTTTCAACTAGAGCGCCAATAGCATCTGCCTGTTGCGCCCCGATGACCCCGTAGTTGTTTTCGATCCCGCCATAGGGGAGCCAATTAGAATCGGAGAATTTTTCCAAGCCGAAAATTGTAAGAGCATCGGTTACGTCTTCCTCGCGCTCGGCCTTCAATAAATCCGTAAACAATTCTTCGTATGCCATAGTTTTCCTGGGACTCTGATCATTTCAGCCAGTGAATTTTGACTTCCCTTTCGAGCGGCCTGAATTCCGGGTCGCCGGTGACGAGTTCAGTCCTCCTTTCCTTTGCCAGCGCGGCGGCAAAGGCGTCGGCCAAGCTCAATTTGAAACGCGCCTTGAAATCGGCCGCGGTGTCGGCCAGCGCGCGAGTCGTGGAATGAAAATCAATCGGCAGGCCCTGAAGGACCTTCGCGGCCTCCGCCCACGCCTCCGCGCCGTCTTTCTTCACAATGGAGTACTTCACCTCGGCGTAGTTCACATCTGTCATGAGGAGCGGGCTGTCCTTCTTACCGGCGGAGACGAGCATATCTTCCATCATTTCCGCACCCGGCTCGTCACGGAAGTAGGCGATAAGTGCGAAGCTGTCGAGCACCTTAGCCGGCATGGCGCACCTCGAGTGCCCGTTCCTGCTTCTTGTGCTCGGCCCAGTCCTCCGTCAGCGGCTTGCCTCCTGGCGTGCGCTTGAGGATGCCGCGCCCGCGCTTGATGAGCGCCGCAGTCATGGGTTTGAGAAGGATTCCCTCCGGCGTGGCTTGGACCACGGCCTTTGTCCCGTCCTCGATGTCGAATTGTTTGCGCAGGCGAAGTGGGATGACGACCTGCCCCTTCGTCGTGAACCATACGGTTTCGAGTTTCTCGGTCATACTCATGTGCATGAGTATGACACAACTCATAAAGTCCGTCAACATATCAGAAGTAAGATTATTGTTGCGCGGGAGGAGTCTCGCAGCGATACCAAACACTCTTTCAAGAGGGGAATTCCACGGACGGGATTTTCGAAAGGTGCCGCACTTGTCAGCCGATATCCAGGGGATTTTCCCTGTACTCCGGTTGGCCGGCCTAAGGCCAAGCTTCGCCCGGCCAGTGTCTTTGAGTTTCCTTAGGGGAACGATCTGTTCGCGAACGCGCGCCCTCCCAGGATTTCCATAGCCCCATTGTGACATCTGACCTTGCGCACAGCCCCACAATCGCGCGATCATGGTCGAGGCCGTGACGGTTGGCACAAGCCGCATCGTCGCGCCCCTAAGTCCTTTGTTTTGCCGATTTTAGTATCTAAGTCCTTTAGGCTCCCGATTTTGCGGGGAATTTCCTGCTAACTTGATGATTCCAAAGATAGGGAGGGGGGAGGGGGGTATCGAGGAATCAGTTCCTGGACCCAGAGAATCTACCTCCGGCAAGTCGGCCTGCGGCAATAATTTTTCAGGCATATCTCCACAGGCTAGCGCGCTTCGAGGATTGCGTCGGTCACCCGGGCCGCTTCAACGCCTGCTTTCACATCGTGCGTTCGCAGAATGTGCGCACCCTTGAGAATCAAGGCGGAGTGAGCGGCGAGGTTTCCATGAAGCCGGTCTGCGGGAGCAGCGTCTTTTCCATCCTTCGCCAAGGTGCGGCCGAGGAACGATTTTCTCGACGTTCCCGCCAGCAGCGGAAAGCCCAGGGATTGCAATTCCTGAAAGCGGGCCAGCAGCGGATAGTTCTGGTCGAAGTTTTTTCCGAAGCCGAAACCCGGATCCAGGACCATCCTTTCCCTGCGCACGCCGGCCAGCACCGCAGCTTCCGCCCATTCTCTAAGTTCGCGTTTCACCAGGAGAACAATATCGCCGGGCGGCGGCAAGGTGCGCCACTCTTCGGGACGGCCGCGCATGTGCATCAGAACGGCGCCACATTTTATTTCGGAAATCGTCCGGGCCATCTGCGGATCCCAGCGCAGCCCGCTGACATCGTTGACGATCTCGGCTCCGGCTGCTGCGGCGGCGCGCGCGACGCTGGCTTTGTAAGTGTCAATGGAAATCACCGCATCGGGGCGCAGTTTCTTTAGCACTGTGATCACGGGCAATACGCGCCGCAGTTCTTCTTCCGCGGTCACGGCAACCTTGGCGCCGGGGCGAGTGGATTCTCCGCCGACGTCAATGATGTCGGCGCCTTCGTCGAGCAACTGGATCGCGTGCGCCGCAGCTTTTTCGGAATCGATGTAATTGCCGCCGTCAGAAAAGGAGTCTGGCGTCACGTTGACGATGCCCATGATCAGCGTGCGCTTGCCCAACTCCAGCGTGCGCGTACCCAGGTTCCACTGAAAGACAGCCCTCATGGGGCAGATTCTAAATGAAAGAAGAGAGCAGATTCTAAATGAAAGAGGAGATTGCAGAAGCAAAGTTGAGCGGATTCGGGCTTGGTTCGAGAGCCGCAGATTGCGCGCAAGCGTTGCAATCAGGCTACCGGCGCCGGACTGCCGCATCCCGCATACGCATGGCCCGAAGCGAGTGGGGGCCCGTGCCGGTCGGCGGTTTGCGCATTCCGTCGAGCAAGTCCTTGAGTACGACTGCGTTATTGTGTTTCTCGTCCTTCGAGGCAAACAAGAGCGTGAGGCGTTTCGTTTTGCGGGCCAGCCTATAGAGCGTCCGCAAATCTCTTTCGGCTTCTGGACGGGCCAATTCTTTCAGGTAACGCTTGCGAAAGACCGGCCATCTTTCCGGCTGCGCGTGAAACCACTTCCGCAGCGTGTCGGACGGAGCAAGGTCGCGGAGCCACTCTTGCATGGCGGCATCAGTTTTTCGAAGACCGCGCGGCCACAGGCGGTCGACGAGAACGCGTGCCCCGTCGGAGTGCGACACCGATTCGTAAACCCGCTTCACGGCAACTGGCATGGCTTTGCAGCTTTGCTCTATCATTGTAAGTCGAGCGGGATTGCGGCCGCTGTGGGAAACTGCGCCCTAATGGGGCGACGACCGAGTGATAGCGATAAAGATGCGAGTGATCGAAGGGATCGAACGGCGGCGTGAACAGCGGCGCGAACAGCGGTTGACGACGGGCCATCGGCGTTGGATTGCAGCGTCCCTGGCTGCAGGGCTTGCGCTCGCCACACTCGCGGGGTGCGATGTGGAGCGCCGTAAATCAGACGCCGAACTTGGCCTCAACGCCCAGCAGGCATCCGGACGCAAGATTTATGACAACTACTGCGACCGCTGTCACCGGCCCGATTCCACCAAGGGCAAAAAAGGGCCGGGATTGAAGGGAGTTTTCCAGCATCCATATCTTTCCGCCACTGGACTGCCTGCGAATGACGACCGCGTCGGTAACATTGTTCGCAACGGCCGCCCCGACATGCCGGGCTACAGCCAGACGCTGAGCCCGCAAGACCTCCAGGATCTGCTCGCCTACATGCACACGCTGTAGGCGGGTTGAGGCGGCCGTGCGTAGTTCATTCTCTTCGTGGGATAATCTCCGCGTGGAAACTGCCGCGCTATCGGAGTTGTTTCGCAAGCTTCCTTCCGTGGACGATGTGATGCGCGAGCCCGTGGTCAGCTCGCTAGCGGTGAGCTACGGCCATGATTCCGTCGTGGACGCCGCGCGCGTTGTGCTGGCCCGGCTGCGGCAGAAGATCGCATCGGGTCTGCTGCGGGAGGATGCTGTGGAGCTTGCGCTCTCGGGTCTGGCGGACGCGGTAGAAGACCAGCTTCGCCACGTGCTGGGTTACTCTCTGCGGCCTGTAATCAACGCCACCGGCGTGATCCTGCACACCAACCTTGGCCGCGCTCCGCTGGGCGATGCGGCGATGGAGCACATCCGCGAGACCGCCTCGAGTTATTCCAATCTGGAGTTTGACCTTGCCGCCGGCGTTCGCGGGAAGCGGGATGTCCATGTGGATCGCCTGTTTCGGCGATTGCTGACCGAAGAATTGAAGAGCGAGGAATTGAAGAGCGAGGAAGTAACCAGCGAGAAGATGAAGAGCGCCGGGGTGAGAAGCCAGAAGCCGGCGTCTGTCTCCACCATCGTCGTCAACAACAACGCAGCCGCGGTGCTGCTGGCGCTGAACACCGTGGCGGAGGGCGGAGAAGTCATCGTCTCGCGCGGCGAACTGGTGGAAATCGGCGGCTCGTTTCGCATTCCGGACGTGATGGCCAAGTCGGGTGCGATCCTGCGCGAGGTCGGTACGACGAACCGCACCCGCACCGCCGACTACGAGCACGCCATCACCGAACGGACGCGGCTTCTGCTCCGGGTACACCGCTCGAACTTCGAGATCACGGGCTTCACCGAGCGGGCCTCCACGGCTGAATTGGTTACGCTGGCGCGCAAGCGCGCCGTTCCGCTGATGGAAGACCTGGGCAGCGGCGCGCTTTTTGACCTGCGTTCGATTGGAATCAACGGGGAACCGGGCGTGCTGGATAGCTTGCGCAGCGGCGTCGATATCGCTACCTATAGCGGCGACAAGCTGCTCGGTGGCCCGCAAGCGGGGTTGATCAGCGGCGGTTCGGAATTGATCGCGCGCATGCGATCGAATTCGCTGTTTCGGGCATTGCGCGCGGACAAGCTGATCTATGCCGCGCTGGAGGCGACTCTTCTCGCGTACGTGCGGCGCGATTACGATGCGATTCCCACCCTGCGCATGATGCGGCTTACGAAAGACGCAATCGGCGAGCGGGCTGAGACGCTGGCAGCGAGAATTGCCGCACCGAAGTTGAAGGTTGAGATCGTCGATGGTGAATCCATCCTCGGAGGCGGCGCCGCACCATCTTCCGTTCTACCTACGCGCGTTCTCGCGCTGACTTGCGAAGGCCTCAGTGCCGACGAACTGGCTGCATGCCTGCGCGGTTCAGATCCCGCGATCATCGCCCGCGTCGAGGAAGGCCGCGTCTTGCTGGATTTGCGGACGGTGTTTCCGGAACAGGATGCTGCGGTCGCGGCTGCCCTCGGTCGCACCGTTGCGTGATCTTATCGCATCGAAACGGTATTGGCTCTCCTTTATACTGTCGGACATTCGACACGCTCGTTCGACGAGTTGGTCGAGGCGCTTCAGGCTCACGCCATTCAAATGCTGGTGGATATCCGCGCATTCCCCATGTCGCGGCGGCTGCCGCACTTCAATCGCGAATCTCTGGAAATAAGTTTGCCGGCGGCCGGAATCCGCTATGCCTGGATGAAAGACCTGGGCGGCTATCGAAAGAAAAGCCGCGACGAGTCCCCCAACCTGGGACTTCGTAATGCGAGCTTCCGTAACTACGCCGACTACATGCTGACTGCGGAGTTCGAAAACGCGATGGCCGAACTTGTTGCATTGGCCGAGGACTCACGCACCGCCTATATGTGTGCCGAGCGCGTATACTTCCGCTGCCATCGCATGCTGGTCTCGGACTGGCTGGTGGCGCACGGACATGAGGTGATGCATATTGACGGGACCGGTCCAGTCAAACCGCATCGCCTGATGGCGGAAGCGCGCATGATCGACGGCGAACTGATTTACCGTGGCGACCGGCTGCTGTAGAGTGCCGATGCCAATTCTCTTTTTCACTCACTGGTTCGCTTGTTGGCGTCGCCTGTTGGCGTCGCCGGGAACGTGGTCCGAAGAAATATGATCGTCGGCACGGGCATTGATATCGCGGAGGTTCCGCGCATCCGGCAGTCGATCGAACGCTTTGGGGATCGCTTTCTGCATCGCATTTATACCGCGGGCGAAATCCGCTACTGCGATTCCAAGGCAAACCGGGTGGAGCGCTACGCCGCGCGCTTCGCCGCCAAGGAAGCGGCTATGAAGGCTCTGGGCACGGGCTGGAGCCACGGTGTGCGCTGGCGGGATTGCGAAGTTGTGCGTATGCCGGGCGGACGTCCGACCATCGCTTTTCACGGAAAAGCCGGCGAGGTTGCCGCCAAGCTGGGCGTGAAGAATGCCGCGCTGTCTCTCTCGCACACGGCGGAGCAGGCCATCGCGCAAGTCATTCTCGAAAGCTAGGCCTGGGAGCACCACGCTCCAGCCAGCCTTCTGCTAGACTGGCGCATTCCATTTCATCATGTCTGCGACCATTCAGGCGGCCACGCCGCAACCCCGCAGGCCAGGGTGACAGCCAAGACCTGCTCGCCCTCTTGCTGCTGCCAGCCCTTCGCCCGCAACGCGCTTAAGAGTGGGCTCCGGTTTTGTTATGATGCTGCGAGGGGACAGCAGGAGTGTGGAGCTGTTTCCGTGCGCCGCCGCAGATGACGCGGATGGCGGTCTGAGGAAATCATTTGCCGAGCCAGAAGCAGCTCAAATGGTCGCAACTTCGCGTCGGCCTCACCGTGGTTTTCGCCAGCTTGGTGTTGGCGCTGCTTTTATTTCTGATGTCCGGGACCAGCGGCCTGTTCTCGCATCGCATCACCTTGATGTCATTCTTCGACAATGCGGAAGGGCTGCGGGTGGGCGCGCCGGTGCGGCTCAGTGGCGTCGATATCGGCAACGTTTCGGCCATTCGCATTGTCCCCGACAAAGACAAACAAATCACTCCCGTGGAAGTGATCATGAAGGTGAGCACGAAGTATGGTTTCAACCTGCGCCGCGATTCGGTCACGGCTCTGGACACGGCCGGCGTGCTGGGCGAAACTTACCTGGATATCGACAGCTCGCAGGCCATCGGTGCGCCGGTGCAGGATGGCGAAACGCTTCCCACCCACGTGCATCCCGACTTCAACGAAGTGGTGCGCTCCAGCCAGAGCACGCTGCAGAACATGGACGCACTGCTCAAGCGCGCCGACCGCATCCTCGCCTTCGCGGAAAGCGGCAAAGGCTCGCTGGGCAAGTTGATTTACGATCCCACTCTATATGACCGCTTCTCGCAGACCATCACGGAGTTCAAGGGAATTGTTGACGAGATCGCCAAGGGCCAGGGCAGCCTGGGCCAGTTGATCAATAACAACGATGCCTACAACAAGTTCGTCGGCACCCTCGACAGGATGAACGCGGTGGTGGACGACCTGCAACAAGGCAAAGGCACGGCGGGAAAATTCTTGAAAGATCCGACTCTCTACAACAATGCCAACGACACAGTCGCCAACCTGAAGAAGGTGAGTGAAGACCTGAACGCCGGGAAGGGAACCGCTGGAAGGCTGCTCAAGGACGAAGAACTTGCAAAGAAGATTGACACGACGATGACCAAGCTGGCGGCGCTGACCAGCGAACTCGAGGCGGGCCAGGGGACGGCCGGAAAGCTGCTCAAGGACGAGACGCTCTACAACAATGCCAACCACATGCTCGAGGAGACCCAGGGCCTGGTGAAAGCGATCCGGGAGAATCCCAAGAAATATCTCAGCATCAAGCTGCACGTCTTCTGATTGAGTGATCGAGCGATTTTGTGATTGGGTGATTGAAGAACCTTGAATGATTTGCATTCACAAAATCACAAAATCACTCAATCACTCAATCACTCAATTCCCTTCAGTGCTCTCCGATGCCGGAAACCGCGCTCAGCACTAGAATCGCGAGCACTCCCAACGAGATTGCCCCGTACTTCCAATCCTTTTCGCGCAGAAACAGGACGCCCGCAACCGCAACCCGTACTACCGGTGTGGCCAGCATCAGCAGCACGCCCGCGCGTTTGATGGCTGCCGGAATGTGTCCGGGGACGAAGAGTCCAATCACCAATCCGGCCAGCATGATGAAGAAACATCCGAAGGCGCCCACGCGCAACACCAGCGCCACCACGCGATCGAAGGCCGGTTCGCGGAGCTGGCTCATGCGGCGGCGCCTCCCGTAAGCAGGTGCACGAGCAGGTGACCGGCGAGATAGAGCATGATCGCCACCAGCAAATAGACTACGTATTTCGTTTGAATGCGCGGCGCCAATCGCGCGCCCAGCAGCGAGCCCAGAAACACGCCCACGGCCAGCGGAGCAGCGATATCCACTAGAACGTCTCCGCGCCGGTAGTAGACGATGGCGCTGGCCGCGGCCGTGACTCCGATCATGAAATTCGAGGTCGCCGTGGCCACCATCAGCGGAACATTCATGAAGATGTACATCACCGGAACTTTGATGGGACCGCCGCCGATGCCGAGTAAACCGGAAAGCCCGCCTGCCACCAGAGACGCGCCCAGGCCGAGTGGATAGCGCTGAGGCTCGTAGGGCGGAATGACGGTCTCACCGTCGCTTTTAACGGAAGCCTCTTCCTGATCTTCTTTTCTTACCTTGCCGCCGCGCGACAAAATGGTGATGGAACTGTACAGCAAGAAACCGGCAAATATTCCCTCCAGCGCATTGCGGTTGAAGTAGCCGACCAGATACGCCGTAACGGCCGCTCCAAAAGACGTTGCCAGTTCGAGCGTCATGCCGAGACGAATATCGGTGGTGTGGCGCTGGAGATGCACGGAAGAACTTGCCGCAGAGGTAGTGATCACGGCAACCAGGCTGGTTCCAATGGCCTGCCGGATGGGGATTCCAAAATGCAGCGCGAGGATGGGCGAAAGCAGGATGCCGCCGCCGATGCCGGTCAACGCTCCCAGCAGCCCCGCAAAGAAGCCCAGCAGCACCAGCAGCGCGCTCAGCATGTGCCGCGAGTCCTTCGCATGCAGCGCCTAGAACGCGGCCCGCGCGGGGGCGCATGTGGATTCAGCCTGCTCGTGCGCATGATAACTGGACCGTACCAGCGGGCCCGACTCAACGTGGCGGAAGCCGAAGCGCAACGCTTCCTCCCGCAACCCGCGGAATTCTTCGGGCGAGTAGAACCGCGCGATGGGCAAGTGATCGCGCGAGGGACGCAGATACTGGCCTACGGTGAGAATGTCAACGCCGCGGCCGCCGAGATCGCGGAACACCTCGACCAGTTCCTCCGTGGATTCACCCAGTCCCACCATCACGCCACTCTTCGTCACCATGCCGGAAGAAAATTTCTTGGCGTTCTCGAGCAGAGTGAGGGTGCGCTCGTAACGGGCGCCCGAGCGTACCACGCGATAAAGACGGGGCACGGTTTCGGTATTGTGGTTGAGAACGTCGGGCTGCGCGTCGAGCACGATCTTCAACGGTTCTTCCAGCCCTTGAAAGTCAGGGATCAGCACCTCGATGCGGCAATCTGGAATCCGCTTGCGAATCTCGCGAATGGTCCCGGCGAAAACTCGGGCGCCGCCGACGTTGTCATCATCGCGATTCACGCTGGTCACGACCGCGTGTTTTAGGCCGAGAGTGGCAACAGCCTCAGCTACCCGGCGTGGTTCGTCCCAGTCGATAGGCTCTGGCCGGCCCTTGGGCACGGCGCAGAATCCGCAGCGCCGGGTGCAGATCTCGCCCAGCAGCATGAAGGTCGCGGTCTTGTGATTCCAGCATTCACCGATGTTCGGACACTGCGCCGACTCGCAAACGGTATGCAAGCCCAATCCCCGCGCCAGTTTTTTGAGGTTGTGGAAGTTCTCCCCGACCGGTGCTTTGGCCCGCAGCCAGTCCGGCTTAGGCATCCGTAGCGGCGGCCCAAGCTCGATCTGAATCAGTTGAGAAGTTCCGGCCATCGGTTCGATTCTACCAGTTCAGTCTACTTCTTCAGCCCACCTCAACCAACCCGTAGGTATGCTGCCAGCGCGTGCGCAAGGCGACGAGGGCTCGACTGATTTCCACCTGCGTGACTTCGGCATTGGGCCCAGCCATCACTGCCGCGGCCTCACGCTTGGCCAGTTCCAGTAACTGCCGGTCGCGAATCAGGTTGGCCACGCGGAAGCTCGGCATGCCGGCCTGCCGCGTACCGAAAAACTCTCCCGGTCCGCGTAGTTCGAGATCGAGCTCTGCGATCTGGAAGCCGTCGTTGGTGCGCACCATGGCGTCGAGGCGGCGCTCGCCCTCTTCCGTCACTTTCCCGCCTGTCATCAGTATGCAGTAGGACTTCGCAGCTCCGCGCCCAATCCGTCCGCGTAGCTGGTGAAGCTGGGCCAGACCAAAGCGCTCGGCGTGCTCAATCACCATCACCGTTGCATTGGGCACATCCACGCCAACCTCAATCACCGTGGTCGCAACCAGAATCTGCAACTCGCCTTTTTGGAACCTGCGCATGACCTGATCTTTCAACTCGGAATCCAGGCGGCCGTGCAGCAACCCGACTTTCAGATCGGCGAACACTTTCCCGCTGAGTTCGCGATACATCTTGATCGCAGCCTTCAGTTCGGTCTCCTCGCCTTCGGCGATAATCGGGTAGACCACATACGCCTGATGCCCCGCCACTGCGTGCTTGCGCACGAAATCCCATACCTCGGGGGAGCGGGCGTCGGTAATTCTTCGCGTGACGATGGGAGTGCGGCCCGGAGGAAGTTCGTCGAGCACACTGAGATCGAGATCCCCATAAAGCGTGAGCGCCAGCGTCCGCGGAATGGGCGTGGCGGTCATGACCAGGACGTCAGGCTCGGCAGGATTCTTGTCGGCTGTGCTTGCCGCGGAGCCCGCACTGGCGGCAGCTTGGCCACGCCCCTCGCTGCCATCGCCCGATTTCTTCATCAGCTTCAGGCGCTGCAAAACGCCGAAGCGGTGCTGCTCATCGACGATCACCAGTCCCGGCTTCGCGAACTCAACTTTTTCTTCCAGCAGAGCATGCGTGCCGATGACGAGCTGCGCGTTACCCTGAGCAATATGGCGGCGGATTTCGCGCTTGCGGTCGGCCTCCAGAGAGCCGGTCAGCAGGACGATGCGGTATCCCGCATTCTCCAGAATTCTGCGCGCGGAAAAATAATGCTGTTGCGCAAGAATCTCGGTGGGCGCCATCAACGCCACCTGATATCCATTCTCGATGGCGATGATCGCCGCCTGGAAGCCGATGATGGTTTTTCCCGAGCCTACATCCCCCTGCAGCAAACGCCGCATGGGATGCGGCTTTTGCATGTCATCGGCGATCTCCTTCAATACGCGCTTCTGGGCCGCCGTGGGGTGGAAGGGAAGGATCTTCTTGATGGCCTGGCGCACGCGGTCGTCCAGGCGAAAAGCGATTCCAGTCTGAGCCTTTTGCTGGCGGCGCTTGAGTTCCAGCCCCAGTTCGGTAAAAAACAATTCTTCAAAGATCAGACGGATGTGCGCGGGCGTGCGTGCCGACTGCAAATCTTCGAAACTCTCTCCCGCCTCGGGCCAGTGCACTTTCCACAACGCCTCTCGCGGCGAAAGCAGCGCCAGACGATCGCGTACCGCTGCCGGAATGGTTTCGGCTAGTTCGGGGGTCAGATCGTCGAGCGCCGTGCGGATGATGCGGCGAAACCAGCGTGCAGTCACGCGGCCTTGCCCGGCCGACTCATAGATGGGCACGATGCGCCCCACTTCGAGCGACGCGGCGGCCTTGTCATCCGCGGCGTCTCCGGCGGCATCGCCCAGCATCTCAAACTGCGGCTGCACAATCTGCAGCTCTCCGCTGCGCTGGTCCTGCTCCACTTTCCCGTAGAGCGCGATCAACTGGCCGGGCTTGAACTTATCCTGCAAGTAGGCGCCATGGAACCAGAGGCAGCGCAGCTTGGATCGTCCCTGTCCCACAGTCAACTGGAAGATGGGCATTTTACGGGTACGAAACAGCCCCGAGTTGCGCACTTCGCCAATCACGGTGGCCATTTCGCCGGCGTGCAACTCCGCAATCCCGCGCGGATTCAGCCGGTCTTCGTAGCGAAAGGGCAGATAATTGAGCAGATCGCCCACCGTGGCAATGCCTTTGGTGGCAAGAATCTCCGCCAGCTTGGGGCCAATTCCTTTGACGTATTGCACCGGCGTGGTGAGTTCAAGCATGGCGGAGGTTACGAAGGAATGTTAGCAGCAAGACGGCTTATCGATGCCGTGATCGGTTCATGCTGGCGAGATAGAGGCGTTGCGAACCGTAGATTCGAACCCCAGTGGCGAGGGGAATATAATCGCTGGTCGACCAAGAAGGCTAAAGTTATGGACTACGTCAAGGGCATCCTGAGCGGGTTAGCCGCGATATTCCTCGCGGAGTGTATCCCAGGTCGTTGGTCAATCTTTAGAGGAATTAGTGAACAGAAGGCAACGGGTTTGGGCGCCGTCGCGGGTGGACTCACAATGAGTGCCTATTCACCTCTTTTCTGGGCTCTCGCGATTCTGTTCTTTTCACTGTTTTTTGTGGCTAGCCGACTCGGAAGTAAGACTTTAAGATTATTCTTGTTCTGGATTCCGACGCTAACGGTGTCTGTGCTCGACACGGCGCTTGTGGCACTGTTCACATACGCGTTTATACATTTCAGAAATCGCTAAGGCCGAGTAATTCCCGATAGTTGGGATTCCTTCCCGCCGTAGCAAATGACGTTTCCTTCTCAAGCCAGGGACCCGCTCGGGTTATCCGCCCACCATGACCCCGGTGTCTAAACCGTCGGTGCTCGTAAATCTGCTCCAGGCTCTCCTCGCCATCATTCTAGGCAACATCGCCTACTTCCTCCTCACACCCTCCCTTCCCCTGCCGCGCCATCGCCCGTTCCAACTCGATGTAGGCCTGCTCGTCGACTTCTGGTTCTGCGTCGTTGCTTACGGACTGATCCGCACCGCACGAAGATGGCGGTAATCCCTTGCGCCTGCCGGGCGGGACGCCGGCGCTACCTTGCAGTACTCGCAGTTCGTCCACCAGTCGTATCACCTCCGCCTCACTGATAAGCTGCCGGTTCACCTGGATCCGTTCCCGAAACGAGACCAGGTGCGGCGAGGTAAACAGCCCGACACGCAAACCCGATGCCCGGTAAATGCTCTCCAACATCGCGCACGTCGAGCCCTTGCCGTTGGTGCCGGCGACATGAATCACCGGCGGTAATTTTCGTTCGGGATGATCGAGCGCCGCCAGCAGCCGCTCGATGCGATCGAGCGACAGGTCGATGCGTTTGGGATGCAGCGCGGTAAGCCGCGCGACGATCGCGTCAACCGGCGGCGTCATGACGGCGCGC